>CAZGYC010000487.1:0-1005 GCA_964530015.1 uncultured Limnohabitans sp. | reverse complement strand
ACTCTTTCATTCTCTATTCCAAGCCGGTTCATCCCGGCGCTTTCACCGACCCCATACATCAGACGGAGGATCCGTTGAACGTTCGCCGGAGGTCATCCAAGCTTATTTCACGTACAAGTCTTGAAGTTCACGGACCTGGTTCTCCTTCCTCATTTTTTTCTGTCTCTCAAGTTCCCTTGTCCAGCCATGATCCGCATGCGCGTCGTAGACCAATTCATTAAAAGATGGCCACCATACAGCGGAAGGAGAACACACTTTTTTCTGATTGGGATCCAACAGAAACAAATTCGCCTTTTTGGCGTCATAAAAAAACCTTCGCCGAGTTGGATCGGCTACGGTGATTTTGTAAATCATATCCCGATTCGACCATTCGATGTTCTTAGGCGTATCGTCAAAAACGGAAATCTCGCCGAAACTCTCCGGCGATGAAATTCCTGAACTCAACTTCCATCCTTTTTTGAAAATCACCTCATACTCGCCCGGAGAGACAATCGAAACTCCCGCAATTTCCTCGTTATGCACATCCCACCAGATCGATCCGATGTAAACGGAGAATTTAATCTTCCAATCACCATCTTTAGACTTTTGATAGGTTTTCATGAAATAACGATAGCGGGCATCTTTATGCAATGTCCACCATGGCGAAGTCTGCGGGAAGTCAATTTTAAACACAACCACCAAAATACCTTCTTGATGACTGGCGGACATGAGGCGCATGTCAGGATAAACATTATAATCAAGATACATTGGAATAATGGATTGAGACTTTTTGAAATCACAATGCCATAATACTTCCATATGCCGCTCCTTCGATTGAATCCGGAGATCCAAATTATCGGAACCTCGCACAAATTCAATAAAAGTCCCCGCCGGCACTCCTTGAAGCACCGTCGACATAGATTCCTCTTTTCCCGCCACGAACATCTGCTGAACGAGAGTTAATGTCGCAACTTTCAATAATAACTGTATTTTCATATAATAGCTGATTAGCGATCGATATCGCAT
>CAZGYC010000486.1:0-1007 GCA_964530015.1 uncultured Limnohabitans sp. | reverse complement strand
GCCAGGATTTCTTTGGCCTCGTGCCACTTGAGCCTTGGCCCAAACTGGCTTACGATCCTGGAGCTCGCCATGGAGGCCAACTTTCCACTGGATGCGTAACTGTGGCCGTTGGTAATTCCGAACAAAAAGGCTCCCGCAAACATATCCCCGGCCCCATTGCTGTCGACCGCCAATGTCTGGTAAGGCTCAATGTCGATGAAGGTGTCCCCGTCAAAGATCATTGCGCCGTTTTTCCCCAAGGTGATCACAAAGTGCCGGGCTACTTTTTTCAATTCCTCGCGAGCCTCAGACAGATTGTCTTTTCCGGTGAAAAGCATGGCCTCTTCCTCATTTGCAAAAAGCAAATCCACGCTGGCACCGATCACCTGGTCAAATGGTTCCCGGAAATATTTGACCATCGCCGGATCCGAAAAGGTCATAGCGACTTTTACCCCGTTTTCCTCCGCAATTTTCTTGGCACGCTTCATGGCGGCTTTGCCATTTTCAGAGGTGATCAGATACCCTTCGATGAAGAGGTATTTGGAATCTTTTATCGCCGTTTCATTGAGGTCATTCACAGAGAAATTCTGGGTGATTCCCAAGAACGTGTTCATCGTACGTTCGGAATCCTCGGTCACCATCACCAGGCATTTGCCGGTGATCCCTTCCTGTAGATTAGCCTCTGTCAACGCAGAATCCACCCCCGAATCCACCAAATCTTTGAGGTAAAAATGACCCAATTCGTCATTGGCCACCCGGAAGCAATAGTAGGATTTCCCGCCAAATTGGCTTACCGCCACTACAGAGTTGGCGGCTGATCCTCCCGCTTGCTTTTTGGCTTCAACCGTGTTGATCACCTGCATCAGGGAATTTTGGCGTTCCTCATCCACCAAAGTCATCAGGCCTTTTTCGACTCCGTTGTCAGCAAAAAACTGATCGGTCACTTTGAATTCGATATCCACCAGGGCATTGCCGATGCCGGTCACGTCGTATTTTTTCATTTATGGGATTGTAAAATTGAAAGATTG
>CAZGYC010000485.1:0-1009 GCA_964530015.1 uncultured Limnohabitans sp. | reverse complement strand
CCATTGACAAAATGATGCGGGAGAAAAAAAGCATTGATGAAATTTTAAAAATCACCAACAAGCAAATCCTGAAAAACGGATATGGCTTTACTGATAAGGAAATAAAATTGGCGGATAGTATTTGGAAAAAGCTTTCGGCTAGGAGATTAAATAGAAATAAAAATTGAGCAATATGGAAAGACAATCAGTAGAATCCTCAAATCTTGCATCTGTTGGATATGATGCAAAAAACGAAATTCTTGAAATAGAATTTAATCACGGTGGTGTTTATCAATATTTTGATGTTCCCGAAAATGTTTATGAAGAATTGATGAGTGCAAGCTCGCACGGTCAATATTTTGACAGAAATATTAAAAAAGCAGGATATGAGTTTCAAAAAATGTGATTATGGAAAGATATAGAAATTCAAGTGGTGGTTCAGGAGTTTCAACCTATGAAATAGGTTCTGATTATATCCTTGTGAAATTTTCTGGTACAGCTAGAACATATAGATATAGTTATCGAAAGGCTGGACAAAATCACGTGGAGAATTTGAAACGACTTGCAAAAAGTGGAAGCGGTTTGAACAGCTACATTAACAACTATGTGAAAAATCTTTATGATTAAATAATGGATAAAATCGACTTGGAGTTAGAAAATTGCTTTGGAATTAATAAGCTAAGGCACACATTTGATTTTACGCAATCAAATACAATAGTTGTTTATGCTTCAAACGGAGTTATGAAAACTTCCTTTGCAAATACTTTTCAAGAATTATCAAAAGGAGGAACACCAAAAGATAGATTACACGGAAAAACATCATCTTACTCAATCAAGGTTGATAATAATGATATTGAAGCCAAAGATATTTTGGTAATTAAGTCTTTTGAGAATATTAATACATCTGAGAGCCAATCTAAACTGTTAGTGGATCAAGATTCAAAAGACGAATATGATTCCATATTCCGAAATTTTAACATTGTTGTCCGACTAAAAAAAGGGGTTAGGCTGATAAGCCGCCCCTTTTTCA
>CAZGYC010000484.1:0-1009 GCA_964530015.1 uncultured Limnohabitans sp. | reverse complement strand
TTTGGAACAAATCTAAAGAAGAGTTTTTGATTGTTTAGAATCAATCTAAGAAAATTATGTATATCCGTTACTTTGCCAGTAGCCAAATTAACTCTTGATGGCACCTCGACTTCGCTCGGTGTCCGATGGGATCTTGTTTGGGATGGGGGGAGGAAATGCGGCTTCGCCGCATTTCCTCCCCCCATCCCTTAAAATCCAAAGCTCCGGTGGCCGAGCGAAGTCGAGGCCATCTTGTAATTTTCAATTGCTGGCAAGATTCCATATATCCATAAATAAAATAATCTGCTGCGGCTGAATCCAGCCCATCAAAGGCGAATAATCAACCTGAACGGTCACAACATCAGGTCACGGCTTGGAATAGATACCCAGAGGATTGCCTGTCCAAACACCCTGCTGGGCAAAGTCTCTTGGGGAAACTCCGGTGGCCTTTCTAAAAGCCGCGGTGAAATGGGTTGCATGCTTATATCCCACGGCGCGGGCGATCTCGGACACGTTCATTTCCCCTTCACGGAGCAATCGTTTTGCTTTTTGGATTCGTTGCTTTTTGACAAAACCATACACGGTAATGCCAAAAGCGGCTTTGAAATGGGTCTTCAGATAGGTCTCGTTCACCCCTACCCAATGTGCCAACTCGGCTATTGAAGGGGGATTTTGGAGATTTGACTCCAACAGGTTTTTGGCCTGCTCCATCTTTTCGGCCAATTCCGGTTTCAGCATCGTCAGTTTTTCGGTTTTGTTCAAAAATTCCCTTTCGCGTCTTTTTTTTTTAGAATCAGCACTTGCCTATCTCCCCGGAGGATTTACTTTTGCGCCATAAATCTAGACTTTTTTAGAATAAGTCTAAATAAGAATTGTATAAAAGACATGAAAAAATTACTACCCCTGCTGTTTTTCTTACTTCTTTTTGAAGGTGCATTTGCCCAAAGAATCCATGTCAATGGGCTGATCAGGGATGATTATCGGCGCGAGCCGCTACCCGGTGCCACCATCCAGACAAAAGGCACTCCGA
>CAZGYC010000483.1:0-1014 GCA_964530015.1 uncultured Limnohabitans sp. | reverse complement strand
AGTGGGGACAGTAATGATGGCAAAAACAGGAAAAATCCTATCGGAATCCGTATTTTGGTAGAAGATTAAATCAAGAGACCTATGGATACGGCAGCAGAGATAAAAAATGATTTGATTTCCAGAATTCAGTCCTCTCAGGACCTTAAATTCTTAAAAGCACTTCAAACCCTATTGGATTCGACCGAGCAGCCACTTTTTGAACTTTCAGAGGATCAAATCCAAGCCATAACACTCAGTCGGGAAGAAATCGCAGCCGGAAAATCAAAGCGGCACAGCCAGGTAATTTCTGAGATGAAAGAATGGCTCACCAAGAAGTAATCTGGTCCAATCGCGCAAATTCTGAACTGACGGAAATTCTGGAGTTCTATAATCGGCGAAACCGAAGTACTGCCTATAGCCTAAAATTGCTTGAAGAAATCGACAGTCTGATCAACAAGATTGTCCAACACAATTATATCGGAAGGCTTGCAAAAGACAAAAAAACCAGAGTGGTTGTCATGCGGGCTTACCTTATTTTCTACGAAGTTCATCCCTCCGAAATCCATATTCTTTCCATCTGGGACACCAGACAAAATCCCGAAAGGAGCTTGCTTTAGGCCATGCGTGCCCCAATCAAGAGCCTTGGAAAAATACCTCTGCAGGAATACTGAAGAAATTCTTAAGCTTTTGGGCCATTTTCAGCGTGATATCGCGCTTGCCTGACAAAACCGCAGAGACATGGCCTTTGCTTCCAATGATTGGCTCAAGATCCTTGGCTTTGATCCCCATCTCCTGCATCTTGTGCCTGATGACTTCCAGCGGATCAAGCTCTGGGAGCTCGTAATGCTTGTCATCATAATCTTTGACCAGAACCAACAGAAGCTCGAGCTCGTCGCTTTCCGGAGTGTTTGGCTCTGCGTGGAAAATCTCCATGAGCCTCAGCGATGCCTTTTGGTAGTCTTTTTCGCTTTTCAATACTTTCCAATTCCTTTCCATAGTTCTGCTCACATCAAAATCGTAGGGTCGAAGTCAACC
>CAZGYC010000482.1:0-1017 GCA_964530015.1 uncultured Limnohabitans sp. | reverse complement strand
TTATCTTTTACACAAATGAACATGATAGCAAGCCCTAGCCAACCGAACAGCCCAAGGCCTATTCCCCACCCCAACCTGTCTCTTTCTACTCCGATATAAATAGAAAGTACTAACGGTGCTACGATAAATACCAATAGCTCCATGTTAATCCATCTCCTTTAATTCTAATTTATAACACTTATTCGACACACCATTTTTAATTATAAGATAAGAATCTTCGTCTGTTATAGTATATGATTCAAGCGTCAACAACCTCGCCGCATCTCTTTCAATGCGATGCTCATCAGATGTTTTGATTGCAGCAGAAACGAATCCCAAGGTATGCGCCAAGTCATATGTGGTCAAGGTAATACAAACCCCTCTGCTACAGCTATAATTTCTGGTGGACCTGTTGGGGTAAGCTCGATACCCTCAAATAGCCAAGCTGGTGGACCATCGACAATCTCAGCTGGAGCTGGTTCCACTTGTTCCGGAGCTGTCCCGTCCGGAATGAAATTAATCATATCACGCCTAATAACTACATCACCTACTCCAAGCTTCTGAATTAGATAATCGATATTACCATACAACCAAGCTTGAATAAAGTTAATCTGTTTTACAGCTATATCTTGAGCGAGATGGAAGAAAGCAAAGTGTTCGTCAACGAATTGGACTGTGGGAAGCGACATCTTATATCTTGAGTCGGGGTTGAAATGAGCGGCTATGTTATAACTGTTGATAAACGCTCCGACCTGATTCTCCAAGATAAGAAAGTCTGCACTATATTCACCTTCAGATTCAAATAATTCGAAATGTACAGAAGCTATCTGAGGAAAACTATCAAAGAAATCAGCACACAAATAGATTAATACATCATTAATATTTTGCTTTAATAGGAAACTATGATACCTATTTTGAATTGATGTATACCTATTATATAGATTGAAAAGAGTTTCCATTACACACTCCGATGTTGAGAAGGTGCCCAGGTCATTATCCAAGGAGGGGAAGATAACGACCCTTACTGTTTTTCGCCGA
>CAZGYC010000481.1:0-1021 GCA_964530015.1 uncultured Limnohabitans sp. | reverse complement strand
CGGAACTTATAGTTCAATTGAAATGAATTCAAAAAGAATAAATACAGTTTATGGATAAAATTAAAACTAAAATAAAACTGGTTTTTGTACCCTATTTGATAATTTCCCTTTCAACATTGATTGGATGGACCTTTTTGCATTGGTTATTCTTTGTAGATTTCAATATCTATCAAGGAATCATAATGATTATTGTGCCATCAGTTTTGTCTTTAACCTTAATTCTTATTTGGTTATATAAAAGAATAAAATTGCTGAGTATAAAAAGTGAAAGAATTGTTTGGTATTTACTGGTTCCGTGTCTTACAATGGGAGGACTAAGTTTATTTGGCCAGCAATATTTCGATTTAACAAACAGTAAATTAACCCATATATCCTCAATCAGTCAAATTGACAAAGAAGAGCCAACGAAATTCTACACACTCAAAAACTTTTATCTTGACAAAAAGCATTTTAGCATAAAAAAGCAATTTAAAGCAAGTGGAAAACATATGCAAAATTTGGTAATGCATGTATACATAACGGTACCCATTCTAAATTCTGTTAAAGACACATTAGGCACGAATTGTATCGCATGGTATGGTATTAAATATACAGGTACAGTATATGACTTCGGGTATAATCATGACATAAATGGAATTAGAGATGAAATTGATATTAATAAAAATCTATATGCTTATTATTATAGTAGCATAAATCAAATAGAAAATTCAGATGAAGTCAATAGGTTTATTAAAGAGAATATGACCAACTTTGATTACCTTAATATCAATCATTTTTTGTATTTGAATCGCATTTCCAAAACTGAAAGCGATTACGACAATTATGTTTTGGCAATTAAAAATAATGCTAAATATGATACCAAATCTGATGTGGTTTTATTGCCTGTTAACGAATCTTTAACAGAGAGAGCCAATGATAATTTAATGGCAGCATTGGCGATATTTGGAGTAGGTTCTTTATTGTTTCTGATTATGGTGATTAGTCCAAAGTTGAAATCGGAAGATGAAATCTTAAAATAAAA
>CAZGYC010000480.1:0-1021 GCA_964530015.1 uncultured Limnohabitans sp. | reverse complement strand
CGGCATCGATGTTTCGAAGCTGACCATTGACGTGTTTCTGCATCACAAAGGAACACATGTTCAACTGCCCAACAACAGCATTGGCTTCAAAACTATGCTGGGCTGGGTTAAAAAGCAGGCCGGTGATCTAAAAGGCCTTATTTGGTGCTTTGAACATACGGGCTGGTATTGTGTATTGCTGAGCCAGTTTCTGCACACCAGGAAGCTTCATTACTGCTGTGTCAATCCTTTGGAGATTAAGCGATCCAAAGGTATAGGCCGGGGTAAGACAGACAAGCTGGACGCTCAGGCCATTGCCCGCTTTGCCTGGTTAAGGCGGGAAGAGCTGGAGGCATCCCAGCCGATGCCGGCCATACTCATTGAGCTTCAGCGCCTGATGAGTCTCAGGGAACAGCTCGTCAAGCAATCTACGTCCTTAAAGTGCCTGGAAAAGGGCATGGTCTCCGCTATGGAAAAGGCAACAGGGGATGAAGCTTTAAAAGTGATCCGGCAATCGCTCCGGCATTTGAGTGAGCAAATATGCAAGACGGAGGCCCTTATGGATAAGAAGATTAAGGAAGACCAGGAAATTAACAAGAACTACAAGCTGGCTAAAAGTGTGAAAGGAGTAGGCAGAGTTCTGGCTATACAGATGCTGCTCCACACACAGAATTTCAGCCGGTTTGAAGAATGGAGGCAGTTTTCGTCCTATTGCGGTATTGCACCGTTTCCTTATCAGTCCGGAACGAGCATAAACAGGCGACCTCATACACATGCCCTAAGCGATAAGAAGATGAAAAGCCTCTTATCCATGTCCGCAGCCAGCGCCATAAGATCAGACAAGGAATTGATGCTTTACTTCAAACGAAGGGTCGGGGAGGGTAAGCCCAAAATGGTGGTATTGAACATCATCCGCAACAAAATTGTATCGAGAGTATTTGCAACGGTAAAACGAGGAACACCATACGTAGAAATGAGCAAATTCGCGGCCTAAAGATTTTTGTTCAAAAACTTGTTTTTTACCTTGGAATGCCGCTTGCCG
>CAZGYC010000479.1:0-1021 GCA_964530015.1 uncultured Limnohabitans sp. | reverse complement strand
AGTGCTGATAGACCACAGCCCCGCCGCCGCCGCCGCCGGCAGCCCCGCCAAAGCCACCGCCGCCGCCGCCGCCGACCACCAGCACCTCAAATTCTTCCAGTCCATCCGGTGCATACCAATCACATGCCCCCACGTCAAACCGCAAGACCGTATATCCTTCGGAATCCGTGTATTCGTAGGGAGGCAGTCCGGCGCAAGGCGGCAGGGGATCGCATTCGAAATGGAAGACGATCCGGCCATTGGGGCCGGTGGTGCTGACAAAGGCTCCGGCCAGTCGATCCGCCATGGAGGCAGACGGGGGAACCTCCGTGGCAAAAACATCATCCCCATCGAACACCACAAAAATGACCCCGCCGGGAGCTACAGGGATGGTCGCTGAGGCGGTATTGCCACCCGCACCATTTCCAAACACCTGGATGGTCACTTCGGAGATGTTTGCAGGGACATAGAAGGTATCCTCCGCTCCACCTGCCTTTGAGAATTCCGCCGTGCAGCCAATCCCGTAGGGTGCGGTATTGTTGTTTGGCGGGTAGTAGCGGCAGAGATCCGCATCTGGGGCTGTTTTTTGAATCCAATTAATCGTCAAAACGGTCGTCCCTTGATTGGAATAAGAGGGCGATGTAAACGTAAACTGGCCTGGCGTGGTGACCGTGACGCTGATCGTCTGATCCGGCCCTTCGTTGATTCCGTCGGTGCTGTAGTGTATTTGATAGGTTCCCGTCGTCAGTCCGGGACTGTACACCGTGAAGGTGGAAGTGGCGGGAGTTGGGGCTCCCGTTGGTGGGTTGACGACATTGATCCCCGTGATCGGGTAGCTTGGGTTGTCCACGAAAATGGTACCTGTTGCGGTAGCTGATCCACATCCTTCCAGCGGGATGCTGTAGTTGAATGTGCCTTGTTCTGTCGGTGTTCCGGAAATACTAATTATTCCCGCGCCCGGTAGGGCTCCGGCGGTCCAAGTTGCAATCACGCCGTTGGGCAGGTTGTAATCCACTACGCCCGCACTTTCCGGAACTATTCC
>CAZGYC010000478.1:0-1030 GCA_964530015.1 uncultured Limnohabitans sp. | reverse complement strand
ACCCGTTTAGCGGATTAAATTGTTGAAAACTATTAAAAAGAAAGTCGTGCATATTACTGTAAAACAGTACTTTGAAGCAATAACCACAAAGCGTTCAAAGATGCACGACTTAAAAGCAAACTTCGACAAATTATTGGAACTGACCACAAAAAATCTTTCGCTCTACCTAAACGAACAGGGGAATCTTAGAGCCTACCGGCATACCCCCAAAATGCCTGATAGTGAAATTATTGCCCTTTCTCTATGTCAGGAAGCTATGGGGATTGATAGTGAGAACTTCTTTTGGAATAAGCTCAAATCAGATTACAGCCATGCTTTTCCAAGGCTGATTCACCTGACCCGCTACAATCTGAGAAAGAAACAGTTGGCTCCTTACATCCTGAGACTGAATCAGATTATGGCCAAGGTACTTACCAACGACGAAGATGTGTATATCGTTGATTCTATGCCGATTGCTATTTGTAAGAACGCCCGTGAGAAGCGACTGAAGGCCTGTAGGCAGGAATTTGAAACAGCTCCCGATAAAGGATATTCTGCGGTAAATAAAGAATACTTCATTGGCTACAAGCTCCATCTGGTTACCAGTTTAAATGGGGTATTTTTCAGTATGGACATTTCCAAAGCCAGTGTTCATGATTTGCACTATCTCAATGACCTCAAATATAGTGGAATGAATAACTGTACTTTGCTCGGTGATGCCGGTTATATCAGCAGCGAGTATCAGTTGGATTTATTTACCACTGTCAATGTTCGGGTAGCAACTCCGATGAGAAGCAATCAAAAGGATTTTAAACCCTATCCTTTCGTATTCAAAAAGTGCAGGAAACGAATAGAAACCCTGTTTTCACAACTCTGCGACCAAATGATGATCAAACGAAACTATGCCAAAACATTCAATGGATTGCAGACAAGAATAAATGCCAAAGTAGCTGCTGTTACTGCGCTACAAACGCTGAACAAACAAAATGGGCTGCCTATCAATCATATCAAGTATGCCCTGGCTGCTTGAGCTGCAATCCGCTAAACGGGT
>CAZGYC010000477.1:0-1035 GCA_964530015.1 uncultured Limnohabitans sp. | reverse complement strand
TGCTTCTGGTCACTCTATCCCTCCTACAGCCTTCATACCATGCATTCTACCCAATTGTGGCTCATTCATTGTTGATTCCAATCAGTGTTGAGGGCATAAAGTGGTCAGGATGATGAGTAGGGTCGTATTCCTTGGTGCATTCTAGTAGTGGGTGTCAATGCGCGTCTGTTGGTATGCCTCTGACCACCCTAGTCCTCCTACAGCCTTCATACCATGCCTTGCTAGGTTGAATGTGCAAATGTTGATTCCCTCATGATGGAGTGGAAGGAGGTGTGCTACGATGATGAATCTTGTTTTGTTCGACAGGTATTGTCAATGCGCGTTGGGATGCCAGGTTGATCCGGTGTATTTGGCACTCCTAGGGTCCATTATGGTCGCTTGAATGCAGAATTTCTATAGTGTAGCGGGCACTTGGAGTGTCGGAATCCCGGGAAACTCTTTTCATATGGTTAGACCATGCAATTGTGCGTTGCTCTGTCACGTTGAGTCGGAGTAGATGCTGTTTGTTCGTGTTGGGATGTGGAAAATGTGAAAATTCGATGGTTGCCAAGCCATTAATTGACGAGGATGGTGAGGAGAGTGGTTCTGGTGGGTATGGTTCGATAGAGCATGTCAAGGCGCAACTATCGGTGTGTTCCTGGTCACCGTAGTCCACCTACAGCGTGAGATATGGTCGATATACTGATTGGTGGTCAAATATTTGTGGTTACAAGGTCATAACAGGGTGAAGATGTTGAGTAGAGTCGGAATCATGGGTATATTCTGGTAGAGTGCATCAATGCGTGTCTATTGGTGTACTACTCAGCACTGTAGCTCACTTACAGCCTTCGCACCAGGCTGGTTTCCAAATCAACTCCTTCAAAACACAAGCAAACACCGAAATCATCGTGCTATGTTGTTGTGGGTACCAAGGGGTATCATACCCACGCATTAGAGTGCGTTTCTGAGGGGGTTGGGGGAAAACACAAATCTGCCGCGAAACCTGCCCGCGAAAACGACTTTCTTAAGTTTGGTAGAATGGAAACACACTTCCCG
>CAZGYC010000476.1:0-1041 GCA_964530015.1 uncultured Limnohabitans sp. | reverse complement strand
AGTGGAGACTTTTATTCAAAAGCGCCACAGATCGGGGCATATTCACCACTCTTTCCGGCAGGCCATTTTTGGGATCAGCTCCATTTCCCTTTTCAAAACAGGGCTCAGGTGCTTCCTTTCGGCATTTTTTGATACCTGCAAAAAAACAAGGGCCAGTCCGCACCAGCATGGACTCAGACTTGCAGGAAACAGTCCGACGGAGACTATCCGTATTTTCCCACTTTAATCCCAGAAACCATGAGCACATCCAAAGCAATGACCACCTATTCCCAGGTACTAAACCAGTTGCCGGACAAAGGCTACGGCAAGGAATTGAACATCAGCCGGGCAGGGGCGAAGTTTGACGATACAGAGGAGATCTTACAGCCCGAGCAGCTGAAGATCGTCAAAGTTTACCGTTTTGAAGGTGATTCCGACCCCTCCGACACGGCGGTGATCTATCTGCTGCACAGTGATTCGGGAGAAAAGGGCTTTGTCCTGAATGCCTATGGCACCTATGCCGACGAAGACAACGAGTACTACAACGAGTTTATCAAGCGGGTTCCCATCGCCGAGATGGATGACGTGGACAATTTGCAGCGCTGAACATCCATCGCCGCAACACACTCCGGATCAGGTGGGGGCATTCGTTCGGAATGCCCCCATTTGTGAAGCTGAGTTAGCACCTTGTTTTTCTCCAGCTGCCAACCAATAACCGACAACCTATGCAGACCTTCCCAAACCAATACATCATTCCCCGCTTGGGCGGGGGCAAAAAGCGGGACCAAGTGGACAAGGGAACTACCCGCAAGACCCCCGGAGAAAACCAAGGGGCCCGGCCGCCACGGGAAGAGGATTTTGACAAAATCCACAAACAAAACAAAAAGGAAAAGGAGCAAAAAAAGGGGCAATAGCCTAATGTGAAGTCAACGCTTAAGTGACGGGTAAGGCTTGACTTGGCACTGGGATGCGAATCCGCTCAGCGTATCATAACCGGAGTGAAAAACCGGAGTCAAAGCTACTCCGGCATATCTGCCGGAAGGGGTTCCTGGCAGGCTTTTG
>CAZGYC010000475.1:0-1043 GCA_964530015.1 uncultured Limnohabitans sp. | reverse complement strand
TTCCAAGTATATTTCACTTCTACAGAGGTTGGTTTTAGTAGTTGTAGTAGATAGTGTTGCGTTTCCAAACACTAATAGAAAGCAACTACAAGATGAAAACGACCCCCTCTGAGAATCTGGCGATAGAAGGATTCTTAGCTCCGTACAAAAGCAACACCCGTCAAGGGTATGAGATTGCACTCAACCAATGGAAGGATTGGTGCGACCTACATAAGGTTGCTCTATTCAAGGTCAAGCGAGTTCACATCGAAACTTGGATTAAGCATCTCCGAGATGACTTGGGCCGCAAACCACAAACCGTAGGCTCTAAATTGAATGCTGTATGTGGACTATACAAATATGCGTTCTTAGAACAACTCATCTCATCCAATCCAGCAGCACATGTTCGTAGACCTAAAATAGAATTCAAATCTACAACCAATGGATTAACAAGAACTGAGTTTAAAGACGTGTTGATGGCGGCGAAAGCCGAAGGTTGTATGGTTGAGGCATTAATATGCTTACTCGGTTTAAACGGCTTGAGGATTGGCGAGTGCCTGAATGTTAATGTAGAAGATATCCAACAGGAGAATGGCTATACCACAGTCAAGCTTCATAATCGCAAAGGTGGTAAAGTCGGAGTGTTATCTTTAGCTATCCCTACAGCTTGGGCAGTGAAGGGCGCTATAGGGGATAGGACTGCTGGGCCATTGTTATTAGGATTAGACGGCAATAGAATGAGTTGTGGTTCAGCGAGAAGGACGGTTCGTAGATTGGCGCGAACCACCAAAATAGATAAAAGACTTTCCCCACACTCGTTCCGCAAAACTATGATCACCATGGCTTTAGACGCTGGAGTTCCAGAAAGAGATATTATTGACTCTACTGGACATGAAAGTTATTCTATGCTTTCTTACTATGATGGTAATCGCGGCGGAATCGAAAGAAATGCCACTCACGCTATTGCTGCCTATGTGGGGGCCGTGGCATAAAGGAGTACTATTTTACTGTATGTCCAATGTATTATTAGCTTCTCCAAAGATAACCGGCGAGATTAAAGAAAC
>CAZGYC010000474.1:0-1056 GCA_964530015.1 uncultured Limnohabitans sp. | reverse complement strand
CACATTGCCCACTTCATTGCAGCCCTGTGGACCGCTCCATCAAATCAGCAAACAATATTTCACTCCAATGTGAGGTGCTTCCAGGTTGACACGCACCATTGCGAGAGAGACAGAGACAGCTATCACTGCACGAATATCCAATGCAATGCGCCCCTCTCCTCACATTCCACGCGTGTCTGACATTCTACCACCTCATCACAAAATATTCCACAATTCCATTCCCTCCTTGCATCTCTGACTGATAACGACACACTGCTGATGACTCCACTCCACTCCACTCAACCATGAACGAGCACACAACAATGCACATTCCCTTGTCACAGCTCCCTGTCTGCATGGCATGGATTGTTGCTCAGATTTCATCCAAACAATCAACCACATCAGCATCACAGGAATCAACCACATGCTGCCATCCACACTGCACACAATGAGAGATATTGGTGAGGAGCAACAAGGACATGCACCTGGTGCTCCTGCTGCAGCTGCTGCATTGCCTGAGCAATTCTGAGTTTGATGGAGTTTTCGACACACCAAATCACAGCCACATCATCGGAGAATCGCTTCCCAATCACGCATGCACCATCCACACAGTCAGTAGGCACCATACCATGCATAACAACCATCACAGCCCATCGCAGTAGAAAGTGTGTTTGTGAGTGGCGAATGTGTGCCAATTGCAATGGGCGAGCAGCGCAATGGCACACAATCACCACGCCATTGCACATGGCCTGGAGGGAATCCACAACAGCAGCGTGGAGATTGCCCCGCGAATCGAATTCATTCTTCCTTCAAACAATCAACAGCAGCAGCCATCATATCAACACAGCACGCAGTGATAGCATCCACACTACACACACACCCACACCAAGCAGGCTACTCCAGCAGCAGCCAGGACACATATTCCGTTAGATCGAAAGAGTTGTATTGTTGATTGGATCGGTTGAGATGAGCTTCAGTTTGAGGAGGTTTGTGCCCTCTTTCTTCCGCAGCAGCAAGCGCACCACCAACGCCAACACCACCAACACCACCACCACCCACGGGACTGCTGCTTCTGCT
>CAZGYC010000473.1:0-1058 GCA_964530015.1 uncultured Limnohabitans sp. | reverse complement strand
TCCGCGTTGATCAGCGGGAAATTTTTAACCGCGAAGACCGCGAAGGAACGCAAAGGGATTTTTGTTTTTGAATCAGCAGAACCGCCTGATTCCCGGCTCCCAAACGCAGAATCTGTGCATCGGTGGCCAATCCAAAAAACGCCGATTGGTGAAGCTCCGGATTGGGGTTCTGCTGACGCTTGCTGTTCCGAAACCAGCTTCTTCTTTTCTGTGGTCAAATTTTTTTGCGGTGGGTGGGCACACCTGAATTGCTCTCCCATCGTGTCCTGTTGATCGAAGGAATCCAAAAGCGATTTCCCTGGCCTGGGCTCTGACAGTGGGTTGAAAAAAACAGACTGTACGCTTTTGCGCCAGCGGCAAAATGCCGCCCCAAATCTCGGACGACGGCTGCCAGCCAGTTCGCTTGGCACGGGAGACCGGATCGTCAGATCTCGATTTTTATGTTTTTCACCTCCGACGCATGGTCGTAAGTTTCTAGCTTTCCCTCGTTTCGCTTGGTATAGACGTAGGTGATCTTGGCACCAAAGAGAAAAATGAACGAAGCATAATAAGTCCAGACCAACAGTACGACCAAGGATCCACTGGCACCATAGAGGTCGGTCAGAGAGCTTGCTCCCAGGTAAACGCCAATGAGCAGCTTGCCTCCCACAAAAAGCAGGGTCGTGATCAGACCTCCAATCCACACATCCCTCCATTTCAGTTTCGCATCGGGAAGGATCTTATACATCAGCGAAAAAATCACCATAACGACGCAGAAAGACACCGCCTCCGAGCCGATCTTCATCAGGATGACCGAAAGGTTCTCTTGAAATCCCTGAACGAATTTCTTGAAAATCACCAGCAACGCCTCCACCACCAGGGAGACCATCAGGACAAAGCCGATTCCGATCACCATGGCCAAGGAAAGCAGGCGGTTAAGCAGGTATTTCGCGAAGCCCTTTTCCGGTTTGGCTTCGATATTCCAAATCCTGTTGATGGCCAACTGCAGGGAAAAAAACACGGTGGTGGAGCTGAAGATCAGCGTGCCTATACCGACTGCTCGGGCCAAGAGCGTGTTT
>CAZGYC010000472.1:0-1061 GCA_964530015.1 uncultured Limnohabitans sp. | reverse complement strand
GAATCAAACCTCTATCCCCAAGCGCTCGTGCCACTGCGGCAAGGCATTGAAAATCCCATCCAGTGCCTGTTTTTGTTCTGTTGTCAGTGCTGTGTTCCTTGACCGGCAGATGGGTGCAATTGGTACTCCCCGTCTTTGCAGGAAGTACTTGGCACTGGTGGGATAGCCTTGCGAAATGATGGAATCGGCCCTGGTGAGTTCCGACTGCAGCCAGGCTACGTCCTCCTGCTTGGAAGGATCGGTGGCATTGGTGCACATCCAGGAGAAAAGCTCGGGGTACAGGTTTCCGGCGATGCAGGACATGCCCTGGGCACCCATTTGCAGGGAGGCCCTGGTGTTTGGCGTGTGCGCATCATAAAATTCAAGTGGGCTGCCTTTCGCTGTTTCCAGTTTGGCTTTGATTTTCTCCAGGTCAAGGGAAGTGTCCTTGTGATAGACAAAGCGTTTTGTGGAAAGCATAAAGCGCAACACTTCGGGTGTGATGATTCTTTTATACGGTGACGGACATTCATAGGTGCCCAGTGGAATATCCCCGGTAAGGGCCAGGAACTTTTCGAGATTGGAGATCAGCACCGCGTCATCTTCCCCCTTGTCGGCAAAGTGGCTGGTGATCAGGATGACAGCATCGACACCGGTGTCATACATCTTCCGGGTAAATTCCGCCCGCTCCCCAAGGGTTTCCCCAAAAGAGCCGGTAGCCACCACCGGCATGGCGCCGTCCACACGGGTTACCACATGCCGGGCCAAAGCCAGCCGCTCTTCGTTGTCGAGGTGATACATTTCGCTGCTCAGGCAGTTTGCAAAAAAGCCTTTTGCCCCGCAGGCCTGATAGAAATCCGTGAGTTTTGACAAGGCATCAAAATCGATCTTCAAATCTGGGGTAAACGGCGTGAGCATCACCGGCACAAATTTCTTTTCGCTGCTTTTCAAGATGGTAGGGGGGGTTGAATTGCTTTTTGCAGAATAGATTGCTGATGAAAAAAGGTGCTGATCCAGTCCCATCAAAGTGGTCAGGGATACGGTACCGAGTGCAATTTTTCCCAAAAAATTCCTGCGTGTAT
>CAZGYC010000471.1:0-1067 GCA_964530015.1 uncultured Limnohabitans sp. | reverse complement strand
TACCGCCATGCAGTCCAACTATTTTGGGACCTTCGGGATGGTGGTGGGCTTGGTGATTTTTGTTTCGTCCTTCTATCCGGTGAGTTGGGTATGGCTGATCTTGGCAGGAATCACCGGAAAGGTGATCTCAGCAGCTTGGTTTTCTTTGGGCTTTGCTCCGGATTTGAGCTGGAACAAGCGGAGCATCTTTCACCTGGTATTCAATGAACTGCTGTGGCTGATTCCCCTGATCCTCATCTTTCTCCGGGCACTACAGGTCAGAAACTGGCTCAGGCAATCCGAGGCACTGGAGTAGTGGGCAGAGTTCCGCAAACGGTAAGTGGTGAGTGGTGATGCTGCAAAACGCGACTGCAAACTGCCTGCTTCTTCAGATTCCCTTTCTGTCGTTTGTCCACCCCTTTCCACCCAAATCCGGTCTTCAATCGGAAGGGGGCGTGTGACAGGCTTCTGTAAATCGCCGTTCTCGATTGTTCATCCTCAGGTTCCAGTCGTTTGTCCCGGAAATTTTACTTGCACCTACTGAATTTTCATAACTGTCAACAAAAAGTCCATGGCCTTTTTGTACAGACTGCATTTGGTAGACTTTGATCCGGAAGACGAAGAGCAGCTTGCAAAACACCGGGATTGGATACTGGAGACATTGGTGCTTTCCTCAGAATCACTCCATAGGCAACTCGGCAATTCTCCTTACCCCCTGTTGTCGCCCATTGGCTAGCCGGGGGTTTCAATTTGAAAATGAGAACCCGCCAAACCTCGGCGCAGGAATATTGGAAGGAAAAGGTGGTCGATGCCGGGGTACGGAGATAGTGGCTGGTTGATATATAGTCCAGCTTCTGGAGAAGTAGGACAACAAGAATGGTGGTCT
Source organism: uncultured Limnohabitans sp. (assembly GCA_964530015.1). Lineage (GTDB taxonomy): Bacteria > Bacteroidota > Bacteroidia > Cytophagales > Cyclobacteriaceae > Algoriphagus. The sequence continues at coordinate 202 of CAZGYC010000471.1, read as the reverse complement.
GTGACACCGACCACGGAGACAGAGGAAGTGTTGGGAGTTGGAGGGCTTTGGGTGAGGTCATGGAGACCTCCAAGGTGGGGTGTCAAATTTGTTTGTTTTTTTCTGTTGTTTTTACACCCCATTATTTTTATATTTATCAAGCTTGTAAAAACATGATATGGAAGATCTTGGTTTTTGGAAAGAAAGGGCCATCGCCAGACGC
>CAZGYC010000470.1:0-1068 GCA_964530015.1 uncultured Limnohabitans sp. | reverse complement strand
CCATCGTCATGCCGGTCAACCACGAGGCGGACAGCGTGACGCAGATCAAGCTCATCGCCGACGCGCTGGCCGACCGCTGCCGCTACGTCATCGTCAAGAATCAGGCCCACAGCGAGCACTTCTCCCTGTATGAGAAAAGCCGCACACGCGGGCGGCTGGTGGACGAACTGAACGCCGGTGAGCTGGTCATGCCCCGCATGTATGACTGGCTGGTGGCCGCGCTGAATCAGCACAACCTCACCGCCACCCAAGCTCAAGCCCACGCATCATTCAACGTGGTGGACCGGCAGCGGCTCAAGAATTGGCAGAATACATTCTACGCCCAAGTGGACGCGCACACTAAAGCATTGTTGTCCGATGCCCAAATCACCACACCCCATGAGTGAAGCCGCAACGGATATGGACTTGCGGGCCGCCATTGTCCGCTGGCAGCAGAAGCACCACATCGACGACAACGACCCGGCCATCGCCTGTGTGGAGTTGTTTGATTTGTATGTCACATCCCTCCGCCAGCGCACGCCGGACAGTCCGCCGCTTCGTTTCGAGGAGTTCCGTTCGACAATGGAATTTCTCGACCAGCGCAGCAAAGCCTTCGCCAAGACCGCCGCCGAACTGACGCACGAGCTTCGCCAAGCCGCGCAAACGCAGCGCCAGCTACGCGGCATCAGTCTGATTTCCATCGTTCTCGCCACCCTCGCGGCCTTCGCCGCCGGACTCCTCACCGGCATTCATGTATGGTAAATCTCCGCCCGTTCATCGCCGCCGTGGTCATCGCCGCAGGCTGGTATAGCCATGCTTTCCTTCCCGAACCGTGGGACCGCGCCGCCCTCGGCGGGGGCGTGGTCATCGCTCTGGCCTTCATCCTCACGGCCTCCGCCCGGACAACCCGGCGGTCGCCCGTCGTCGCCAAGCTCGGCGGCATGACGTGGACGATGGAGGACTTTTGCCGTGGCTGGCTCATCACCGGCGACACCGGCTCCGGCAAGACACGCAGCGGCATCACTCCGCTTCTCTATCAGGTATTCAAGAACGCGCCCGGCTGGGGCGGCCTCTGCATCGACGACAAGG
>CAZGYC010000469.1:0-1070 GCA_964530015.1 uncultured Limnohabitans sp. | reverse complement strand
ATAACGTTTTGGCGCTTGGCGCAGTGGCGGATTTCGGAGCACAAAACTGTCAACCAAGCACAAAAGTTGATTCGAGGTAGAATGTTCAATTAACCACGTCACCCGCCATTGAGCCAAACGCCTGTTGTGCGTTCGTTGTTCTTGTCTTTCTATTCGTGAACTTGGCATGCTTCAAGAATATTTCCGTCTGGGTCGAAGAAGTGAAAATAATTCACAAAACCGTCATCAATAACATCTCCAGCTTTAATACCTTTTTCTTTTAATTCCTGATTTGCAGAATTTGCATCAAGTGTTCTGAATATTGGATAAGAAGAAGTGTCGGGATTATTTTGAATGGCTTTTTCAGTTTGCCAAAGCGTCAGACTTGTCGGGCCGCCCGTATCTAAAACAACAAGTTTTAATTTTGGCTCATCATAAATTGGTTTAAGGTCTAATTTTTCTTGATACCATTTCTTGGATATTTCTATGTCAGAAACTCGTATGATTATGGTGTCAATTCCTTGTAGTGATTTTTTATTTTCCATTTTATTGATTTTTAAATTGAATTCAATATTGCTATTATATCGTCTCCAAATTTTGAAATTTTCTGTCCGCCAAAACCTTTAATTTTTGATAGGTCGTCCAATGACTGAGGTTTTACTTTTGCGATTGTCACTAATTCTGTGTTGTGGCAAACCATAAAATTAGGAATGTTAAGTTGGGTTGCTTTGTCTTGACGCCATTGTTTAAGGGTAGAAAAAATTCTCTTCTCATCATCTGTTAGTTCGTTCTCGTCTGTAACCGAGATTTTCTCCGAAATATTTTCTTGTTTTTCTGTTTTTTGGTCGTCATAGAAAACCAATATTGACCAAAAGTTCGGCTGTCCGTTAATGAGTTCGGTTGCAGTCTTTTTAACAGTCACGTTGTCCAAGAAGTTGTTTAAATTGTCTTGGTCGCTTTGTAAATTCTCTTTAGTCAGTCTGATATGAAAAACTTTTACTTTCATGAGGTCAATTTTACAATTTTTCCGACTCACTCGTCAGTCGTATCGCAGACGACTTTTTTGTCGTCCGATACAATGACGCACAACG
>CAZGYC010000468.1:0-1075 GCA_964530015.1 uncultured Limnohabitans sp. | reverse complement strand
AGTATAACAACATCCAAAGCATCATTGTAATCTGGATAGTTTGTTTAGTCCTCTACTGTAGGTATGGCGGCGAGAGACCTTAGTATCCGCTGCCCCGTTTTCTTAAAGATCGCTGGACTTTAACAGCCTCGCAATCCTTATGAGCCATGCTCTTTTTGCCGAAAACTTTGTGATCGTCGTAACTCATTACGTTGAGCTTGCACTTATTGCATCTACCAAGGGTTTTAGCTCCAGAAGGTACCTTGCGTCCATTTGAAGAAGGTACGTACTCCATCTGACGATGCATAATCGAGATTAATTCTTTACGCTTAAGTTCTGGCAGGTTAAACCATTCACCTCTGACGTGATATTCTGAGAAATAGTTATGCAGTTGTTTCTCTAATTTAGGAGAATCCAATCTTACAGCGATGAGTTTTAACTCAATTGGGTTTCCGACCTGTATGCCTATTAACCGATTCTTGGGATTGTCAGCACGACCTATCTTCCACGCACCCGACAGGTCGGCCGCACCCACTACGTAGGTATACGTTCTTTTTAATTTAAGTTCTTTTTCCATAGCTGCACTTTATCAAGAATCCTGTATAATCACAATTACATATGACCAGATTTAATGATTGGAAGTAGTGATTGTAAAGAAGTGGTTATCCAGGCAACGCCTGATGAAATCAATACCGGGATCAAGCCTTAGCTGGTAGGGTTCACACGTTTCGAAATTGGAAGTTCTACTACTGAACAAATGACTGCATAGTCGTGAGGTCAATAAGACTCATCACTCAATGACAGATAGTAGTAGAAGTATAGTGTCAGCGTATACAAAGAATTAATACGACTGATGACAGGCGACCTCATGGGGTTTAAACCATGGAGTGTGGTGAGCAGTAGAGATACGCTCATTGGTGCAAGAGAGAAGTACCCCGGACCTTCAGTTTGTTTCTCCACCCTATCCAGGCGATAGGGATTGGACGCTGCTCGAAAACAAGCAGAAAGCACTACTATTAAGAGTACTCAGTCTTTCTATCCTTAGGGTTGTTGTGCATGCCGCGGATCAACGAATTACCAAACGAACCAGCTACCC
>CAZGYC010000467.1:0-1076 GCA_964530015.1 uncultured Limnohabitans sp. | reverse complement strand
TTCAGGTTGATTATTCGCCTTTGATGGGCTGGATTCAGCCGTGGCAGATTATTTTCTTAGATTGATTCTAAACAATCAAAAACTCTTCTTTAGATTTGTTCCAAATAAAAGTAAGCCATCTATGTGGAAGCCTATCCGGAAATTTTTGAACGACATTCACCTCTATGCAGGACTGACCTGCGGACTGATCGTGATCGCGGTCTGCCTCAGTGGCACCATCTACGTTTACAACACAGAAATCCGCGAATTTGCCGATTCTGAGCGCTATTTTGTCGAGGTGTCCGGACAAAAAAAGTCCCTGGATGAATTGCGGGACGACGTTGAGAAAAGCCTCTCGGCCGATGTGGTGGGAGCAAACGTGTACCAGGGTGAGAACCGAAGCGTGCAGTTTCAGGTGAAAAAAGAAGGCCAGGAACGTCCGGTCGGCTACTTTGTCAACCCCTATTCCGGAGAAATCCTTGCCGACAACGTCGAAAAGACCGCTGCCGAGGAGTTTATGGGCTACATGTTTTCCCTTCACCGCTGGTTGCTGCTTGACAAAATCCAGGAGCCGATGATGGAATCCATGACCAACATGGAATTGGGCAGGATGATCAACGGCGTTGCCACGCTGCTGTTTTTGCTGGGGGTGATCACGGGGATTTTTATCTGGTTTCCCCAGAAAGTGAAAAACTGGAAGCAGGGCCTGAAAATCAAATGGAACGCCAACTGGAAGCGGGTCAACCATGACCTCCACAATACGCTGGCTTTCTATTCCCTGTTGATCCTGTTTCTGATGGCGGTGACTGGGCCTTTTTGGTCTTACGAATGGTACCGGACGGGCTGGCAAAAGACTTGGGACATCTATCAGGCTCCCCAGGGTGGAGGCAATCAGGGAGATCCGGGCGGCGGGCAGAGAGGCCAAGGGGGAGAGAGAGGCGCTGGACGGTCCGAAGGAGCCGGGGAAGAATCGCCTGTCGAGAAGGCCGTCATTTCCTTTGACCAAGTCGTGGCTGTCGGCAATTCCAGTCTTTCCTACGATGGAAATCTCCGGATTACCTTGCCCAGCAAGCCCAAAGGCGATATCTCCGTGAGCA
>CAZGYC010000466.1:0-1076 GCA_964530015.1 uncultured Limnohabitans sp. | reverse complement strand
TTTGGATTAGTCTGCAAAGATACCGCTGGCCGAAGGGAATGGCAAATGAAGTTTGTGAGGGATTGGGAGATTGGAAGAACTGGTCCGCCGTGGTGGATTGGAAAATTGAAAAATTGGAAGATTTAGGCCCCGCTGTCCGATATTTGTAATCTCAAACAAACCTATCCCAGGATTTACAATCCTGAAGTACTGTTCACGGATTTGAAATCCCTTGATAGGTTCTCGAGGTTACAAACCTCGAGTAGCAGGGTTGATAAATAGCCAGTTGTATAGAATTTGCAATGTAGAACCCGCTGTTCGACTTGCAATGTCGAGGTCCTGTCATAGGATTTGCAATCCGGCACCACGCATGCCTTCCCCTTATTGCCTTTTAGACTTTCTGCTCCGTCCCTCGGCATCGACCATCCCTTGCTTCCAACACCCGCCTCCGGCAGAGACAAATCATGGTTCGGAAGGGTGCGGTGGGCTGATTTGGCAGCGGGGTGCGCGGAGGCATAGTGCGGTGGGAGCTTTGCCAAATCTTGACCTTTTGGTCCTTTTGGGTCAAGCCAAAAGGACATAGAAGAAAACAACAATCGCGGTTCCCAAGGCCTGTCCACAGGCACCCCATTCCCAAAACCTCCTCTCCATATCTCCGCTCCTCGACATTTGCAATGTCGAGGCCCTGTCATAGGATTTGCAATCCGGCACCACGCATGCCTTCCCCTTATTGCCTTTTAGACTTTCTGCTCCGTCCCTCGGCATCGACATCCACTTACTCACCAGATTTCTGCGCCGGGGTCAAAGGCCTTTGCTTTTTTTGCCGTGGGTTCCGCTACGCTCTACCCACGGTTGTTATAAATGGCCCCTTCAGGGCCTGAGTACCCGGCGCTCCACGACTTCACCCAACAAGCGCTGAAGCTTTTTAGAGAATTGAAACAACTGGATTGAAATGTTTGTATCGGTTGATAAATAGCCAGTTGTATAGAATTTGCAATGTCGAACTGCCTATCCCGGGATTTACAATCCTGAAGTACTGTTCACGGATTTGAAATCCCTTGATAGGTTCTCGAGGTTACAAACCTCGAGTAGCAGGG
>CAZGYC010000465.1:0-1080 GCA_964530015.1 uncultured Limnohabitans sp. | reverse complement strand
GGCTCTCGGTTCTTGGCTCTTTGATCTTGATACTAGCGTCTTGCTACTTGATACTTTGATTCCCTCGCCCACTTCTCTGCGATCCATTATCCACTTTCCTGCCAGCAAAAAATAGCCTTTGCGCACGGTGGAAGCAGATTTGGGATTTTGGGCCTCCGATTTTTCGGACAAAAACGTCCACAGGCGGGCAAAGTTGAAAAAGGGACAGGCTAGCTTCCAGGCGCTTTTGCTTTTCTTGGCCGGGCATTTCCAGCCCTTCCTTATTGGCTGGGGCAAGGAAACAGTCCGTCTTGTTGTTTGGGTCTCCCGTTTGCTTTCATTTGAAAAAGTGTCTGATTTTACATTTATTCCTTTGAAAAAATGTGTATAACGACACAAAATCATTTGAAAAAGTGTAAGGGACACCGATATCAGTGGCGTTTTTGTCACACACACACTGGATTGCTCCACATCGTATGAAGTCCAACTTCTGGAAAGGCAGAACACGGGAGAAGCGATAAAAAAATTCAACCGATACAGTGAGTTGTTACCCCCCCTTTAGTCGGAGGATCTCCATTTTCAACACTGGGAGATCCACAATCAGAATCTTCCAAAGCGTAGTTGGGTCGATTGAATCATAGGCGTGAACTATCATGTTCCGCAACCCGATAATGTGCTTGGAACTTGTGATTTTGGTAGTTGGATCCAACAAGGTGATTTTCCTCACTGCTTCCCCTATTATTTCCAAATCCCTTTCCACCGTTCGCACGGCCATAAAATTGGAGCTAAACTTGGCGTAATCTCTTTCATTGAGTTCAATCACCACTTCCAATTCGTGAATTACGGATTATGGATATACGGAATCTTGCCAGTAGCTTTTTCAAAAGGTCTGGAGACCAAGAAAACGCCAGACCTTTGTTTTCTTCGATCTTCGGTCACCTGTACTGAGCCTGTCGAAGTATCGGTCTTCCAGCCCAAAATCATTGGAAAATTCGTCAACTGGCAGAATAGCGTATAATCAGATTACGGATTCTATATCCAGAATAGTAACTACTCAGGTGCCAACCTAGCGATATGAGCGAGGTTTTCCAAGACGTTTTG
>CAZGYC010000464.1:0-1081 GCA_964530015.1 uncultured Limnohabitans sp. | reverse complement strand
GCTCCCAGTCGTAGAAGGCAAACCAAGCCTGGCTCTTCTTTTCGAGGGGAGGAAACGTATAGCCCTAGATATTTCCCGCCTTCTCCGAATAGCTAAGAAACCGGTTTTTCAGCGGCAGGTTGAATATAAATCCGTCGCGAGTCTGGATGATGTTGTAGATAAAATGCGAAATGGTACTGTAGGCCTCAGGTGTATTTTTAAGACTCCAATATCGATTGGTCGATTCCTCCCGATACTTGGAGTCCTGATATTCCGACAGCTTCCCGGACTCCCAATTATAAACCCAATAATCAGCGGACTTTATATATTTATTTAAGTCGTATCGGTAGCCAATTGTATATTTTCCAAGATGTAACAATTTGTAGCCGGTAAAGTATCTGTCAGAAATTTCCGGTTTTCTGGGTTCGATTCTTTTTTCGATCACAACAAATTTCCCCTCCACAACTTGGACTCGTGTAGCACCATAGCCATGCAGGATGACAAAACTATTTTGCCCGGACTGAACAATTCCGTCAATCGATACAAAGCGGATAGAACCCGGCTGATAATCATCCAAAAACAGTTGGTTAATGCTAAGACTATCCACAATTAATCTATTGGAATTGAAGAGAACGATGTCTTTGGGACGGACTGCATTGTACCTCAATCCGATTACTTCTGAATCCCCGATCCAAAACAGCTTGGTAAGCACTTCATTTACGTTTCCATAAAATAGATTCTCCAAGGAAGGTTCCAACTGTTTTGTCAGAGAATCCGGTTGTATGTTCGCCTGGACACTTCCTGCGCTTAGAAGCAAGACCAGAAGGGCAATTCCATAAAAACGCATGGCTTGGCTAGTTTAGCTGGTAGTGTTTGTTTAGGACAAATTGGTCGTCGCTCTCTCGTTCTGCCAGTTTGGACAGGAAGCCTTTTCCAAACGGCAACTGATACATGTAGGCATTTCCGTCCAAAACCTCCCTGAGCTCCCCGGCCTCCAGCAGCTCCAGCTCCCGGTCAAAGATCAGGGCGTATGCTTTTTTGGACTTGCAGGTGCCGTCTGCTCCCTTTTCGCATTTCAGATAAAACCGCACGAAGCGATCTG
>CAZGYC010000463.1:0-1085 GCA_964530015.1 uncultured Limnohabitans sp. | reverse complement strand
CTATTTTGTTTTTCGGGGGGAAAGAGTACCTTATAGACCTTTGAAAACCAAATTTTTATAATCCACCCTAACCAATTCAACTATGGAAAATGCAGAAATCAACAAAGCCCTCTTGGCCAAATCCTGGAGCGGATCGAGTGTCAGCGAGCGCGAAGGCCAGGCTTGGGACAAGAAGAAGGAGATGGACTTCACCTATACCAACATCGACAAGTTTATCCGCTATAGTCTGGGGGAAAATCCTGTTTTCAGCAATGCCTTGTACAACGGCGACTATTCGCTTTCCCTGAAGGAAGCCCAAAGGCGGAAGCATGAATTTGTCACCGAAGCGCTGGGGATAAAGAAAGGCAGCCGGGTGTTGGACTTGGGATGCGGCTGGGGAGGATGGCTCAAATACCTCAGGGACGTGGTCGGGGTGGAAGGCATCGGGGTCAACCTGTCGGACGGCCAGGTGAATGCCTGTCGGCAAAATGGGCTGACGGCCTACATCAAGGATGCGCGATACATCAAGCCGGAGGATTTTGGGACATTTGATGCGATCACGGCTTTTGGGAGCTTTGAACATGCCGCTTCGGTAAAGGACTACCTGGATGGCCGACAGGACGAGGTCTATGAAGATTACTTCCGGCATGTGTCCAACCTGCTCAATCCCGGTGGCAAATTCTACATGCAGAGCATGGTCTTTGACAAGAACATGATCCCCTTTGATCAGATCGACATCAATTCCCCCAAGGGATCGGACAGCTACATCATCGCACTGTTGCTGAAGCACAATCCGGATTCCTGGATTGCCTATGGGCATGAGCATATCATCCGCACGGCGAGCCCATTTTTCAAAAACACGTTTTACAGTGACGGCAGGCTCGACTATGTGAAGACCAACCGGGAATGGACCAAACTGTTTTACAAATTCAGCCTGAAAAAATACCTCTGGTTTGCCTCTCTGATCCCCAAGCTGTTCACAGACCCAGAATTCCGCCACCAACTGGCGATTTTGCGGGTTCGGCCCAATAGGGTTTGCTTCGAAAGGCAGATCATGGGACATGCCCGGTTGGTCTTCGAAAAACCCTTGTAAAGACCCGCCCAAC
>CAZGYC010000462.1:0-1086 GCA_964530015.1 uncultured Limnohabitans sp. | reverse complement strand
GCGCTTCCACATACAAAGGAATTTGAAGCGGACGTTGCCACGGAATGGTTCAATTTGTTAACGGAGATAACAAGAACAAAACCTTATTTTTCGCCTCAATCACTCCGCATCTTCGCTTATAGCGGCATCGCCCTTTACGAATCCGTTGTCCCGGGCATGCCCTCTTACCAGGGCATATACACACATTTAACAGGCAACGCAATCCAATCCGACAATAAAAAAGATTACTACTGGCCCGCCTGCGCGAATGCTGCAATTGCTCGGATTGCTTCAAATATTATGCAGGATTATCCAACACCCGACCTGACCGCTGTAGAAGCTCTCGAAGCATCTCTTAATTCAATTTATCAGACAGAGGTTAGCTCTGAACAATTCCAATTTTCCATCGAGTTTGGAAGATATGTTGCAGACATCATTTATGAGTGGAGTAAAACCGATGGCACTTTTAATCCCGATGGTACTTTTAAGGCTTGTCCTCCTTATGTTCCTTTGGGAGGTCCGGGCAATTGGGTTCCGACACCGCCGGCATTTCTCCCTGCTGCAGGTGCATGCCAAGGTTCTTTAAGAACATTTATTCCAAATATTGTAAATTCAGTTTTAGCCCCTCCGCCTCCTGCTTATTCTACCGATCCTGCCTCTGACTTTTATCAGGCAGCAAAGGAAACTTATGAAGCCAGGAATAATATTACCGATGAAGAATCAAGACAGTTTAACAACTGGAGAGACTTCGCCCCAAATCACAACCCTCTTGCGCACATGTTACTGATATCTACAAACATCATGATCAAGGAAAAACTAAATCTTGAAGATGCTGCCATATTATATGTCAAACAGACGATGGCTGCGTCTGATGTTATAAGTGCTGTATTTCATTCAAAGTTCCATTATTCGCTTGTAAGGCCAGTAACTTACATAGGAGGCGTGATGGGTTATAGTAGTTGGAGCTCTCTGCCAAGCACGCCGCAGACACCTTCCCATCCAGACGAACTTGCCGCAACGGCATCTTCAATTGCAATACTGGAAGAATATTTTGGGAAAAACTATGCCTTTGTTGACGATATACATAAATCAACACATGGAGAATGG
>CAZGYC010000461.1:0-1096 GCA_964530015.1 uncultured Limnohabitans sp. | reverse complement strand
TTTTCCAACCCGGTTTCCCTTGCCACCCGAGCGTTGAAACCTTCATGGTCCTCCGCGTGAAGGAAATCTTGGAACAGGCGATCCTGCCCTACAACCTGCCATTAACCGTTTTGCTCGGCGTGGTGATCTTGTTTTGGCTGCTCACGGTGGCCGGTTTCCTGGGCATGGACTCGCTGGAGCCGGATGTGGATCTCGATGGCGATGCTTTTGACGGCAATGTGGGCGATCTTCCCGCCGCCATGTTGCGGGTTGTCAATGCCGGCATGGTGCCGCTGACGGTCGTTCTCAGCATTCTGATCCTGATGATGTGGATCGGATCCATGATGTTGAATTACTATTTCAATCCCTCCCATAGCGGCTGGTTCGCCGCCGGGTTGTTTGTGGCGGTTTTCGTGCTCGGGGTCATCGCCACCAAGATCATCACCCAACCGCTGGTGCCGTTGATGCGCAGGCTGAAGGCCGCTGAAAACGCCGCGCCGGTCATCGGGGAGGTCGGCGTGGTTCGTTCCATCCGGATTGATTCCACCTACGGACAGGTCGAGGTGGATCGCCCGGACGGCGCGTCCGCCCTGTTGAATGCCCGCCTCGGCCTCGATTGCGAGCCGGTTTCCCGCGGAACCAGCGTGGCCATTATTTCCTGCGACGAGGCAAGCGGTGTCTATCTGGTCCGCCCGCTGCCGCCCGTCGTGAACATCGACTGATCAATTCTCTCACCTGAAAAACACCATGATTCCATCCATGTCCGCCATCGTCCGTTCCTTCCCGGATCTTCCGCCTCTCGCCAGTTTTCCCGCCTATGTGGGTGGCCTCGGCATCGTGATCGTCCTGCTTGTCGGGATCGGCTTTATCTATCTTCTCCTAACGTGTTATCGCAAGGTCGAGAAGGGCCGCGCCCTGGTCCGCACCGGCGGCAGCAGGGCCAAGGTGATTCTCAACGGCGGGTTCGTGGTGCCGGTCATTCACCGCGCGGAGCTGATTGATATTTCCGTCAAGCGCATCGAAATCGACCGGACCGGCAAGAACGGCCTGATCTGTCAGGATAACATGCGCGCCGACATCAAGGTGGTGTTCTTCGTCCGCATCAACAATGTGGAGG
>CAZGYC010000460.1:0-1098 GCA_964530015.1 uncultured Limnohabitans sp. | reverse complement strand
ATCAGTTTGGCACCTGTGCCCCAGCCGCAAACGTTCTTGCCCATGGTCCCCATGGCGACTGCTTGGCCAAGTCCGCGGAAGAAGCCTAAAGCGTCGCCATTTTGGGCGGCATCTACGGCCTTTTGTCCACCATCCAGAACACCCATGCCTCGCATGACATTGGAGTAGCCCCTTGCAATCGAACTTAGAGACTGTCCCATAAGTGTCGTTTAGGGATATTTTAGGCGGCGGTGTGATATTGGAAGGCGGGATCGCTGTTTTTCGGATCGAGGCGGTTGAGCATCAGGTGGATCATCGCCAGTTTGACGAACGACTCGGATGAGCGAACCGATTTTTCGTGATCCTTGCACAAGCGTCGGCAGCAGCCCAGCCAGGCAAACGTCCGCTCGACGGTCCAGCGGATCGGCAGTGTGACCCAGCCTACCGCGTCCTTCGGCCGTCGCACAATCTGCAGATCCCAGTCGGCATTTTGCTCCACCCATTCGTAGAGAGCGAAGTTGTGATATTTGCTGTCGGCAAACATTCGAGCCACTTTGCCGACCGGTTGCCCCTCCAGTCGCGTGAACAATTCCGGCGCGGCCCGAGCATCGTCCACGTCCGCCGCCGTCACCAGGACCGCGAGCAGCAAACCCATACTGTCCACGATGATATGGCGTTTCCGGCCATTGACGTTCTTGGCGTTGTCGCGACCACGTTGTTCGCCGCCGGACGTCGTGTCTACCGACTGGCTATCAATGCTGGCGGTGGTTCGCGGCGCATAGGGCTTCTCAGCAGTCCGGACTTTTTGGCGAAGAAAATCGTGAATGATATCGAGTGTGCCGTTGTGCCGCCACTCGTCGAAATACCGCCAAACGGTACTCTTGGGCGGAAAGTCATTCGGCAAGAATCGCCACTGGCAACCCGTGCGGAGGGTATACAGAATCGCGTTAACAACATCGCGCACGTCGGTCTTGCGGGGCCGTCCGCCCGGGTAAACGGGGATGCGAGGCTCGATCAAAGCCCACTGGCCGTCCGTGACGTCGCTGGGGTAGGTTTTGGTTCTCATAACCTATTCTACGCAGCTGGAACAGCTGAAAAGGGGCTTATGGGACAGTCTCT
>CAZGYC010000459.1:0-1099 GCA_964530015.1 uncultured Limnohabitans sp. | reverse complement strand
AAATGAATTGAAGAATAAGGTGCGGCAAAAAATATCGGCTTTATCAACGGCGGAACGTCTGGCTTTCGTTGCGGAGCTCGCCAGAACTATTGCCCTGGAGGAACAGCAGGCCGAACGCGAGCACACGGTGTATGCGGCAATGGCGCTAATGCAAATGAGCGAGACTAGTCCGGCTGAAAGAGCGCAGGCAATCAGTCGATTGTTTGAAAGTTCCGATCAAAAAATGCAAAAAACAGCTGATGGTCTGCTAGCCGGCCTGAGTGATTTGAAATCGCCGAATGGAACGCAAGGACGAGATATATCTGTTTATCGGGCGGCATTGGCAGAACGGTCGGGAATATCGCAAAGCAGATTGATAGAATGTCTCTTTATGAAATATCCGGTTGAGACTGCATCATGGTTCGTCGAAAACATAGATCTGCCTGAAAATGATCGGACAGCGCTTCGCGCCGAGGTTGTTACGGCGGGTCAAATCGAAAGCAACACAAATCATCCATGGGAGCCGACGGTCGGATCGACGATGAATAACGCTGATCGAGAACGAAAGCTTCGAGAATGGATAGCGAGTCCATTGTGGATACTGCAACTCCTCGGGAAGTCTTTTTTTGAAAAATATCCACCGTGGCAGACGCCTGATATTCAGATTTCGATACAGAAACTGGCAGCTCCCCCAAACGTAATTCTGAGACCAATTCATCCTGAATTAGCCCCGGTTGAATCGAATGAGACATCGAAAGCAACTCCCGATGTTTCACCGATCACATTACCAGCGCCCATCGCGCAATCTCCAGCTCCAACTTCTACTCCAACCTTCGATCAACACATGCCGGTATGGTCGTGGGTTGTTGGAATCTTCGCATTAGTCATAATTGGAGTGCTCTATTTAAAGCGTCGCGCTTAAACTTCTCTGGCGTTCGGTTCAATTCTCGCCGGATTCAAATTAAGCATCCAGACATGTTAGGGATGTGGCGAGGCCGTGACATTCCGGCATCCCGCCGTGGACCCATTGGTGGCACGGGGAGACCCGGCTGAGGCAGCCGGGACCATTCTTCAATCCTTCCGCGTCAGTTCCACGAACACGTCTTCCAGCGTGGCGACG
>CAZGYC010000458.1:0-1112 GCA_964530015.1 uncultured Limnohabitans sp. | reverse complement strand
CAAACTGACGAGATCCTTCTCCGCGCTTTATGCCGAGCGAGTTCATTTCTTTGCAGAACGTAGAGCGCATGCACCCTACCAGCGGGAGCGCGCGTCGATCACGGGGTTGGTGTTGTAGTTACGGAAAATCATCGGAACTGGGCGGCTGGTAGGGGGTGCTCTGCGCGATAGAGATCAGCGACCTCAGACCAGCGCTCACGATGGAAAACTTCGGCTTCCCGGAAGATCCTGTCTTCCCAGCCACTCCCGAGTCGAGCGTCGATGATCGGTCTCATGATGCTCTGGTAGCCAGCAGCATATGCGATGCTCCCTGGTGTGAATGAGTCGAATCGATACTCGACTCCGTAGCGCTCCTTGAGGAGTTTTTGGTAAAGCCAGATCACCTGCCAACGTTCTTCCTCACCATTGTTCACGTCCTCAAAAACAAGGAGGCCCTTCTTCAAGTTTGCCACGGCGGCGGCCTTTCCCTTTAGATATTCGTCATGCTGATACTCTTCGAGGCCGGGTGACGGAGAATAGCCGAGATCCTCCGGTGGGCTAACGGAACATCCAATCATCGATATGTGGATAACGGGGAATAGAATTGACTTCATACAGAGCGGTAGGCGCATGAGGGTCGATTGTTGACGAACGTAGAGCTGTGGTAATGGTGGGATCAAGCTCCGAATTCAACTAGGGACGTTATCGTCGGTTGTCCACCACCATCTTGTGTGTGCCCAGCATGGGCACGTTGTAAATGGGATTCAAGTCCCCTGTAGGAATACCAGAACATGAGAAAAGACTCATGATCCTCCCGCCCCAGGAAGATCTGTTTTCCTCCGTCGCCCCGGGCCATGATGTGATACACCGCTCCCGGGTATTGAAATCGCGGTTGCCTCGCCATGACGCGGAGGTGCCGTTCCAGTCTCCGCCAGATCAATTCAAAAATAGGAAAATCTAGGACTGACCCCGTTCGTTGGTTGGTGCGTGGATTCAAGATTCATTTCATTTTATCGATTCTCTGTTCGCTAACCACGTAGACACAAATTCACAAATTTCCACGTTGGTTGAATCATCATTTGATTTAATTCGTTCTTTAATAATGATTACTTTCACCCCACCCCGGAGTGTGC
>CAZGYC010000457.1:0-1122 GCA_964530015.1 uncultured Limnohabitans sp. | reverse complement strand
CCCCCTGCCGCTGCTTGCCGGCGGCGGCGAGACGCTTGGAAATCGCGCGCATCCTGGCGAGCTGCTCCTTCGCTTCGGCGAGTTTTTGTTTTTTAGCGTCGGGATTCTTCAGATCCTTCGGGTCGATTTTTTTCGCCTCCAGCTTGGCGAGCATTTCAGCGGCCTCCTTGAGTTCCTTGGCATCGAGCTTCTTGCCGAGCTGGCGGGCTTCGGTTTGCTCGGCTTTCGCGAGTTCGGCGGCGGCGAGTTTCACGGTTTCCTCGTCGCGCTTCTGATCCAGCGCGCGGGTGGAATCCCGGACTTTCTGCTCGATGCGGGCGAACTGGCGGACCGCCTCCGCGCGGTCGCCATGCTCATCGATGGATTTCACCAGCTTGCGGAATTCGTCCAGCTTGAGCGCCTCCTTGTCCTCGGGGGCTACGATGTCCTTGTCGAGCGCCTCGATGAGTTGTTCGAGCTGGTCCTTGGACTCGGCGATGCGCGCCTGCGCGTCGCGGGCCTCCCTTTCAGCGGCCCGGACGGCGGGTGACGGCGGCAGCAGCGCGATACCGATGGCGGAAATCGTCAGAACCCCGGCGAGAATCGCGGTGCGCCGGGGAAACGGCGCGGTGATCGCGGCGGCCCGGCACCCGGCGAGCCGCGGGGCGAGCCACTGCCATTGCAATCGCGTGGCCGGATCATCCGGCGCGGTGGCGGCGAGGTGGCGGGCGCTGGTGATCGCGTCCTTGAGGTCGAAAAAACGATCGCACTCGCGGGCCGCCGCGTCCGCCGTCATTTTCCGAAAATGCCAGATCCCCGCGGCGGCGAGAATCGTTAGAAACGCGACCCCCGCCGGAAACGCCGTCGGCACGGCATGGCCGCGCAGCACCCACGCCAGCGACCCTGTCAGGCAAACCCCGGCACCGGCCGCGAGGGAGAGAAACAAAACCCTCCGCGCCAGCAGCCAGTGATGGCGGCGGGCGACCTCGCGGATGAGCGTGTCGATCTCGGGATGGGCGGGCATCGGCGTGTTCGGGGCAGTTTCTGAGCGGTTAGGTTTTCGCAAGGTTTCCGGTATTTGTCCTTGATGCGACTTCCGGCATCTTCCGCCCGGATGGTGGCGCAAACGGTCCTCGCCTCGTC
>CAZGYC010000456.1:0-1126 GCA_964530015.1 uncultured Limnohabitans sp. | reverse complement strand
AAATCCCCCAGTGGATAAAAATGCCCAGCTTCGCATTCTGAAACCAGTCCATCTTTTTTTGGTTTTCCTGGGAAAATGCGGGGGATGCAGTGGAAGCCAGCAGGGCAAATGCGGCGATTGTCGAAAGAAAGTGCTTGGAAGGGATGGGAAATTGCATGGGCAAATCTGAATAAGGCCCAAAACTAGGCGATTCGCCCTATTTTTCAATTCCCGCATGGGAAAAATACTCACATTCCCTCTTCGAGAGCCTCCCGGATTTCCTGGTAGTCAAACCAAGACTGCTTCAAAACGACCGTCCCCCCATCCACCAGGATCGCCATATTGGGAGCCTGCCCTGCCAAATTCCAAAACTCATTTTGTGGCCCGTCCAGCAAAACGGGCAGCTTGATCTCGGATTCTTTGATCCACTTTTCGGCCAGTGAGCCCCTTTCTCGCATCGTCCTGGGTTGGGGAGCAGCAATGCCGGCATCGACATTTGCCCTGGCCAGCCATACCTCCGGCTCAGCCGAATAGGGACTTGGCGAATCGTCGGGGTGGGGCTCGATGGTATGGACCAAATAGATGTCCACTTTGTCCCCAAATTCCCGGAAGAGACTGTCGATGAGCGGCATGTTTCCTCTGGTCACGTCACAGGTATAGCCTCCGGAGATTAACAGGGTGGGATTTTTTGTCTTTTTGAAGGACAGGTTCACCGAATCCCCCTGCAGGCTATAGAGCTTGAGCGAATCCACCGTATCCCCGCTTTGGATCCCCATCGGGGAAAAATCCATCGCGTTCATCACTCCTTCGGACACGGCGAATTGGATCTTTTCGGGTTGCTGCCGGCGGCAGCCCGGTGGCAAAAGCAGCAAAAAGCAGATGCACAGCATCACGGGAAAAATAGCTCTCATTAAAATCGAGTTGATCGGGAAAATAACGGGAAGGGCAATAAACCGAAATCCAGACTGGCTTGTCCCGAAAGACTGGTTGGAGGGAAGCAATCCGGTATGAACCCGCCACAACCCGGGTTGACCGGACAAAAAGCGTGGTTGGGGGAAAGTCCGGATTGATCCGGCTACAGGACGTTAGGCTGTGTTCGCCACAATTTCTCGGCAATCCTATTGTTTTTCGATTGCCTTGTGTACCT
>CAZGYC010000455.1:0-1128 GCA_964530015.1 uncultured Limnohabitans sp. | reverse complement strand
CGGCGTTGTTGCACGAATCTAACAACAGATTGTTGACTAAAACCTGTTGGGGGTATTGATATAAAAGAGGAACGGCAAGAACTTTAGTTTATGCCTAAACGTACTTCTCACCGTTCCAACTCCTGTAAGACAGGAACACGCAAAGTAAAGAATTGGAGCTCATATAACCAAGGATTAAAACAACGCGGCTCCCTGGATATCTGGATTGATCCCACAACGCTCGAACACTGGTATTATCAGGGTTCCAGTCAGCGGGGAGCCCAGTATGTTTATTCTGATGTGTGTATCACCCTGGCCTGTACTTTTCGGGAACTGTATCATTTACCTTACCGGCAGGCAGAAGGCTTTCTGAGCTCTCTGGTCAACAAGCTGGGGTGGGAAGTGGAGGTTCCGGATTACACCTCCATCAACAGGCGACATAGAAAACTTCATATTGATATACATCGGTCTGCTAAAGTCCGTAAAGGAAAGATGTACGTTGTAGTTGACAGTACGGGCGCAAAAGTATATGGAGAAGGCGAATGGAAGGTTCGTCAGCATGGTTGGAGTAAGCGTCGTACCTGGATGAAGATCCATCTTTCCATAGATGAGCATACCGGTCAGATAGAAGGCTGCCAGACCACAACCAACGCGGTGGATGATGCAGAAGTGGTAGGGGCCCTGTTGGACCAGGCCAACGGAAAGATCGGAAAATTTGCCGGTGATGGGGCATATGATAAGGAAAAGGTGTACAAGGAGCTGGAAAACAGAAAGATCAAACCCATAATACCGCCCCGCAGAGGCGCAAAGCTGAAAAAGCATGGCAACAGTAAAGGCGAACCATTGCCCAGGGATCAGAACATCAGGGATATAAGGAAGTTAGGGAGAAAGAAATGGAAGATCGCAACGAATTACCACCGAAGAAGCATTGCCGAAACGACTATGTACAGGTTTAAATGTATCTTTGGAGATCATCTTTCATCCAGAACATCCGAACATCAACAGGTAGAAGTCAGAATAAAATGTAGAATCCTCAATAAAATGACCGAGCTGGCCAAACCGGAATACTTCCCCAAAAGAAAAGCAGCTTAATGAAGATACAAAAAAGCAAAGGAAATTTTAGCTTATTCTATTCATGCAACAACGCCA
>CAZGYC010000454.1:0-1130 GCA_964530015.1 uncultured Limnohabitans sp. | reverse complement strand
CGCCTCCGGGATGCTTCCACCTCTTCCTCGGAATCCGCAGTATTCCGTCTCGTATAACAAGCGGCACCATCTTCGCGTTACTGCCATCGGAGTGATTCTCTTCAGGGGTTCTTAACGTGAATATGCGAAAAGCCCCATCAATCTGCATAATAATTTCGTCATCATTCGTGATGATCTTCCCAACTTTGAGGTCTGAGGAGTCGATGTCTGGCCCGCCGGCGAACGCAGGCAGACTCCACAACATGGCCAACAAGATTATGAGGGGTGTTTTCATATTTTTACCGAACGTGGAGGTGTGGAACCGGCTATTGGGAGCGCAACTCCGCAACAGGGTTGAAGGTTGTAGTCAAGAGGGGCATTTCGACTCCGGGCGGGTAGGCGGTTGTCCACCACCGTCTTGTGTGTGCCCAGCATGGGCACGTTGTAAATGGGGGTCAAGTTCCTTGTAGGAATGAACATGAAAATGAAGAAACTACCATCTGAAGCCAACTCGGGAAGGGTGACCGACCCGGGGAAGGAAGGCTAGGAGAAAACCGCGAGCTTATGGAGAAGAACCGCATAGAAGGCCGACACGGCGCGATGAGTTGGCACAAGCAGGGTGGTGTGGGACCCGGGAGCTAACTACTCCCGGGGATCCGATTCGACTGGTTCCTTATTCCTAGCTTCTTTTAGCAATCTGGAGGCAACGTCCTGTAAAAGATCTTTATCTCCAAAAGGCTTCCCTATATTTCCTATGGGACAGACCCACGCAAATCTATCAATGGGCAAGGGCGGACTAAATACGCAAGAGTGGAACTCGGACGGCTCTTTGCTTAGTGTGGCTCTCCTTACTTCATACGCCTCTGGACTGATTATCTCGTAATCGACCAAATCATCTAAATTAGTGGCAGTTGCGATTTTGAGTGTTGCTATGCAAATTCGCTTCTTGTCTCCCAGTTCCACTAAATAGAGATGAGTTGTTCCCGACCATGGAGTGACACCACCCGCCGCAATAACTGCTGCTTGAAATGGCTGTGTTGAAGTGATCCTTCCTTCACTCCAGAGTTTTGGGGCATCGGCAAAAACAAGACTCGCCAACGAGAAACAGAGAAAAGCTAGGTGTAAACATCTCATAAAGGTCACTATATGCT
>CAZGYC010000453.1:0-1138 GCA_964530015.1 uncultured Limnohabitans sp. | reverse complement strand
GACAGGCGCAACTGGGCTGTCAGGGATTCACTTGCTGTTCGTTCTCCTGCTGTTCGGGATGTGTAATCCCGAACTCCCAGCATAGGAATTATAATCCCGCTGAAACTGGGCTCTCCAATCGACGTTAGACCTGACGGCGGAAACAAATTTTGCGCCCCCGTAACCTGAGGTGGAGATGTTTTTTTAAGAAATGGGTATTGGATTATCTCTGCTTTCCCTTTTTTTAGTACAATTTCCCACGGTGCCAAACCCAATTCCATGAGTTCAACTATCCAAGGAGCTGCGCGCCCGCGTTCCTCGCCCTATGCCAAGTTAAAGTCCATTTGCTACGAGGAATCCGATCCCAACTACTGCCAGCATCTGGAGAAGTATCGGTATGAACAGGCTTTGGATCAGGTTTGGGACACCTACGTCACGATTGACCCAGGCAAAGCTTGGGCTGGCAAGATGATCCATTTCAACCAACTGTATTCCAGGACGACGAATGAAGAAGTCTTTCCGGGGCAGGAATTTGAAGGAGGAATGGGTGTGGGTCAGGTGATCATCCTGAACCTTCACATCTTCGGTGGTGCGGTCAAGCTCACCGTGGGCCATGAAGTGATGGAAATAGACCGTTCGAAAGGCTTGATCCGGATCTGCTACCTGGAAAACTCCAAATCCCAAGGAAGCCAGTTCATCCGGTTCAAAGCTCTGGAAGACGGCCAGACAGAAGTCTCCCATCATACCTTTTACCGCAGTGGCTCCTGGTTTAGGGATAAGGTCATCTATCCCTATTTCCACACCCAAGCCATCAACGAATTTCACGGAAATGTCAGGAGGGCGATGGGGCAGGAGAGTTGATTTGAAATTCGGATACTTGAGTTCTGGTTTCGGAAGCAAAACCTTTGGCGGTTCTACTGCGGGGCTCCACGGAATTTGAAATCTTTCGGCGGTCTGGGAAATTTGTCCAAGCAAAAAAAACATTTTGTGTATCCGCATAGATGCACGTATCGATAATTTGGCCTCGACTTCGCTCGGCCTCCGGAATTACAGGTTCTTGGGGAATTTCGGTCCCCGAGCGACTTGTAGTGAGCCTGTCGAACTAAGTCGAGGGGAAGCCATTTCCGAATTTTATTTTGCTACGTGAAACAGTGAGGAT
>CAZGYC010000452.1:0-1139 GCA_964530015.1 uncultured Limnohabitans sp. | reverse complement strand
TGTTTGATATAGATTTTAACTGACCCTTGTAAGTATTAAGGGCTGCCAATGGCAGCCCTTAACTTTTTATTTTCCTCTTGTAGCTTTAACGTTAAAACATTTATTATTTGGACAAATATTGATGATTTCGATGTCGTGGTCGTCTTCGTCACCATTTTCATTGTGTATTTTGTCATCATTTGGAGTACCGTCATTATCCGGGTTATCATCTGGAGTAGAGTCAATATCTTCTAATCCTTCTTCGTTTTCTGCACTGCTGATTTCAGCGGCATTTGTAATGATACCAGATGCAGACTCAGAGATAGTGAAAGTTATCTCAAGGACAACACTTTGAGTAGCTGCTAAACCAGGGATAGGAGTAGTAAGTGTAGCTTTACCGTCAACTTCTGTCCATTGAGCACTTGGAACTAATTCTAATCCAACAGGAATGTAGTCAGTTACCTGAATGTTTTGAGCGTCTACAGTTCCTTGGTTAAACACTTCAATTTCAAAAGTAATGGTATCCCCTCTTTTTAGAGTTGGGTTTTTAGGTCCAGTACCTTTAATAGTTTTTCTTAAAGCTAAATCAAAAATAGGTTCTTGATCTAAAACTGTTACAGTAACTTCAGCTACTTCAGCACACTCTTTGTCTGTACCACAAATTACATAGTAAGTAGTGTTAGTAACAGGTTCTACTGTAGTACCGGTTAACGGAATAGTTAATGCTTCATCTTCAAACCAGTTTGGAGTTAATCCTCCTTCACAAGTAGCAGTTAATACGCTTTCTTCACCTACATGTATTTCGCTAGGGGTAGCAATTGCATCAGTAGGAGCCGGAGTTTTCTCCGTAACAGTTACTGTTGCTTCACCCGGAGTTACACTTTTACAGGTAGCATCTTCTGTATTGATACATTCTACAGAGTAGGTAGTAGTCTCTTCAGGTTGAACGGTGATTGAAGCAGTAGTTTCTCCGTTTGACCAAAGATAAGTAAATCCTGTTGTACAACCCGTAGCTTCTAAAGTAGCCTCTTCACCAATACATATTGTAGCGGCACCAGTAACTGTAGGATTGGGAGCAACACATGGTGCGTCAGTTACGGTTACGGTAACTTCAGCTACTTCAGCACACTCTTTGTCTGTACCACAAATTACATAGTAAG
>CAZGYC010000451.1:0-1143 GCA_964530015.1 uncultured Limnohabitans sp. | reverse complement strand
CCTTCCTCTTGGGTGAATTTGTGTTCAATATGAACTTTAGCCTGGCCTGGAAAGAGGGGCTGCTCATGTATCTGGCCATCACTGGGCTGACAATCGTGCTAGGGTGGCTCAACGGGCGTAAGATCATCAACCAGCCGCCGATGGAAATCTTGAGGGGGAATTAAGATTGGAACCTGGTTTTTCTGGCAATTGGTTAAACTGGAGTGAACCGTTCTAGTGCCAGGGAAATCGCCTTTAGATCCTTTTCGGGCAGAAGGATGGGATACGGGGGCGATTCAGGCTTACCCATGGTTTTGGATTAAACCATTAAGAGACCAAAGGAAATTAAGATGAGGACTCTTGAAGGGAAAAAGTCCCAAGAGCCTGGGGTCGGGACGCTCTTCAGGTCCTTCATTTCCTTCATGTTTCGAGGGTATGCAAGGAGGTTTTCAGCCTTCTTCAATGGTGGAAATGAAGTGATTTACTTTAAAAGTAATTTCCCTGGTTCTAGTGCGACATGGAAATAGATGCTAAAAAAATCAAAAACCGTTCAGGAAGTCCTGAAAGTTCAGGATGCTTCGATGTTGACTGAAATTGAAGAAGTTCTAAAAGAGCGCAAAAGAGTAGCCCATGAGAAGTCACTTGATCCGATGGCCGTTGGCGAACTGACGTCTAGGGTGGAGGAGTCCATTGCCGACTACAAGGCCGGAAGGGTAAAGGGTTCGAAAGAGCTTTTGAAAAAATATGGACAGAGGGATATGAAAATACTTTGGTCTGAGCCTGTTTTCCTCTCTGGGACACCCAAGTTAAAAAAGGTTGAAAAGACTGACCAAATACCTCTGTTCCTCGTTGGTAATGACGATCTTTGTAATCGTTTTATCTGATCCTATTACTTTGACCTGGATGCTGAATATTGTTTTGGCTGGATATACCGTTTGATACTGACCCCTCACCGGGCATACTGACCCCTCTAAAAATGACTGGTTTAGTTGAGAGGGCTATATACTGACAATTTTACAGTTTTTTTCTCAGACTTTCTCCCTTGATTTCTATTCGGTATGATCCATGGATCATACGATCCAAAATTGCGTCTGCAACCGTACCTTCTGTAAATAGGGCCTGCTGAAAAACTCGAGTAGGTCAGATTCTTAAAACCAGTCCGGA
>CAZGYC010000450.1:0-1168 GCA_964530015.1 uncultured Limnohabitans sp. | reverse complement strand
GCGATTTATGAAGCGGCGGCCACTGGGCGAAAAGTTGAAATCAAGTAGGCGTGGTATTCAAAAATTGAGAATCAAATAGAACTGTTTTTTCAACCCAAAATACTCCCGCTTTTTTTAATGAAATACCTAGTACTATTGCTTAGCCTGTGTGTAAGTATTCCGTCACTTGCTCAGGACGAGATAATTTTTGGAAATGGGGCTAACCTGCATTACCGCACTTTTGGCACTGGCGAACCGATGCTAATAATCAATGGCGGGCCTGGCATGAGCTCGGAAGGGATGGAGGAATTGGCCAAAGAATTAGCGAAAAACAATTGGGTGATCATCTATGACCAGCGTGGGACAGGATTGTCTGAAGTTCCTGCTTTGGATGAGACGCATATCAACATGAGGGCCATGGTCGCAGATATTGAGGTTTTGCGGAAGCATTTGAACATCGAGAGTTGGATTGTTTTTGGGCAGTCTTTCGGAGGGATGCTTGCTTACTTTTATGCAGCGAAGCATCCAAAAAGGGTGAAGGCGATGATCCAGTCTTCTTCAGCGGGAATGAGTGACATGGGCCTTTTTTTGAATCAGCATCCCACAAAGAACCTTACAAAGACGGAATCGGATTCTTTGGCGATCTTCCAAGCCCGGTTGAATGCAGGTGATAGCAGCGAGGTCAATCTAAGAAACTTTGCTGAGGCTAGGACTGAAGCCTATTTATATAAGGATGACCCTGAAACAATAAAAAAAATGGCGAATAAAATGTTGTCTGGCAATCCTAAAATAAGCGGATTAGTCATGAGAGAAGTTTTTTCTAAAGGGTTGTCTGTTGAAGGAAAAATGAAAAGGTTTAAAAAACCAGTGCTGCTGATTCAGGGAGAGCACGATATTTTTATGGAACAAATGATACTCGATGCGCACCGGACGCTCAAAAATTCAAAAATGCTCATCCTGCCAGATTGTGGCCACTGGGGTTGGATCGAGCAGCCACAACTCTATTTTGGAGAGATTGATGCATTTTTGAATAACATAAACCAAAACCCAGAATATACCTTTTGAGGGAAGAACCCCTAAAATCAGCTTAGCGTCAACTGCATAAATACCAAATTGAGCCATTTGCCAAACTTGAAAGCTACTTCTGGGAAGCGGGCTACTTCTTTGAATCCCAGTCGTTCGTGAAACC
>CAZGYC010000449.1:0-1177 GCA_964530015.1 uncultured Limnohabitans sp. | reverse complement strand
GTCTATCACGTCGCGATTGGGTTCCAGCCTTGGGGCCGGATGATCGGCTTCATCACTTCGGAAGAGCCATGGGCGGCCCTTTGGCTGCCCATGGCCCTGCTGAACGTGTGGCGGATTCCGCTGCTGTTTTTCGTGTCGGGCATGGGGGTCTATTTCGCCATGCGGCAGCGGAGCTGGAAGCAGCTCATCGCCGAGCGTGCCAGGCGGATCCTCTTGCCTTTTGTCTTTGGGATGTTTGCCATTGTGCCGCTGCATGTCCTGGTCTGGAGGCAGTATTACGGCATGGAGCTGAAGTATGCCTGGTCGCCGGGGCATCTGTGGTTTTTGGGAAACATCTTTTGCTACGTCGTGCTGCTGTCTCCGCTGCTTTTCTGCCTAAAGAAAAACGAATCGGGGAAACTGGTTCTTTGGATCAAAAAATCCCTCAGCCAGCCTTGGGGATTGCTTCTGGTGTTGGCGGCATTTGTCGCCGAAGTCCTGCTGCTCAATCCCGTCCCCTTTGAGCTCTATGCCATGACCTGGCATGGCTTTGTACTGGGACTGCTCGCTTTCTTTTTCGGTTTTTGCTTTGTGCTGAGCGGAGATGGTTTCTGGCAGATGATCCGACGAGGACGATGGATTTTTGTGGCAATCGCGTTGGGATTGTATTTCTTGAGAATGTTCCATTTCAGCTCCTTTGCCCCGGGCTATTTGCTGGCCACGGAGTCCCTTGCGTGGATCTTGGCCGTCTTTGCCTTTGGCAGCACCTACCTCAACAGGCCCGGCTGTGCCCTGGCTTACCTCAGTCAGGCTGCCTATCCGGTCTATATCCTGCACATGGTCTTCCTATATCTGGGATCGGTATGGGTGTTTCCTTTGCCTGTTCCCGTCCAATCGCAGTTTGTGCTTGTCTTGATGATCACCTTGGGGGGCAGCTTTGGGACGTTCGAGGTGATCCGAAGGGTGGGGTTTCTCAGGCCTTTGTTTGGGCTGAAACCGCCGGGACGGACTGCAAATTCCACTGTCGCCCCACAGAGCATCCCCTAAAAAAGACGGCAAAGGTTTTCGCCCAGCGGACCTTTGGGGTTTCCAAAAAACCCCGAAGGTCTTGTTGGGAAGAATTGGTTTTCGGCAAAAAGTGTCTTTTCAACCAAAACCTTCGGGGTCTAAAAAAGACCCCAAAGGTTTTCGGCCAGCA
>CAZGYC010000448.1:0-1183 GCA_964530015.1 uncultured Limnohabitans sp. | reverse complement strand
AGCTCCAATCCCAAAAAAACCCGGTTTTTATATTTTATCAGCAGGCCCTAAATACATCATACCAGCTATCCACGGGTAATTGGCTGACTATGATTGTTGAATATTTGCTGTGCCGGTCTTCTATCATCTCCATAAAATCTATTTCCTGTTGCTTGTCGAGATGGGTCAGACCAAAGTCATCCAGGATCAGCAATTCGGTTTTAGCCAGCTTTTCGAAGAACCGGATACTGGATCCCTCCAGACGAATGAGCTTGGCTTTTACCATTAGTTTTTGGGTATTATAATAGGCTACCTTATAGCCTTGAAGGCAGGCTTGGTGGCCCAAGGCTGAAGCAAGGAAAGATTTTCCCGATCCGGTGGAACCGGAGATTAATACTGAATTCCCCTTTGCGATATATTCACCGGTTGCCAAGGTGGCGATCAGGCTTTTGTTCAACCCTCTGGAAGGATCCAGCTGGAGTTCTTCGATCGATGCCTGATACCGGAACGCGGCATTGGTCGACAGCCTTTTAAATTTTCTGTTCGCCCTTTCCTGTTCTTCAGCCTGGAGCAGGATATCCATCCCGTCCTGCAGATTGAGTTCATGGAGCTGTCTGGTTTCTTTGAGGGCCAACCAGGTTTTGGCCATTCCGTGAAGACTTAGGGTGCCCATTTTAGATTCGGTCTGATTCATCGTTTTGTTGTTTGTCTAGTTTAAGTGCTGTTTGATAGTATTCTTTTCCTCTGAGATTTTTGTGTACGGGAAGCCGCTTGGCAACCGGATCCTGAGATTGTCCAGTCATGTTGTTTTCCAGGATTTTTTTGATGAAGGCATAGGAGTAAACCTGATTGTCTAGTGCGATCTGACAGGCCAGCCGGAATTTTTCCTGATCTGTTTTCCGGGATAGCGACAGCAGACCATCACAGGTTTTGTAAAGCTGTTCAGGATAACGGTCCTGATCGAAAACAAGCCCGAACAGGCTGAAAAGGTACTCCGAATGGGCCTTGGCCAGTTTCTTGTAATAGTCCGGACTTCTATCGGTAAAATGTTGATGCTGGGAGCAAAGGTGATCGGGGTTGGTGGTATACCTTCCCTGTTTAAAGGACCTGATATGCACGGCAACCTGACTTCCTTTGGAATAGATGTAGAGTATCCGCCCGAGCAAACCCGTCTTTATTTAGTCTGATTTTCTGTTAGTGACAG
>CAZGYC010000447.1:0-1187 GCA_964530015.1 uncultured Limnohabitans sp. | reverse complement strand
TTTTCCCGATCAAATAGGAACCTATACGTATGGTGCGTTTTGTAAATGTCTGCCAAAAGCTGCTCGCACACGCGCATCATCTTTGGGTTGAAATCCCCGATCCAGTTCATCTCGATGGTTTTGTAAGTAAAATCGTCCCGGCCGCTCATCTTGTCATAGCTGATGATGATGGCGCTTTCCACGCCCTTGCCCTGATGCTCCGGCACCACGCCAAAAACCAAGCCGAGCATCTTGTTGGGCGGTGAAAAGGTCTTGTACCAGAGGAATTTCAGCTTGCCGATCAGGTCCATCTTACCGTTTACATGTTTGAAAATCTGGTTGATTTCCGGGATTTGGATAAAAAAACCAACCGGCTCATCCTTATAGAAAGCAAAGTAAATCAAACGCGGATCGATGATCGGCTTCATCTTGCCAAACATCAACTGGGCTTCCTTCAAGGCCATGGATTTGCCCATGTGCCGTGCCCAGGCTTTGTTATAGACCGTCATAAAGTACTCCGGAGCTTTTTCCTGCAACTCCTTTCCTTTGATGTAGCGAAAGGAATACTCCGGATTGGCTATGATCAGATTGGCGCGCTGGATCATCTTTTCGTCAAAACCCAAGTTCTGCACAGGCCGCATGTAGGTGAATTGCCTGAAATAGAGTTGAAAGCCGTAGTCCTCGAAAAACTTCTGATAGTAGCCAAAATTCCAGGGCATGTTATAGTTCGGCTCGGTAAAGCCATCTACGAGCAAACCCCACCACTTGTCGCGCTCGCCAAAGTTAATCGGTCCGTCCATCGCTTCCATTCCTTCAGATTCCAGCCAAGCTTTTGCGGTATCAAAAAGTAAAAAAGCTGCTTCCTGATCATTGATACACTCGAAGAAACCCATGCCGCCTGTCGGTTGCTTTTCCTTCATCTTTGGATTGACAAAAGCTGCCACACGGCCGATGGTTTCGCCTTTTCCATCTTGCAAAAGCCAGCGTTTGGCCTTGGCTCCATTTCGGAACAGCTTGTTGGTTTCGGGATGAAAAAGGCCTTCGATATCCGCATCCAGCGGGCGGATCCAGTTCTTTTCGCCTTTGTACAACCTGACAGCCATCTCGATAAATTCGGTTTGGTGGGTAGGCGTCGTGACTTCGATCAGCTTCATTCGGGTGATTTTAGTCGGCTAAATTAGGGCGAAAGGGCGAAAGGGCAAAAAGTG
>CAZGYC010000446.1:0-1190 GCA_964530015.1 uncultured Limnohabitans sp. | reverse complement strand
GTGGCGATTTCCCTGGTCTTTTGGTTGATGGTTTCCCAAACAACTACCTGATTTCCCTTCACGGAAATGCCCATTCCGGCAGGTGGCGCGCCAAACCCATTGTTTGCTCCGCCGATCACGGCCAGTCCGGCCGCTGCTTTTCCATCGGGAATGACCGTCGCTTCGTATCGGTAATCCAGTGACTTGGTGCCTTGCACGAGCAAGGTTCCCAGTGTTTCGTTCTCTTCGGAGGCCTGTAACTGGAGTCCCTCTTCGCCGGTTTGGTATTGGATTTTTTGGGTCACTCGCCATTGCCAGATCGGATCCAGTCGGTTTTTGAAGTCATCGGTAAACTCCAGCGATTCCTTGCTGCGCCCATAGCCGGCATTGTTGGCCAGGATCGGCCAGCCGTCCGCCGTCCACTCGATTTTCTCCAAGACTCCCTGACGCCCCACATACACGCTTCCTTCGGTGTTGTAGGCATGGTAAAGCATCCAGAAGTCCCCGTCTTTCTCCACGACTGTGCCATGTCCGGCACATTTCCAGTTGGCATTGTCCTTCAAGACCGGATTCATGTCGTACTTTTCCCAAGGACCCAAAAGCGACTTGCTCCGAGCCACTCCCGTGACATAGTCGCAGGTGATTTCGCAGCAGCCACGTGCTGAGTAGCTGGCATAGAAGTAGCCATTCTTTCGGAATACCGCCACACCTTCTACCAAACCGCCTTCCCAAGGCTGATCGTTGCGGAAAAGCTCATGCAGTTCCCCGATCAGTTCCGTCCGCCCTTCGTTCACTTCCTGTGCCCAAATCGGGGTTTTCTGGCCCTTGCTGTTGCCGTCTTCCTTCCAAAGCACGTAGATTTTGCCGTCTTCATCCTGTGCTTCGAAGGCGTCGATCGAGCCGTATTCCTGTGCTACGAGTGGCCCATGATCGGCAAACTTACTTTCCGGAGAATCCGCACTTGCCACAGCCACGCTCAGGCGATTGCTGTCTTTGTCCCTTGCGGTGTAGTAGAGGTAGATTTTTCCCTGCTTCTCATCGTAGGAAAGCTCCGGGGCCCAGAAGTTGTTTTTCGCCCAAGCCGGCGCCCCATCCGGAAACACATAGTTCACCAGCTCCCAGTTCACCAAATCGGTGGATCTGAAGATGGGGAAAAGCGGCGCCCACTCGTTGGAAGTGGCCGAAGCGTAGTAGTACCTGCCGATCTTCAC
>CAZGYC010000445.1:0-1191 GCA_964530015.1 uncultured Limnohabitans sp. | reverse complement strand
TATCATATATATGATGGCCTCTGCCAGCTGTTTATGTTTCAAATGCTTGGGAATGGTAGATTCCAGCTTAAGTCCTGATTTCCACGATTTAAAAATGATCTCTATCTGCCATCTGAGCTTATAGAGTTCCCGTATCTGTGTAGAAGAAAGATCTCTTATGGAAGTTATAAAGATGTCCCACCCCATCAATTGGAGTTTTTCATCGGTGAGTTTCTTTCTTTTATCCCGGTCTTTCTTTGCTTTTGTCCTTCTTATCAGGGCAACCGAAGGGCTTACCTTGTTTGCGATTAACAAAACCGGGAGTTGTTCTTCTTTACCAATGAGCACTTCCTTGCGGACAAACGTTCGGTTTTTTAGAAGCTGCCGAAGGTTAATGGGTTGACCGGTGTTGGGATTCCAAAGAGTTACCTCCGCTTTATACTTACTGATAAAGTGTGCTTTTTTAGCTATGATCCGGCTGAATGTTTCCAAAACGAAGTATCCCAGATCCCGGATTATCAAGTCTCCTTTTTTCAGTAACGGTACTATTGATGGGGCGGCAGCCTGGTCATTGACACAATAGGGTGTTAAGTCCAGCTTTGAGAACCGGCTCCGGGTTAATTCGTAGCATACCTGAAGCTTTGCTACGGCCTTTGTCTGTCCCTTGGAGTAATTCCCTTTGTAAAACCGGTTCAGAAGATTTGGCAAACGTACTGTTGTACTGTCATGAACATAGACAGTAGAGAATCGCCCCAGCAGGGTAAGTCTACTGACTGCCAGCTTTTTGTCCATGCTCCTGCTTATCAGCTGCCTGCACAGATCGGTAAATGTATCGTTGATACGGTAAAAAATGGCCTGTTTGCTAACACCAACCCGCAACCGATTGCTTAAATGTGCAGCCCAGTTACCTAATGAGAACCTGCTGATGAAGGCTACCGAATAAAAAGTGGCCAGCAGATCGATTGCCTTTACTTTCTTAGCTGACCTGACTGTATAGCCGCTGGATTTAGCCAGCTTTGAAATCCCTAATTCATTCAATTCATACTTCAGATCAAATACGTTATCTTTGGATTGGCTCTTCGTTCGCATGATTGGGTTTGTTTGCGCAACACAATTACGTAATCGAAGAGCCTCTCTTTTATGTCATATCTGGTTTGTTATCAATACAGTATGGTTAATTTCCCCATCCCTTAACTTAACGCGAATGCGATG
>CAZGYC010000444.1:0-1194 GCA_964530015.1 uncultured Limnohabitans sp. | reverse complement strand
AAAAAGAAATCCCGAAACTGGAACAGCTTTTCACGGGCTTCAATCATCGGGTGCCCAAGCCGGGAGTGGTGGTCAGGAACGGAATGATCCATGCCAACGTGCAGACTCCCGGATTCATCATCCGCTATACCCAGGACGGTTCGGAGCCGAACGTAAATTCACCGATCTATACGAAACCCATTCCCGGAAAGGGAGGGGAAAAGTTTCGTGTTTTCACCCAATCGGGAGCTTCGGGACAGGTGTTGGATCTGGGACTGGAAGAAAACAAGATCAAAGGAAGAGATCTGGAGTAGACGGGGTTGAAGTAGCGGGAACAGCAGCTCAGGACTGTTTTGCCAGCATCACAAGCTGCCCCAGATGATAGGCATCGTGCTGAAGCACTCCGAGGACATGCTCGTAGTAAGTCATCCCATTGGGCGGATAGATTGACTCGTAGGAGGCGGGATCCAGCTTTTCCAGAAAATCAACCCATTGCTTTTGGACCAGGTCAAACCGCCGGATCGTGTCAGCCCAGGCCTGTTCCGAAGAATCGACCACCGGCGAAATGTAATTGTCGTCCGGGGTTTTCAGGATCTTCCCGTCCAGTCGCTGAAGGACGTTTGCCTTCCAGTCGATGAGATGGTTGACGATTTCCCAGATAGTATTGCAGTTGGGAAGGGGGCGGCTGTTTGCCTGCCTTGCGGTGATTCGAAGCAGGGTTCCCCGGATCGGCACGTCGATCCAGGGTTCCCCGTTGTACAGCTTTTCAAACAAGCTGACTATCCGTTCATTTTCTTCCATTTAGCTGGGGGCTTTTGGTGATACCCTTGGAAAGCTGCTTTCCGGGATGGGCTTTCCAAGGAAAAAACGATTAATCAACGTTTTGTCGGAGTGGATTTCCCGGTTTCCGATATCATTTGACCTGACAGTTGAGCATCCAGTTGATCCCATAGCGGTCTGTGAAGCTGGCAAAATAGGCACCCCAAAACATGTCCTGAAGCGGCATGGAGACCTTGCCGCCGGCAGAGAGACTATTGAAGATCCTTTCGGTTTCTTCCCTTGACTCAGGCTCCAGTTGGATGTGCATGTTGTTTCCTGCCGTGACGGCAAAGCCCATTTCCTTTGGAGCATCGGTACCCATCAGCACATGCCCGTTTAGTAGGGGAAGCTCCACGTGCAGGACCATTTTTTTGACCTCATCGGAAATCGGCGGCT
>CAZGYC010000443.1:0-1201 GCA_964530015.1 uncultured Limnohabitans sp. | reverse complement strand
GTCTTACGAAATGGTGAGCGGGTTGGGCTTCTGATCAAAGAGCAGCCCAAGCGCTACCGCTTTGTCTATGATGAAGCTTGGCTAAGCAATCCCACAAACCCATCCGTCAGCCTTACCCTTCCCAAATCCGGAAAGGAATTTGTCTCGGACCAGTTGTTTCCCTTCTTTTTCAACATGCTATCGGAAGGAGTCAATCTGAAACTGCAGGCAAGAACGCTTCAGATTGATGAAAATGACTTTTTCTCCCTGCTGCTCGAAACAGCCACTACCGATACCATCGGAGCCGTCACCTTAAAAGAAATCTGAAATGGACTTCAAACTGGCCACTTGTCCCATTACACTTGCCCAAGGATTTGTCAGCTATAGCCCTGCGGGATTAAGGCAATTGTTTGGCGGTCGGAAGACCTCACACGTTCTCCCTTATGAAAGCCATCGGCCGCCCAATGAGGCTGAGATGGAGGAAATGCTGGAAAACCGGAAGCGCATTTCCATTTCCGGGGTTCAGGAAAAGCTTTCGGCAATCTGGGAAAAAGGCGCAGTTCGCCTGACCAAAGAAGGCGAACCAGGCACCTATATCCTCAAGCCGATCCCCCGGGATATGGAAAGAGTGGAGATGGTTCCTGCCAACGAGCACCTAACCATGCAGGTGGCAAAGCAGGTGTATGGATTACGGGTAGCGGAGAATGGTTTGATCTTTTTCCGCAATGGAGAACCCGCCTACCTGACCAAGCGGTTTGACATCGACCACCAAACAGGGAAAAAGCTGGGAAAAGAGGATTTTGCCACCCTTGCTGGAAAGACCAAGGAAACCGACGGGGATGAATTCAAATACAACTACAGCTATGAAGGGATCGCCGATCTGATCAAAAAGTACGTGGGAGCCTATCCTCCGGCTTTGGAAGAATTCTTCAAGCGGATCGTTTTCAATTTCCTGTTTTCAAACGGCGATGCGCATTTGAAGAATTTCAGTCTGCTGGAGACTTCTCAAGGGGATTATGTTCTAAGCCCAGCTTATGATTTGGTCAATACCCGACTTCACGTAAAGGATCCAGAGTTCGCACTGAAGGATGGCATGTTTAAGGGCAATTTTCTGACCCGAAGCTTTGAAGCCAATGGATTTTTGGCCTATGATGACTTTTGGGAGTTTGGGCTGAAAATCGGCTTGCTGCGATCCAGGCTCACCAAACTTTTGGACCAATTC
>CAZGYC010000442.1:0-1211 GCA_964530015.1 uncultured Limnohabitans sp. | reverse complement strand
TCCAGCAGGGAATGATCCCGTGGACTTCATGCATGTTAATCCGCGAGGACCGACCCCATTTGCACTAATAACAAACCAGAACTTGCACCAGGCACTTGCCCATGAAATCAAAATCTCTACTCATTATTGTTTTTTTCATAGCTTTGTGCTTTCTGGGATTGTGGTTGTTTAATTTGGAACCCAAGGAAGACCCAACGATATCGATACAGGAGATAAATGAGCAATATTCTCCTACATCTCCTACACTAGAAGAACAGAATGATAAGTTCGTTAGAAAATCTAAAGAAAAAACAGAAGGTGTGCAGAAAACTAAAACATTGTGGGAAGAACAAGTTTATCCCGAACGGTTAAAGGTTGCTGATATTGATATGCCGATTGTTTTCGAGGGCGAAGTTTCTGAGGAGCTTAAGCAAGTTATACTCTGTGATCTTCATATTATCTATGCTCATAATTTGGCCCATTATTTTTACGACTTACATGAAGAGAAGGTATTCGAATCGATGGGCTTAGAGGCTAGGAAAGTGATTTCATTTAAAGGAAATAGTATTCGTAATACTGTCCCCAAACAATTTCGGCAGAAATTCGGAAGAGTCGCGAAATCTAATCAAGGCGATGTGATTGTATTTCCTAAAGAGCTTATTACTGATTACAAATTAGCATGGGAAGAGAGGAATAAAGACCCCCAAAAATATGAAAGATTCGAATCATTCATTGATTGGTTAAACACAGCTTCCATGAAGGAGCTTAAGGAGGATGATCCATACTGGCTATATGGTCAGGATGGGGTCTCTGTTGAGAATCCTGAGCTGGCATCTGAAATAAGGACTCAGTTGCTAGGTGATGATCGAGGCAATCTCAAATTTCGTCACCCTAGTATTTTGGAGTTCACCTATATTGACCAAGAAACCTTGAAAAAAGAAAAAGCTGAGGGAAAGCTTCCTGTTGGGGTGACTCTAGCTGACGGTCATTATTTGGATGAAAATGACCTTCCTGTTCAGCAAGCCCTTTTTTTGTATGATGGCAACAAATGGCATATTGCGTTTGCTCCTCCTGGAACCTAGTCATGACCACAAGTTCTCAGTGAATGGGGTTGGCCGGGCCCCTGTAGGAGGACATCTATCAATGCGAGTTTTGCAGGCTGGTTTTCGTCGTCCATGGGGTCGGTGAAAGCGCCGGGATGAACCGGCTTGGAATAGAGAATGAAAGAGTCT
>CAZGYC010000441.1:0-1213 GCA_964530015.1 uncultured Limnohabitans sp. | reverse complement strand
CCTCTCGGCGTAGTCAGATCGCCGTTGGGACTGGGTGTAGTTTGTAACTACACCCAACTATTAAAACCAATTTGCAATTGGTTTAGCAGAGCTATTCACCAAAAATCCACATCAATCAGACTTTTCAAACCCGAGTAGTTCCTAGCGTTAGAATGAAGGTAAACCTTCGCTCCTCTCCGTAGTCTATGCCTTTTGTCCTTGAGTTGCGCTGGGCGCTCGTTGGAATTCGCGATAGCGGGAGTAATTTTGCAATTCCCCGATCCATGCTATTTTTCCGCCATCCGGCGAACAGCCCGGCCGGAGCCTACCTCGGCGGAAACCCATCGACGTGGCGGCTTTGGCTGGCCAGGGAACGCTTGCCCTTCCCTGAGACGGTAACTTTTTGCTCAAACTTGGCCAGCAGTTCGGCAAATCCCGCTATCTTGGAGCAGGCAGTCTGGAGGAGGTTTTCTTCGCGCCTGAGGCGGACAAGTCTTTTTTGGGATCCAAAAAGACGCCCGGCTGCTCCTGAATCCACCGCAGGTTTGGTGAAAGGCAGCCTTCCATTGAAAAAGAACAGAACAACTTTTCAGAAAACCCACACCGTGTCGGAATCCCAAAACATAGAATACAAAAGTGCTTGGCACGATGACTACCTGAAGTGGGTATGCGGTTTTTCCAATGCCCAGGGTGGAGTGATTTTTATCGGCAAAGACGATAGCGGAAATGTGGTGGGCGTTGGGGATTACAAAAGATTGATGGACGAAATTCCCAACAAAATCCGCAACGCAATGGGAATTACCGTTGAAGTGAATTTGCATGAGGAAAAAGGAAGACATTTTATCGAAATGGTCACACTTCCCTATTCCGTCCCCATTTCCTTGCGCGGAAGGTATTACTACCGAAGCGGAAGCACCAAACAGGAATTAACAGGGGCGTCGCTCAACGAATTTCTGTTGAAGAAATCAGGCAAAACTTGGGATGATGTGATTGAGCCTGATGCAACCTTTGATGAGATTGACGAAAAAGCGGTAAATTCTTTTTTGCGTGAAGCCGAAAGTTCAGGCAGATTGCCCGAAAGCAAGGACTTGACGCTTCAAGAACTGTTTGAAAAATTACGTCTTTCCAAAAACGGACAACTGAAACGTGGTGCAATCGTACTGTTTGGCAAAGACCCCGGAAAGTTTTTTCCGAATATTTTTGTAAAAATCGGACGTTTCGGTGCAGACGATGC
>CAZGYC010000440.1:0-1218 GCA_964530015.1 uncultured Limnohabitans sp. | reverse complement strand
CCCGTCATGACCCTGGGATTTATCCTCCTGTTTTTCAACTTCACCTGGCTCAAGGAGTTCTGGTACCATCCCTTTTCTCCCGATGGGGCAGCCTTTGCACTCGGAATGGGCCAGACAAACTATTACCTGCGCTATGAGAAATTCAAGCTTGGAATGGTCTCGGTGCTGGGGGTCTTTGTATCCCCGCTTTTGTTGATCTCTGGCAGCTTGATGCTCTTGCTGCCCGGTGACAGACTGTTGTTGTACCCGGAGGCCCGTCCAAAATCAGCCACTCCTTTGGCCATTGCCTTGGCTATCCCTTTGGTCTTGGCAGCCTTGGGTTGGGGGATTTGGGGATGGGGCACGGCCCCCTGGCATTCCCAACTCACCTATGGACTGGCCCTTCTGGCCTTGACCCCGCTTTCCATCTGGGTGGCCGTCCAAAATCCGATTGACTGGGAAGCTTCCCAAATGATGCTCAAAAAGCGCACAAGAGTCCAAAAACTCAACAAGGGAATCATGGGACTGTCAGGCATCCTCCTGATTTTGGTCTTGCTCTCCGGCAACAATGACCCCCTGGGTATCGGTACCGTGGTCCGGGGAATTGGAACAGGCCTTTTCCGTTTTCCACTGGATTTTGTCCTTGGATTTGGCCTCCAATGGGGCCTCGGAATCCTGCTTACCACCCTGTACCTCAACCGCTTTGCGGCAGAACTCGGAAAACAGGGCTGGGCTCCGGTGATTGCCATCCTCCTCGGCATGGTTTTCCTGCCCTTTTTCTCCCCACTCATCCTGGCGGCATGGGTGCCACTCTGGATCGTCATCCTGCTCAAAGGCATCAAGCGCTACCGTTGGGGAAACAAAGACCTGATCATTCAGGGCACCTTTGCTTTGCTGCTCTCCTGCTGCTGGCTGAAGATCAACTCCCCCCAACTCGCAGGCTGGCTCGCAAACCCGGATTCGGCAGATGCTTCCAGCTTCGAAATCCAAAAACTGGCCGTTCATTGGGAAGAATACCGTAGCTGGACCAGCTACCTGGTCTGCCTGGCCTGCTTCGGACTGATCGGTTGTTTCCTCCGGATCCGAAGGAAAAGATACCAGCGGGTGATGGCGGGGTAGTTCACTGGTAGAGCGTGTCAAGAAGTCAGTATCAAGTATCAAGACATAAGTAGCAAGAACCAAGAGCCAAGATTTCAGAACCAAGCTTGCCTGCCGCAGTAGGAACCAAGAATTAAGACA
>CAZGYC010000439.1:0-1227 GCA_964530015.1 uncultured Limnohabitans sp. | reverse complement strand
TCCGGTGATCTTGGCGTTGATGTTGTTTTTGGCAGTCAGCAGCACGACCGGAATGTGGCTGGTGGCCAGGTCAGATTTGATGTGCTCACACAGCTTGAACCCATCCATCTCGGGCATCATCACGTCCGAAATGACCAGATCGATGGGTTCGTTTTTCATCACTTCCAAGGCCGAGATCCCGTTTGCAGCTTTGTGGATCACATAGTTTCCTTTCAGCTTGTCTCCCAGAAACCGCAGCAGCGCCCGGTTGTCTTCTACCAGCAGGATCGCAGGAAGACTGGATTTTCTCTTGGGTTTTGCGGGAAAATCTTCCTTCTCTTCAGTGATTTTTACATCTGTTGGCGTTTCGTTTTCCTCCTCAAAGTGGATGGCATTTTTTTGCCTGACGGGAAGCTCCAGTACAAATCGGTTGAGATTGTCCTGAGTGTTTGTTCTGAGCGATCCATGGTGCATCTCTGCCAGTGATTTCGCCAGTGGCAAGCCCAGTCCCGTACCTTGTTTTGACTTGGAAGAGGAAGAGTCGTCGATTTGGAAGAAGGGCTCGAAGATTTTTTCGGCCAATTCATGCGGTATAAGAAATCCGTCATTTGAGATTTCAATCTGGAGGTGAGTGGGGTGAGCCGGATCATAGATCAAGTGGATGTGGATCATGCTTTCGGCATTTTTCAGCGCATTGATCAGCAGGTTGCTGAGAATCTTGATGAGGGCCTCCTTGTCCACATCTGCAAAGAGGGTGGAGGTGGATTTTTCCAGCGTGAAATTCAGTCCGGATTGGACCGCGGTCACTTTGAACCGGGCGTACAATTCATCCAAAACCCCGCAAATCTCTGTTTTGAGAAAGCTCAGCTTGAATCCCCGCTGCTCGGTCTTGCGGAAGTCGAGGAGCTGGTTGCTGAGGTCGATCAGGCGATTCGTGTTTTTCTCGATGATCAGCAGGTCATTTTTCACCTCGGCATCGCAGTTTCGCTCCTTGCTCAGGATGTCCTCCAAGGGCCCTTTGATCAGGGTGAGCGGGGTCCGGATCTCATGGGTGATGTGGGTGAAAAACTCAATTTTGGCTTCGTAGAGTTCCTTTTCCTTCTCCGCTTCCAGAAGATTCAACTGTACCTGATGGCGGCTGTTCATCCGTCTTTTGTAACTGGTGATCAGCCAATATGCCAGCAAAACTGCCAGCAGCAGGTACGTGGCGTATGCGAGCGGGGTGCTATAAAACGGCGGCAAGATCTC
>CAZGYC010000438.1:0-1239 GCA_964530015.1 uncultured Limnohabitans sp. | reverse complement strand
TGAAAAACATGACCTTTGTTTATTTCTTGTTTTTCTTGGTCTATTCCTACGACAACTTCCTATACCAGAAATATGTGGAGTTTACTAAAAAACCGAGAAATGAAAAGGGAAGGAAACCCAGGAAAGTCCCGGAAGTTCCATAATGAATAGCTTAATGCCCGGTCCATATGCCGGTTAAGCCAATCTAAAACAAACCAATCCAGAGCGAAAAAATGGCGACAGGAGCATGGAGAATCGATAGCGGTGTTCCTTTTTTCCGCTGTTCGACATCTGTAATGTCGGGCGACCTATCCCAGGATTTTCAATCCGGTTTCTGCTTCTCGGGAAGCCGGACTTGGACTTCTGCTTCCCGGATTCACCACGTAGCAACTCCCCTTTGATCCAGTTCCCTTGTCTTGGAAAACCAAGGTTTGTCAAAGGGGGTTAGGGGGATTTGACAGGAAATGCTGTTCGATCCGCTGTTCGACATTTGCAATGTCGAACGACCTATCTTAGGATTTTCAATCCGGTTTCTGCTTCTCCGGAGCCGGATTTGATCCGCTGTTCGACATTTGCAATGTCGAACTACTTATCCCAGGATTTTCAATCCGGTTTCTGCTTCTCCGGACGCCGGACTTGGACTCCTGCTTCCCGGATTCACCACCTAGCAACTCCCCCTTGATCCGGTTGCTTTGTCTTGGAAAAGCAAGGTTTACCAAAGGGGGTTGGGGGGATTTGACCGGGAAAGCTGTTCGACATTTGCAATGTCGAACTACTTATCGAAGGATTTTCAATCCGGTTTCTGCTTCTCGGGAAGCTGGATTTGGACTTCTGCTTCTCCGTCAGCAGGGACCAACTCCCCCTTGATCCGATTCCTTTGTATTGGAAAAACAAGGTTTGTCAAAGGGGGTTGGGGGGATTTGATCCTAGGCATCCGCGACTGGCAGATCTCCGATCCTAACTCCAATTCTTTTCCAAAACCTGCCCCCGTTTCCATCTTGCTGGCATGAGACCCTGTTTTCCAGAATAGATTCCTACGCCAGCGCTGGGGGGGGCTGGTATCTCCGGCCCAGGGTTGAAACCCTGGGCTATCCAATCGGCCGTGCCTATGGCACTTCTCGGCTGTTCGACATTCTGCTGTTCGACATTTGCAATGTCGAACGACTTATCCAAGGATTTGCCATCCGATTCTTGCTTCTCGGGATGCTGGATTTGGACTGCTGCTTCTCCGATCACCACGCGGCAACTCCCCCTTGATCC
>CAZGYC010000437.1:0-1242 GCA_964530015.1 uncultured Limnohabitans sp. | reverse complement strand
TGCGGTAGATGGGCCCGTCTTGCCGATAGGCAGGAATTCCAATTTCATGGATGTTTTTTTGATATCTTTGCAGCCTTAAAACAGCGGTATGCCGGTCAGACCCAAAATCTCTTTCGAAAACCTGGAAGTGGCTTTCGCTTCCAAAAGCAATGCGGAACTCAGAAAGATGTACCTGATTTTTGCCACCCTAAACAGCAATCTGATCTCTGATTTGGGTATTGGCCTGGCCAACTTGGCTTTCAAGCTCAAATTGCCCGTGAAGGGAATCATGAAGCGGACCATGTTCGGGCATTTTTGCGGAGGCGAGACGATTGCCGAAAGCATCCAAGCCTGTAAGCATCTGGCGGATTTTGGAGTGATGTCCATCCTGGATCTATCGATAGAAGGAAAAGGGGACGAGGAGTCTTTTGACAAAACCTGCGAAGAGATCTACCAGACGATGGTAGAATCCGCCAAGACCGACTACATGCCTTTTGGGGTTTTCAAAGTGACCGGATTGGGAGACTACCAGATTATGGAGAAAATCCAGGCTGGGGAAGAGTTGACCGAGGTTGAAAAGCAGGCTTTTGAAAGGGTCAGGGCGAGAGTGGACCGGCTTTGCAAGGCTGCGCATGACCTGGGTTTGAAGATCCTGTCGGATGCGGAGGAAAGCTGGTTTCAGGACGTGATCGATGACCTGACCTATGCCGCCATGGAGCGGTACAACAAGGAACGGTGCGTCGTCTACAATACCTACCAGATGTATCGCCACGATTCGCTGGAGCGCCTGAAAAAAGCGCAGGAAGCCGCTTTGGAAAGGGGCTATCTTCTCGGGGCAAAGCCTGTAAGGGGTGCTTACATGGAGAAGGAAAGGGAACGGGCCCAGGAGCTGGGCTATACCGATCCGATCCAACCCAGCAAGGAAGCAACCGACCGGGACTACAATGCCGCGATTGGGTTTTGCGTGGAAAATGGGGTTTATCTGGTATGCGCGACACATAATGAAAAAAGCGCTCTCAAGCTGACCGAACTGATGAACCTGCATGCGATCGACCCCAAATCCGACCGCGTGTATTTCTCCCAGTTGTATGGCATGAGCGACAACATTTCCTTCAATCTGGCAAAAGCCGGCTACCGGGTGGTGAAATACGTTCCCTACGGTCCGGTGGAGAAGGTAATGCCGTATCTGACCCGAAGAGCCGCCGAAAATACCTCCATTGCGGGGCAGAGCAGCCGGGAGTTTGAGCTGGTCAGGCGGGAGAT
>CAZGYC010000436.1:0-1242 GCA_964530015.1 uncultured Limnohabitans sp. | reverse complement strand
GGACACCGAGCGAAGTCGAGGTGCCATCAAGAGTTAATTTGGCCACTGGCAAAGTGGCGGATAATCACATTTGTTAATTTATTGCCATGCTGATTTAAAATGTGATTTTAAATCAGCGAGGTTGAAAAATTGGTTTTATGACTTTAATCTTGGAAAGGGGAATTGAAAAAGGGAATCTTGAAAAAGATCAAGGAAGGTTTTGAGGACTTCCCTCTTCTGTTCCGGAATTTCTTTCAAAGGAAAACAGAAAAGTCCATCACCTTTTTTAGTCACTTCCCAAAGGATCTTTTTGTCCTCAACCAAATGGGTCAGCTTAATTTCAAAATCCGTTGGAGAATAGCCGCCGGTGATTTTGCCTGTAAAAATGTTTCCACTTTGTTGAATTGGAAAAATAGAAAATTCCTCCAGGTTACAGTCTATTCGGTCGCCATTGTAGTACACCCCGCAATGCGTTCCAACATCGTCAAAGTTGGCAGATTGATCAGAAGGGGCCTTTTCCAAAAAAAGTCGAAAGCTCTGTCATCTTCCTCAAACCATCTCCAAGAGCCCGAGACGGCAACCACAAACCAAAACGAAAGAAAATCCCGCTTCCGGAGAAGCGGGATCACCATAAAATTGTCGGGGCATGTAACCTTTCAATCCTCCGATCTTACAACCGGATCCTCCTCGCTATCACCTCAGCCATGATCGTCAGGCCTTCTTTGTTGGGATGAACCCCGTCAGGAAGCAATTCGGGCTTGTCCTGCAGCGGGGTATAGAGGTCGATCACTTCTGCTCCGGACTTTTGGATGATTTCGAAGAGCATCAGCCGCTGCTCGTTGTTCATCACATCCGGGGTGATGCCAAAGTTTTCCCGGGTCACGGGGACAGGTATCACCACATAGACTTTGCCGTCGGCAGGCATGTGGACACGAAACTCGGCGATCAAATCCAGATAGTCTTTCACAAAATCTGCGCTGTGTGCCCAGTTTTGGGGCTTGGAGTCGTTGGTGCCGAGCTTGATCACCACGACATCCGGCCGGAAATCCTTGGCCTCTTGGAACTGCGGCTCGTTCCAATACGGGTAATCCCCTTTTTTCAGCAGGGTCCGGCCGCTGACGCCGAAGTTTTTGACTTCATAGGCATCACCGAGTAAAGCACCCACCTGGAGCGGATAGCTGTCGGGATTGTCGCGGCCGGGGCCTTGGGTGATGCTGTTGCCGACAAAAGCGACCTTGATGGGGCTTTGGGCAAAAGTGGATA
>CAZGYC010000435.1:0-1242 GCA_964530015.1 uncultured Limnohabitans sp. | reverse complement strand
ATTTTGGTGAAGCAGGACAGCCAGGCTAAAGACGTTAAGCGCGGGAATCGTTAAAGCGTTAAGCGTTAAGCGCGGGATTGAACGTTGAACGAATGAACGTTTAACAGTCAAGACATTGAAATCAATACATCAATCCAAAGTGCCAAAGGGGAAGGGTAGTCAGGTATCCCCTTTCGATGTCGTCTTTGACCACGTATCCTTTTTCGGCAGTTTTGATCTGTTTCCCTCCTTTGCCTTTCCCGCCTACTTCAAAATCCAGGGCACCAATTTTGAAATCACCCAATGTAGAAGACACCACTTGGTGGTTCACTTTCAATTGGTTGAGAAAAAAGGTCTCCCGTATATTTCCTTTGTCTTGGTTGTCATCCGCCAACTGGTAAACCAGGTTGCTGTTCTCCAGATATACTTTATCGACCTTGCCCAATCCCCGGACGCCCGCTGTCTGGCTTCTCAACTGGGCGATCATTCCCGCCTCTTCCATGCAGAGCAGGTAATCGGCCACGTTGTTTCGGCTGATGTTCAGCATTTCCGCTATTTTGCTCATATTGGGCTTGAAGGGTACGCTTTGTGCCACAATCGCCAATAACTGCTTCAGTTTTCTTCCCGTCGAAACGTTCATCTGGGCATAGGTTGGAATATCCACTTCCAAGGTTTGGTTGACGACCTGCTGTATTTTTAGTCCAAAATCAGCTTCCCCGGAAAATGGGTAGTATCCTTTTTTCAGATAGTCGCCAAACAAGGGAAGTGGATGGGGGATTTGGGGAACGTCGACTTGGTGGTCCACAATTTCGTCAATTGAATAGGATCGTACTTCTATCTGATGAAACAGCCTCAAATATTCACGAAAAGACAGTCCTTGCATGGAATAAACTACGGCCCTTCTGCTCAAATCGGCGCTCCCTTTTCTAATGTCAAGAATAGAGGAACCCGTAAACACCACTTTCAACCCTTGATGGTAATCGTAAATAAGCTTTAGTTCTCTCGACCAATCCGGGTATTTATGAATTTCATCCACAAATAGATATTTGCCTCCAGCCTTTACCAAGTCATTTGCCAAATCTGTCAGACGGTTCTTTGCAAAATAGAAATCCTCCGCTGTCACGTAGAGTGTTTCCCGAAGATTCAGGTTGTTTTTGATGTACTGCAAAATGAGGGTAGTTTTCCCAACACCCCGAGGCCCGATCAGTCCGAGCAATCTGTTTTGCCAGTTTATCCTATCGTAGAGATAGCGTGTAAATGCCG
>CAZGYC010000434.1:0-1248 GCA_964530015.1 uncultured Limnohabitans sp. | reverse complement strand
TTGCGGCCGACGACGCGCTTGGCGTATTGCACCGCGATCCGGCGCTGGGCCTGGGTGATGGAAATCGTCGCGGCGATGACAACGAGCAACAAGGCGATCATCACGACCATCATGATCGAGTTGAAGGGGCTGACTCCCTCGCCTTTGACGAAGAAATTCCATGCCTGAATCAAGGCTCCCGGCAGCGCGGAAATGATGTTGACGGTGATGATGATGGAGGTGCCGTTGCCGATTCCCTTCTCGGTGATTTGATCGCCAATCCACATCAGCAAAACCGTGCCCGCCACGATGGTGAGAACGGTGAGGAACATCCAGGTGAGATTATCATTCGGAACCAGCGTTCCGAATTGCTCGATGCCGCTCATGTAAGGAATATTTCCGGGATTCGTCAGCGACTTCGCGACGAAAAAGCCCTGAACCAGCGCGATCAGAATCGTGATGTAGCGGGTGTATTGAGTGATCTTCTGGCGACCGCCATCTTCACGGGCGAGCCGCGAAAGCTTGGGGACGACCGCCGTCATCAACTGCACCATGATCGATGCGGAAATGTAAGGCATGATGCCCAGCGCGAAAATACCGGCCTGCTGGAGACCGCCACCCGAGAACACGGTGAGCAAGGCGGTGATGCCGCCACCGGTGGTCGGATCCTGCTTCTGCAAGCTGTCCATCCAGTCCTTGATGACCGTGGCATCGACTCCGGGCAGAGTGACGTGGACCCCCAGGCGGATGATGACGATCAGGGCGAGGGTGAAAAGAATCCGGTCCCGGAGTTCGGGGATCTTCCAAGTGTTGGTAAACGCTGAAATCATGGCTGAAGGGTGAGAAAAAAGACGCTAAGTGTTATAAACACGATGAGGAAGCGCGGGAATGCGCTTCCTCATCGGAAATCAGAGATCAACTGGAGCGATCAAGCCTTGGGCTCGGTAACCGAACCACCCGCTTTTTCGATCTTTTCACGAGCGGAAGCACTGGCATTGAACACCACGAGGTGGAACGCCTTGGTGACTTCGCCCACGCCAAGAACCTTGATCTTGTCGTAGGTGCCGTTGACGAGGCCCTGGCCCTTGAGGGCGGCTTCGTCGATGGTGGCACCGGCATCGAAGAGATCGTCGAGTTCACCGACGTTGAAGACGGCCACCTTGTCGCGGAAGTCGTAGTTGTTGAAGCCGCGCTTCGGCAGACGGCGATGAAGAGGCATCTGGCCGCCTTCGAAACCGACACGGGTGCCGGAACCGGAGCGGGCCTTCT
>CAZGYC010000433.1:0-1252 GCA_964530015.1 uncultured Limnohabitans sp. | reverse complement strand
TTTTTTCATTGTCGTTGCTTGTTGCTGTGTCGTTCTACGCTTGTGCATAACGGTTCGCGGCTTGGCGTAGTGGGGGCTTTCGGAGCACAAAACTGTCAACCAAGCACAAGTGTTTATTAGAAGCACAAATGTTCAATTTAGCACGTCTGCCCCCATTACGCCAAGCCGCTGTTAGTGGCTGCCCTTCTTGTCTTTCTGTCTGTAATGTTTGTCTATGTAGTTTATTGCTTGTTCTTGTGTTAGTATAGCAAAGTCCTTGTAGCGATTATGAACGTCAACAATTTCGTCTAATGCTTGCAATACAAGTTCTTTGTTGTCCCACGATTTAAGATGTTCAACAACTGTTTCAAGACAACCCTTTTTATATGCAATTTGTCCTAAAACGTGAACCAACGTATTTTTAACTCTTGCTGTTTTGTCAAATTGAAGTTCTTTGAGCAATGGTAAAATTTCTTGTGGGTGTGTCCGTCCCCGAAGCTCAATGCCGTGACAAATTTCTCTACGAACTTCTTTGTCTGAATGGTGCAAATATTTTTTTGTCCATTTCAAAACAGGTTTGGGATTTTTCTCGCCCATTTTTTTAATTGAACCAATAACTGCATTTCTAACGATGTGATGTTCGTCAAAAAGTCCATTGTCAAAAAAGTGTTCAACGCAGTCAAATTCTTTGATGCCAATTTCGCCTGCCGCATTGATAGTAGTTTGTCTTATTTTTTCTTTGTCTGACTTGAAAAGTTTGTCAAGTAGTTTTATAATATTTGGTTGTAGATTTGGATTTCCTTTCCATATTTTTCCTATCGCCAAATATGCTGTCTTTCGGATGTATGTGTCTTCGTCTGAAAAGTATTTTGTAATGCTGTTGTTCTTTTCTTTTTGAACGTCCGCAAGAATGTCCTTGTTGATTTCGTCAACAAGTTGAAGTCGTTGTTC
Source organism: uncultured Limnohabitans sp. (assembly GCA_964530015.1). GTDB lineage: Bacteria > Bacteroidota > Bacteroidia > Cytophagales > Cyclobacteriaceae > Algoriphagus. The sequence continues at coordinate 322 of CAZGYC010000433.1, read as the reverse complement.
TTTATTTAGGTCGTAAAATGCCATTATTTAGTTTTCCAACGCTCTAAATGTCCAAGCATAAAAGGTCGTGAAAAAAGCCAAGCAAAAAATTTGCTTTTCCCTCCTTCAATCATTCCTTTTCTTGACATTTCAGAAAACTCTTTCAAGGTTACATTTCCGCCTTTAAATTCTCCGTTTGCGTAACAATAGCTACAATATTTTGTGCTTTTAGTTCCGTCTTTTTCTGTTCCGCCACCTTGCGTGTCTTTGTTTAAAGGTATTCCGCAACTTTGGCAATTTTTGTATGTCTGTCCCATTTTATTTATTGTTTGTTAATCTTATT
>CAZGYC010000432.1:0-1263 GCA_964530015.1 uncultured Limnohabitans sp. | reverse complement strand
CCGATCTTTTTCAAAGCAATGGCAGTCGCCAAACCGGCGATTCCCCCTCCGAGGATGACATACGGATAATGGTTCATTTGATCGATTTTATATGGATTCAAAAAATTGCGCCAAGGTTTGGAGATGAACGGTTGAGGTTCCGATTGACCTATTCCCCCTTTCTCTAAAGGGGGTTAGGGGGATTTTTTGCACATTGGCCCCAGCTCCGGTCCCAAATCTATCGAACGTCCCCAATAAAATTTCCGGATTTCGTCACAAATCCCCCGCCCCCTTTTTCCATGGGACATTTCCAAACCTGGATTTGAATGCAAAGGGGGAGTCGGCCAACGGCTTCTTGGTCCTCAATGTGAAATTTCGGATGTGCGATTTCGGACTTCCGTCTTCAAAGCTTCCGATACATCACATACACATTGGTCAGCCCAAGTGTTGGATGGGCAAAAGCTTCCGGCACCTCTCCCACGATGTCAAAACCCAACTTTTGCCAGAGTTTCACCGCCGTCGTATTGCTTTTGACCACATAGTTAAACTGTATGGCGCGGTAGCCCAATCGCCTGGCTTCGGAAAAGGAAAACTCCGCCATGGCTTTTCCGATCCCTTTTCCGCTTGATTTGGGACTCACGATATAACCTGCATTGACCACATGGGATCCGCGGTCGGGCTGGTTGGCTTTGAGAAAGAAAGTCGCGAGGATTTCCCCTTCCAATTCCGCTACATAAGTTTCCTTGTCCGCGGCCAGCCAATACCCCATGATCTTTTCTTTGGAAGAATCGGAAGCAAAAACATAGGTCTCTCCGGCACGGATGATGGGCTCGATGATCTCCCAAAGGCTGGCGGTGTCTCCGGGATTGGCTTTTCGCAGGATCAGGTTTTCCAATTGTTTCACAAATTTGTTTGGCAAAATAACGGGAAATGGCCGTATTTCCGGGTTCGCAGACTTCCACAAGCCACTCGTTTATTTGCGCTACAGCCTTCAGGGAGAAAAAGAACGCCCATTTCAGCGCCTTAAACTGCTTCTACAGCAAGATGGGCCCGAAAATTCAAAAACCAGCGTTTTCAAGCCTTTCTCCCAGAATTCCTCTCAAATCCCCCGCCCCCCCCTTTTCGATGTTTTGCATTGTGAAGCAAAAGTTTGGAATAAAAGGGGGAGTTCGTCCCAATTGACCTGCATGCCTTAACTTTCATGTCTTGTGTCTAATGTCTTGATACTTGGCTCTTGAATCTAAATTCCTAGATCTTGGTTCTCGATTCTTGGCTCTTGATTCT
>CAZGYC010000431.1:0-1264 GCA_964530015.1 uncultured Limnohabitans sp. | reverse complement strand
CACCAACTAAGGGCGGAAGACCGGAAGTACTGGATGTTGGAAGACGAAAGAAGTCGTAAGTCAGAAATCTGAATTTTGCAAATCCGATCCCGATAACGGGACGTTCCTCGGAAGACTTTCAGAAAAAACACCCATGAACCAAGACTTTAAAAACGGGCATGAAAGTGATTAGGCCGATGTATAAAATCCGCGGAAATCTGTGTCGTTTTCTGCGGAAATCTGCGGGAACTGTTCCGGGACTTTCAGAAAAAAACCGGGCCTCGCAGCCCGGTTTTTCTGTTTTAATGCCAAAAGGAAATTAATCCAAAAGAAAGACGTTCAGGCTGTCTCCTTCTTTTACGACAGAAACAAGGCCTTTCTGAGTCAGTCCTTTCATGGACACATCCCATTTCTTGCCGCTAAGTCCGGCTTTCCCTTTCAGCTCCGGCAAAGCCACAGGAGACTCCTGTTTTAACAGCTCAAAGATCAGTTTCTCCTCTTCCGTCAGCTCCACCTGTTTTTTCTCCGGCCTCATCTGGGGAAAGAAGAGCACTTCCTGAATCGTGGTATTGTTGGTCAGCAACATCGTCAGACGGTCGATTCCGATACCCAGCCCGGAGGTTGGAGGCATGCCGTACTCCAGGGCGCGAAGGAAATCCTCGTCCATTGCCATCGCCTCGTCGTCTCCTCTTTCGGCCAATTTCAGTTGATCTTCAAAGCGCTCCCGCTGGTCAATCGGGTCGTTGAGTTCGGAATAGGCATTCGCGATTTCTTTTCCGTTGACAAACAACTCAAATCGCTCCACCAAGCCCGGCTTGCTGCGGTGCTTCTTGGCGAGCGGCGTCATCTCGATCGGATAGTCGGTGATATAGGTGGGCTGGATCAGGTTGGCTTCGACCTTTTCACCGAAGATCTCATCGACCAGTTTGCCCTTGCCCATCGTCCCGTCCACTTGGATGCCCATCTCTGCACACACCTTGCGCAACCCATCCTCGTCCAACTCGCTGACATCAACCCCTGCGTATTCCTTGATGGAGTCATACATGCTCAGCCTTCTATACGGCCCGGCAAATTCGATCTCGTGCTCCCCTACTTTGATCTTGGTCTTGCCGTGGATCGTCTCCGTCACCTGCTCGATCAGCTCCTCCACCATCTCCATCATCCACACGTAGTCCTTGTAGGCCACGTAGATTTCCATCGAGGTAAATTCCGGGTTGTGGGTGCGGTCCATCCCTTCGTTTCGGAACATCTTCCCAAACTCATACACTCCGTCAAACCCACCGAC
>CAZGYC010000430.1:0-1269 GCA_964530015.1 uncultured Limnohabitans sp. | reverse complement strand
TGACCGGCCCCCACCGAGTGGTCCGTGTTGATTGTTAGTGCATTGTTGTTTCCGGCGCCATGGCCGTCCGCAGGTGGAGCGGAGCGGAACCGGAGGGCGGCCATGGCGGCGAAGCCGTTTCCGGCGCTGGTGGCCGATAACCCAGGGCGCTGTGTGGACGGACGGTGTTGTAATGGCGCCGCCATGCCTCGATCAGTATCCTGGCCTCGGCCAGCGTGTAGAAGATCTCGCCATTGAGCAGCTCATCGCGAAGCGAGCCGTTGAAGCTCTCGCAATAGCCATTCTCCCATGGGCTGCCAGGGGTGATGTAGAGCGTCTTCACGCCGATCCGGCCCAGCCATTCGCGCACCGCTGTCGCGATGAACTCGGGACCGTTGTCCGAACGGATATGCGCAGGCGGCCCACGGGCCACGAACAGCGCCGCCAGCGCCGCCAGAACATCATCGCTCCGCAACCGGCGCGCGACGACGAGCGCCAGGCACTCCCGGCTCGCCTCGTCGATGATCGACAGGATCCGGTATTTGCGACCATCGTGGGTGCGGCCTTCGACGAAGTCGTAAGACCAGACGTGCCCGGGGTACTCCGGCCGGAGCCGGATGCACGATCCGTCGTTCAACCAGAGCCGCCCACGCTTCGGCTGTCTCTGAGGCACCTTCAGCCCTTCGCGGCGCCAGATGCGCTCCACCCGCTTGCGGTTCACATGCCATCCCGCATCGCGCAGCAACGCCGTCACCCGGCGATAGCCATAACGGCCATATTGCCGGGCAAGCGCGATGATGTCCTCGGTTAACGCCGCTTCGTCATCTGCCCCGCGCGGCGGCTTGCGCTGCGTCGACCGGTGTTGTCCGAGTACGCGGCAGATACGCCGCTCCGACACCCAAAGCTTCTCGCGAACCTGATCGATGCAACGACGCCGGCGCGCGGGGCTCAGAAGTTTCCCCGCGCCGCCTCTTTCAGGATCAGCTTGTCCAGCGTCAAATCCGCAACCGCGCGACGAAGCCGGCCATTCTCCGCCTCCAGCTCCTTCAAACGCCGCGCCTGATCGACCTTCAGACCGCCATACTCCTTACGCCAGCGATAATAGGTCTGCTCCGTCACCCCAATCCGGCGACACGCATCGGCAACCGTCCCACCCTGTCCCTGTACAACCTCCGCCTCACGCAGCTTCCCGATAATCTCCTCCGCACTGTGCTTCTTCGATGCCATCCCAAATCTCCTTCATGGTCCAGACTATGATAGTCGCCGGACCACTCAGAAGGGGGCAGATCA
>CAZGYC010000429.1:0-1270 GCA_964530015.1 uncultured Limnohabitans sp. | reverse complement strand
CGGAGAGGGTTCTGATGGCGTGGGCGAGGGCGGGACGGGTGTGGACGGTGCCGGTGGCAAGGGCGGTTTGGAGCAGCGGCAGATCGTCACGGGTGCCGCATTGGGAAAGGACTCCGGCGGCGGCCTGAACGAGCATGAGGGAGGAGGAAGAATCGGAAAGGATGCGGCGGGCGAGTTCGGCGGCCTGCGGGGCGCGGTGGCGGCCCATGAGCTGGAGGGCGGGAAGCCGGGAATTGAGGGGAAGGCCGGGGTTTTCCGCGATGGGAAGGGCAAGGGCGGAAAGGGACTGCGCGTCGAGGCCGGGGATTTCCACCGTGCGGGATTCGGCGGCACGCAGGATGCCGTCGAGGAGGTTGAGGGCGGTCCCGGCCCAAGGGTTGGTGGGATCGGACACCGCGTGGCGGAGGTCGGCGAGGAGAAGGGATTGGATCTTGGAGATCGGGGATTGGGAATTGAGGTCGGCGGATCGGGTGTGGATGAGGAAGATGGCGAAGCCGCCGATGTGCTGGAGGGCGTAGTCGCGTTGGAGCTGGATGCGCGATTCATCGCGGTAGATGGCGCTCAGGGCGCGGGCGACGCTTTCGCTGGGGATGGTCTGGACGGTGAGGCATTCCTGGATGTCGTTGACGAGCGAGCCCCACTCGGCGTCCAGAAAGGCGGCGGGCGGCGGAGCCATGATGAAGGCGATGAGGGCCTCGATGTCGTGCGCGGCGAGGTCGGTGGGGAGCTCCTTGATGAGGTAGTTGAATTTCAGGTAGGGCATTTCCGCCCCTTCCCTGATGATCCTGCCCACCACCGGATGGAGTGGGAGAGGTTTGGAATCGGGGATTGGAGATCCGGGCCGGGCAGAGGCGGATGGTTCCGGCGATTTGCCGGAGTTCATCCAAATGGCGACGCCACCCGCGAGGGTGAGGGCGGCGATGCCAGACAGGATGAGATGGAATCGGTTCATGGTGCGAGTGGCCGGACTGCCGGACGGAGCTGGAAAGGTGCCTTCAGGAGGCGGCGGCTGGAAAACCGCCGCCACGTTTCAATATCCGCTGAGCAGCGTGCCGTTGGCGTCCTTGAGCCGGTAATAGGCACAGAAGGAGGAAATGGCCGCCGTGCCGGGATAGTAAACGTCCAATTTGGCGACGCCGTTGGCATCGAAGTCGGCGGCGTAAAGCTTGATGATGCTGTTGCCGGTGGCGGCGAACAGGGCTCCACCTGCCCAGATTTGGATTTCCATGTAGCCGCCGGGTGGCAGGCGGTCGGCAACCACGGAAATGCG
>CAZGYC010000428.1:0-1276 GCA_964530015.1 uncultured Limnohabitans sp. | reverse complement strand
TTGTGCACTAAAAAGTTTTAATGCCGAAAACTGTGGCTCCACTTTATTGATAGGAGACGAAAACAATTTAAACGAACTGGCCGATATTAGCGTAAACATATTGAAGCTACCTACAGAAAGCCCAACAAACCCCGAAAATATGGGAATGTTGGTGATGCTGAACGGGTTTAACTCTTGTTTGTCGCATAATTATGATTTGGAGAAAGTGAGCTTTGCGATGGCAAATGATAGTGCTTATACTCAATTAGTAAATAAAATACAAAATTTTAACAACTTTCCATTTGACCAGCCCCGGATTAATGAGTTAGTTTCCAAGGACACTTTAAGTATTACCGACTTAGATGATTTAGCAAAAGCTTTAAGTTTTAGTGGAACTCAAGACATGAATAATTTTCAATGCCAAATACAAAATGATATCATCAATTTAAGAAATAATCATATCGACCAAAATTTAACATACGATGATAATATATCAATCTTTGGCTCTGCCAAAAGGTATTCTAAATTAGGATTAGGACTTAATGATAATATGATGCCAAATTATTTTATTTTAAGTAGTTTAACGCCTAATTGTGCAATGATGCCATCATTTCCAGATACTACTACTTATGGTTATTGTGAAGGTATCCGAGTACATCAAGATGCGATAGCACGTAATTGGATGTTGGCAGAGTTGGGCGGATGTGCTGGCGCAGGTTTTGGTACATTTTCATATATAACTGGCAGTACTCTTGGTCTTGGAGCAGTGGCAGGAGCAATAGGAGGAGTTATTGTTGGTGGTGGTTGTGGTGCGATTGTAGTTAACACTTACTATCATCAGTTAGGATTAAACCAACTTCAATACAACGATTGTAAAAGAACCCACTAATAGCCCCAATATTTAATCACTAAAATGAATAAAAATGAATTTACAAAAACATGACATATATCCTTTGATGTATGGAATATCTTGGTCAATTAGCCTTTTTGCATCTATGCGAATGCTTTATCTAAAGAGAGAAAAAGAGCATAAGTTTTCTTATTATGAACAACTAATATTCGTTTTATTAATATTTATCCAACCTTTTTTAGTTTGGCTAATTTCTCTTATTCTGTGATATTGATTTTCGTTGTCTTACTGACGTGACCGCGAGGAGTGTACTGTGAATGAATAACGACTGCGAGTGTTATTCAATGTTGAATAGAAGATGGTAGTAGGTCTACCGTAATCGTTGTGCAAGCTAGGATTACAAACCCGACGTGCCGGATATGTTAGCGGAAAGCTAGCGCGGAAATT
>CAZGYC010000427.1:0-1284 GCA_964530015.1 uncultured Limnohabitans sp. | reverse complement strand
CGGAGTCAAAGCTACTCCGGCATATCTGCCGGAAGGGGTTCCTGGCAGGCTTTTGATGTTATGGGAATGGAAGGAGAATTTCCTCCAAACTTATTCTTGTTCAATTAGTTTTTTTAATTCCTCTTCATTCGGCAAATAAAGCAGGTATTTGCTGGCAAAAATCTGTTGATTGTCTTTTGGCAAGGTAATTTCCACCATCGTATCTTTTTTGTCTTTGCATAGGATGATCCCAATGGTCGGCATTTCTTCCTCAGTTTTCATAAAACGATCATAATAGTTTACATACATTTGCATCTGACCCAAATCCTGGTGTTTGAGTTTCCCTATCTTCAGGTCAACCAAGACAAAACAGCGAAGCAAACGGTTGTAGAAGACCAGGTCAATTCTGAAATGTTCTTCGTCAAATGTAAAACGTACCTGTCTCCCTACAAACGTAAAGCCTTTACCCAATTCCAAAAGAAAATGTTCCAGCTTGTCGATAATGGCTTGCTCAAGTTGGGATTCAGAATAGGTGCTTTTTTCTTCCAGATTCAGAAACTCCAACACATAGGGATCCTTGATTGCCTGTAAGGGATATTGCAGGGCGTGCTCCCCTTTGTCATTCAGTTGCCTTACTTGTTCTTTGTCTTTAGATCGCAACAAACGTTGGAACAAGCCTGAGTTAATTTGCCTGTCCAATTCCCTTACACTCCAGTTGTTGGATTCTGCCTCCCGTTGGTAATATCCTCGTTCGTTGTCTTCGGCAATTCGCATCAATTGGATGTAGTGTGTCCAACTGAGACTTTGCGAAATCGGTGATTTCGCATTCTTATAAGTAACATAAAATTTACGGATCAGCTCCAAATTTCTTTTGGAATATCCTCTGCCGAATTCCAACGTGAGCTGTTTGGAGAGTTCGGACAGGATATAGGCTCCATATTCAGCCTCATAGTGGCCCTGTTGTTCCTGCTCCACTATTTGCTTTCCCATTTCATAATAGGTAGAAACCATTATGGCATTCACCTGTTTTACTACGCCAGATTGTGCCTTTAGGAGCAGTGATCTGATTTTTTCTAAGAATGGGACATCCAATTTATTGCTCATGGCCAATCTGTAAGGCTGCTATTTTACGAATATCGGGATGATTTCTTCAACTTCCCGACAGTGAAAAATATTCAACACTGCTTGCAGTGGATTGGATTTCTTGGAAAAAAAAACGCAAGCCCGAAGACCTGCGCCAAGTACAAGAAGGCCATCCAAGAGCTATCCAGCCGCAAGCCCAAGCTCCACAAACTCTCCCAAAGC
>CAZGYC010000426.1:0-1289 GCA_964530015.1 uncultured Limnohabitans sp. | reverse complement strand
TTGTGTCTTCCTTTTGCTCTTCTGGCTCTCAAAACTCTTCTGCCATTGGCAGTCGCCATTCTTTCTCTGAAGCCGTGCTTGTTTTTTCTCTTTCTGTTAGAAGGCTGGAATGTTCTTTTCATGATCGAATATCTTTATCTAATTGCTCCCGTGACTTTCCTGTTTTGGCATTGACCCCAAAAAGGACTGCAAAGATATGTACCATTTTCTTAAATACAAATCGCACTCCTACATTTGTTTTGAGACCCAGTAAGAAAACCATGATCCACTACCAGATTTCCTGTCCGAATCCCGCATCCCAATTCATCCAAGTCCGGCTGATTCTTGACGTTTTGGACAAAAAGCCCTTTTCGCTCCAGCTTCCCGCCTGGAGAGCCGGGCGATACCAGCTCGCAAACTACGCACAAAATATCCGGGGATTCATGGTTTTCGATGAGAAAAAAAAGAGCATCCGGTCTGAAAAGGCCTCCAAAGACCGCTGGGAAATCTTTCCCGCAAACGCGGCGAAAATCCAAATCGGATACGAATATTGGGCCGGAAAGATGGATGCCGGCAGCGCATGGGCGGATGACGAACAGGTGTATGCCAATCTGGCAAATTGCTGCTTTGAAGTCTTGGGGCGAAGCGAAGAAGAAATCGAAGTGACGCTGGATTTGCCGGACTTCCCCAAACATGTCAGCACCCTGGTCTCCGTAAGGCCCACAGTCTGGAAAGCGGAAAATTTCCAAATGCTGGCTGATTCGACGGTTTTGGCCGCCAAAAATCTGAGTCACTGGGAGTATCAGGCCGGAGAAACCAGCTTTCATCTTTGGATACACGGCAAGGTTCATTTTGACAAAGACCTGTTTTTGGGTCGATTCGTGGCCTTTACCCAAAAACTGATCACCGATTTTGGCGAATTCCCCGAGCCGGAATACCATTTCATCCTTCAGTTGCTTCCCTATCCCCATTACCACGGGGTCGAGCACCGACGAGGTACGGTCATCACCTTTGGCCCCGCGGAAGGCCTTCAGGATCCCGCGCAAATGGAAGAGTTGCTGGGCATCAGTTGTCACGAACTTTACCATGCCTGGAATGTATGCCGGATCCGGCCCAAGGAGCTTTTGCCTTATGATTTTTCCAAGGAAACCTATACCCGGGCAGGCCTCTTGCTTGAGGGAGTCACAACTTATATGGGAGACCTTTACCTGCTCAAATCAGGCGTGTATGACCTGCCGACTTATCTGAAGCATTTCCAAAAAGTGCTCCAGCGGGAAGCTGATTCCTTTGGCTGGAAAAATTACAACATC
>CAZGYC010000425.1:0-1293 GCA_964530015.1 uncultured Limnohabitans sp. | reverse complement strand
TGATATTATTAATCCAAGAATAGATCTATCATATAAGTATCATAAAATCGGCTTTCTTTTCGCCATATTTATTAGTTTAAAAAATAACAACGGTAAAGGGGAGTTAAGAGCGTAGCTAGGTTTTCAGTCCTATACTTCGATCCAATCCTTTACCGTCTGTTTTAAATCCAGGTATCAAATAGAAATTAGAGTTCGCGGCTCATTATTAAGGTCTTGATATTGATTTAAAACGTGTTAACAAGTTTTACCGATATTAACAGTACAAATTTATGGAAATTGCTTATTACATCGGCTGTGATGTATCAAAAAATGAATTAGACTTCGCCGTATTTAAAGGAAATGCTTTTGTTTTACACCAGGAGATAAAAAATGAGCAAAAGTCAATCGCCGGTTTCTTTAATGAGTTGAGATCTCTGCCTGGTTTTGACTTGTCCAAAGCAATTGTTTGTATGGAACATACTGGGATTTACAATAACCCTTTATTAGTTTATCTGGAGAAAAACAAAGGGAATATTTGTTTGGAAACAGCCCTTCAAATCAAGAATTCGCAAGGGAGTGTTCGTGGTAAGAATGACAAAATAGATTCGATTAGGATAGCTGAATATGCCTATACATTTAGGGAGAAGTTAAAATTGTGGCGTCCCAAAAGAGAAGTAGTCCAAAAGCTGGCCAGGCTCTCTGTTGACCGTGACAGGATTTTGTTAGCAAAGAACATGCTTGTTGTCCCTCTAAAAGAAATCAAGGGTTTTGTATCCTCAAGAATAGTAAAGGAAAGCCAAATGCTATTTTCGAAGACCCTTAAAGCGCTAGAGTCAGATTTGGCTAAAATAGAGAAGCTGATTCAAGAAGTTATAAAATCAGATGAAGAATTGAGCCGGCTGTTTGGGATCATTACATCAGTACAAGGAATAGGCCCTGTTACGGCAATAGGTCTTATAGTAACAAGCAATGAGTTCAAAGACATATCAGAACCGAAAAAATATGCCTGTTATGCGGGTGTGGCTCCATTTGTTAGAGAATCAGGGATTTTCAAGGGACGTGGGCGAGTCTCGCAAATGGCAAACAAAAATATGAAGACCTTGTTACATATGGCCGCATTATCAGCAATACAGTCTAATTCTGATATGAAGCAATACTACCAGAGAAAAACACAAGAAGAAAAAAAGAACAAAATGTCTGTATTAAATGCAGTTAGAAACAAACTGATACATAGAATTTTTAGCTGTGTAAATCAAAATCGAAAATATGATAAAATTTATACCACTGCTATTGTTTAAACCATAGAAATCGAAG
>CAZGYC010000424.1:0-1302 GCA_964530015.1 uncultured Limnohabitans sp. | reverse complement strand
GCTCCCGCACCTTTGGCCGAGATATTCCCCCTCCAGGGAATACAGGTACAGGTTGGGATCCATGGGAAAGGACAGGATGATCCGGTCTCCGACCCGCTCCAGGACGGGATGGCTGAGGAAAAAAGGCAAAAGCCAATTCTCCTCCGAGGCATACAACCCCTCGTATTTGCCAAAAACACGCACAAAGCCCCTGCTGGCCAAACTATACTCTCCGATGGCGGGGAAGTCCTTCTTCTCCTTGACAAAATACCACTGATCGTTCTGCTTCAGGGGCACCAGAAAACTGTTCCGCTCCGGGATGTACTGAAAATCCATCCCGAGTCCTCCATAAAGCCCAAAATTGGCAAAGCCTTCCACGGGCATCTCCCAGAGATTATCCTTGTACAGGTTGTAGGTATCCAGGACCTCCCCTTGGCTGTTGATCAGCAAGATGAGGGGAAAGTGGAAATCACTGACAAAGATGCTGTCCCGGCCATGCACCTGGATGCCGGAGGGAAAATCCATGAAATTGGGATCCAGGGGCACCTCGCCGACAAACCGGCGGTTTTTCAGGTCCACAATCTTGATCTTCATCTTGGGCTTGTCCACAAGCATATAGAGCAAGCTGTCCTGGAAGACCCCGGAGCCCCAAATCGCCCCTCCAAAATCATCGGGGGCGGTTATTCCCAAATCTATCGGTTGCCCAAACTCCCTGATGGGAATATCCCCTAGGCAGCCAAGCTGGGAGGCCGATTCATCGGAAGTGCAGGAGAAAGAAAGAAGGGCCAGCAGCAGGCCAAGGATCAAATGGGTTGTCTTGAAATACATAAAGCAAGCTGGTTCACTCAACTTGGAAGGAGGAAATTTCAATCAAAAAACCGGTCTGGTTGGCCAAAGGCCAACCAGACCGGTTAATATTTAGGAATCAGCGGGGATTTGGTCTCCAACCATACAATCATTCAGCCACAAGTGGTTCGAACAAGCGAATCCCCCATTGCCCCCAGCAACCCAATGGCCTCGACTTCCAAACGGACCGGCCTCCGCTTTTTGGCTTCCTCCCATACCGAAGGAAAGAACCATGGCAAAAACTAACGCTACTAAAGTGATTTTTTTCATAAAATATTGTTTGAAGGTTAAACTATTAACTATGTTTTAAATTGTCAAAATAGCCTGAAAATCACAAGGCTTTCAGCCCATACTTTCCTTGAAAAACCACATCTAACCAATCTTCCGATTTTGGGGGTTTAGGAAGTGACCAAAGAGGGTACCTACTTCACTTTCGGATACAGGTCCACCAGGTAGTGGTTGCAAAACCATTGCTTG
>CAZGYC010000423.1:0-1308 GCA_964530015.1 uncultured Limnohabitans sp. | reverse complement strand
CGGGCGTGAGTCAGGCTGATCTGAATCTCAGTGATGCCGTTTTGCGCGGCAAACTCGGCGGCGGCTCCTTGGAGGACGAGCTTCGGAGCGCCGGATGGATCGCGGGTGATTTCCAAATCCAGCCACCCGGCCTGGCTGCCGATGCCGGTGCCGAGAGCTTTGGAAACAGCCTCCTTGGCCGCGAAACGGGCGGCGTAGTTGAGGGCGGAATTCTTCTGGGCCTCGCAGTAAGCGCGCTCGGCGGGCGTGAACAGTTTTGTTAGAAACGGCTCGCCATGCCGCGCGATCGCCGAGGCGATCCGCTCCACTTCCACCACGTCGATGCCGATGCCGAAGATTTTCATTCAGTGAAATTCATAACCCGCCATCAGCTCCTTCATCTCCCGCACCGCCGCAGTCAGGCCGATGCGCGTGGAGCGGGCGACGATGCTGTGGCCGATGTTGAGCTCCGTGAGATGCGGCACTTCTAACAGCCTGATAAGATTGGTGTAATTGATGCCATGGCCGGCATTCACCTGCATCCCGGCGGCGTGACCTGCCTGGGCGGCGGCGATCAGGCGCTGGAGTTCCATTTCCACTTCGCCGCCGACCGCATTGGCAAAACAACCGGTGTGGATCTCGATCATCCTCGCTCCGGTTTTCGCGGCGGCTTCGATTTGCCGCAAATCCGGGTCGATGAACAAACTCACGCGGATCCCGGCGTCCTGCAAACGGGTGACGGCGTCGCGGGTTTTTTCAAAACCGGCGAGCACGTCGAGGCCGCCCTCGGTGCTGATTTCCTGGCGCGTCTCGGGAACCAGACAGGCGAAATCCGGCTTCAACTTGAGGGCGATGCCGATCATTTCCCCGGTCACACCCATTTCGAAATTCAGCGGCAGATCGATCTCGGAACGGATGCGGAAAGCGTCGGCATCCTGCATGTGGCGGCGGTCGCCACGGACGTGAATGGTCAGCGAGTCGGCACCGCCGGCGAGCGCATCGTGACCGGCCGTCACCGGACAGGGTTCGGCATTCGGCGCGTCCGTCATCCCGGCATAGCGGGCCTGACGCAAGGTGGCGATGTGGTCGATGTTGACTCCGAGCAGCAAGGGCATGCGCGGGAATAGCGGCGGAAAGCGGCGGGGGCAAGACTCGGTTCAGGACCGACAGGAGAGAAATTTGGCCGCAAAAAGGACAAACCGGCGCAAAAAACAAGGAGGGGCGATATCCGATCGCCCCGACCATGGGACGCCAATGAAAAGCGCCTTGCTCGCCTCATTGGCTTTTCCATGGGCACGGCGGACGGATTCCGCCGCTCCTTGGAGCGCG
>CAZGYC010000422.1:0-1311 GCA_964530015.1 uncultured Limnohabitans sp. | reverse complement strand
TGGGTGGTCATCGGCGGGGCCAAGCCCTTTTACGAGCCCTATTTCAACATCACGTCTGTGGAGGATCAGGGCTGGGGGACGAGTTCGGCACTTGTGGGCTGTATGGTTGGAGCGATTATGTGCATCTTCCTGAGTGACAAATTCGGCAGAAAGCGGCTGTTGATCTTTTCGGGATTTCTCTTTACCCTTTCGGCCATCGGAACGGCGTTGGCAGTGACTTTCTGGGGATTTAATTTTTACCGCATTGTGGGGGGCGTCGGCATGGGCATCGCACTGAATCTTTCTCCCCTGTATATTTCGGAACTTGCCCCGCCCGAAAAGCGAGGCCGTCTGGTGACTATCAACCAGTTTCTGGTGATGCTGGGAGTACTCTTGGCGCAGATCGCCAACTGGCAGATATCACTTTTGGATACAGACTTGGCCGAAAATGCGGATTTCGCAGCCATAGCATCCAGTTGGAGCGGGCAGGAGGGGTGGAGATGGATGTTTGGGGCAGAAACCCTTCCGGCATTCCTGTTTTTTGTCCTGATGTTTTTCGTGCCGGAGAGCACCCGTTGGCTGATCAAAAACAAGCAGGAAGGGGAAGCATTCCGTATCCTGACCAAGATCGGGGGGGAAGCCTACGCCAAAGATTCGGTGGCAGAGACCCTTTCCACGCTGCATGAGGGCGATCTGGGGGAAGTCAATTTCCGGGAGCTGCTCCGCAAAAACGTACTGAAGCTGTTGGCATTGGGGATTTTCCTGGCTTTCCTGCAGCAGTGGAGTGGGATCAATGTGGTGATTTACTATGCGGCGGATATTTTCCAGGCCGCAGGCTTTACGCTCAGGCAGATGATGCTCAATATCGTGGTGATCGGCGGGGTGATGGTGGCCTCCATCTTTGTGACCTTTGCCACAGTGGACAAATATGGGCGAAAATCCATCCTGCTGGTGTGCCTGGCGGCGATGACGCTGCTGTATGGCGGTTTGGGCTATTCGTTTTATGCGGATCTGGGCGGCAATTCGGTGGTGATTTTGGTGCTGTTGAATGTGATGTTCTATTCGATTTCCCTGGCCCCGCTGCTGTGGGTGGTCTTGTCGGAGATTTTCCCGACCCGGATCAGGGGAGCCGCCATTTCCATCGGTGCCTTGGCCCATTGGGTGGGGAATTTTACGCTGACTTACTCCTTTCCGGCCATCAAGGAAAGCCTGGGCTGGGCCAACAATTTCTGGCTGTACGGAGGGATCTGCGCCTTTGGGTTTGTGGTGCTTTGGCTGGTCTTGCCGGAAACCAAAGGAAAAACGCTGGAGCAGTTGGAGAAGGAGTTGCAG
>CAZGYC010000421.1:0-1314 GCA_964530015.1 uncultured Limnohabitans sp. | reverse complement strand
GGGCGGATCAGCGCCTGGCTTCAGGGAAACAGGACGAACTCGAACGGTGGGCGGAACGCTTGTTGACCGCCGCATCCATAGAAGAGATTTTCTCCTGATCCGCAGACGCGTTTTCGATGAAAACGCACATCAATGGCTCGCCAAAAGAACGCCGGCGCTCCCTCGACAAGGTAGCGCGCCACCGCCGGGGGAGCACGCCAATGGGATGCGAAAGAGACGCCGGTAGCGCGCCACCGCCGGGGGCGCATGCCAATGGACCGCGAAAGAAACGCCGGTAGCGCTCCCTCGACGAGGGAGCATGCCGATGGACTGCGAAAGCCTGGCCGGGAAGGGGACTGAAAGGCTTTTTCCCGAATGCTTCTTTCACCCCACATTGACATGCGGTCTGCGTCGAGACCGCGCTACCTCACCTGCGACATGCGGTCTGCGTCGAGACCGCGCTACCTCACCTGCGTCTCTCCGACTCTTCCTCTTCGACCTTCCCTTTTCAGCATTTCAGCATTTACCCCCTGACCCGTTCAGGCCAAATTTCTTTCCCGTTGCCTTTGTACGAAATTCCGTCAATAATTTGACCAAGGCTTAGGCAAATTAAGACCTTGATCCGACACTCCGGCCATTCACAGGCACTTCAGGCATTCGCCCCTTCCGCCACTGATCATGCCATCCCGCCATCAACTGAAGCCCAACACCCAAATGACCAAAACCAAGACCGCCACCACACCTGCGGTGGCAAAAAAACAACCCCGGGCGCGGGCAATCACCTCTGGGACCGCAAAGCTTCCCCCGCAAAGGGAAGTTCCCGGCGGAAAGGCGACCTTCTATTCCAGCAGTGATGCTCGCAAGCATTGGAGCGAAATCACCAAACGGGCTTTAGGGGGCGAGAAAATCGCCATCATCCTGGGGACCCGGGCGATGGTTTTGCAGGAGGTCTCGCTTTCCTATGCCGAAATGGAATACGGAATCAACGAGCAACAAATTCATGCCAAATCCCAAGAAGTCGAAAGCCGAGCCACCCGGGAAATCGCCTCCGGCAAAGCCCGAAAAATCATGTGAGGTTTACACCTCGGAGGCATTTGAAAAGCTGGCGAAAAAGCTCGATCTCGATCAAGACGAGCGAAAATCCATCGATGAAACTCTCAAGTCGGTCGGCACCCACTTCGGGAAGCCCCATTTGCACCAGGGCTTGGGCATTCGGGATTTGGGCAAAAATTTTTACGAGTGCAGATGGTCTGGAAAAGGTCGCGGCGGCCTCCATTTGAGGCTGGTTTTCAAGAGGCTGAAAAAGCCCACCGTCCTGTTTTTTGACTTTATCGG
>CAZGYC010000420.1:0-1314 GCA_964530015.1 uncultured Limnohabitans sp. | reverse complement strand
TTAGGATACGGTCAGAAACTACTTCCCGATATTGCTGACAGGGGGTAGGATAGGAGTTTCCCGTCAACTCCCTGGAGAGAGGTATGGAAGCCTACCCCGCGAATGTCGAAAAGCTGATGAAGCAACTGGCTGGTTGGCTCTCCGAGAAAGATCGACGACGCTACGCAGCCGTCGAAGCCGCCAAACTCGGACACGGGGGCGTCGACTACATCTCCCAACTGCTCGACCTCGATCCCAAAACCATCCGACAAGGACGCCAAGACCTCGAACAAACCGAGGAGGATCCGGCCGCCGACCGGGTCCGAAAAAAAGGGGTGGACGCCCGACCCTGAGCACGTTCGAGGACAACCTGCGTCTCCTCCTGCAAGAATTCACTGCCGGCGACCCGATGCGGGAAGGCGTTCTCTGGACCAATCTCTCGCTCCGCGAACTTTCGCAACGATTGCTCGACAAGGGCACTCCCGCTTCCCGACGCACCATTCGACGCGCTTTGCGAAAACTCAAGATCGGACGACGCACCGCCCGCAAAAAGAAATCGATGGGCCACCATCCCGACCGCAACGCCCAGTTCGAAAATATCGCCCGACTGCGGCAGGAATTTCAAGAAGCGGGAGATCCCGTCATCAGCATCGACACGAAAAAGAAGGAATTGCTCGGCAATTTTCACCGCGACGGCACGACGTTCACTCAGCAGACGGTCGAGACCTACGATCACGATTTCCCCAGTGCCGCCCAGGGCAAATTGATCCCGCACGGCATCTTCGACCGCGCCAACAACCAGGCCTCGCTACATCTCAACACCTCGCACGACACGGGCGAACTTTGTTTGCTGCGACAGCATCGCTTTGTGGTGGGAGGAACAAGGCCGTGCCGCCTACCCGAAGGCAAACCGCTTGTTGATTCTGTGCGATGGCGGCGGCAGCAACAGCGCGACGCACTACCTGTTCAAGGAAGACCTGCAACGATTGGCGGATCGGTTGGGCATCGAATTGCGGGTGGCCCATTACCCGCCTTATTGTTCGAAGCATAATCCGATCGAGCACCGCGTGTTTCCGCATATTACCCGGGCGTGCCAAGGGGTCATCTTTCATACGGTGGAGATCGCCCGACAGTTTATGGAGAAAGCGAAGACGAGTGGCGGCCTCCAGGTGATTGTCCGAATACTGGACCGCGTCTATACCACCGGTCGCAAGTACGCCGACGGATTCAAGGAGAATATGAAAATCCTTTTCGACGATCACCTCCCCAAGTGGAACTACCGAGCCCTTCCCTCGGTCCAATGAATTCGGGAAGTAGTTTCGGACCGTATCCTTA
>CAZGYC010000419.1:0-1314 GCA_964530015.1 uncultured Limnohabitans sp. | reverse complement strand
CCAGAGAAAAAACCTGACCCGCGGTTAATGAAAAAACAACCTGAGTAGTTACAATAATTAAAAACACTTCCTTTTGCTCAACTATTTAAAGTTGAAAAAATATTTTCGAAAAAAGACCCCGTTTGGGCGGCAATTGGGCTATCAAAAAATTATACTCCGGGCCGGAAATCCATTTACGAATCCTAAGAAATAGATTTTATATTTGTCCAGCAAAATCGACCTATGGGCCTATTTTTACTTTGGTTTTTCTTTGGCATCGGCATCGTCATTCAGTCAGTTTACCTCCTGCTGATATTCGGCCGGACCGCCTGGTTCAAATCACCTTCCAAGTCATCAAAAAGCCAAGGCCCCGAAGAGGGCGTGACTGTCCTTGTCCCAGCCCACAACGAATTCCAAAACCTCAAGAACCTCATTCCCAAGCTATTCGAGCAGGACTACCCCAAGTTTGACGTGATGATCGTCAACGACAGAAGCACCGACCGGACCAAAAGACTGCTCGAAGAAATGATGGCGATCTATCCAAAACTCCGGTCCGTCACGGTCAAATACACGCCCGGTCACGTCACTCCGAAAAAATTTGCGATGACCCTGGGTATCAAAGTGGCCAAGAATGACGTCATCCTATTGACAGATGCAGACTGTATGCCAGCAAGCGACCAATGGATACGAAAAATGACCGCGCCGGTAAGGGAAGAGGGGAAGACCTTTTCGCTCGGATTTTCGGGCTATGAAGTCAAATCCGGTCTTCTAAACCGCTGGATCCAGTTTGAGACCATCCTGACAGCGCTGTTCTATCTTTCTTTTGGGCTTTGGAACGCACCGTTTATGGGAGTGGGCAGAAACCTCTGCTACCGCAAAAGCTTCTTCATGGAGGCCAAAGGCTTCAAGGGAATCTGGCATCTGGAAGGCGGAGACGATGACCTCTTTGTCAATCGGTACGCCACCGGAAGAAACACCTCCGTCGTCATCGATCCCGGGGCAACGACCACTTCGATCCCGAAAGAAACCTGGAAGGAATACCTGGTACAGAAGAAGCGGCACCTCCATGCCGGAAAATATTACCGGGACGAAGACAAGCGGAAGATTGGATTATTCCCGCTTTCCCATGGACTTTTTTGGGTTGGAGGCATTGGATTGCTGATTTATTTCGGAATCGGGAGTCAATGGGAACAATTTTCAATCGTTTTGGGTATTGTTTTATTACGGTCTTTTTTGGTTTTCAGGATTTTCACTTCCGCTTCCAAAAAGGTTCAGGGATCCACTTCCCCAATGAATGTCCTGGTCAATGATTTGATGTATTTGGGCTATTTTTGG
>CAZGYC010000418.1:0-1318 GCA_964530015.1 uncultured Limnohabitans sp. | reverse complement strand
AATGTGCATCGGCTTTGATTTTCAAAGGCGGAACTTCTTTGAGCAAAGGTTGGAATTTGATACAACGATTTTCGGAAGATATTGACTTGGTGTTGGACAGGGAATTTTTGGGCTTTACAGGCGAACTAACCAAAGGCGACATTCGCAGGTTGAGAAGAAAGTCGTATCAGTTCATTACAGAAAATTTTACCGAAGAACTGAAAGCCAAGTTTGCCGAATTGGGTTTTAAAGACTTGACCGTAAAATACCGTGAAGTGGAAAATCACGACCAAGACCCTTTGATTATTGAAATCTATTATCCGACCCTTTCCGAAAAAGACAGCTATCTAAAACCTGCGGTTTTAGTGGAAGTAGGCAGTCGTTCATTAAAAGAACCATTTACACAAAGAACTTTCGGAACAATCATATCGGAGGTTTTTGCTGACAGACCATTTTCAGATGAACCGATAACTATTCCTGTTGTAAACCCTGAAAGGACATTTTTAGAAAAGATATTTCTGTTACACGAAGAATTTCAAAAAGACGCAGACAAAATACGAGTAGAACGCCTTAGCAGACACCTTTACGATATTGAAAAACTAAGTCAAACGGAATACGCAAAAATAGCATTGCAGGACACCGACCTATACAAGACAATCGTAAGACACAGAGAAAAGTTTACACCCATTTCGGGAATTGACTACGCTAACCATTCGCCTGACAAAATCAGTTTCATTCCACCTGACACAATCCTGAAAGATTGGGAACAGGACTATGAAGCAATGACACAAACTATGATTTATGGAGACTTGTTGAGTTTTGACGAACTGATAAAACGACTTAGAGAATTACAAAAGAGGATAAATGCAATCAGCCGACCCTAAAAGCAAGCACATTGCCAAAGCCGCACAAGCCAACGCTACAACCAAAGCTTTGTCAAAGAGCTTGCTTTGCCTACCCGAAAAGAAAAACAAAAAAATCTGCCCCGCTTCGCAAAAATTAAATCTGCCGACACACCAACCAACAGACAGAAAAAGCGGACTTAAAACAGACCGAACAACGACAGACGGACGAAGAACCACTGCTTATAACAGCGGTTTGGCGTAATGGGGGTGGACGTGCTTCGTATGAACATTTGTGCTAAATTTGAACTGCGTGCTTCGTATCAAGTTTAGTGCTGAAAAGCCCCCACTACGCCAAGCCGAAAACCGTTATGCCTCATTGTAGGACGACCGTATCCGAACAAAATTTCGTAACTTGCGAAACAAATTATATAACAAAAACGAATGGACGAATTAATACAAAATATAAAGAATTTAGCTGAAGTTTATTCTGCAAA
>CAZGYC010000417.1:0-1327 GCA_964530015.1 uncultured Limnohabitans sp. | reverse complement strand
GAGGAAATCACGGCAAACAAGGTGATGGGAACCATGATGTGGGTTCTGGAAATCTTTTCTAAAAGAGGATTAGAAAACATTTTGGCAGAACCGAAATTATCGGGCTTGTCCAATCTTCCAATCTTTTTCATAGGTAGTCTATTCTGTAAGCTATTTTCACCGGCGAATCACCTCTGCAAAGGTAAGGCTTTTGCGCTTTTGTAAGATGGCACGCCCAACTGATTTAGATCATTATTTAGACGGCACTGAGGGCCTCTGTGATGGTTTTTTCGTAGTAGGCCTCATACCTTGGCATGATCTGGTGGATGTCAAATTCCTTTGCCCTGGCCAAGGCCCGCTCCTTGAATCCCGGCAGATTCTCCTCCGAGAGGATGAATTTGGCCTTTGCAGTCATGTCCTCCACGTCGCCAACCTTGCAGGCAAAGCCGGTCACGCCATCCAGGTTCAGCTCGGGAATTCCCCCCGCATTGGAGGAAAGCACCGGAACTTCGCAAGCCATGGCCTCCAAAGCCGCCAGGCCAAAACTTTCTTTTTCCGAAGGCATCAAAAACAGGTCCGCCACCGAGAGGACTTCCTCCACCGCCTCCAGTTTTCCGAGGAACCGGACGTCGTCACAGGTTCCCAGGGTGCGGCAGAGCCGCTCCATACGGTCTCTTTCCGGCCCGTCGCCCACCAGGAGCAATTTGGCAGGGATGCTTTTTCTCACTTCGTAAAAAACCCGGATGACATCCTCCACCCGCTTCACTTTTCGAAAGTTGGAGGTGTGGACGAGCAGTTTTTCCCCGTTGGGGCAGATTGCCGTCTTGAAGTGGTCCTTCCGCTGCTTTTTGAAGCGCTCCAGGTCGATGAAATTCGGTATCACTTCGATCTCGCGTTTGACATCAAAATGCTGGTAGGTTTCCTTCCTCAAATCCTCCGACACCGCCGTCACTCCGTCGGATTGGTTGATGGAAAACGTCACCACCGGCTCATAGCTTGGGTCTTTGCCCACCAAGGTAATATCCGTGCCGTGAAGCGTCGTGACCACGGGTATCTGGATTCCCTGTGTTTTCAGGATCTGCTTGGCCATATAGGCCGAGGAGGCATGGGGGATGGCATAATGCACGTGGAGCAAATCCAGGTTTTCGTACTTGACCACGCTGACCATCTTGCTGGCAAGGGCCAGCTCGTAGGGAGCAAACTCAAACAGCGGGTAACTCTTGATGTCCACCTCATGGTAAAAGAGGTTTTCGCTGAAAAAATCGAGCCTCATGGGCTGCTTGTAGGTGATGAAATGCACCTCGTGGCCCACCTTCGCCAAACCTTTGCCCAGCTCAGTGGCTACCAC
>CAZGYC010000416.1:0-1334 GCA_964530015.1 uncultured Limnohabitans sp. | reverse complement strand
TGAGCCAGGCCGGGTTTGACGGAGGTCTTGTTTCTGGGTTTCGGCCTGGAGAGGATGACCCTGAATGGGACGAACGAGGAAGTACTCGCCCGAGCTGAGGGAGCGCGCAACGCGGTTGGCGCTCGAGAGCGGTCGGCCGTTGTCGCAGGTGGCCGCGGATCTGGGCGTTGGCTATGAGTCGCTGCGTCAGTGGGTGCGTCAGGCTCGAGCGGATGCGGCTGGGCTGGGCGGTAGCCCGGCCCAGCTCACGACGCAAGAGCGTGAGCGCTTGAAGGCGCTGGAGCGCGAGGTGCGTGAGCTGCGGGCCGCCAATCAGATCCTGAAGGACGCTTCGGTGTTTTTCGCCAAGGAGCTCGACCGGACCCCGCGGAGGTGAGCGCGTTCATCGACAGGCAGCGCGCTCATCACGCGGTCGAGCTCGTGGCCAAGACGATCGGGGCTTCCGTTTCGGCGTACTACGACCGCAAGCGGCGTGGGCCTTCAGCCCGCGCGCGGCGGGACGCCGAGCTACTCGAACAGATTCGCGAAACCCACGCTGCGAACTACTTCGCGTACGGCTACCGGCGGATGTGGAAGGCGCTGTTGCGCGAGGGCGTGGCGGCGCCGCGGTGCCAGGTGCAGCGCCTGATGCGCGAGCACCAGATCGTGGGCGCCAAGCGTCGCGGCCGCCCGTGGCGAACCACGATCCCAGGCGCTGAGCGGGCCGACACGCCGGACCTGTTGGAGCGCGATTTCACCGCGTCGCGACCGAACGAGGTGTGGGTCGCGGACTTCACCTATATGCGCTGCTGGGAAGGCATGGTGTTCTTCTCGTTCGTGATCGACGTGTTCAGCCGCCGGATCGTTGGCTGGCAACTCGCCTCGCACATGCGCACGAGCCTGGTTCAAGACGCCCTGGACATGGCGGCCAGCGGCCGCCAAATCGATCCGGAGATGGTCACGATTCACCACTCCGACCGCGGCTCGCAATACACCTCAGGCGACTTCACGCAGGCGCTGACCGACCACGGGATCCTCGCCTCGCTCGGCTCGACCGGCGACGCCTACGACAACGCCCTGGCTGAGTCGTTCGTCGACACGTTCAAGACCGAGCTGATCGCCGATCGCGTGTGGCGGAACCGCAGCCAGCTCGAGCTCGCGATCGTCGAGTGGACCGGCTGGTTCAACAACACCCGGCTGCACAGCAGCCTCGGCGACGAGCCCCCAGCGGACTTCGAAGCGCGGTTGGGGTCGCTCGGCTCGCCCTCCGGGCTCCCCGAACGACCCCAACCGCGACAAGCTACGACCTACCAAACCAACTAAAAGACCCTCCGCGAAACCCGGTCCGGCTCACA
>CAZGYC010000415.1:0-1335 GCA_964530015.1 uncultured Limnohabitans sp. | reverse complement strand
CGCTTCCTTGCGTTTATGGCCCGCTTGACTACCGCGGGCAGCGCGCCCTTTTCCAACGCATCGACAGCATCCTCTCCGCTTCAGGCCTCGAAGAGGAGTTCATCGCTCTGACTCTTACTGAGCGAGAAGTCAGCATCCACAACGCCACCGCCGCGCGCTTGGAACGCTTCGCGAAATACAGCGTGCTCGCCTTGCGCACCAACGTCGCCCGCAACCTCACCGGCCTCGATCACCGCGAATTCACCTCCCGCCTTGCCGACAGTCCGCTACTGCAATGGTTCCTGCGTGTCGGCGAAATGGGTTCCATCAAAGTCTTCTCGAAAAGCACCTGCGACCGGCTTTCCCGCTGGGCCGGCGAGAAGGCCGTGCGCGTCATGAACGAAAAACTCATCGCCCTGCTTGCCGCAACCGATCCTCGAAGCGAACAGGCCGCGACACCCGCCAACACCTTCGGGCTAACAGAACCCATCCGGTTTGATGACGTCTATTTCGACAGCACCTGCATCAAAGCCGACATTCATTTCCCCATCGACTGGGTCTTGCTGCGCGACGCCGCCCGCACCCTGATGAAAGCCACCGTGCTCATCCGCAAGCACGGATTGAAGCACCGCATGCCCCAGGAGCCGTTGGAATTCCTCAGCGACATGAACACCTTGTGCATGAAAATGAGCGCCAAAAACCACGCCGCCGATGGCAGGAAACATCGCAAAAAAGTCCTTCGTGAAATGAAGGATCTCGGGAAACGCGTCGCCGCCCACGCCCGGGCGCATGTTAAAATCCTCAGGATTCGCCGCGAGGAAACCGACCTGACAGAACCGCAGGCCCAGCTCATCATCAAGCGCATCGAGCATGTGCTGGATCAGCTTCCCGCCGCCATCAAACAAGCCCACGAACGCATCATCGGTGGTCGCCGCGTCGCCAACGAAGACAAAATCCTCAGTCTCTACGACGATCGAATCAACGTCATCAAACGCGGCAAAGCCGGAGCCCAGGTCGAGTTCGGCAACAAGCTCTGGCTTGGTGAAATTCGCGAAGGCATCATCGTCGATTACCAGTTCCATCAGGACAACCCGAGTGACACCGCCCTGGTCAAGCCCGCCATCGAACGCCTCGTTGACGCTCAACAATTGGCCGTCGGCAACGTCTGGGGAGATCGCGGCCTGGCCAGCAAACCCAACACAGGCATGTTGGAAAAGCGCGGCATTGGCAACGGCCTCTGCCCGCGCAACGTCAGCGAATTGGCCGACAAACTCGCCAACCAACAAGGCTTTCGCGAAGGACTCAAACGCCGGGCGGCCACCGAAGGACGCATCGGCATCTTCAAGAACGTCTTTC
>CAZGYC010000414.1:0-1349 GCA_964530015.1 uncultured Limnohabitans sp. | reverse complement strand
ATGAAATTAACCAACAAAGGCCGATTTGTTCGGTTTTGCTGCCTGAGTTTGCTCATTTTTTGTGCCCTAGGCGCATGCAAAAGCCTGGATCCGACGGCGGCGCCTCCGCTGCCACAGGTTCCGACGGCTTATTCCAGGGTGAACGTGCCGGTGCAGGTTCCTACCCGGACTTTGGAAAATCTGGCAAACCAGCGGATCCCCCCCGTTCTCTTTGCCGAAAAGGGCCTGGAGATGGGCAATGGAATCGTCGGTGACCTGGATTTTTCCAGAAACGGAATGGCAAAGATCGAGGCGGCCGACGGGGACCGCATCCAGTTGACACTTCCTGTCCGGGTCAGGGGCGAAGTCGGTCTCAAGCCGGGCGGACTCCGAAACCTCTTTCAGTCCAAAATCCCGATCGACCAGGCATTTGCCCCGGTTGTCCTGTTTGATCCCAAGATCAACGCCAACTGGTCTTTGGGCATTTCCGAATTTGAAGTGCAGGATTTGGGGGGAAAGATGAGCCTGAATGTGCTCGGCATGGAGCTTGACCTGAGCCAGATGATCCGCAATGAAATCCAGAACTATGCCGCGAAAAACCTGAGTTCAAAACCGGATCTGCTCCAGCTCAAACCCATCGTGGACCAGGCCTGGAATCAGGTGGGGAGACCGGTTTTTGTGGATTTTCAGGGGAAAAGGATGGCCTTTTCGATCCAGCCGGATTCCGTGAAGCTCTCGGAGAACCTGACTCCGGGGCAGAGCTACAATCTCAACCTGGGGCTGTCCGGGAAAGTAAATTCCCATCCTGTGGACGCTGCGCCAAGCCGAGCGTTTCCGCTGCCCAAGCTGACGGAAAACAACAGCACGGAAAACCTGCTCGAAATCCTGATCCCACTCCGCCTGACCTATGCGGAGATAAACCAGCTACTCAACGGGTACTTCGAAAACCAGGCGATCCGGGTCAACAAGACCACCGTGTTCCGGCCGGGAAATTTTCGGTCACAGGCCTATGGGGAAAAACTGGGGATCTGGATGGATTTTCATGCGGAGCAAAATGGCGGAAAGCAGATCGACGGAAGACTGTTCCTCGTTGGCTTGCCCGTATTCGATCCGGAGGAGAAAGTCCTGATTTTTGACCGGGTCAGCTTCTATCTCGAGAGTGACAGCAGAAAAGCGAAGCTGGCAGCATCGCTCAAGAAAGGAAAGATCATCCGCCAGCTCAACCAAAAGCTGAGATTTCCCATGGCGGAAGTGATGGAAGAGAGCCTGGGCGGAATCCGGGAAAGGCTGGCCCTGCAGACTCCCTATGCCGATCTCAGGATCATCGATTTGGAGATCTTTCCGGATGGTTTTTATCCGGCTTCTGCGGG
>CAZGYC010000413.1:0-1350 GCA_964530015.1 uncultured Limnohabitans sp. | reverse complement strand
AAGATGCTGGCGGCGGTTTATGCGGAGATCAAGGGGCGGAAGAAGTAAGAAAAAGGCCGCGTTGGGCGGCCTTTTTTCACTTTGCCAGAGGTATCATCTTTTTCTCTCGCATTTTCGGGAGGGCTGCGGTGTGAAGGGCGTTGAGAACAATCGGGGTAGCCATCTTGACTGTGCGCGGTGCGCCAAGGACGGTGGTGTAGGTTTTTGTTCCAGAACAAAAAAGCAACTGGGTGTTCTTTGGGTCAATCACCCGTTGGTCAATGAAATCTGTGGCTTCAACTCCTTTTCTGCTTGTTGAAAATCCCAAGACTGGTTTGAACCACAGTGGGGGCTTGAAATTGAGGAGCTTTGTGAGAAGGGGTGTCTTTGGGAGCCTCCGGCATCGGCGTGGTGTCGGCCAGTGCGTGGCCCCTGGCGATAAACTTCTTGCCTGCGTGGATGTAGGCGGAAGGGCGCAACTCTGGTTCAATTTCCCCGGTGAATAGGCGCTGGGTTATGTCATCTTGGGCTTTGATGAAAGCCAGCAGTGTTTCCGCCTTTTGTTGGTATTCGCTGATGAAAGCGACCTTGAACATTTGCGCTTGAATAAAGGCTTCGGGCGTGTCGAAGCCGAAGGCTTTGGCGATTTTCTGGCGGGTGGCCTTTTGGGGGTTTGACTCTCCGCGGATGATGTCTGCGACACCTGCTTCGCTCATGTCTGTTTTTCTCGCAATTTCACGCGTGGAAACGCGCTGGCTTGCGAGAATCAGGGCGAGGTGAAAGGGACTCATCATGACTGGATTCTCTTATAAAAAGTTCAGATTTTGGGATAGTTATCCACAAAAAGTTTGAAGTATGAACTTTATTTTTGACTTCTTCAGAGATTGGGACTAATATCCACCCAAGCCAAGCCGACCCTCCCGGCTTCCCGCCTTCCACCCCCTTCCCCAAGGTGCCCCGTGCAAAACATCACCATCGTCATCACCCCCGAAGCCATGCAAGACCCCGCCGTGCGCGAGTTGGTCAAGGCGCAAACGGAAAGGGAAAATCACGAAGCGTTCTTGGCAAAGTTTGAATTTGAGAGGGGGATTGAGTTGCGGGCCAAAGTGCATGAGGCAAGAGCCGAACTCAAAGCCATCAAAGTGATTTATCAGAAGCAGCAACTCGTCGTTCAAGCAAAACCACCGCTTCCCGAAGCCGAATCAGGACTTTGACAAACAGGTCCTTGTCCTGGCTGTCTGGACGGCCTTCATCTTCATCTAGGGATTTAAGAATTTCATCGATAACCTCGACATGATCCGCAAAAGTTTCATCAGCCATAACGAAAACGCTCCCCGCCATCGGCGGAAATGAGGAAGTTGAAGAAGCCCC
>CAZGYC010000412.1:0-1353 GCA_964530015.1 uncultured Limnohabitans sp. | reverse complement strand
TGCTGACTATTGACGGTCAGCATATTTTTTAGCTATTGGATTTCTGCGCTGCGGGCGCTTTGGCATAAGCCGGGCAAGGTTTGCTGGAGGCACAGGCTCCCAAGGCTAAAATCCCAACCAATAGTGCAATCGTGGCTAATCTTTTCATGTGTCAGTTTTTATTCTTTTCAAATATGTCCATTAAATTTTAAGATAGCAATTACTGCACCATTAAGTTGCAGCCCCGGATTTCTGAGTTGTCAAAGCGTCCCAAGACCTCCAGAAGCCCATTTTCATCAAATCTGCCTAGATCCTGCGTTTCGATAAACGCGCAGGAATGGAAGTTAGCCAAGTCAATGACATTGATTCCACCCTGAGATCTGGATGACCAGCTCAGGGGATCATTCACATCCCGAAGCATAACGCGCATCGACGCAGGAAGTGTATATTTCCCGGCTCCTTTAGAATAAGCCTGAGACATCAGCTCGGTCATTCCATATTCTGAATGAATGGATTGGACTTTGAAAAAGGCTTTGAGCATGTCATGAACCTCGTCCCGGATCATTTCTTTCCTTCTCCCCTTCATCCCGCCGGTTTCCATTACGAGGAGATTTTTCATTGGGGAAAAATCCTTACCGGACTCAGCCAGATCCAGAAGCGCGAAGGTCACGCCCAGCAGCAGAACTTTTCGGGAGTCATTTTTCAAAAGCTGCATTTTTTCCAGCAAATCCTCCTGGTTGTACAGGTAAAAGCCGGAATGGGGAGAACTAGAAGCATCAATGAAATGCCCGGCCATCGACACCAGACTGCTGCCGGGGCGCTCCAGGTAGGCGGGCAGCAAAGCCAAAACGTGGTAATCGTCCAAAGCGCCGTATTCCTTCTCAAAAATCTGCTGCGCGTGGCCGAGATACCAGGGCTCAGACCAGATGTAATGCCTGCTGGTGACCGCTCCCGTCGTCCCGCTGCTGGAATAACAGGACGTAAAATCCGACAGATTGCCGCACACCACCGGGAAATCCCTAAAAAAACGGATCGGCAAAAATGGAATCGATTCGAGGGATTTCACCTGCTGCACGTTGATCTTCCGGGCTTTCAAGTAGGCCTTATAAACCTCATTTTCAGAAGATTGAAACCGAAACAATCCCAAAGCAAGATCTTCGAACCGACCGGCGTCCAAAAAGGACAGTCTTTCCGAAAAACTTTTAAAATCCCGCATCGTTTTATATTTTGCGTTTTTACTGAGAAAAACTAACCTTATTTTCGGGAGTAAATTTACCTTCAGCCGATGCGATTCAAAAACTATTCAGGATTAATGTTGGTGGCCGCTTTGAGCTGGACTTCCTGTATCAGTCCTCCCGACAATTTTCCGAGCGT
>CAZGYC010000411.1:0-1368 GCA_964530015.1 uncultured Limnohabitans sp. | reverse complement strand
TATAAAATGAGGTTGCATTTAGATATTGAATTGTTTAAGGAAGCAGTGGAGATAACGGCTGATTTGATGAAAATAAAACCTATTTACGTTGAAAAAGATTATTGGGTAACATTCGCCTTATACAACATTTTCAAAAACGAATCCGATAGCTATCGGATTGGCAGGGAAACCGTTTTCAAAGGCGGAACAGCATTGTCAAAATGCTTTGGACTAATACAACGCTTTTCGGAAGACATTGATTTGGTTGTGTTGCGAAAAGAAGGCGAAACGGGAAACCAACTAAAAAACAAAATCAAGAAGATTTCCAATTCTGTATCTAACGTACTTCCTGAAATAGAAATAGAAGGCATTACCAATAAACTGGGAATGATACGCAAAACAGCACATAGCTACACAAGAGTTTTTACAGGAAACTACGGACAGGTTCGGGATAACATTATTGTAGAATCCACTTGGTTGGGGAATTTTGAACCCTACACAACAGCACAAGTAAGTTCTTTCGTCTACGAAATGATGTTGCAAAACAATCAACAAGCACTTATTGACGAATACGGAATGAATCCGTTTGACGTGTTGGCTTTAAACCCAAAAAGAACCTTGTGCGAAAAAATCATGAGCTTGGTCCGTTTCTCCCAAACACCAGAACCGGTTGCCGATTTGCGAAATAAGATCAGACACACTTACGACATACATTTAATGCTGAAAGACGACGATCTAAATTCATTCTTTCAGTCAGACGAGTTTGAAACGATGCTTTTGCGGGTAGCCAATGACGACATCGCAAGCTTCAAAAACAACAACGAATGGTTAGCCAACCACCCAGCGACAACGCTCATTTTTTTCGACACGGCAGACACTTGGAACAAAATCAAAAGCATCTACACTGGCGGTTTTAGCGAATTGGTTTTTGGCAGACTTCCGGACGAAACGGAAATACTGAAAAGTCTGACAGTTGTAGCCGACAGACTGAAACCAATAAAATGGGACATAAAACCCTAGTCAGCGCACAAAATCAGCTACCCGAAGCCATCGGAAATAATTTCGGGTGTGTATCACAGGATTTTCAACCTCAGCTCTGGGGAATATCCGCATCCAGGGGAAGGCAAATCGGCTGTTGGCCCTTGTGATGCGATCCAGCGAGAACGATATTTCCCTATATTCGGAATGCAGGTCGATTCGCATCGCTTTTGGCTGCTGAAAACAACCTTGCACCACACCCAAGAGCAAAAGCAGCAGGTTTTGGCTCTTTTTCATCTAACTGTTCACCAATGAGTAATTACGGAAGAAGGAAGTTTATCAAACTTTCCGCCGCAGGTCTGGCGGGCACACTTTGGGCACCATTGATCCAACGGGCGACAGCCATAGAGG
>CAZGYC010000410.1:0-1372 GCA_964530015.1 uncultured Limnohabitans sp. | reverse complement strand
TGAATCGCCCTGGGTTTTGTAGAGACTCGGGCTATTGGATTTCGACCAGGGGTTGGTCGCTCCGTTTGGCATCGTAGAACTCGGCTTCGAACTCTGCTGGTGGGATGTCGTCGAGGTAGCCGTGTAGGCGTTGGGTGTTGTGCCAGTGGACCCATCCGAGGGTGGCGAGTTCGACGTCCTCGACGGTCTTCCAGGGGCCGGTTTGGGAGGGGCCTCGGATCAGCTCGGTCTTGTAGTAGCCGTTGACGGTCTCGGCGAGGGCGTTGTCGTAGGAGTCGCCGACGGTGCCGATCGATGGGACGGCGCCGACCTCGGCGAGCCGTTCGCCGTAGCGGATCGAGGTGAACTGCGAGCCGGCATCGGAATGACACCGCAGGCCTGTGAGGGTGGTGCCGCGTGACCACCTTGCCATCTCGATCGCGTCGAGCACCATTTCGGTGCGCATCGTCGATGCGCATCGCCAGCCGACGATCGTGCGCGAGTACGCGTCGATGATGAAGCAGACGTACGCGACGCCGGCCCAGGTCGGCACGAACGTCAGGTCGGTCACCCACAGCTCGTTCGGAGCGCTCGCGGTGAAGTCGCGCTTGACGAGGTCAGGATGCCGATCGGCGGTCGGATCGGGCCGGGTTGTTCGCACGCGCTTGCTGCGCCGCGCACCCTGAATCCCGGCGGCACGCATGAGCCGTGCGACCTGGTCGCGGCCGATGTCGATGTCAGCGCGCCATGCGGCCTTCCAGAGCTTGCGAGCCCCGTACACACGGTAGTTGTCCTTCCACAGCTCCACGAGCCGGGGGATCAGCTCCTCGTCACGGACCGACCGCGGCGACGGCGGCCTGCTCCGGGCGGCGTAGTAGGTGCTCGCAGCCACCTCAAGCCCGGCCTCGGTGAGGACGCGGCAGATGGGCTCGACTCCGAGTCTGCGCCCCGCGACGACATCGTCGCGGTTGGCATCGATGAACGCGGTCACCGCTTGTGTTGGCGGTCGAGCTCCGCCCCGAAGAAACTCGCCGCACGCTTGAGGATCTCGTTCGCTCGCTTCAGCTCCCGGTTCTCCTGCTCGAGATCCCGGATCCGCTTGGCCTCCTCGCTGCTCACGCCAACTGCACGCCCCTCATCGACATCGGCCTGACGAACCCACACCCGCACCGACTCAACGCCATACCCGAGCTGATCAGCGACGCGCTTGACCGTTCCATGCTCAGTTCCGAGCTCCGCTCGCAGCGAGCGAACCATCCTCACCGCAGCAGCCTTCTCCTGCTCGCTATACCAACGCGACGTCGGCTTCGGCTTCCCAGCCACCTGATCCTCCGACATAACTCCATCCTTGCTTCCAAGGTCAAGAGCCTCCAACAAACCCAGGGCGATTCAG
>CAZGYC010000409.1:0-1375 GCA_964530015.1 uncultured Limnohabitans sp. | reverse complement strand
TCCACGACTGGCTGGTGTTTTTGAGCCTGGCTTTGATCCGGTTCATCCCGTATCCGGTCTTTGCCTGGCCAAACTTCCCCTCGATCGGGTTCCTCTCGCCGGGACTTACGTGGTCTTCCACTGCCCGGGCCGCTGGTCTGCCCAGGGGCTTGGCCGCCAGTCTGATCTCTTTTTCCTTCAGCCATTTCCTGTTCTCCCGGGTACAGTAGAGTTTGTCGGCCAGCACCTTGGCGGGATAAAACCCGAACCGTTGCCGGTAGTTTTCCACATACTCTTTCAGGCTGCTGCCTTCGTTGAACGCATCCCAGGATACGGTGTCCAGAAACGAATACCCATCGACCAGGCTCAGGTGGATCTTGGCCCCGAACTCGGTCTTGGCCCTTGCTTTCCCCCGGACAATGGGGCGGACATGGGGTTCGTGGATGCTGACTATCCGGTCATCGACCTGATGGGTACCGCTCTCAAACATGCCCAGCTGCTGGGCATAGAGGGTCTGGATGATCCAGTACTTCCGCTGGAGCCTGTGGTCCAGGGGAAAGACCCCGAAGCGGTCCAGCTGCTTTTCGACCGTCTTGAAGTTCCTCCGCAGGTATTGGAGCTGGGACTTGATGCCCCTGCGGATGACCTTTTTGGAAGGATTCTTATTTTGGGCCACCTTCAGGTAGGCTTTTCGGGCGATTTTTCGGTAGGTCCGGGGCTTCTTCCCGCAGGGTTGCCTTTGATGGAGTTCGTCTATGAGGTCTTCGGTGATCTCCCGGGCTTTGTTGAGCAGTCCCAGATCGGTGGGGTAGGCGATGTCCTGGGGGCACACGGTCGCATCATAGATCACCTCGCCTTTGTTTTTGGGCTCCCCTGCGGGAGGTCCTTTATCGTCTTTGTTGCCCTTTTTGGGCTTTTTGTCTTTCAGGGAGGCTTTTTCCATGGAAAACCCATAGATCCGCCCGTTCATCTCCGCGATCAGTTCCTGGCCCAGACGCCTGCGGATGTCCACAAACAGGGAGGGGTCAAAGGGAGCGGCCTTGATGTAGGAACTGTAGCCCAGAAAGTATTGCAGGTACATGTTTTCGGTGATCTGGGCGACGGTTTCCCGGTCGTCCAGGTTCAGCATGTGCTTGATGATCACTGCCCCGATCAGGATTCTGGGGCTGAGTGCGGGCCTTCCGGTCTGCTTGGGAGGGTTGTGCCTGTTGAACAGGTTCACCAGGACATCCCAGGGGATCTGGGCGCTGAGCACCACCCAGCGGTTGTTGGGATCAAGCTGGTTGTGGAACGGGGTCTCAAACCCGGAGAAGGAAAGCTGGTTTGGGCTGGAATATTCGCTGTGCGGTGCACGCCTTTTGGAGGTCTTTGCCATGTCTTCTTGCACTTGTACCCC
>CAZGYC010000408.1:0-1380 GCA_964530015.1 uncultured Limnohabitans sp. | reverse complement strand
TGGCATCCGAGCGTTTGGACGAAATGCAGGATCCCGAAATCACCATTGACAGGGCTTTGGAACAATACCTGAAATTGGGCTATTCCGAAAATTGGATTAACCCCGTGGGATATAGAAGATTATCCAACGGGGTAAATCAACGCCTCAAAAGCATTGAAATCCGCAAAGAACTTACCGATTTACCCTGTGGGATAGTAAACATCCAACAGGGTGAGTGGAAGAAACGGGGACTGAAAGAGGGTTTGCAGTTCGCCACACTCACAGACATCATCACCAAGGCATGGGCGGGCAAAACCACCAAAGAATACAAAATCCTCAAAGGACTGAAAAAGGAAAATCTTCGGGACAATATGACGAATACCGAACTGATTTTGAACATGCTTGCAGAGGCTTCCACCAAGGACATCTCGCAGGCGACCAATCCCGAAACCTTTGAAGAAAGTGCAAAGGTGGCCCAACAGGGCGGGAAAATCGCAGGCGATGCAAGAAAGGCACTGGAAGTAAAAACAGGCAAAAAGGTGGTTACGTCCTTAAACGCAAAGACAGCCTTGAAAGCGAAGGACGCCCCAAAACAAATGGGAAAGCCGAACGAGGAGTAGGCAAAGTTTTTTTCCGACGTGGTTAGCTTTCCTTTTGTTTAAAGTTTTCGCCAGAGACACGGTGAGGGGGAGCTTGACCCTTCCGTTCCGGCATTCTTTATCAAAACCACTCTGTTCATCGGGACTTGCGCTTCGTGGGCATACTTCCCACATTTCCCATGGGTCAAACTTCTGACCCCGAACGAGGTCGAACTTCTTAATACTTGTGCGCCGTGGCGTAACCGCGGGTGTCCGCGATAGCTATCGGGATCCGTGGATAAAACGACCGCCCCCCCCTTCCCCCCGACCCCGAAGGGTGTCGAACAGGCTTTCAGCCTTTGGCCAAGTAGTGGGTTAATGAAGATTTTCTTATCGTTTTGATTAGTCCCTAAGGCCCAAGGGGCCGACTTATACCAACCCAGTCCGCTAGGGCTGGGATTTTGGGATCAGGTCAGTTCGGGTTAGGCCTGAAGGGCCGACTTTTAGGCCAGATCTATTGCCTTTGAGATCGGTCCTTCAGACCTCCACTTGCTTCGTCCATGCGTTTTGCCTGGGGCTCGCCCGCCCCAGGCTGGTATAAGACAGGCTTTCAGCCTTTGGCCAAGTAGTGGAAAGTTGGATTTCCAGATAGGAATGGGTTAAAACCCATTCCTATTCATGGGACTTAGTGGAAATAAATCCGAAATGATTTTTCCGTACGGAAAATAAGCGTACGTTTGCAATACTGCTATGATATAGTGTTTTAACAAAATATGTATATCCGCTACTTTGCCAGTGGCCAAATTAACTCTTGATGGCACCT
>CAZGYC010000407.1:0-1385 GCA_964530015.1 uncultured Limnohabitans sp. | reverse complement strand
ATACTTTTTCGCTTGAAAATTCGGACACATACTCTCCTTGGCTGACCAAATCATAAAGAATATAAAGCAGCAAAGCCCGCGCGGGGGTAAGTTTGGTTCTCTCCTTTTTTAATTCTTCCCTGATTTTATCATTGGGTTCATAAATAAAAATATCTATTTCTTTCCCTTCCAACTTTCTTTCAATAATCTGTTTGACTTTTTCCCATTCCAAGCCCCCATTCCCTGCACCCAAAGGGGGCAAAGCAACACTGTCCCATTCATATTTATCGATCAATTCGAGTAAACTATCGAGACCTTTTTCCACATATTCATACTCCGATGGTTTTCTCCAATCGGTTTTTGTAGGAAAGTTGATAATCCATTTTTCACCAGTTGATATATTTTGATCTTTCACTGCCAGAAGTTGACCTACCTGAACCGCTCCTTCTTTACATGCTTTGGCATAAACTTTAAAATTGTAGGGAAATGCCTTTTTAAATTGCAGGGCTATACCTTTCCCCATAACACCCGCTGTATTGACTGTATTGATCAATGCGTCAGCTTTGCTATCGAATATATTCCCTTTTAGATAATGGATCATGGTTATATCTATCAATAATATGCCTTGGGTACTATTTTAATTTTATCTGAACCGACTCCCATATGGACCAACGCTTCTCTGCTTTCTTCATTGTAGCAACCGAAGACGGAAATTGCTTCCGTTGGTATATCACCGCCCACCAATAATTCCGCTTGTTTTTTTCGCTTTAAGCTCAAATTTTCCTCACCACCCCAATATCTGCTCCTTATCGCAACCCAGTCTATTATATTATCAATTTGGGCCAAATATTCTTTTTCATAAAAAGAAGTGTAATTGTCCGTAGCATGCCCATCGGAAAAATACAATTCCAAACCCAAATTTTCAATATCAACAATTTCAATTGCAAGATATACTATTTTGGAGGCTGGAAATGCTCTGGGCACGAAATTGCCCCCATTTTGAATAACATAAAGCATTGGCATTTTTATCCCAAAATAATAAGGAGTGTAATCTCCTAATTTTATTGTTTTGACATTATCAGCCAAAAAATCACCATTATCGATTCTTATTATCTTATTTTCTCTATTGGAAATCAGTGAAAAATCTCCAATGGAGACAAAATGTGGATTAGCTTTTGGTGAATTTTTACCTGTTATACCATTCTTTAGAATATGTGGAATATTGTCAATATGGGTTAACCGGTAAACCTTCATTCTACCTTAAAATGAATTCAACAATGATAATTAAGATTGGATAGTCTCTTGTTGACCTACTAGGCACTTGAAACTCCGCCCTGCCGAGGAAGGTTCCACTCACGTTTTCTTCCATCGTGGAGAATCGAGATTGCTTCGTACCTACCGATGAC
>CAZGYC010000406.1:0-1386 GCA_964530015.1 uncultured Limnohabitans sp. | reverse complement strand
GGCTTTGCGATGGTGGGGCAATCGAAGCACAAATCTTCAATTTTGCACAAAAGTTCAATCGAAGAACTACCGTTGAACTTTGCAGTTTCGCCCCACTATTGCAAAACCCTTCCTATGTTTGCAATTAGTAAATTTAAACATTATTTTCTGAATAAAATTTAGAAAGAACAAAGGCAGAATAAGATAGTCAAACCCTTTAAGCTTCGAGCTTGTCTAACACGCTTATCCCTGCCTTATTTCTTACCTTATGCTGTACAGTTTGCTAAGCCTTTAGAGCTTGTGTTAGGATAGTAGCCAAAGTAAGATTGTTCTCTCATTTTTTGTTTGGATAAGGTAAAAGTACAAACAATTTTATTTTTTATTTATCAAAACGACAATTATGAGAAAAGAAACTTTGTGTTGTGGCATTGACATCTCTAACGAAACTATAGATGTGTGCATTCAAAAAGGGGATGGTACTTTCCATTTGGACACTTTTTCCAACTGTAGGAAAGGCTTTGTCCAATTGCTGAAAATGTGTGGCAGTTCGTATCACTTTGTTATGGAAAGTACAGGCGTATATCATTTACCCTTATGCTTTTACCTGCACGAAAAGCGGTGTGAGTTCAGTGTGGTGAATGCCTTACAGATAAAGCGGTATATCCAGATGCACTTAGAACGCAACAAGTCAGACAGAAAAGATGCCCGGCACATTTGCCAATATGGTATAGAACGGCGTCCGGAATGCTATGAAATGCCTGACAATCTCTACTTTGAGTGTAAAGCTGTCAATAACGCCATACAAACCCTCACAGTAGAAATTACCGCTTTTACAAACAAAGTCCACTCCTTGAAAAAGCTGAACCTGAAAGATAAAACGGTACTCAAAACGTACTGTTCCATTATCAAAGGGCTCAAAAAACAACTCAAAAAACTGGAAGAAGAGTTACAGAGAAAGCTAAGTCAGTGGCAACCCGAAATGGTAGAACTGGTCAGTAGCGTAACGGGTATAGGTAAGCGTGCCAGTGCACAGTTGATTATCGGCACTCAAGGATTTAAAAATACGCCAACACACAGAAACCTGATTAGTTATGCAGGGCTAAGCCCTAAGGAATACAGCAGTGGAACAAGCATACGTGGAAAATCCAAAATATGTAAAAACGGTGGCGGTCAGCTTCGACACACCTTGTATATGTGTGCTTTGAATGCCAAAAATACAAACCCTGCCTGCAAGATATTATTTGACCGGTTGGTAGCTAAAGGAAAGAACAAGAAACAAGCTGTAATAGCCGTATGCAATAAACTCTTAAAGCAGGTATTTGCCGTTGTCAAATCAGGAATACCTTACGACAAAAATTATGTGTCAAAAATTGCTTGATTTATTTGGTTTTTTGCACAGTTCGTGTT
>CAZGYC010000405.1:0-1392 GCA_964530015.1 uncultured Limnohabitans sp. | reverse complement strand
AAGATGGACTGGTTTCAGAATGCGAAGCTGGGCATTTTTATCCACTGGGGGATTTACTCGGTCAACGGCATCGACGAGTCTTGGTCGTTTTTCAACGACTACATCGGCTATGGGGACTACATGAAGCAAAAAGAGGGTTTTACCGCATCAAGCTATGACCCTGAGAAATGGGCCCAAGTCATCAAAGACAGCGGGGCCAGGTATGCGGTGCTGACCGCCAAGCACCACGATGGGGTGGCCTTGTGGGATACCCAAGCCAGTGAACTCAATGTGGTGAAACAGACTCCCGCCGCCAGGGACTTGGTCGGGCCGTTTATGCAGGCGCTGGAGAAGCAGGGGCTGAAAAAAGGGATCTATTTCTCCGTACTCGACTGGTCGCATCCGGACTATGACAGAAAAACTCGGGAGACGTTTCGCTACCAAAACGATCCTGCCCGGTTCAGAAAGTTCACCGATTTCAATTTCCAACAGTTGACCGAGCTCTCTACCCGCTACAGTCCCGATCTCTACTGGTTTGACGGGGACTGGGAGCATAGCCCGGAGGAGTGGCGAAGTGCCGAGCTGAAGAAAAAGCTGCTGGGCTACAACCCCAACCTGATCATCAACTCACGGCTGGGCCCGGGGTTTGGCGACTACGCCACTCCCGAGCAGGGTGTTCCCGTCTCGCGGCCCGCCGAGCCCTATTGGGAACTCTGCATGACCATGAACAACAGTTGGGGCTATCAGGGAAATGACCATCAGTACAAAACCCCGGGCGAACTGCTGCGCATCTTCGTGGACTGCCTGCACCTGGGGGGAAATCTCCTCTTGGACTTTGGCCCCAAACCCGACGGTACCATCCCCGCAGAAGCAGAAAATATCCTCAGAGAATTTGGTCGCTGGACGTCCAAGCACGAATCCGCGATCTACACTACCCAGGCGGGGATTCCGGATGGGCACATCTTTGCCCCAACGACTCTTTCCCCTGACAAGACGATCCTGTACATCTATCTGGATTACAAAGTCAATGAATCCCTGGCCATCAAAGGCCTGAAAAACAAGATCCAGCGGGTATGGGTGGTAGGCAACGGCACCAAACTCCAGGCACGGGAAGTGGGCAAGATGTACTGGAGTGCCGTGCCGGGCATGAAATACATCGACATTCCGGACGATGTCTATGACAAGGACATCACCGTCCTGGCGGTGTTGCTGGACGGCCCGGTGGACCTCTATCGGGAGCATGGGCAGGTGATCGAGAGCAACTAAACCCGGCAACCCCCATACAGCCAGGGAAATCGCTTTTAAAGCTGTCCCTTCATTTCCATTGAAGAAGGCTGAAGACGCGATTACGGATTCTTAAAACAGGGAGGGAATGAAGAGCGATCCCAGCAGCGGGAAATTTAAACCGCGAAG
>CAZGYC010000404.1:0-1399 GCA_964530015.1 uncultured Limnohabitans sp. | reverse complement strand
TGCTTCTCCCGAAGCGGGACTTGACCAATAACCTGCCCACTGCAAACGGTGACTGCCCACTGCTGAAGGGGACAATCACAACCACAAAAAACAACAGACCCAATTGGGAAACATAGGCGGATTCGATGTCGTTTTTTCAGCCCTGGTGCTGGTTTTGCTGGCTTGGTATCTGAGAAATTGCTCCAAAAGGGGGGATTTTGAAGGATTTCCGAGGTGGTTTGTTCCCACGTTGATCGGATATCATTTGGTGATATCAGGGGTCAGTTACTGCTACATCATGCAGTTTGGAGGAGACTCAGCCGCCTACTGGAGCCTCACTGCGGACACTTCCCAAAATGCAGGGCAATGGATGGACTATTGGGGCCCCAACACCTTTTTTGTCCAATGGCTCAATTATTTTCCGGCCAAAATCCTGAAGCTAAGCTACCTGACAGGCTGTCTGGTCTATTCCTGTTTGGGTGCGTTGGGCTTTGTTTGGCTGGTGGTTTTGGCCAGGCCCGGTTACTTGTCGGCAGCAAAACACTCCGGGTATTTTTCCATGTCGTTTTTGCTCCTGTTCTTTTTGCCGGGGCCGCATTTTTGGACTGGCATCGTGGGAAAAGAAGCACTTGTCTGGTTTTTTCTGCTGCTTGCAATCCGGGCGACAAAGGCAGGCAGGTTGGTTCTTTTTGCATTGGGTATGGGGATGTTGGTCTGGATCAGGCCTCTGGCAGGTTTCGTTTCTTTGGGTGTACTGGTCGGCTATGCGGTGGGCGGTACTTCCATTTCTTACCGGCAGAAGCTTGGGCTTGTGGCCTTCTCCCTAGTCGCGGGGATCCTGTGCCTAAGTGTACTGCTTACCATCACGCATATTGGCGAATGGTCCCTCCAGTCTCTCCGGGAGTTTTCGGAGGGACAGTATCGGTTTTTGGAAAACTATCAGCCTGCGACGCTGGTCCCGATGGGGGACTATTCTTTGTTCCATCGCTTGTTTACCGTTGGGTTTCGGCCCCATTTGGGCGAAATCCCCACTTTTTGGGGCTTCTTTTCCGGTTTGGAAAATTCGGTTCTTTTGGTTCTGTCTTTGGGATTGATTCCGGCACTTGGTTGTTCTTCGGGGGAAAACAGGATGTTTTTCCCTTTATTGGCGTTATTTGCAGGCATTGTCATGTATCTTTCATCCATTGCCCTCAGCGTCAACGTACTTGGGATTATGATCCGCTTAAAAAGCTCGGTGATTCCTTTCCTGGCGATTTTTGGGTGGTATGGATGGTTTTTGCTTTTTTGCAAAAGAGACAACCCGAAGCCAATCTGAACCTGCATAATACCAACCGATTGTCAACCGCTACATTAGTTATTTCCCTTGATTTTGAGCTGCATTGGGGCCGCTTTGACAAGTACCCATTGGAGGCCTGCCTTG
>CAZGYC010000403.1:0-1400 GCA_964530015.1 uncultured Limnohabitans sp. | reverse complement strand
TTTTTTGTTTCACATTTTTAATACAGTCCTATGTCAAAACTCAAAATTGACCCCACTTTGGTGAGGACAGAGCTGAATCTGGAGGTACTCAAAAACATTCAGGTCTTTCAGCATCCCATTACCCTGAAATATCAGGCCTTGGGAGGTCCAGGAGGCTGGTTGGGTCCCAACACCACCCCGATCAACAAATGTCCGGATGGAGTGGGTTCCTATCAGCATTATGCAAACGGATCGATCTATTACCATCCATCCACCGGTGCCCATGAGGTTCATGGGCTGATCAGGGCTCGCTGGCAGTCTTTGGGCTGGGAGCGGAGCTTTTTGGGATATCCCCTCACGGATGAATCGGCCTGTCCCGACGGGGTGGGCAGATACAACCATTTTCAGGGAGGAAGCATCTATTGGAGCCCGGCTTCCGGGGCTTGGGAAGTGCATGGGTCCATCCGCTCCAAGTATTCCAGCCTGGGCTGGGAGCGGAGCTTTTTGGGATATCCGCTGACCAACGAAAGCACCACCCCGGACGGAGTGGGCAGGTACAACCATTTCCAGGGGGGCAGCATCTACTGGACCCCCAGTACCGGCGCCCATGAGGTACATGGACTGATCCGGCAGCATTGGGCTTCCATCGGCTGGGAAAAGAGCGTGGTCGGATACCCCACCTCAGACGAGCTGGCGGTCTTTGGAGGCACAGGCAGGATTTCCCATTTCCAGAAGGGCAGCATCTACTGGTCTTCCACGGCCGGAGTCCGGGTACTCCGTGAGCGGGTGAGAGTCCATGTGAAAATCCTGGAAAACCCCACCTCATTTACCCTAAACCAGCAGTTCGCTGCCATGCAGGAGGTCTTCGCCGTCTCGGGAATCCGGGTGGACTGGGTGACTACCGAAAACCTGAACCTGCCGACCCTGACCGATGTGGACGTGGGAGGCTGCTTCATGGGACAAACGACCGCGGAGCAAAATTCCCTTTTTGGAAACCGGAACTTCATGGGCGGCAACGACGTGGTCGTGTACTACGTCCGAAGTACCGTGCCCGGCTACAACGGCTGCGCTGCCCACCCTGCCGGCAGGCCGGGATGCGTGGTGATCCGCTCTGCGAGCCGCTGGACCCTGGCGCATGAGTTTGGACACGTGCTCGGACTCAGCCACGTGAACAACAACGACCGGCTGATGACAGGAAACGGGACCTTTAACATCACCAACCCGCCGCCAGACCTCACCGCTGCCGAGTCCACCACCATGCGCAATTCGACCCTCAGTACTCCACTCTAAATCCACACAATCATGGCACAAAAACGAACATCAGCAGCATCCGGAGGATTCAGCCCAGATGAGCTTCTGGCCTTTCTCCGGCAGGATGAACTGGACTATCCTGCGGCTGCCTTGAAATTTGGAGAAGCCGC
>CAZGYC010000402.1:0-1406 GCA_964530015.1 uncultured Limnohabitans sp. | reverse complement strand
TTAGATTTACGAAATACGATTTACGAAGTACGGAAAATGGGTACAAAGTATCGAGTACAAAGTACCAAGTAAATAAAAAAGCGTTCAGTAATCAGTCTCAGCAGGCAGTTTGTGTTTACCTAAAACAGTATTGACGCTTTCACATGACAGCTTTTCAACCCAATTTTCAAATGAAAAATATCGAACATCGAATGTCGAACTCCGAATGTTGAAGAGGGCCCAACTTTACCACTTTACCACTTTACCACTTTACCACTTTCCAACTCCTTCGGATCAAAAATCAGCGGAAAAAACTTCCCGCCCATCTTTTCTCCCTTGGGGATCACCGGAACCCCCGCAAGCAGCGGTTCATCCGAATCCGAAACCGTCCCTTCGGCAAAGACATTCAGCACGAAAGCTTTCCTGGATCGGTCCGAGTAGTTGGCAAAACTCCCATGCACCAGCAAAGGATGGTGGAATGCCGCATGACCGGCTTTCAGAGGAATGGCTACCGGCTTGAATCCTGCCTTCTGCTCCTCGGTCATCATCGCCATCAGTCCGTCCATCTCTCCCGCCAAAGCGGGCTTCTCAAGCAAACCCCAGCGGTGTGAGCCCGGCACGTATTGTAAACAGCCATTCTCCTCAGTGGCATCATCCAGTCCACACCAGCAAGTGAGGTGCTGCATCTCGATCGTTCGCGTCCAGTAGGAATAATCCTGGTGCCAGGCCACGTTTCCCCCGTGGTGTGCGGGCTTGCAGAAGAGCTGGTCGTGCCAAAAACGCACCGCGCGATCCCCAAGCAACTGGCTGGCAGCCATGCGAAAAGCAGGATTCCAGATCGCATCGTGAAAGGCCTCCGCAATCCGCCAATGTCCCAGCGAGTGGAAAAGCACCTTGTTTGGATCGCCGGATTCGTTGCTGTGAAACTCATGGAAGAGGGGATGCAGCGGATGCTTGGGATCCATCACTTCGTCCAGGGCATTTTTCAGCGCCTCAATCTGGGTTTCATCCAACAGTTTGATGTCGGCCAGGTAGCCATTTTCGTGGAAAAACCCAATCTGTTCCTTGCTGAGACGATATTGGTCCCAGTCTGCCGTGGTTTTGGGTTGGGGAAAAAGGTTTGAAATCGGACGATGGAAGTCTGCCAGGTCTTTCATGGGGTTCGGTTTTTTTGGGAGGAAAAAGATAGAGAAAGTTTGGTACCCCGTAATCCTGTCTTCCAAAAAAATTCCCCCGATAACCAGGAAAATCGCTTTTGGATTCCTTCGATTAAAAGGACACGATGGGAGAGCAATTCGGGTGTGTACATCCACCACAGGGAAATTTTTGCCACAGGAAAAAAAGAAGAATTTGGTTTC
The DNA here is from genome assembly GCA_964530015.1 of uncultured Limnohabitans sp. Classification (GTDB taxonomy): domain Bacteria; phylum Bacteroidota; class Bacteroidia; order Cytophagales; family Cyclobacteriaceae; genus Algoriphagus. The sequence continues at coordinate 69 of CAZGYC010000402.1, read as the reverse complement.
CGAACAGCAAGCGTCGACGGAGCTCCAACCGGAAGCTTCACCAATCAGCGTTTTTTTGGATTGGCCACA
>CAZGYC010000401.1:0-1410 GCA_964530015.1 uncultured Limnohabitans sp. | reverse complement strand
CGGATGTTTTACCTGAATCTGGATCGGCCGTATGTCATTCTCAATCCGGCATTGAAAGGGCTGAGCGATGAGATGTTTGAGCTTTGGGATGATTGCATGAGTTTTCCCAATCTGCTGGTCAAAGTCAAGCGACACCACTCTTTGACTTTGGAATACCTGGATGAACATTGGCAAACCCAAAGCTGGAGGGTAGAGGGTGCCCTTTCCGAATTGATCCAACATGAATTCGACCATTTGGATGGGATTCTATGTACGATGCGGGCCATGGATGAGAAGGCGTTTCGGTGGAAGGAATAATTAAGTTTCCCGCGGATCAGCGCAGAAAAAGGCGCAGATTACCACAGATTTTTTTTGACACAGGTGCTGTGAAAATCCGCGGCTTTCATCTGTGAGAGGTACAAGGCTTCTGTGGGAGAATCTTTGGGATAGGAGACCGATTTCAAAATCACCCCACCAAGACTATCTTTGGCCCATGACTTTCCCGACTCTCACCGATATCCGCGCGGCGCATGCCCGCATCCAGCCCTTTATCCATCGTACTCCGATCCTGACTTCCTCTGCCATCGATGAAATCGCGGGGTGTGAGATCTATTTCAAGTGCGAAAACTTCCAGAAAGTAGGTGCCTTCAAAGCCCGTGGAGCCGCCAACGCAGTGATGAAACTCAGCCCAGAACAGCGGGCAAAAGGCGTGGCAACCCACAGTTCCGGCAATCATGCCGCCGCCCTTGCGCGGGCAGCCAGTGTGGCTGGAATCCCCTCCTACATCGTCATGCCCTCCAATGCACCCGAGATCAAAAAGAAAGCCGTCAAAGGATACGGCGGGGAAATCATCGAGTGCGAACCCACGCTCAAAGCCCGGGAAACCACCCTCGAAGCGGTTGTGGAGCGGACTGGTGCGGTTTTTATTCCTCCCTTTGATTACCTGGATGTGATCGAAGGCCAGGCGACTTGTGCTTTGGAGTTCCTGGAAGACCAACCCGAAATGGATATTTTGATGGCTCCGGTTGGAGGTGGAGGCCTGTTGGGAGGCACGGCTTTGGTGACTCATTATCTGAATCCCGGCGTGAAAGTGATCGCCGGAGAACCGACTGGGGCGGATGATGCCTATCGCTCGTTTCATGCGGGACACATCATGGCCCTACCCAGCACCAACACCATCGCCGACGGCCTGCTCACCACGGTGGGAAAACTCAACTTCCAACTGATCCAAGCCTATGTAGCTGATATTCTCCTGGCCGCGGATCCCCAAACTATCGAAGCGATGCGCCTGCTCTATGAGCGGATGAAGCTCGTGGTCGAACCATCCGGTGCGGTGACTTTGGCCGCCTTGTTGGCGAATAAGGAGCGGTTTGCGGGCAAAAAAGTCGGGATTATTCTTTCTGGAGGCAATGTGGACTTGGGGAAGTTGCC
>CAZGYC010000400.1:0-1416 GCA_964530015.1 uncultured Limnohabitans sp. | reverse complement strand
CTTTTCAAGAAAATCGAAATAGGCAACCTAAAATAGTGGCGGAGTTAGGGATTAACTTCTCTAAAAAGCTTCAGCGCTTATTGGGTGAAACCCGGACGGCAGGAGAGTTTGTCGAACTCGTAAAAACCGAAGAACAAAGCAAAAAAAGTTACTGGAAGTATTTAAAACCTTAGGCTATGGAATTGAATAGAGCAGGAAGTTATATCGCCGAAATCAAACAGATACTAGCCCAGGCAAGGCAAAGAGCTTATGCCGCCGTGAATACGGCAATGGTGGAAGCCTATTGGCTCGTAGGGCGCAGGATTGTAGAAGAAGAACAAAATGGAAAAGAAAGAGCCGAATATGGAAAAGAAATCATCAAAAACCTTTCCCTTGAGTTGTCAAATGAATTTGGAAAAGGCTATTCTGAACGGTCTTTAAGAGAGTTCAGGCAATTTTATCAAACCTTCCCGGACTTGTTGGTGACAACTCAGTCAGCGTCTGGCCAATCGGGGCAAAACAAATGGCGAAGGCTGTTCGCCATTTCTGTAAATCCGATTTGGCGAACGGTCTTCGCCAAATTGCACTGATCTCATGTACGAATGTTTGACGATTTGGAAACAACAGAGGGCGACAAATCCTACCATAGGTATTTTGCTCTGCACCGAAACCGACAGCACCATAGCAAAATATTCTGTGCTAAAAGAAAACAAACAATTGTTTGCCAATAAGTACCTTCCTTATTTACCCACCGAAGCAGAACTGGCAGCAGAGATAGAAAGAGAAAAAACCATCATTAAACAGCAGTTAGGGTTGTGAGACAGTATAATAGTATTGTGAACGTTTAGGCGATCACCCGAAGGAAAAATCATTGCCGGGCTGTCATATCCCAAAAAGCCAGAAGCAAGCAAACGTCATCGCTTGGCGGTTTGGGTCTTGGGGAGTTTGCCGAACAACCCAAAAAAAAAAACTGCCCGACTCTCGCCGGGCAGCCTTCCTGTTTGGTGCTTGGCTATTTCAGCTTTTTCATCATATCCCCCGCCACTCCCTTGATGTCAAGGTCAAGAAAGCTCTTGGAAATCTTGTCGATTCTGGTTTTCAGGGTTTTCTCCAGCTTGCTTGCCCTTGCAGATTGCAGGGCAAACTTCACCACCGAGGGGCTGCTGTCCTCAAGAGACCGCTTGAGGATGGCTTCCGCCGCCGCGGAGCTGCGCTTTTGTGCCCCAAATGCCGCTGCCACCCGAATCGGGACAGAACCTGAGGCAGCCGCTTCCTCCAGGATTTGGTCCGCGGCGTCTCCCTGGATATAGCCGACTAGGTAGGCGGCTTTCATCGCGAGGTTTTCATCGCTGCTGGTGACCAATTCTCCCAAAAATGGAAGCGCGGCTTCTCCAAATTTCAAGGCAGCCGCAGGATAGTCCAGTTCATCCTGCCGGA
>CAZGYC010000399.1:0-1417 GCA_964530015.1 uncultured Limnohabitans sp. | reverse complement strand
CCGATCAGGTCTTGGCGGGTGTAGCGCTTGCCGATGGAGCCGGAATCTTCGTAGATGATGTTGAAGTCGTACTTCAGCAATTCCACGATTTCCTGGGCCTTCTCCGGCAGGCCGTCTTTCTTCACGATCGGAAGGATGGCGGCTTTCACCGGGGCGATGGCCGGATGGAATTTCAGGTACGTTCTGCTTTTCTCCTCAGTTGTCTCTTCGGTGTAGGCATTGCAGAGGGTCAACAGAAACAGGCGGTCCGCCCCGATAGAGGTCTCGATCACGTAGGGGATGTAGTTCTGGTTGATCTCCGGATCGAAGTACTGCTGCTTTTTCCTGGAGTATTCCTGGTGGGATTTGAGGTCAAAGTCCGTACGGGAGTGGATGCCTTCCACCTCCTTGAAGCCAAACGGAAACTCAAACTCGATGTCCATGGCCGCATTGGCATAGTGGGCGAGCTTCTCGTGATCGTGCTTTCGGAGCTTTGCCGCAGGCGTACCCAAAGCCAAATGCCATCTCATGCGCGTGTCGGCCCACTTTTGGTACCAGTCGAGCTCGGAGCCGGGACGCACGAAAAACTGCATCTCCATCTGCTCGAATTCACGCATCCGGAAGATAAACTGTCGGGCGACGATCTCGTTTCGGAAGGCCTTTCCGATCTGGGCAATCCCAAAGGGGACTTTCATCCTTGCAGTCTTCTGCACATTCAGAAAGTTCACAAAAATGCCCTGAGCCGTCTCAGGACGCAAGTAGATGGTGGAAGCGTCCTCTGCCACCGAACCCACCTGGGTGGAAAACATCAGGTTAAACTGGCGGACGTCGGTCCAGTTGGAGGTGCCGCTGATCGGGCATTTGATGCCTTCGTTGGTGATCAGGTCGCGGACTCCGGCCAGGTCTTCGGCTTCCAGCAGGCGGGCCAGAGCCGCAGTCAAGCCATTCGCTTTTTCGATATCCCCGGCCCGTTCAAAAACAGCCGCATGCTCCTCGACCAGCACGTCGGCCCGGTAGCGTTTCTTGCTGTCCTTGTTGTCGATCATGGGGTCGTTGAAGCTGTCCACGTGGCCGGAAGCCTTCCAGGTGGTCGGGTGCATGAAGATCGATGCGTCGATCCCGACGATATTGCCCTGTACGCGGGTCATGGTCTCCCACCAGAGACGCTTGAGGTTGTTTTTCAGCTCCACGCCATAGGCACCGTAGTCATAGACCGCCTGCAGGCCGTCGTAGATCTCCGAGCTGGGGTACACAAAGCCATACTCCTTGGCATGGGAAATGATATCTTTCAGTTGGGCGTTTTCGCCCGGGGTTTCTGTTTTTGCCATAGCCCGCAAAAATAAAGAAACAATTTGGATTGGATAAAGGAATCCTCCGTCCTATCAGGGAAATCGCTTTTAAAGCTTCACTTCATTTCCATGGAGGAATGCCGAAGCCT
>CAZGYC010000398.1:0-1421 GCA_964530015.1 uncultured Limnohabitans sp. | reverse complement strand
CTTCGTAGCTGATCTGGGTAAACTCAATCGGCAACGGATGGCAATCGGGAATCATGTCCGCCGTTCGCTTGGCGGCAAAGAGCCCGGCTGTCTTGGCCATCTCAAGCACGTCGCCCTTGGGTACGGTACGGTTTTTTACGGCAAGGATAGTTTCTGGAAGACTGACTCTGACAATGGCCTGGGCGATGGCCTTGCGGAGGGTGGAGCTTTTGTGGGTGATGTTGATCATTGTTTTGTTTGGTCATACTGATGCTAACCAATGACTTTTATGTGTTCAAAATGGCCTTGACTTGGTTCACCAATTGGTCTTTTTTCGGTAGGTATAATTGATACTTTGAAACAAAAATCTTGTTAGAGATGGCCCCAGTGGCATATTCCACGAGTATTTCGTCTTTTTCAACAGATAGAATTATACCAATTGGCTCATTATCTCCAGCTACATTCTCCTCCTTTTTGAAGTAATTCAGATACAGATTCATTTGACCAATATCTGAATGCTGAACTGATTTAATCTTCAAATCAATCAATACAAAACATTTCAAAATCCTATGGTAAAAAACCAAATCAATGTAAAAATGCTTACTCCCAATCGAAATTTTATGCTGTCTCGCAATAAAAGCAAACCCCTTCCCCAACTCCAAAAGAAACCGCTGAAGATTCTCAATGATTTTTTGTTCCAAAACTTTCTCAGTTACCCGATAAGATTGGGGGATTTTGAGAAAATCCAAAACATACGGATCTTTGATTGCCTCAGCCGGATCAGTCAATTTATTCCCTTTTTCAGCAAGTTTCAACACGCCTGCCTTATCTCTGCTTAAGGCTAATCTTTCAAAAAGGGAAGAATCAATTTGCCTATTCAGTTCCCGGATTGACCAGCTTTCATGGACGGTTTGATGTTCATAAAATTTCCTGGCTACTTCATCTCCGATTCCCAAAAGCAAGATGTAATGACTCCAACTCAATTTGGCAGACACCGTCTGCCAAATTGGAAAAGTCAAGAAAAATCTCCTCATGTCGAGAATATTCCGTCTGCCAAATCCTTTCCCATATCGAAGCTTCAAATCAGCAGAAAGCCTTGAAAGTAAATCAGTTCCATACTCTGCGCGCTCACTACCTCCTTGCTCATATTCTACGATGTGTCTGCCAATTTCCCAATTGGCTTTCACCAATTCAGTATTTACAGCCTTTACAGCATTCAGTCTTGCTGCTTGGATGGTTTCGCCAATTGAGTCTAAAAGCCCATGGTATTTTAAATCTAGCTCAGGCATTTTCAATCAAAATATTTAAAGAAAAACCGCATCACACATTCACCTTCCACACGTGATTGTCCGAATCGAGGATCTCTTTTCCCCAAACCGGAAGCTCCGCTTTGATCCGCTCCACCAGCTCGTCGCAGGCGTCCATGGCGGCTTTGCGGTGCT
>CAZGYC010000397.1:0-1422 GCA_964530015.1 uncultured Limnohabitans sp. | reverse complement strand
TCCTATCGTGTGGACACATCTTTCTGGATACACCAACCTTCATAAGAGGCCCTGAAAAACTTAAGTCCTAGCCATAGAGTTGTGATTCCCGGATGACGTTTACTTTCATATCCTTTCCATCCCCCCATACGAGCAATTGCCCAAACATACCGCTTCAAATCTTTTCTTTTGAAGTGGTTTTTCTGTTTTTCAGTTTTTCCTTCCAATTTGGCTATATGGAGTTCCAATAATTCTTGTTCTTCAGAGTCAAAACAACTTCCTGCGTCGATTTCGAGTTCAGGTTCGGCATAAGCTAATCTCATTAAAAACAACTTGATGACCACCTCCATAATCATCAAACTCATCTTTCTTATAGAGCAAGCGTATTCTAGTTCCGAAGCCTCAATATTATACCCCTCCTTCTTCAGTATCTTAAAGACTTCTTCTACTGTCCAGCGCCAACTGTACCATTCAAGGCATGCTCTTGCCATATCGGCATTTTCGATTGGAATTGTAGTGAGTAAACGCCAACATATACTATCCTTGCCACTATATCCTGTTTCCTTTGCTTCGATCAACCACAGGTTTACAGATTCCGGCAGGTCTTTGTCTGATTTACCCGGTTTGCAAACGGTAACTTCTTTGTAGCGAATCTCAATTTGGGCTAAACGTTTGGATCTTCCGTTTTTTGCATCAACAACAATTTCATAACTGCCTTGGGATGGCTGATTCGATAAACAACTGAACAACTTGGTCTTGTCTGCCAAAGTACGATCTGCTCTGGCTCTTACAAGCAATTCTACCCCGGGTTGCGGCACAGTTATGAACTGCTCATAAATATCCCCCTCTCTGTCTTGGACTATTATCATTGCTTTTACAATATCCTGTAGTGAGGATATGGTGTTTTGAGAAACTTCTATCCATTTATAAGAATCCTTTTCTTCAATTGGTAGCGATGTATAATCCCGCTCCTTCTTGGACTTGAACTCTAAAGGGCGATTCCATATTTTTATGTCTGCATAACCGTAAGGAGTGCCATTTTCAGCATCTAACACTAACGAAGGATGTATAAAAAAACCTAATCCTTTATCGTTTTTAGCATTTGTAGTACCAATGCTGGAATCCTTTTTTATCCTTCCTTTATGATTACTCAAGTTGATTTCAGTAGTGTCCTGAATACAAATTACATACTTGTTTTTACAAGACTCTTGGCAGTTCAAAACAAGATTGTCTATTATATCCGATTCGGTTACCCTTTCGTTTAATAGGAATCTATAGAACCCTTTTGCAGAGGCTTCGTCTTTTGTAATACGCCGTATCGAATGGACGCTTTTATGAAATAAATCTTCCAGAATTTTATTACCTCTGGATAATAATCTTTTGTCAAATAGGTGACTGAATTTTCTTGCTAGCATAGTGCCACAAAGCTATAAATATATTTGT
>CAZGYC010000396.1:0-1424 GCA_964530015.1 uncultured Limnohabitans sp. | reverse complement strand
TCACGTCATTTTTTGTCCCATTTTTTGTTGAATTATCATTTTTGACAAAAAAAATGGCGCACACACAAATTGTCATCCATAAAGACTTATGATCATCCATAATGATCAATGCATACATAACAATGAATGAACAATGAATGATACATTGAATGATAAATGTTTATAACATTATTATGCATTGTTAACAACAACAATCGATGTGATCACATATCGCAGTTTGCGAGTTGTTTCATGTGAGGATCTTGATGTGTTGTTGATGTATTAATTGTTGTAAACATAACATCTTCCAAAAAATTTATAGAGCATCAACAACATACATCATGCATGTATATAACATCTATCAAACATTGTTACATCATAAAATGTGTAATAAATCGTCCAATTTGTCTCGAAATGCATTATCCGCATCATTTCGTAAGCTCCAAAAAACTGTTGGTTATCAGTGAACAGTTAATCATTAATGTCTCTTAAATTTTTTTGAATGAAACATTTATTGTTATTATCACATTCTATAAAAAATTTGTAGACAACATACATCATGCATCATGTAGGATCATAACATTCATTAAAAATGGTTATATCACAAAATGTGGAAGGATTTATCGATAAGGCTTCCAATTACAGTATCCACACCATTTCAGTAGATTTATAAGGGCCTTAATCCTCCATTTATGGGTTGCCCAGGAGGACTTTTTTACTTTTTTTGTATAAAATCTTTTTAACAATTATAACTTTCCAAAAAAATTTTTAGAAAATGTTATACACAAAAAGATATAACACATCATAAAAAAAAGAAGCATATCTTTTTAAGGACTTCTATTTTGCAAAATTAACAAGAAAACATTGTCTTTTTCTAGTGGGAGACAGTTCCCTTAATGGGGTAACACGAGAAAATCGTATTTATTTGAACATTTTGTAATTAGGTACTCATCATTGTAAAATGAATACCATTTATTTTTTATTGTTCAACTTTATGTTACATAACATCATACACATGTATCATCTTGTTTGTTAATGTTTAATCACATGCATTAATATCGCAGTTTCCGCGGTATTTCATTAAGTACATGTATATTGTTGTTACACACATTATACATGCATGTATACATTCAATCATAACACATGTATGTGATGCATAAAATAATTCTTTGCAACATAACAACAAAGCATTTCTGTTTACCGGGAAACAGGTGCTCAGACTGTGATTATTAATCATGTTGTAAAGTTCATCATTAAAAATTTTTAATGCTGTACATTAATGTGTATGACATGATACATCATGCATAAACATTATGGTTGATCAATACATCATTCATTGATCATTATGGATGATCATAAATCCTTATGGATGACAATTTGTGTATACACAATTTTTTTTGTCAAAAATGATAATTCAACAAAAAATGGGACAAAAAATGACGTGA
>CAZGYC010000395.1:0-1425 GCA_964530015.1 uncultured Limnohabitans sp. | reverse complement strand
TAAACTTGAACAACCGGTCCTTTACGTTGAAGTCAGCGCCAAACCAGGTAATTAATGATGGTTTGTATAATCATTCCGTAGACTCTACCGCCCGTTTAGGTACAGTTACAGGTAGTTTGGTTAATTCATCGAACTTTGCCATTGAGCGTTATATTTCTGCAGTTTCCCCAAAACCACGCATGCTCTCTACCTCAGTTTTAGGTATGCCGGCTTCACAGTGGGCCGATTCAGTGAGTATCTTCGGAGGGGACTTCAAACAACTTGCCGGTTTCCCTGCGAGCACCTCAACGCTTTATTCCTATGACCAGGGCCTTTCTTATGGTTCCTTGTCCAAAGGCTTCATAGCGATAACGAAGAAGTCTACAGTGCTTCCGGTGGGTCAGGGTTTCCGTATCCTTGTTGGTTATGACAACTTTGCTACTTATACATCACCTATCAAGCCAGCAGTTACGCTAAAAATGCGCGGAGTGCCTCAGATCGGTAACCTGTCATTCCCTATCAGGAAGTCGGGTGCAGATCCTTATGGTTGGAACATGCTTGGCAACCCTTACCCTTGTGAAGTAAGCTGGAACAGCATTTACAATGATAACCAAAGTAACTTGTCAGCTACAGTTGCGATCCTTGACCCTAAATCATCAGGTACAAGCGATTACTATTACTACAATGCCTTTACCAATACATCTATTGACCCAAGGTATTCCGTAGGTTCAGCGCCATCTTCTTATGGCAGCAGTCCCCGTTATAACGGCGGTTTAATGGCTTCATCCCAGGGTTTCTTTGTTTTCAAGACAACCCCTGGTGCAGGTAATGTTAACTTCTCAGAATCGCATAAAGTTGTTTCCCCTGGCATGGTCGAGTCCAACTTCCGTGTTGAAAGATCGTCAGCTACGACCGAGCGTTTGAACCTTGTTGCAGTGACCAACACCGGTTATAGTGACAACAGTTACCTGTTCTTTAGTTCTGATGCACAGACAGAAGGTTATGACCCGCAGTATGATGCTTATAAGTTCAGCAATACGAATGTCAGCATTTCGACCAACACATTCGGTAAGGATATGGCCATGAACGGAGTTGGAGAGATCAGCCCTTCCGGTATGTTTATCCCTGTTCATATTACAACGAAGTCTTTAGGGGATCATTCCTTGTATGTTGAAGGTATTGAGAGCCTTTCAAAGAAAGCAGAAGTTTTCCTGATCGATAATTACCTTCATACGAGTACCGAGTTGAAGTCAGGCAGCAACCGCTATACATTTAATTATAGCAGCGATACAGGCAGTGTTGCATTGTCACGTTTTGTTTTGCGTGTTATGGAAGCTGATGTGATGACAGCTGTTACCGATGCAGATTTTAGAGGCAGTGTTTCAGTTTATCCTAACCCTAGCTTAGGTCAGACCACAATTACCCTTAAAAATGTTGCCCATGGCA
>CAZGYC010000394.1:0-1428 GCA_964530015.1 uncultured Limnohabitans sp. | reverse complement strand
TTTGCCGCACACGATGTCAAAGGCTCACAAGTCGGCTTGGTGAATTTTGCCCCCAAAGTGCAGGGCTTCCAGTTGGGTTTGTTCAACTACTCGGACAGCACGAGTGGGATTCCCGTGGGTCTTTTGAGCTTTGTCCGGGCGGGATATCATACGCTGGAGTTTAGCGTCAATGAAATCGTGCCGATCAACTTGGCCTTTCGAACCGGTAAACGAGAGTTTTATAACATCTTCTTTGCCGGTATCCGACCCGAGTGGGACGATCAGGTAGTCTGGTCTTTCGGATATGGACTGGGTACTTCACCGAGACTCGGCAAAAAAACCTACCTCAACATCGAGGTAAGCTCCGAGCAACTGAGTCAGGGCGGAGTCCACGCGCTCAATCTGATCAACAGGGGCTACCTCGGAGCAGAATTCCAGGCAACCAAGCGGTTCGCGATATTTGCGGGCCCCACGGTGAATTTCCGCGTGTACGACACCTCCTACGCATTCCATCCGGAGCTGTTCACCTACACCAACATGAGCGTTCACAACGATGTGTACTATCCTGAAGATCTGGGCAGCCAGCTTTGGTTCGGATTTAAAGCAGGCTTCCGGTTTCTGTAACAGGCAGAGAAAAGATAACCGCAATGAAACGCAAAGGACTAAACAAAAGGTGCGAAGAGCAGGGAGAGTTCAAAAAAGAAACTCCAAAGTAAAACTCTCTTTTTTCTCTGCGCTCACTGCGCCTCTGCGGTAAAAAAATCGGAAATAAACCAATATCACATAGGGGTAAAACCCTGTTTGATTGTCCTATACACGAAAGCTAAACCAACTCTTTCTTTTCATCTCAGAAACGAGGATCTGATCAGAAAGACAAAAGACTAAAATCTAAAAAACTATGAAAAAATTACTCGGAGTACTAGTCGCATTGCTTGTCATGAACACGGCCTATTCCCAACAAGCCGGCAAATTCAGGTATCAGATGGATCTGGGATTCGCAGCTCCAAAAGACGGAGGCATCGGTGCCCTGGTCCATCTCGAACCCCAGATTTTGGCCCTGGACAACCTGGCCATCGGCTTGAGGATGGGTGTGACCGGAATGGCAAAAGACGTCACCTACTACGACATTCCGGATGACTACGACGGCGAGCTGTCCGCAAACCTTTCGGTCTCCGGTACCGCCAACTACTATTTCAACTTTGGCGACAGCAAGGTGGCTCCTTATATCGGAGCTGGCTTTGGATACTATGCGCTGAGCAACATTGACATCGAGGATACGGACATCGACGAGGATGAGGTGGGTAATCTGGAGGCCTCCTTTGCCTGGGCTCCGATGCTCCGCGTGGGTGTGGAGCTTGACAAATTCCGCATCGGTGCCGAATACAACTTTGTGCCCTCCAGCAATCTCCAAAATGTCGGCGGAGACGTGATCGGAAAGGCCACCAACGA
>CAZGYC010000393.1:0-1431 GCA_964530015.1 uncultured Limnohabitans sp. | reverse complement strand
TAGGAGCGGACGAAGTCCTCGGCGTTGGTCTCGAGGACCTCGTCGATCTCGTCGAGGAGGTCGTCGATGTCGGCCTTCAGCTTCTCGCCCGTCTCGGAGGTGGCCGGGGCGTCGACGACCTCTTCGGACTCGCGGGCCGGAGCGGCCTTGCGCTTCTGTTCCCGTTCAGCCATCAGATGCTCCTCCTCAGCCGTTCAACCGAGCCAGCAGCTCGGCCGGATCGGCGCTTTCATCCAACACGGTACCGACGTGAGCGCGGGTCCCACGCATCGGTTCCATCATCGGGACCCGGCGCAGCGACGACTGCCCGATGTCGAACACGATCGAGTCCCAGTTGGCCGCCACGACCTGCGATGCCCAGCGCTTGAGGCAGGTGCCGCGGAAGTACGCCCGGGTGTCGGTGGGTGGGTCCGTCATGGCCCGTCGGACCTCGTCGTCGTCGGTCAGGCGGCGCAGGCCGACCCGGTCGGCGAGGGACCGCTCGGGGCGCATGTCGTGGTACTGGAGCGCCAAGGCAGCGAGGCGCTGGTCGTCCCAGCCGATGCCGTGACGCTCCCGGTACCCTTCGAGCAACCGGTACTTGGCCACCCAGTCGAGGCGGTCGGCGAGCTCCATCGGGTCGCGCTCGAGGGTGGCGAGCACGGTCTCCCACTCCGCCAGCACATGGGCGCCGACGTCGCCGCCCACGGTGTCGAGGCCGTGCTCGTCCGCCCACTTCTTGGACCGGTCGAGCAGTTCCCACTGGAGTTCGAGGGCGGTGATCGTGCTCCCGTCGACCAGCTCGAGGGGCGAGCGGAGGGTGAGGTCGTAGGACACCTGGCGCATGGCGGCCACCGCGCTGCGGAACACGAACATCTTGGGCAGGGCCTCGTCTTCGACCAGCGAGAGCACGAACGCCGTGGTGCCGACCTTCAAGAACGTGGCCGTCTCGGAGCAGTTGGCGTCGCCGGTGATCACGTGGAGCCGCCGGTACTTCTGCGCGTCGGCGTGGGGTTCGTCGCGGGTGTTGATGATGGGCCGCTTGAGCGTCGTCTCCAACCCGACCTCGGCCTCGAAGAAGTCCGCCCGCTGGGTGAGCTGGTACGGCACCTCGGCCGAGGACAGGCCGGGGGCCTCGGAGCCGACCTTGCCGCTCCCGGTGAAGATCTGGCGGGACACGAAGTGGGCGGTGGCATGGGTGACGATCCGGCCGAACGGCGCCGACCGGGCCATCAGGTAGTTCTCGTGGCAGCCGTAGGAGTTGCCCTTGCCGTCGGAGTTGTTCTTGTGGACGACGATCTCCTGGCCCTCGGGCAGCAGGCGGTTGGCGGCCACGATGGACGCCTTGACGATCTCCTCGGCCGCCCGGTCGAACACCACCACCGCCCGGGCGTCAGCGCACTCCGGGGTGGAGATCTCCGGGTGGGCGTGGTCGACGTAGTACCGGGCCCC
>CAZGYC010000392.1:0-1433 GCA_964530015.1 uncultured Limnohabitans sp. | reverse complement strand
AAAAGAAAAAATCAAACCGCTCCAAACGGTCCAAGGCCTCCCAGGTGGAAATGGCCTGATTTCCCTTGACCAGCCACTCCGACAAACAAGTTATATAAAAGTTTGGGGCGCTCTTCGCGATTCCCTTTGCAAACACATACATAGATCCCAAAGGCTTTCTCCTCCGTGCCAGGGAACGCTTTGTTCCTTTGTGTTTCCCTTTTACAAACACAGAAACCAAAGGCCGTCACGGGATGATCTGTTTGGTGAAAGCGATTTCCGAGCGCTTTTTCCGTTTTTTGGCCGGACTGATGCTGTTTAGCCGTATTTTGGCAGGACATGAAAGCAAAAACAACCCTACTCCTGACCGCGGGATTGATTTCAGTCCTTGCTTGTACGGCTTTTGCCCAGCAGAAAGCCTGGATGCTCGGCCCCTTTGAAAGACCTGCAAACGCCCAGCCCATTGTCTCCCCTGTTTCCGACACGGAGTTTTTGGATCCCATGACCGGCAAAACCGTCAAATGGGAGTCGATGGCGACTTTCAATCCGGCGGCGGTTGTCAAAAACGGACAGGTTTGGCTCTTCTACCGGGCAGAGGAGAAGCTGGGCGAAAAGGAAATCGGCGGCCATACTTCCCGCTTGGGCTTGGCTACGTCTGGGGATGGTTTTGTTTTTTCCAGGGAAAAAACTCCGGTATTCTATCCGGCAGAAGACTCCCAAAAGGAATTTGAATGGACCGGAGGTACGGAAGATCCACGGATTGTCGAGACCGGGGAAGGGCTTTTTGTGCTGACCTACACGCAGTGGAACCGGGATGTTCCCCGCCTTGCGGTGGCCACTTCCCCGGACCTGAAAACCTGGGAAAAGCATGGTCCCATCTTCGAAAACTGGAAGGAAGGCAAATACCACCATACCGAGTCCAAATCCGGCGCGATCGTGACCGAATTGAAAGACGGAAAACTCGTGGCCGCAAAAATCAACGGGAAGTATTGGATGTACTATGGGGTGCCCCACATCTGGTTGGCGACCTCGGATGACCTGGTAAACTGGGAGCCGGTGGAAAACCACGAAGGAAACCGCGTACCGGTCTTGAGTCCCAGACCCGGATTTTTTGATTCCTGGCTGGTGGAGGCTGGGCCTCCTCCGGTATTGACAAAAGACGGGATCGTCGTGCTGTACAATGCCGGGAACTCCCAGCAAGTAGGCGTGAAAAACCTTGGAAACCGGGTGTACACCGGAGGACAGGCGCTTTTTGATGCTGCCGAACCCTGGAAGCTTCTGGACCGCGTGGCTGAGCCCTTTATCCAGCCGGAATTGCCCTTTGAGAAGTCCGGGCAATATCCCGAAGGGACGACCTTCCTGGAAGGCCTGGTTTATTTCCAAGGAAAATGGCTGCTGTACTATGGCACCGCAGACAGTATGGTAGGGGTGGTCAGTGTCCCGGCCAGGTGAAA
>CAZGYC010000391.1:0-1441 GCA_964530015.1 uncultured Limnohabitans sp. | reverse complement strand
GACATGACGATGATGCCGGCGGGGATTTTCATCACCTTGTTGAGGGCGAACATCGTTTCGTCATCGAAGGCGAGCGTGCCTTTGCCGAGGGTCACGTTGATGTTGCTCTTGTCGAGCAAACGCATGGTGATGTGGTAGCCGCGGTAAGTGCGGTGGCGCTCGTAACGGATGTCGATGGGCCGGTGGAAATAGGAAATGGTGAAACGCCCGGAGATGCCGGGAACCGTGTTCCGGATCTCGGTGGGCAGCTTCATCAGGTTGAGCAGGAAGGCGTCGAGGCGGTCCTTGAGCTTCATCGGGATTTCCACCTTGTTGCCGAGATCTCCATCGATCCGGAACGAGTAGTAGAACGATTCTTTCTCGACCTTGAAGTGGATGTCGGACGCCTTGGTTCTAACGGCGTCGGCCATGATGGTGGCGATGAGCTGCGCCATCGGCTCGGTGTAGTCGGTCGTTACGTCGAAGTCGCTGATCCCGTCGTCCAGGGCTTCCACGTCGATCGCCTCGAGGTCCGATTGGCTGGGGCCGCTGTTGGTGGCGACGGATTCGATGGCCCGGCTGATTTCCGTGGCCAGCGTGACGATTTTGACAATCTCGATGTTCGGGAAGCGGGGGGCGAGATACTCCTCGGCCAGCGGGCTCCAGGGATTGGCGATCGCGACGATCAGCTTGTCGGCGCTGGACATGCAAAGCGGCACGAAGAAGCCGCGGGTCATCACGGTGGCGTCGCAAGTGGCGTGAAGCGATCCGTCGCAGAACTCGGCGACTCTGGGGAAAAACGGCAGGCCGTTGAGATTGGCGATGGCCGCCATGAAGCTGAAGCGGGTCACGCGGTTGGCGACCTGGCCTTGAGGGAGTTCCGCATAGGCGGGATCGTGTCCGGCCAGTTCGCCCATGATGCGGCGACTGATCAATTCGTTGAAGGATATGCCGTCGAACTCGATCATGAAAAAGAAGGGTGGAAGAGAGTCTGAAGGTCTAAAAGTCGAAGGTCAGAAGAGGAAGAGGGCCGAATGTCGGACTTTTAGACTTTTGACTTTTAGACTTCTCACAGCTCGAAGTGTTTGTGCGTGAGGTGGAGCCAGCCGTCGTAGTCGAGGCGGGCGACGGAGACGAAGGGGCGGATGCCGAAGCGTTTGAAGACGGTGTTGCGGATTTCCTCGGCCAGAATCTCGCCCGCCACGGGATTTGCGGAGGCGACGCCGATGGCATCGGTGTCCTCGGCATAGACCACCGGGGTGAGCAGGGCGCGGGCGATTTGATAAAGCGCGTCGAAGGACTCGTAGAAAGCGGAAGGGGTGATCAGCTTGCCGGCGAAGGGCAGCACCGGGGCGTAGGGACTGAGCGTGTGGGCGATTTGGTCGGCCAGTTCGAGGACGGCGGCGTTCAGGTGCTCTTCTTCGTGGCCCTGGACCCGGGCGAGGACTTCGAGAAGGTCGGA
>CAZGYC010000390.1:0-1441 GCA_964530015.1 uncultured Limnohabitans sp. | reverse complement strand
TGACCGTGAACCATTGGACAAGATTGAACCTTTAGATTAAAACAGCAATGCCATGATCCGTATAACCAACTACCGCATAGAAGGAGACAGAAAAATCCACTTCAATTTCAGCGATGGCTCAGGGAAGGTTGTTGATTTTATGCCGTTTATAGGAGATGATAGCCTAAGCAAACCACTTTCCGACCCTGCTTATTTCCGAAAAGTCGACTTGTATGAAAATGGCCGGGGCATTTACTGGCCCAACGGCTTCGATTTTTGCCCGGATTTTCTGCACCAATACGAGGCAGACGAAGAAGTCCTGGCCAGGCACCGGAGGTGATTGTCCCGTCCCGGGAATCCGTAGTTCCAACAAAACATTGATCGCTCCTCGGAGTCCCCATCCCTGGCCACAAAATTTCTCGGGCTCCGGCTTTCGATCTTTGCCTTCCCGTGACACTTTTTCCCCTATTTTTAGCAACCCCACCCACGAAACCCAAAGACATCCCAAAAAATGACCCTAAGGAGCAGATTCAGCAAGCTTAACGCCATCATTGCTCCGGCATTCACGGTATTGTGCCTGGGCGCAATGGCTGGCTTTATTGCCTTTCTTTCCCTGGAAGATTTGAACTCCGGCAAAGTGGATTCCATCTTCAAAACCCCCATCTATGGAAGTGTACTGCTGGTGGGTGCGCTGATTGGGACTGGCATCCATTATCTGAAAATCCTCAAAACGATCCGGATCTCCAACCAAGGTATTCGGTTTCGGAGCCTGCTTAAGTCTGAATTTGTCCCCTGGGACAGGATCGCAAAAATCGACCTGTTGGGCAAAAGCCACAAACTCCTGTCCCCTGCGGAGGCGACAATCCTGAACCTTGACGACGGCCAGAAACTGGAGATTGTGGCCTCCCTTTACGAAAACATGGCGATGCTAAGGACAGCTCTTGGGCAAATAGCGGCGCACCTGGAGGCCAAGGAGCCGTTCGAACTCGAACCGATTGCGGAAATCCCAGTCCTTGAACCAGCCGGACTGGTGAATGTCAGCAAGATGACAAACTACCGGGGCAACCACTTGCTGTCATTCAACGGAATGGTGATTTATGCTTGGATCGCCTTTTCCGTTTATTTCCTTTTCGCAACAAATCCGTCTTTCCCTTTTGGAGTCGGTTTGCTTTTCCTGTCCGGATTTTTCTACGGTTTCCTGGGCTCCCAACTCCATTATTTTTGTTTGGACGACCACTATCTGGTGGTCAAAAACCATATTTGGCCTTGGATCAACCAGGCCTACAGGCTGGATGACATCAAACAGGTGGTTTTCGAAACACCCTTTCGAAGGTCAACCTCCCTCAGAGTCATCACCCAGGGGTATCAGTCAAAGCTTTATCCGGGAGGAAGCCTGGGGAGCAAAACATGGAAAGCGCTTTTGCGGGATTTACAAGGCTTGGGGGTGGACACCAGAAATGAA
>CAZGYC010000389.1:0-1460 GCA_964530015.1 uncultured Limnohabitans sp. | reverse complement strand
GAGGAGACAGCCGATCCGCCCATGCCGATGCGGTAGTTGTCGCCGCCCATGATCACGATCTGGTCCCCGGCCTTGGGTTCTTCTTTCTTGGTGTATTTGGCATTGGTAAATCCGATCCCGCCCGCGAGCATGATCACCTTGTCAAAGCCATATTGCTTGTCGCCTTCCTCGTGCTCAAAGGTCAACACAGATCCTGCGATCAGGGGTTGACCGAATTTGTTTCCGAAATCAGAGGCTCCGTTTGACGCCTTGATCAGGATGTCCATCGGAGTCTGATAGAGCCAGGGACGCTCAGCGAGGTTTTTCTCCCAGCTTCTGTCTTTTTCGGAGCGGGAGTAGGAAGTCATGTACACGGCCGTTCCGGCCAAAGGAATAGAGGCGGTGCCACCTGCCAGTCGGTCGCGGATTTCTCCTCCGGCTCCCGTCGCTGCGCCGTTGAAAGGCTCCACGGTAGTCGGGAAGTTGTGCGTTTCAGCCTTCAGAGAGATGACGGTGTCGATGTCACGGGTTTCGAAAAAGTCTGCCTGATGCTGCGTCTTCGGAGCAAACTGCTGGATTTTTGGCCCGCCGACAAAGGCGACATTGTCTTTGTAAGCAGAGGCGATCCGGTTTGGATGCTTCTTGGAAGTTTCTTTGATCAGTTGGAAAAGCGTCTGGGGCTTTTCCTCCCCATCGATGATGAAGGTGCCGTTGAAGATCTTGTGACGGCAGTGCTCGGAGTTGACCTGTGAAAATCCAAACACCTCGGAATCCGTCAGCGGTCGTCCCAATTCTTTGGATACATTCTCCAGATAATCGATCTCGACCTGAGTCAGCGCCAGTCCTTCGGACTGGTTGTAGGCAGCGATGTCGGTGATGGCTTTGATCGGCTCCGGCTCGAGGTGGATGTCAAAGATCTCCTGATCCAAGCCTTCGTAAGCGTGCTCCAGCATCGGGTCGATCTGGTCCCCTTTGCTGATCGGGGAAAATTCCTCGATACGCAGAATGCCCTGTACGCCCATGTTCAGAGTGATTTCTACGGCGTTGGTGGACCATGGAGTGATCATTTCCTTGCGCGGTCCGGAGTAGTTTCCGGCGACTTGTTCACCTGATTGCAGCTTGGCTTCGCCAAAAAGCCAGGTGAGTTTTTCGATGTCTTCCGTGCTGAGAGGGTGGGGAACTTGAACTCCGTAGATGAGTTTCTGAGGGGATTCAAAGAAGAAAATCATGTCCTTGGGCTGGTAAGCCGCAAAGGTAGGAAATTGGGGGGAAGGTTGAAAGGTTGTTTGGGGCGTAAAGTTGGGAGGAATGGGGAAGTTGGGGTTGGGACGCGGGAAGAGTACTTGGCACTTTGTACCATGTACCATGTACAAAGTAGAAGGTCCAACCAAAGCACCGAGACGAGGCCAAAGAAAATACGGGGTACAATGTCTTGCGTCCAAGAGCGGGAAACAAGCGCCAAGAGTGAGTATCAAGACACT
>CAZGYC010000388.1:0-1461 GCA_964530015.1 uncultured Limnohabitans sp. | reverse complement strand
TAGGTTGTCTATGCCTCTGCCAGAATGGGTTTTGCCCTTCAAGGAACCACGTACCGAGATCCGGCTTATCAACGGGACCTACTACAAATACCAGGTTGAATACGCCTACAACCCCGCAAAGAAGCGTACCGACAAAAAGACCGTCCGGCTTTTGGGGAAAATCTCCCAGCAAAACGGCTTTGCGCCTTCCGACAAGGACGCCATCAGACAGAAAGCCAGTATTGTGCCCAAAGTCGACATCAAGACCTTTGGCGTTTTCAATTTGTTCTCCAGCCTGATAGCCGACGAGATCACTGGCTTCAAGGCCTGTTTTGGCGATGCGGTCGGTGAAACGGTCCTTTCCTTTGCCATGATGAGGTGGGCGTACCAGTCGCCCATCAAAAGGGCCCCCAGCTACCACATCCATGATTTTTGTTCCGAATTTTGGTCGAAAAACAACATCTCCGACAAACATATCTCGAATGCGCTGAAACAGGTGGGCGAGAACCGGGAAAAACTGGTGGAATGGATGAGGTCGATGCTGAACGCGCCCGAAGCCCACAGCAACAAATTCGTGATGATGGACTCAACCCATGCCACAAGCCTCTCCGAACAGCTCGCCATCAACGCCAAAGGATACAACCCCGACCACGACTATGACAAACAGGTCAGGCTCATGTATTTGTTTTCCTCGCAGTTGAAGCAGCCGGTCTACTTTCGGCTTGTCAACGGCAACATTACAGATTCAAAGTCCATGTCCCTATGTATCAGGGAAATGGACATAAAGGATGTGGTCTATATTGCCGACAGGGGTTTTTTCAGTGCCCAGAACATCAGGGAGCTCAACCGGGAAAACCTGCAGTATATAATCCCACTGCAGCGAAACAACAAACTGATAGATTTTGGCCCCTTGCTTAAAGCTGATTTCAAGAAGGAACTCAAAACCTACTTTATTTACCAGGAAAGGGTAATCTGGTACTATCAATACGAAAGGGACTCGATGAAACTGGTCACTTTCCTGGACGAAAAACTGCGGATAAAGGAAGAAAGCGACTATTTGCAGCGCATCGTTTCCAAGCCTGAGGAGTACAGCCTAGAAAAATACTACGAAAAACTGACGGGTTTCGGCACACTTACCCATACCTATTCAATTGCCGAAAACCTGAACGCCGACCAGATATACCAGGCCTACAAACAACGGAACGAAGTAGAGACCATGTTTGACGGGTATAAAAACTTTCTTAAGGCCGACATCATGTACATGCAGGACAGGAACGTGCTGGAGGGATGGCTGGCTGCAAATTTCATAGCCATGATAGCCTATTATAGGCTGTTTACAAGATTGAAAAACGCAAAGCTGCTAAGCAACTTCTCGCCAAGGGACATTATTGAAACCGCAAAATCAATCTACAAAATGAAAATATCGGGAAACTGGCACCTGTCCGAAATCACGGTCAAGACCAATGACCTTTTCAAGAAAAT
>CAZGYC010000387.1:0-1475 GCA_964530015.1 uncultured Limnohabitans sp. | reverse complement strand
TTGACCGGGCGATCCCTGTCATCCCGTTTTGTGCGTTTTCTAAAATGTTAGGCCTACCAATGACAGATGCATATTATTTGGTAAAATCCCGCAAAACCAAGTCTGACCTTTTCGACGCAGACAAGGCCGATCGGGTGCAATGAACAAATAAAATGGGATGTTCGTTTGCAGGATAGATTGGAGCTTGATCAGGAAATGGCAGTGGTGAAATTTATTGCTTTAAATTTGCCTGACTGGTGTCCAATGCATATCGTTGTCAATTATTTTCTTCATTTAGATACGTGTCCAAAATGGCTAACTTGAAATTCGCAGGAAATCTCGGAGATAGCAAAACCGGTATTAGGACTGAATTGTCGTTAATTCATTTCGTGGAAGAAGGGACACATATCGTTTTTTCTCCGGCTTTGGATCTATCCGGCTATGGAAATAGTGAATCTGAGGCCAAAGCGTCTTTTCAGATTGTCTTGCAGGAATTCATTAATTACGGAATGAACAAAAAAACGCTATTGAAGGATCTGGAAGATCATGGCTGGAAGGTAAAGGGGAGCAAAAGTAAACCCCAGATCCAAGGACCGGACCTTGCGGATATGCTGAAGGCCAATAGTGAACTGGAGAATATTTTTCAGAAAAAGGATTTTAAAAAATATAACCAAGACCTGCTGATACCCGCTTTTTAACCCCAGTGCATGTCCACTCAGAAGCTGAAAAATGTTTCACTTGCAGATTATGAGCTTTTTTTAAAAAAAGCGGGTTGTAGCCATATTAGAGACAATGGGGGGCATAGGATCTACGGCAGGGCGGATCTGTCCCGGCCCATTGTAGTTCAAACCCACGTTGATCCCGTTCCTGAATTTATTGTCAGGAATGCACTCCGGGCACTTGGTCTCAGTAAAAAGGACTTTTTTGAAATCCTGTTTGGGGATTAGATTATCCCTTACAACACCTCCGCCTTCTTCACAAAATCCTTGGGCAGCTCACCAAAGTGTTTTTGGAAGCATTTGGTAAAGTAGGAAGGGCTGTTGAAGCCGACCATCTCGCTGATCTCGGCGATGCTATGGACTCCGTCGCGAAGCAGCTCCGCCGACTTTTTCAACCTGACGAGCCGGATATAGCCATTTGGGGTGAGTTCTGAGATTCCTTTGATCTTGCGAAGCAGACTGGACTGGCTCATGTGCAGATGCTCGGCAAGCTCGGAGACACCGAAGAATTCGTTCTCAATATTTGCCAAGATCGCCTCATTGATTCTGTGAAGGAAGTCTTCATCGGCCTTGGTATGTGCGATGGTGTCCGAATTTACCAGCGGGAGACTGGCAAAGGCTTTTTTGATCTGATCCCGGTGTTGGAGCAGGTTTTTGATCTGGAGATAGAGGAACTCCAGCGAAAAGGGTTTTTCCAGGTACACGTCCGCGCCCATCTCCAATCCGGTGATCTTGGCGTTGATGTTGTTTTTGGCAGTCAGCAGCACGACCGGAATG
>CAZGYC010000386.1:0-1475 GCA_964530015.1 uncultured Limnohabitans sp. | reverse complement strand
TCTCCTGCAGGCAAAAACTGGAAAAATTCCAGGGAAAACAGCTGGTCCTCTTGGTACTGACCGTCCTGAGAAGACATTATCCCGACTTTGCCGGACTGCTGGAAACCGTCCCCGACCACCGGAAACGCAGCACCTACGCTGTTGCCGAGATCCTTATGGCGGGATTGTGCCTTTCGGTGTTCAAGATGGGATCAAGGAACAATGCCGACAGGCTGGTCAACTCCCGCTTCGAGCAGAACTATATCCACTGCTTTGGTCTGCGCCTTCCCGTCCAGGACACGGTAAACGATTTTCTCCGCGGGCTGGATCCAGGGGAACTGGAAGGCCTCAAAAGGACACTGGTGCGCCGTCTGCTCGAAAAGAAGGTCTTTGACAGATGGAAGAACCGGGGCAGACACCTGGTGGCAGTGGACGGGACGGGGCTTTTCAGCTTTGACCAAGCCCCTTTCCCCGGCTGTCCCTACAAGGCCAGCAAGACCGGCAGGGTCACCTACTCCTGCCATGTCCTGGAAGCCAAGCTGGTCTGCGGCAACGGCTTCTGCATCTCCCTTGCCACCGAATGGCTGGCCAACTCCGAGGATCTGACGGGCAAACAGGACTGTGAGCTCAAGGCCTTCGTCAGACTGGCGGAAAAACTCAAGAGGGACTATCCCAGACTTCCCCTGATCCTTTGTGCCGATGCGCTCTATCCCAACCGGACCTTCTTCGAAATCTGCCGCAACAACCGCTGGGAGTTCATCCTGGCCTTTAAGGAAGGGACCCTGAAATCGGTTTGGGAAGACATCGCAGACCTCAGGCCCCTGCTGACCAAAACCCAGACCGGCCAAAAGACCGTTTGCCGACACCCCAAAAAAGGCTGGCTCTGCCAGCAGGGCTTCTATATCAACGGACTGCTTTACCGTGGCCGGGAATACCACTGGCTGGAATACAAAGAAGGATATGCCGGTCAGGCGCCCGACCGGTTTGTTTTCCTGACTGACATCCGGTTGGACAGCGGCAACATCTGGCAGGTATCCACACTGGGAAGGCTGCGCTGGACCATCGAAAACCAGGGCTTCAATACCCAGAAGAACCAGGGCTACGAAGTGTCGCACAAATATTCCAGAAAGAACTTTTGGGCCATGAAAAACTACTATCAGCTCATACAGATCGGACATCTGATCCATCAGCTTACCGAAAAGCTCCAAACGGCAACCGACCAACTCGGACAGAGCGGCCAAACCTGGAAATCCCTCTATGCCGACTTGTTGGCCAGTATGCGAAAACAACCCATCGACCCTGCTGAAATAGCGCTGCAAATCCAAAACATCAGGCAGCTCAGGTATACCTAGCAACCCAAATCGGGGATGTCCTGCCCGATCCAGGACCA
Organism: uncultured Limnohabitans sp.; assembly: GCA_964530015.1. Lineage (GTDB taxonomy): Bacteria > Bacteroidota > Bacteroidia > Cytophagales > Cyclobacteriaceae > Algoriphagus. The sequence goes on along the minus strand of CAZGYC010000386.1, from coordinate 106 downwards.
AACAGCCAAAACAGAAAGGAGGGAAACAACAACAAAAAACAAGACCGTCCAAACGCAAAACCAAATGGCCCCAAAAATCAGGGGCAGGGGAAATCCATGCCTATAT
>CAZGYC010000385.1:0-1489 GCA_964530015.1 uncultured Limnohabitans sp. | reverse complement strand
AGGTGGGGTGTCAAATCTGGCCTTTTTTTGATTTTGCTTTTGCGTCCCACTTAAAGACCTCTAGCCGTTTTGACAGTGTGGTGGGCCCAATGTTTTTTTCCGTCCATTTTTCGACATGGCCTACCTTGATGCTTTGGAAGGTTTCTTTCATTTCTTCCAGTGACAATTTTCCGGTGAATGCCGCCAGGGACAGCGAAAGGCTGGTGATGCCCACCATTGGGTTTGTATGGATATAGTATTTGTACTTTCCAAAACCGGATTCAATAATATCGGAGCTGCACAACAAGCGGTCCAGGTCTTTCATTGGCCTGCCGTCAAAAGTATCGCCCAAATAGCCGGAGAGCCTTTCGGCGAACAGACGGAGCCGCGGCGTATTGGCTTCCAGCAGTATTTCCAGGCATTTCCCGAGGGTATCGGCTGACAGTCCGTTGGTTTTGAGCAACAGCTGGACGGCGTTGGCCATCCGGTTGAGCAACGCGAGTTCCAGGATGATGTCTTTGTGCCCCCTTACCCAATCCAGGTTTTCCTTCTCCTTTTTATAGGTGTCCGGTGCGTTTTCCAAAACGTCCAGGACAGTGACACCCCAGTCCGAAACGGGCCTCAGGTTCATAAAGCGGGCATTTGACCGCTGTGCGGGAGGAAGGACATACGACATTTTCCCCAATGCCTGGGTGCCCCTCAAGTGGGCCAGCCGTTTGGTATATTCCCTGAATTCCGGATCCTCTTTGTAGATGTGCTCCACGATCAGGGAAATCCCGTGGGTGATATCGTAGACATGGTAGATCCCCTTGGATTTCAGGGCCTTTTTTATCGGGTTCCCGTGGTCGGCCACCGCGTATTTGATTTTGCCGATCCCGGCCTCGATGAGTTCGAGCTGGCCGGCGATGGCATCCCCGTTCCAGCTGGATTTTGACACAATCGCCAGGGGGGTAAGGTCGCTGAAATTTAAGGCCCCGGAAAAGCCGATTTCGGAATGTCTGATCCCGTAGACAAGCAAAAGCTTGTTTTGGCCAAACTGGACGCTTTCATCCAGGATAACCACCCAGTCATCTGCCTGATGCCGGTCTTTGGAAAGTTGGTACAGCCCGTACTTCTTCACCCACAGCAGAACGGTGGCATGCGAAGGGGCCCTGAAGGAGCAGTCCAGATAAAGGTTCATCGACAAAACAATTTTGTTGATGGACCTAAAGCTTACCGAAGAACAAAGTTTTAGGGCTATGCAAAACTGGATGAGCGAAAAGGGATAAGCATACCCAAAGGGATGTGTTTCTGTGTCCTTTACTGATCCAAAATCACGGTCAGTTTTTTTTTGATCAGGCCAAGTTCATACTCCAGCCGATCCCCGCGCCTCTTCTGCTCCATGTATTTCCCTTTCCACTTATCCCTGCTCCGGGTAAGTTCTTTACGGCGCTTGCCCAGTTCCTTGTTTTCAAGGCGTCTGGCGATGGCCCTTTCTTTCCAAAAACCAAGATCTTCCATATCATGTTTT
>CAZGYC010000384.1:0-1501 GCA_964530015.1 uncultured Limnohabitans sp. | reverse complement strand
CTAGTGTCACAACACTCAAGCAGCTAAACATGGGGTGTTCTTTTTAGCTAGTCGTTGATTTTTACCCAATTTGATACGGCGGTGTGGAGGGACGAAACATGCCCGACGCCGCTTCTGCACCGGTTTGCCCGTGTAGGTCCACGCGAAGGGGTGGGCCATCGTCGTGTTGTAATAGTCCATGAATTCCCGCAACTGCGATTCCAGATCCGCAACCGATGTGAAGTTGCCGCCCCGCAGCAGTTTCCGGTGGATGATCCCAAAGATGATCTCGATCTGGTTGAGCCACGAACTGTGCTTCGGCAGATAGACGAAGCGGATCCGATGATTGACATCCGACAGGAATTCTCCCCGCGTCGCCATCGACTTCAGAAGGCCGAAGCCGTTTTTTTTCCCAGCGCGTCGTGAATACCGCAACGCTCGGCGACGAACTTCACCAGGCTTTCCGACAGGTGGGTGTTGAGACGGTCGACCACGAAGATCCATTCGGCGTCGGGATCGGTGTCCACGGTCCGGGCGATGTGCGCGACGAACTCCGGTTCGGTGCGGGTCGCCTCCAGCGTCGGGCTGACGATCTTTCCCGTCACCACATCCAGCCCCGCGGTCAGCGTCGTCGTCCCGTGCCGCGTGTACTCGAATTCCTGCTTGGCCACGCTGTCGGGCTGGACGGGCTTGTCGGGTGCGTTCCGTTCGAGGGCTTGCAGCGACGTCGCCTCGTCCACGCTGATTGTGTGAACGCCGTCGGCCGCCTTCGCCGGGGCCTCCAGGTAGGTGCGGCAAACGTTTTCGACCTCCGCCTGGAACTTCTGCGGATCCTTCTCCGTCGTGTTCAGCCACCCTTTCTGGCGGTGCGGTTGGACGGCGGCCTCCTGCAGGAAACGGCCGACCTGGGCCACGGAAATCTTCGTCACGATCTTTCGTTTGACCACCTCGTCGCGAAGTTCCCGGTGTGTCCAGTGGTCGATTGGCCGGCCCGACAACTTCGGCGGCTCGCACGCCAACGCCACGATCTGGGACACCTGTTCGGCGCTGAACGTCGCCGGGGTGCCCGGTCGCGGAGCGTCGGAGAGAACCTCGAGAATTGCTTCCCGCAAACGGTGGGGTTCGGTGCATTCCCACACGCACAAGGCCTTCCAGGCCGCCTGCCAGCGGCGACGCCAAAGGCCTACCTGGATGCGGTTGAGGCCGACGTGGCAGGCGATGTCTTCGTTGAGCATGCCAGCGAAGCCAAGCAGGACGATGGTCGCGCGTTGCGCAAAACACTGGCCGATCGTCCGAGACTTGCTGAATTCGTCCAGCAGTTTCTGTTGCCGTTCGGTAATTACGATCTTCGCGGCTGTCCCTGCCATTGCCCAATCTCCTCAAAATCAAGAGACCAGGCAAAATACGGTATTTCCAATTTCCGTGAAAGGCCGTTTCCACGATGTGGCACTAGAGGGTGATCCAAAAATTAACGGTTACTCAGAAGGCAAAAAATGGATAACTCAGGTTCCTTGCCTGACTG
>CAZGYC010000383.1:0-1503 GCA_964530015.1 uncultured Limnohabitans sp. | reverse complement strand
GTTGGGAGTGTAGAAAGAGAGAGGGAACACACACACAACAAATACAATACAAACATCTGAGGCAAAAAAGAGTACCCGCTGAATTTAAGCATATAACTAAGCGGAGGAAAATAAACTAACCAGGATTCCTGTAGTAACGGCGAGTGAAGTAGGAGTTAGCTCATAATGAAAATCTCATTGGCCACACATTGTGAAATAATGTTGGTTGAGAATTGTAGTATAGCTTGATATGATCAGTGCTGTTGTGAAGTGCAAACACGAAGTTGTTCTGGGAAGACACTACTATAGAAGGTGAAAGTCCTGTGTGTGTTTGTGAGTTTGGAATAATGGCAGCGCGCACGATGGAATATGAAAAGGAAGAGTCGGTTTGCTTGGGAGTGCAGATCAAAAGTGTTTTAAGGACGGAGGTGGTAAAATCCATCGAAAGCTAAATATAGGTTGGACACCGATAGTGAACAAGTACCGTGAGGGAAAGATGAAAAGAACTTTGAAAAAAGAGTGAAAAGTACCTGAAATTGCTGAAAGGGAAGACATTGAACTTTGTGATTGTATGTGGTGGGGTGTTGGTAGGTTGGTGTGGGTAATACTATAACAATTTTCACCACCCCCACTTGGTTTGCAGTGGTTTGGCTTGTGTGATAGCAGTTGCTGGTTGGTGCTGCGCTGTTGTAGTGACAGTGCAGGCGCGGCGATGACATGTTGTGATGCAGGTTGGAGTAGTTAGTTGTGTGGGTGCATGTGTGTCTTGTGTAAAAGCGAGAACAGGGCACGCACGAATACAGTGCAAACGAAAGGAGTTTAATGATCCCGTCTTGAAACACGGACCAAGGAGTCTAGCATGTGCGCGAGTTTTTTGTGTGTGGGTTTGTTCTTTAACGAGTGAACCCAAACAATTCAAAACAGAAAGCGTAATGAAAGTGATAGGATTGTGCGGTGTCGATCGATTGGAAAAGAGAGAGAGACACTCCAACATAAACCGATCGTGCGGTTCCGGATTCCCCTTGTACGGGCCAGGAACAGATAAACAGATTTGAGTTGGAGCGCATATGCTGGGACCCGAAAGATGGTGAACTATGCCTGAATAGGTTAAAGTCAGACGAAAGTCTGATGGAGGACCGTAGCGTTTGTGACGTGCAAATCCATCGTCAAATTTGGGTATAGGGGCGAAAGACTAATCGAATCATCTAGTAGCTGGTTTCCTCCGAAATTTCCCTCAGGATAGCAGTGATTGTTGTTGTAGTTGCATCAGGTAAAGCGAATGATTAGTGGATTCAGGAGTGTAATATTCTTGACCAATTCTCAAACTTTAAATGGGTGCGAGTTTTGTTGTTGTTTGGAGTAAACGATGAAACGGAATACGAAATTAAGAGTCATTAGTGGGCCAACTTTGGTAAGCAGAATTGGCGATGCGGGATGAACCGAACGCTTAAGATAAAGTGCCAGACTGCTCGCTCATGAGACCCCATAAAAGGTGTTGATTCATCTAGACAGTAGGGCGGTGGC
>CAZGYC010000382.1:0-1503 GCA_964530015.1 uncultured Limnohabitans sp. | reverse complement strand
GTTCTGCCCTTGTTTTGTCGTTTTGCCGTGCATCGAAAAACTCCCTGCGCGCATGTGCCCAGCAGCACAGATGGGTCACCCCGTCCTGTTTTCCATACTGGCCATAGACGGCATACCCGTCGCTTTGGAGGTAGCCCCTGAAGCCCTCCAGTATCTTTTTGGGGGCCTCCTGCCCACGCCCTTTTTGGTAATCAAACAATACGGTGCCGTCCACGGGGTTGTGGTAGACCCAGTAGTAGCCCAGGTGGGTGTCTTTCTTCTTGGTGCTGTCCAGCACCCGGATGGTGGTCTCGTCGGCCTGGAGGTATCCTTTCCCGCAGGTGTCCCTTACCAGCCAGTCATAGAGGATCCCCAGCCGTTCGAGCCCCTTTCTCACCCAGCCGTCCAGTGTGGAGGGGGCAATGGGGATGTTTTCCCGTCTGAAGCGCTGGAGCTGCCGGTAGAGCGGGAGGTGGTCTGCGTATTTGTCCGTCAGGATGGAAGCAAGCAGCCCGGTACCGGCCATGCTTTTGTCGACCAGCCGGGAAGGGAGTGGTGCGATGGCTACCGGAGACTGGCCTTCCTGGCCTTTGGAGGCATACTTATACCGGATGTAGCGGCGGATGATGAACTTGGCGGGGACGTAGTCCAGCTCTTCGGTCACTTCCTTGCCGATGCAGGCCATCCCCTCCAGATTGCCTTCCGGATACAGCTCGATCTCCTCCACGGGAAGGTGTTCGGGCAGTTTTGTCCTGCCGGGATGTGGGGAACGGGCTTTCCTGCGGACATACCCTACTTTTTCGGCCAGCTCCTCCTGCATGGCCTGCCGTGCTTCGGCGGTGGCCCCAAAGGGAAGGCTCAGCTGGTCGGGGGACTCAAAGCGTTCCCGTTTCTGGCCGAAGAGCATCCGCCGGAACCGGGCAAGGATCCCCTCCAGGGTTTCGATGCGCCGGTCTTTGGATTCCAGCTGCCGGTCCCGTACGCCCAGCAGGGCGATGAGTTCGGCTTGGGAGAGCTGGTCCAGGGGTTTGTCCATGGGCCGAAAATAGGGTTCCAAAAGCAGCGGTCAAAGCATTGGTTTCCCACACGGCCTGTGGATAACCAGACCATTCCCGGTGATTTTTGATTTACGGAACAAAAGGCAGCCACAGTGCCCCAAAAAGGCTTTTCAGTCCCAAAAACCTGAACGGCGGTCGACAAAAAAAGCGTGGAAGCCCCGAAAAAATTTCAGGGCCCGGCATATCTGGGAAGCTGGCGGGAATCCAGCACCCGGATACCCTCGACCATCAGTACCAGCTGGGCCCAGGGGATCCTGCCGCCCGCCTCCATTCCGTCGGGTGGCTGGAAGGTGCCCTTTTCCAGCCGCTTGTAATGGATCACCAGCCCGCCGGCCTCCCAGTGGAGCAGCTTGGCCAGGGTACGGCCGCGGTTCAGGAAGATGTACACCTCCCCGGACAGCGGGTCCCGGTCCAGCGAGTCGCGGACCAGGCCGCAAAGGCCGTCAAAGCCCTTGCGCATGTCCAC
>CAZGYC010000381.1:0-1508 GCA_964530015.1 uncultured Limnohabitans sp. | reverse complement strand
GAATCCAAGTCGGTAAACTTGGTGTATTTGCCGATAAACCGGAGTTTCACGTTCTCAAGCGAACCGTTCCGGTGCTTGGCAATGATCACTTCCCCCACCCCGGCGGTGGAATTGTTGTCCTCATCCTGGGTAATGCCATAGTATTCGGGACGGTAGAGGAACATCACCATGTCGGCATCCTGCTCGATCGCCCCCGATTCCCTCAAGTCGGAAAGCTGCGGTCGCTTGTCTCCTCCCCTGGTCTCCACTGCCCTGGACAACTGCGAAAGCGCGATGACCGGGATGCTGAGTTCCTTGGCGATCTTCTTCAGTGCCCTGGAAATACTCGCAATCTCCTGTTCCCGGTTTCCGCCCTGTCCGCCGTTTTTTGAATCGCCGGACATCAACTGCAAGTAGTCAATCACAACCATTTGAATGTCGTGCTGGGCTTTCAGTTTTCGGCATTTTGCGCGCAGCTCCAGGATGGACAAGGCCGGTGTGTCATCCACAAAAAGCGGGGCTTTGGAAAGTTTGGCGGTCTTGTGTACCAGTTGGGCCCATTCGTGGTCGGCAAGGGAGCCTTTTTTGATTTTCTCGGAATCCAGTTCGGCTTCCGATGAAATCAGACGGTTGACCAACTGGACAGAGGACATTTCCAGTGAGAAAATCGCCACGGGTCTGCTGTGGTCCACGGCCGCATTCCTCAAAACCGAAAGCACGAAAGCCGTTTTCCCCATCGCCGGACGGGCAGCGATGATGACCAAGTCTGATTTTTGCCAGCCGGAAGTCACCCGGTCCAAGGCCGTAAAGCCAGAAGGCACCCCCGTCAGACCGTCTTTCTGAAGTTTTCTGGCCTCGAGTTCGATGATGGCCTCCCGCATGATGGAGCGCAGATCGGAATAGTTTTTTCGGATATTCTTTTCGGAGATTTCAAAAAGCGACTGCTCCATCTTGTCCAGCAGCTCAAAGACGTCCGTGGTGTCCTCGAAAGCGTCTTTTTGGATTTCCCCGGAAATCCGGATCAGCTCGCGCTTGATGGACTGCTCGGTGATGATTCGGGCGTGGTATTCAATGTTGGCGGCAGAAGCGACCTTGGAGGTCAGTTCGGTGACGTAAAAAGCCCCCCCTGCAATCTCCAGAGTCCCGTTTTTGCGAAGCTGTGTGGTCACGGTCAGCAGGTCGATCGGCTGGCTCTCGGTGAAAAGATCCAGAATCGCCTGAAAAATCACTTTGTGCGAATCCTTGTAGAAGCTCTCCACCTTCAGGATGTCGATCACATTGGTCAAGGCGTCCTTTTCCAGCATCAATGCCCCCAGAACCGCCTCTTCCAGTTCCACGGCCTGTGGCGGAACCTTGCCCAGAAAGTTGGTCGGATTGTCGTAAGCTGGCTTTTTTCGGGTGATTCGGGGTTGGTTGGTATTTTCGGTCATAGAACAAATGTATCGGCTGGAAAGCAAGAGTTTTGAACAAGTTTTACAAAACTTATCAACATGGGCATTTCCGCAAAAACCAAGCCCCGATCACAGGGA
>CAZGYC010000379.1:0-1524 GCA_964530015.1 uncultured Limnohabitans sp. | reverse complement strand
GTAGCTATTGAAACCCAGACGACTGAGTTCTGGTTTCGGAATGAATCTTTTCGGCTGTCCGGCTGTCCAGGATTTTGCAATCCCGAGCTTGGGTCATAGGATTTGCAACCCGATTCAGGCATTTCGGGTCTCAACTCCGCTCGACCGGACAGGCGCAACTGGGCTGTCAGGGATTCACTTGCTGTCTGGTTTCTCCGGCTTTTCGGGATTTGCAATCCCGAACTTGGGCCACAGGATTTGCAATCCGACCGGGATATGGTCCGAACCGGTCAAAGGCTCCAGTGGTTGCCGATCCGGATTCCGTCGCGTTCTTGGTCCAAGTTGCCTGCATAGATGAGTTTTGCAGTACTTTCAGGAGCTGTTTTTTGGAAGTATTTAAGGCCTTTCAGGAAATCAGAATGATAGGTTTCCGAGGATTTGATTTCAATGGCTGATAACGCCCCGCCTTTTTCCTGCAAGAGATCCACTTCGTTTTGGTTGCTGTCTCTCCAATAGTACAGGGATGGGATATTCCCGGCATTCATTTCTTTTTTCATCAATTCCAGGATCACGAGATTTTCAAACAGATGCCCCCTTGCAAAATGCACGGTCATATCTTGGGGATTTTTGATCCCAAGCAAGCTGCAAAGTACGCCCGTGTCATAAAAATAAACTTTGGGTGTCTTCAGGATACGCTTGTTGAAATTTCGATAGTAAGCCGGCAGTCTAAAGGCAATAAAGGAAGTTTCCAATACGGAAAGCCAAGAATTCACCGTTTTTTGGTCAATTCCGAGCTCGTTGGAGAAATTGCTCTGGTTGAAAACCTGCCCGACTCTTCCTGCCAATAATTGGAGAAATTTCTGAAAATTTCCCAAATCCATGACGTTCAGGATTTGCCTTACATCCCGCTCGATGTAGGTCTGGATATAGTTCGGATAGTAATCACTGGGAGCGATGTCAAACTGAAATTTGCGGGGATAGCCGCCATTCACCACCAGCGTTTCCCAGGTCTGTCCCTTCACGTGATCCGAAAGCTCAGCCATTGAAAATGGAAGCAAATTCAATAGGGCCACCCGACCCGCCAAGGACTGGGTGATTTGGTTGGAAAGGAGGAAATTCTGTGATCCTGTGAGGATGTATTCTCCGGGAATATTCCGGTCATCAGTTAATACCTGCAAGTAAGAAAACAGCTCGGGAACCCACTGCACTTCGTCCAGGATTACGCCGTTTTGATAGGTTCGGAGAAATCCCAGTGGGTCGGACTTGGCGAAATCACGGACTTCCGGCAATTCCAGATTGACGTAGGTATAGTCAGGTTTCAACTTTCGGGCAAAGGTGGTCTTGCCGGATTGGCGGGGCCCGGTGATGGCAAGCAGGGGGAATTTGCCCAGCAGCGAAAGAGCTTTTGTGGTGATATGTCGATCAAAATACTCCATTTTATGCAAATTAGGAATTCGATTCCAAAATTGCATGAAATTACTTTGCTTTCAAAGCAACCTAGTGTAGGAGAGGGGGTTGAGGGCCTCCCAAGCCGCAAAAAAGCCC
>CAZGYC010000378.1:0-1535 GCA_964530015.1 uncultured Limnohabitans sp. | reverse complement strand
AGCTGTTATGTTTGAAATAGAAAGGCAAAGCTAAAACAGTTAGATTAAAAGGCCTCTAATCAGTTCAACCATAACCATTTAGCTTATGCCTTCTACTAAAGTTAGCGGAAATTCGTTTTCCGGCCAAACCCTTTACATCGGACTGGATGTCCATAAGAAAAACTGGGCAGTTTCCATTTTCAGTGACCACCATGAGTTAAAGACGATGAGTACAGATCCAAACCCTGACACCTTGGCAAAATTCCTGTTCAGGAACTATCCCGGCGCGGACTTCCGGGCCGCTTATGAGGCGGGGTTCAGTGGCTTTGGCTCATGCCGGCAGCTCAAGGAGCTTGGGATAGATTGCCTGGTAGTCCATCCTGCCGATGTACCCACCACCCACAAGGAAAAGATCCAAAAGACCGATTCGATCGACAGCCGGAAACTGGCGCGGATGCTCAGAAACAATGAGATCTCTTCGGTCCATATTCCAGACCAGGAGCTGGAAACCCACAGGTCCTTGATTCGCCAGAGATTCAATCTATCCAAGGACCTGACCAGACAAAAGGCAAGGGTCCGTTCCCTGCTGCTCCAATATGGAATCGAGATTCCCCCACGCTTCGGTAAATCCCAATACCGGTCCTGGTCAAAGCCCTATATGGACTGGTTAAGAAGCATACCTGAAGCACCAGCCCAACTTCAGCAGGTAATCAACAATTACCTGGATACAGGGCTACACCTTAAAAACCAGCTCTTGGAAGCAACACGTCAGATCCAAACTCTTTCCAAAACTGACCGATATGGGAAAAACTGCGGACTGTTAATTTCTATTCCTGGAATCAGCACTTTGGTAGCCATGAACTTACTGGTGCAGCTGGGAGATATCCATCGCTTTGAAAGTTTCCCCGTGTTGTGCAACTATGTGGGGATTGCCCCTACCATGTACAGCAGCGGAGAAAAATCAGTGACTGGGAAACTGAGCAACAGAGGACGAAAAAGCATCAAGATCATGCTTGTGGAAGCCTCATGGGTGGCCGTCAGGAAAGATCCAGCCCTTACCCTGTGCTTTAATGAACTGGCCAAAAGGATGAATAAAAACAAAGCCATCATCAAAATCGCCAAGAAACTGCTCAACCGGATCCGCCATGTCCTAGTCAATCAAACTCCCTATGAATTGGGGGTAATCACATAAAATCTTAATAGCCTCAAAAACCAGGAAGGGGATCAAGCGGTATGAGTGTATGCGGCATCCGAAAGGAAATGACCGTTCAGTGAAGACTACGTCCCCTCCTCTTTAAATTGAACAACAGGTTGCAGCCCGACTGCTGATAGGAGATTGTTTGAAGAGGTTAAAAAAGAATATTAATTGACGAATCAGAACCACCACTTTTCCAAAAGTGCAAAGCTAGTTTCCACCGAACACCTGTCAAGGCTATATAAACGGCGCTGCGCACCGGCCTTGACAGGTGTTCTCCGGAAACTGAAAGGCACTTAAGAGAAAAGTGTAGGAAATATATTGAAAAATTTTAGCCAAATCCTTGATTTTCAACATAGGA
>CAZGYC010000377.1:0-1536 GCA_964530015.1 uncultured Limnohabitans sp. | reverse complement strand
ATTACTAAAACTAAGAGTTTGATCCTGGCTCTGAATGAATGCTTGTAATCGACTTTACACATGCAAGTTGTTGTAATCAATATTTGGTTGGATAGCGAATTGGCGAGTAAGATAGAGAAATTCTAATATTATAGGGGTGAAATATTCTATAAGAAAATCTATTTTTAGATTTTTAAAGTAAAGATGCGTAGTAAAAGGAATCTCTATAGGATTAGGTAGTTGGTAGTGGTAACGGCCTACCAAGCCATCGATCCTTAGCGGGTGTGAGAGCACGCACCGTCGCAGTGGGCCTGAAAAAAAGCCCAAACTTGAAAGGCAGCAGTGGGGAATCTTGGACAATGAACTAACGTTTGATCCAGTAAGATTGCGTGGTCCAATAAAGCAAGATATCTGGTGGATCGTCTATAAATGAAGAAAATGACTGTAATTTATAGGAAAGACCCGGCAAACTTCGTGCCAGCAGCCGCGGTGATACGGAGGGGTCTAGTGTTATTCAACGTAACTGGGCGTAAAAGCATGTAGTCGGATAGCTAAGTTTATTAAAAAAAAGACGTGGGGATGAACCTATGAGTTGAATGTTATTACTGGCTGTCTAAGAATTTTGGAGAAGTTATTGGCCCTTTGAATGGAGAGGTAAAATTCGTAGATATTCACGGTACGACCGTTGGTGGAAACTGATAACTATTTAAAATTGACGATGAGATGCTAAAGTGTAGGGATCAAAAAGGATTCGATACCCTTGTAGTCTACACCCTGACCTATGAGTGTTGGATTTAAATTTTTTTAGAAAATTTTTATCTAATGTTAACGCAAAAACACTCCGCCTAGGAACTACAATCGCAAGATTAAAACTTAAAGGAATTGACGGAGAGTTTTTTTCAGTGGTGGAGCATGTGGTTTAATGTGATTCAACGCGCCAAATCTTACCAATCCTAGTTATTAATATAAATTGATTATAGTTTTTCAATATAAATTTTATGCGTATGATAAATTGTGTAATATTTTATTTTATTAATATCAGTTGATGCATGGCCGTCGTCAGTCCGTGCTTTGAAGTGTTTGGTTAGATCTCTTAACGGACGTAACCCTTGTTGCTTTTTGATTTAGCAAGAAGTGATGCGTAATGCATCAGGAAGAAAGGATGACGTCAGGTCCGTACACCGCTTATGGGTTGGGCTACACATGTGCTACAATGGTTGTTACAATAGGAAGCTAGAATGTAAATTTACGCAAATCCCAAAAAGCAACCTTAGTTCGAATTGCTTTCTGAAACTTGAAAGCATGAAGCAGGAATCACTAGTAATCGCTTATCACTATGAAGCGGTGAATATTCTATTGCTCTCGTACACACAGCCCGTCAGGCGGCGAAAGTAAGTTGGGGGGGACATTAGTGATGACTTTAAATTTTCTTAGAGTTTTTATTTTGTTTTAATAACAAATAAAGTACAGTTTTGAAGTTCAGCTAGTAATCTCTTAATTTGTAATTGCTGTTAAGTCGTAACAAGGTAATGGTAGGGGAACCTGCTGTTGGACCAA
>CAZGYC010000376.1:0-1536 GCA_964530015.1 uncultured Limnohabitans sp. | reverse complement strand
GATGACGGTGTAAATTAGCACTTCCTGTGCAATTGGCCGCAGCTCGATTAGTGCAATTTGCCTGCTCGGTAGTATGGTTGGAAAGAAAGGAGTCACAAATCATGGTACTTTTCTGTTCTTGGAAAATGTCCGTTCGGTAGCCTATCCATTGACTGAGATTTCTTTCCGCACAGGTTTATTCTAAACTGTTGTGCATATGGACAAAATCAGGAAGAATGCCGCTGGCATAGACATTGGCGCAAAGAAAATTTTTGTAGCCATTGAGAATGAGCCGGTAAGGTCTTTTGAGACCTTCACCGAAGATTTGATCCTGGGCAAGGATTATTTGTTGTCCCATGGGATTGAAACGGTTGCAATGGAAGCAACCGGGGTTTATTGGGTAATACTTTATGATCTACTCGAACGTGCAGGTTTGGATGTGTGGTTAGTGGATGGCAGACAGACCAAACAAGTTCCCGGCCGTAAAACAGATGTGAAGGATTGCCAATGGATCCAACAGCTGCACAGCTATGGACTTCTTAACCGATGCTTTGTTCCCGATGAACAGGTAAAAGAAATCCGGCTCTATCAGCGGATGAGAGAGGACCATATACGGAGTGCGGCGATGCATATCAACCATATGCAAAAAGCACTTACAGAGATGAACATCCGGTTGAAAGAAGTGTTGAGCCAGATCCACGGTGCGAGCGGACTGGCGATTATTGGGGCGATTTTATCAGGGGAAAGAACACCGGAACGACTATTGGCTCTTTGTCACAAAAGCATCAGGGAGAAGAAGGCTGATCTTGTATTAAAGTCATTGGAAGGCCATTACAATGAGCCCGGTATCTTTTCTTTGGGGCAGGCATTTAATGCTTATCTGTTTTATCAGGGCCAAATTGGTGAATGCGACCAAAAAATCCAGGAAGCTCTTGAAAGGGTCAATCGGTACCATGAAGACAGGGAGTCAAGGGAGGAAATTGAATCGGCCAAAGACCGAAAACCAATAAGACACCACAAACCGGATGTAGACTTCCTTGGAGGACATCTCCTTAAGGTTTTCACCGGGAAGGATGCCACGGATCTCCCCGGAATCACCGATTATACCTGGCTCCAGCTCTATGGCGAGACAGGGACTGATTTGCTCAAATGGAAAACCGAGAAGCATTTTACTTCTTGGTTGGGACTTGCTCCGGGTCAGCACCAGTCCGGGAAGTTAAACAAAAGCAGAAACAGGAAATACCGGCCCAAGGCAGGCCAGATTTTCAGACAGATTGCCCAAAGCCTTATTGAAAGCAAGAAAATAGCCCTTGGCGCTTTTGGCCGGAGACTAAAAGTCAAACGGGGATCGGGAATAGCTGTAAAAGCAACAGCAAGAAAGCTGGCAGCACTTTATTGGAGATTAATGGTGAAAGGGCTGGACTATACCGAAAGAGGAATAAAAGCATATGAAGAAAAGATGAAATTGAATCAAGAAAGATGGCTCACCAAAACAGCAAAAAACCTGGGCTATCAACTTATTGAAAATCAGTCGATTATATAATACGTCATCGGTAG
>CAZGYC010000375.1:0-1553 GCA_964530015.1 uncultured Limnohabitans sp. | reverse complement strand
TTTTTCGGACTCGCATTGACGTGTCCGTCACTGCGGGTGAGGCAGGGGCATCCTGTCCCGAACTTGCTTCGGGAAAGCAGTCTCCCAATCAAACCACTGCTCCAACCTGTAAGATTGCTTCGGGGCATGAGACTTCCCAAACCAATTTAGCCATTGGAAAATGCCCCTCGCAAAGACGTGTCCCGTCACTTATCCAATGCCTTCAAAGCTCCGAGATAATCCTGGACCGAGTTTTCCAGGGAAAATTCCCGTAGCGCCCAATCCCTGGTCTCTGCGCGATCCAGACTGCCAATATCCTTCCAGCTTTGGTAGGCGATTTTTGCAAAATCAGGATTGCCCAGATCCACACCGATCAGCTCCTTTCTTTTTTCAATCCATTCTGCCGTATCCCCGATCTGAATTGCCGTAAACACCGGCAAGCCTGTCAATAAATACTCCCCCAGTTTTATGGGAAACAAACCTGCCAGACTTGGGGCCGGAACCCGGAGGCTGATTCCCAAGTCCCCGGCATTCAGGTAATCGGGGATTTTTTCGTAAGCCAGGCTCAGGACTTGGATCCTATCCACAAGGTCTTCCGGTATCTTGTCGTCCAAGTAAGAAGGGTTTCTGGTCAAGATCAAGAGCCTTACCCGTTCTTTTTGGGAAATGAAATACCTGAAGATCCCAAGCAACGGTTCCCAGGCATAGGCAGGGCCTAGAGACCCCGTATAAACCCAGACCACATCTTCTTCTGAGTAGTTCAGCTCAGACCGCAATCTGATCCTTGACTCCTCATCTATCTTAAAAACATCCGGGTTTCTGCCGTTTCTGACTTTAAAAAACTTGAGGCCATCAAGATCAGGGTTGTTTTTAACATGGATTTCGATAGCCCTGTTTGACCGGGTAAGGACCGCATCTGCCTGATGAAGCGACCTGGTTTCTTGTTTTTTAAGGAAATGGTACTGAAAACCTTTGGGATTCATTCCGGCAAAATCAATCCGCTCCTGTAATGGAAAACCATCGGCGTCAAAAACAACCCTAAGATTATTGGACTTAATCCAGCTTTGCATCCGATTGACCATCCAAGCGGGCATCGTGGACCGGGGCATCAGGATCTCCGCCTTTTCCCTCAAAATCAGTTCTTTTAATTGGTATTCACTTTTAAGAACCGCTACCGCTGATCCTATCGCGGGATGGGGAAATCGCGCAACAGGAAAATGGAAATAGTCCAGCCTATTTCCCTCGGCAAGTTTTTTAATCCGGTTTATCTCTGCGGGGGAAGCCCATGAAAACTGGGCTATCAGGAATTTAAAACCGCCCTGTTTTTGGATTCCGTCAAAAATGGGGAAGAACAGGGATTCCAGGTAATTGGTCTGATCCGAATCCCAGGTGACAAAAAGGACTTTCTTCAATTCGGAAATGGTTTTGATTCACCAAGTGTACGTTTATTCTGCAAATGCAATTGATGGAGGTTTGAGGGTTAATTGTTAAAGGTTATTGGTTATTGGCCAAATCCGCCTTCTCAAGAAACAAGAATCGGATGGCAAATCCTTGGATAAGTCGTTCGACATTGC
>CAZGYC010000374.1:0-1553 GCA_964530015.1 uncultured Limnohabitans sp. | reverse complement strand
AAGGAACACAAAGGAATTTTCATCACCGAGAAGAGGGAGCAAGGGCTTCAAGCCTTGTCTGGAACTCCTGCCCGACAGGCTGAGACAGCCTTTTTCCGAAAGTCCCGGAATAGTTCCCGCAGATTCCCGCAGAAAAGGGCACAGATTTTAGCAGATTTTTTGTCGCCCGACTTTCTCGCTACGCCGCTTATCCAGAAGCAGCATCCGGAGGGAGGTGAATGGTCCAGCTTCTGGAGAAGCAGGACAACGGGAAAATGAGGTGATTGTTAGAAGCGATTTCCCTGGGTTTTCCTCCGATTGGAAATACCCAGATGCCGGAATTTTTTCGTTGTTTGGGATACCGTAACGTTGCGGGCTGTTTGTTTTGTTGTAGAAAATCCCCCTACCGATATTCAAGTAAGTTTTCAATTCATCTGAATCAAGTCAAACCGTCTTGGGTTTAGGGTTCAGAAACCGATAATTTTCAAGCCTAATCCATTTCTCCATTCATGATCATCACATTTTTGGCAATTCTCGCCTTTGGCCTGGGCATCTATGGTTTTTTGGGCTTACCGAGATTCGGGCAAGTTCCCGGTGGGGAACACCTCGAGCGGATCAAAACCTCCAAGAATTACCGCTCCGGCCAGTTCCAAAACCTCAATCCGACTCCGGATTTGACCGAGGGAGCTACCTATTGGCAGGTGATGGTGGATTTTTTTGTCAGGAGAAAAGCCCGCTTAAAGCCACAGGACAAAATCCCAAGTATTAAGACGGATTTGATCCACTTGGATCCAGCAGAGGAGGTTTTGGTCTGGTTTGGGCATTCTTCCTATTTCATCCAAACGGAAGGGAAAAAGATGCTGGTCGATCCGGTTTTCGGAGGTTCGGCTTCGCCCGTGCCGCTTGGTACCAAAGCTTTTCCCGGAACTGACGTCTATGCGCCAGAGGATATTCCGGAGCTGGATTTTTTGTTTATCACACATGACCACTGGGATCATTTGGATTATCCCACGGTCATCGCTTTGAAGCCTAAAATCAAGCGGATTGTCTGTGGACTCGGGGTTGGCGCACATTTCATTCGATGGGGCTTTTCGCCCAAACAGATACTGGAAAGGGACTGGGATGAGACGCTTGAGTTTGAACCGGGAATGAAAATCCACGTGCTGCCAGCCAGGCATTTTTCCGGTCGTGGCATTGCCCGAAACAAGGCGCTTTGGGTGTCTTTTTTGGTGGAAACCGAAAAGGCAAAAATCTACCTCGGTGGCGACAGTGGCTACGATTCCCATTTTAAAAAGATCGGTGAAAAATTTGGCCCCATCGACCTGGCGATCCTGGACAATGGGCAATACGACGAAAGCTGGAGGTATATCCACATGCTGCCTGAGGAAATCCTCGTCGCTGCCCAGGATCTTCACGCTGTCCGTGTACTGCCGGTCCATTCGGGAAAGTTTGTGCTAGGCAACCATCCATGGGACGAACCCTTGGAAAAGATCGTCCAAAACAACCAAGAATTGGGGCTGAACATCCTCACGCCGAAAATTGGGGAGAAAGTGGATCTCAAAGACTCCAATCAA
>CAZGYC010000373.1:0-1553 GCA_964530015.1 uncultured Limnohabitans sp. | reverse complement strand
AATTGCCCGCCCATCGTGTCCTTTTAACCGAAGGAATCCAAAAGCGATTTCCCTGTCAGGTCCATCCCCCCGAATTTTCGCTTTTCCTCGCCCTTTGGACCGGTGCAAAGGCCAAAGGATCAGTTCATTAAATAATTGGGCAACAAATTTGGTTTCAAACGGGAAACTAATCCTTATTATTGGCGTCTTTAAGCTTATCCAAAACAACCAACTTATGAAAAAAAGCATTTGGGCGATCCTGCCACTGTTATTGTTTTCCCTGACTGCTTTCGGGCAATTGGAAAAGGGCAGCGTCCTGCTCGGCGGACGGCTGGGATTCGGCTCCTCTTTCTCCGAGTCGAAGTCGGGTTCTGCCTACCATGAATCGAAAGCCACCAACTTTAACTTCAGTCCCGATGCGGGATATTTTTTTGGTGACAACTGGGTAGTCGGACTGAGTATTCCCCTTGCCTGGAACAACAATACGTCCAGCTCTGTCTCCTTTGACGGAGCTGAGGGACCTACCCGTGAATACAAAAGCTCATCGTATGGGGTGGCGCCTTTTGTCCGCAGATATTTTCCGTTTGGGGATAAAATGGCCGCCTACGGCCAAATTCGGTTGGGTTATTCCCATCAGTTCACAGAGGATATCCCCAATATCGATGAGGATTCCAGCACGACCAGGGATCTCGATAGCTTCCAGGCGGCAGCGACGCTGGGCCTCTCCTACTTCCCCAAAAGCTGGATGGGAATCAACCTGTCGATTTCCCCACTGAGCTACTCGACAAGCTCTTTGCAAGAGGATCGAAATCAGGAGTATCTCGATGGAAAATCCAGCGGTTTCGGCTTTGGATTGGATACTTCGGCAATCACTTTGGGCATTGACTTTTTCCTTTCCAAGAAATGAAAAGACCGCTATTCACCCTTTTCTTTCTCCTCGTCCTGGGCGTAACTGGCCATGCCCAGATGCAAAAAGGCTCTTGGATGCTGGACGGCCAGGCGGGGATCGACCTCAGAAAGTCTGACGAACAGTATGGTGACCCATCCAAGAGTGACTATAGCGCCTCGAATAGGGTGACAACGTTTTATTTCCTGCCAGGTGCAGGGTATTTCATCCAGGATAACCTGGCTTTGGGACTTTCGGCCAACTTTCAGGCAGTCTCGGGCAAAGGACAATATGGCGAAAATGATCCTACAAGAGCCAATCACCTGACGTATGGTCTCGGCTTGTTTTCCCGAAAGTACATTTCTGCAGGCGAAAAGCTTTCCTTTTACGGTGATATTCGTTTGGGAGGCTTTTGGGGCAACTCGGGCTGGTTTGACGGCGAATCCTCTGATCGGACGGTGTTGTCGAAGGATACGGGTATTGAGGGATCGGCGAGTTTGGGGATACAGTATTTGGTAAAGGATTTTCTGGGAGTACACTTGCAAAGCCCGCTGGTCGCCTACGAGAAATCCACGAATGCCGGAGTAGCGTATGAGGGGAGGTCTGGAAGCTCCAACCTGGACGTGAGGCTATTCTCCGCTTTCTCCCTGGGCGCAACCTTCTTTTTCTGAAAGGCTTTCGATTTCGG
>CAZGYC010000372.1:0-1554 GCA_964530015.1 uncultured Limnohabitans sp. | reverse complement strand
GGCGCCCTTACCAATGCAGCAGTTGGCAGAGATAGGATCACCACACGATCCGCAGGCAAAAATATTTCTAAAAATCAGTTCAATGAAAATATCTTGTATCTTTATATGGAAACAAGCAGAAAGTATGGATGAAAAAGTTTGAAGTGATATTTTTGACAGAAGCGAGGGAATTTTTATTGGAACTGGATGAAAAAAGCCGGGATAAAATCATCTTCAACATTGACAAGGCAAAAGTCAAGACAGATAGCGAGTTGTTTAAAAAACTGAAAGGCGAAATTTGGGAGTTCCGAACACTATTCAACAAAACACATTACAGAATTTTTGCGTTTTGGGACAAAGAAAAGAAACAGGATGTCTTAGTTTTGGCAACTCACGGGATTGTCAAGAAAACGGATAAAACACCTGACAGGGAAATTGGCAAGGCAGAGGCCATAAGATTGAAATATTTTGAACTTAAAGACAATAGAAAAGATGGCAACAAAAAATAAGGAATTGGAAATGTTCACTTTTGACCAAATCAAAGCTGAATTCATTGGCGAAATTGGAACCGAAAAAAGAACCCAATACGAACAGGAACTTCAGCTCGAAGTTTTGGGTGAAATGATTCGCAGAGTTCGGCTTGAGAGAAACTTAACACAGGAAGAGTTGGGAAAGTTGGTGGGTGTCCAAAGAGCCCAAATTTCCAAGCTTGAGAACAACACAACCAACGTAACTATAGAAACTATTCTGAAAGTTTTTGGGGCATTGAAAGCCAAAGTAAACTTCAATGTAGAACTGATGGACAGCAGCATACAGATCGCCTAGTAAAAGGTCACTACAGAACCGACCGATCCCGGATTCCCCCGCCCCGGTCTGTGTCCGCACAGACCGGAACCAATTCAAAATCGGAGAGGCGGGTGGAGCTGCCTGTCCCGAACTCGCTTAGGGAAAGCAGTCCCAATCGGAGCCGTCTCTGCGAGGAGCCCCTGAGGGCGACGAAGCAGTCTCCCAATCAAACCACTGCTCCAACCTGTAAGATTGCTTCGGGGTACGAAACTCCCAAATCAGTCTAGCCATTGGAAAATGCCTCTATCAATGACGGATTTTCTGATTTCCGAAATTCAAATGACCAATCCATTCAATAATTATCGCTCATGCCTACGGCATTTTGTTGTACCCTCATCGATCTTTTTACCAGCCATTGAAATGGCTGGCTAAGCAATCGCCCATGCCTACGGCATTGTTACCAAAACAATTCTTTTTTAGTCCCATCGGGACGGGCCATCTTCTTGCCAGCCATTTCAACCTCTGGAATTATTGATGGCAATAGGAGCTGGAAAAGTCCCGTAGGGACGGACGATATTTTAAACAGGTATTCAGGCAAAAAATCAATTTTATGGGCCTTTAACATCAGGATATACTCCTCCCCAAAAGTCATTTTTTGATGGTGGGTTTCTTGGTTTTTCACCTAGTCAAACACCTTCGGCATTTCCTTTTCACTGTAGGTGAAAGATCCAAATGCCGATTGCCATTCAAATCTGTCCTCTCCGCCCCGGTCTGTGTCCGCACAGACCG
>CAZGYC010000371.1:0-1558 GCA_964530015.1 uncultured Limnohabitans sp. | reverse complement strand
GGCGACCACCACATCTCAGAAGGCCAAAGTAGATTCTGTACTGAGAAATGTCCGCCCAACTACAATATCATAGCGACTACTAAGCTTGATGGTGCTTGTGTAGCCGCTTACAAAACTGAATCTGGTGAGATTATTGCATTAGGTAGGGCAGGATATAGGGCATCAGATTCCCAGTGGGAACATATACAGCTTTGGCACAATTACGTAGAAGCCAACCAGCATCGGTTCGATACACTTCTTAATCCTGGTGAACGTGCTGTTGGAGAGTGGATTGCTTTGGCGCACAGCACACTCTATTTC
Organism: uncultured Limnohabitans sp.; assembly: GCA_964530015.1. Taxonomy (GTDB): domain Bacteria; phylum Bacteroidota; class Bacteroidia; order Cytophagales; family Cyclobacteriaceae; genus Algoriphagus. The sequence goes on along the minus strand of CAZGYC010000371.1, from coordinate 1,258 downwards.
AATGTAGAAGACCCATTCTATTTGTTTGACATTATGACTGGTGTTCATCGTTTACCCTGGTCTAAATTATTAGACCGTAATGATGAGCTGTGGGGTAAAGAGGGTTCTTTTCAAATACCCGATGCTATAGCTGGGCCAATAGACCCACAGGACGCCATTGAAGAATTAGATGCCCATGACGCATATATGCCTGAAGGTGTTGTATATCGTGGCGAAGCAAGAGGCAAAAAGAACGGTAAAGAATATCACAGGGTGATGTTTATGGCTAAATATGTTCTACATGATAAGGTAGATGGCTTGTATCTGGGTAGTGATGATGAAGTTTGGAATTGGCATCCTACTAAGCTTAGGCATATGAGGGTAAAGTCTGGGTCATGAACCTTAAACACTATACAGTAGGTGTGGGACTTTATATTAAGTCTCGCTTTGAAGCTTCGAAAAGTTCTGTGCGGCGGCGAATCAGAAAAGCTCAAGAAGATGATTTGGATAAGCGTCTTATTGCAGTAGGTACATTAGCTATCTTTGCTGCTCAAGCTATCTCTTCTGTGATGTTTCTGTTTCAAGTTATTCGTAAGCCGTTCTCCCATCGTCGCAACAAACAGCGCTTTTGATTAGAACCTACACCCGGTTTAAACCAGGGGACCTGATTGCTATTCGCCAGGACAACCCTATTATCTATTACCGTATAAAATCTGCAATGCATAGTTGTTATATAATGAGTACTTTGTTTCCCGGCGATGAAATAGATGGACTCCATAACGATAGAGATGTTGCAGCTTCTATAGAGGTGATAGACGAGAAATACGAGTTATGTAATGACTAAAATACTTACTTTAGAAGGTAAGTTAGTTGATCGTCTGCCGCTTCATACACATCCAAAACAATGCCTATTTGACTCAAAGCGTACTACCTCTACTGAAGTAATTATAAGCTGTAGTTGGTGTGGGCGACGAAAAGGGGTTTAAATGATTATAGAAAGAAAGCAGAGAACATCTATGTTTATAGCCGTTGATTTCGACGGGACTTGTGTAGTGCATGATTATCCCTCGGTAGGTGAAGATGTTCCTGGCGCCGCCAAAACACTTCTAGCATTACAATCAGCAGGGCATAGGATTATTCTCTACACAATGCGTAATGGTACATCATTAGATGATGCTGTAGAGTGGTTCTCTAAGCATGGTATTCGTCTCTTCGGAATTAACAGCAATCCCGAGCAACCAAAACATCTTTCGAATAAAGTCTTTGCTGATATCTATAT
>CAZGYC010000370.1:0-1560 GCA_964530015.1 uncultured Limnohabitans sp. | reverse complement strand
CCACTTTGACCAGGAAAGATCTTCCCGGTTTCCCACTGGCCGACCGTTCCTTCAGGTGTTTCTGAAGATGCCGGTTGATGCCCGTTTTGGCGAATGTATCCCCACAAAAGAGGCATTTTCCTTCTGATTTGATTTCTTCTGTCATGGTTTTGTTGTTATACTAAGTAGGTAATGGGGTTGAAGAAGTTGTCGGTATTTACTACAATATCCCAAATCGCTTTCTTTGCCATAAATCATTGTGAGTTCGATGACTACTTTGTTCTAGGCAGATGCTTTTTTAAATATGGCCGTATCCGAAAGGTTGTATGTTGCCGAGTCGGTCTGTTCTGAGTTTGATGCAATTTTCCTTTATCATTCGTCCATCAATACTTCTTTCCATCTTATTTAAAGCGGAATACTCACTCTTATTAACAATGGCAGTATCTACATCATGCTTTATGAAAAAACACTGAGTCCCTGACGAACTTACCATTTTATAAACATTTCCCATTTGATGTCTATCCAAATTTCCGAAATCAATTCCATTAAAACTCCCCTGCTCACCCATATCCAGCACATACACCAAATCATTGGGAGACAAATAAAACAACAGCCTATCCCCTTTTTCATTTGCATCCGGCACAGAAGTCATCCCCTGTTTTTGCCGTTCGATGACAATATTTAATGGAATGGTTTCATAACTTCTCTTTCCATTTTCATCCTGATAAATGGCAAAGAAAAGGTTGGTTCCTTTGGCCGCTTCCACGAACTTGGATTTTTTGTTTCCGGTTTGCCCTACACTAAATTTATTTCCTTTGGGTTCGTAAGTTCGGACTTTATAAATTGGCTGATGAAGTTTCCCATCGTTTAAGACAACAATATCCGTATTCATCTCTTCAATTCCCTCCGGTGTAAAAGCTAAATTATCAGGTTCAATTTCCTTTCCCTTTTCGTCCAATTTTCCCCTATAATTCTCCAAATGATTGATTAGAATCTTTTGGACACCGGTATCCGTAATAGTCTCTTTGATTCTCTTTTCATTAAAGGATGTATCCAGCCTCACTCGAGATGCAACATTGTCAGTTTCCCAATAATAAATCTCCGTTCTTGAGATATCTTTGTCATCCCATTTGTTTTGTCGGTCTTTGAAAAACTTTGCCAAAAGTTTCTTATCATACTTTAAGTTAACTAGTGACAATATTTGTTTTCTCAAATTTCTATCAACAATACTATCATAGTTATCCAAAGCAACATTCAATGGCACTTCCTTTTTCTTTCTCAATTTCACCAATCCCGAAACAGTATCCTTGTGCATCGGCTTCCGTATCGCCCAACTGTCGCCTTTGATTTGCGAGACAATATCTTTTGTGGGTTTTCCGTCTTTTCCTATCCTAAGGTTCCCATTTCCATCTTTATAACTTTCATATTTGTTGGTCGTCTTGTTGATGACACGGAGATTTTGCTTGAAGCTGACCACTATTCTTTCCAGTCCATTTCGGGCATCAACAGTGAAATTGCTCCAAGGTTTTATGAAGTCTTTTGGGACTTCTTTTTCAACCCTATCGCCTGTTTTCGGATCAT
>CAZGYC010000369.1:0-1561 GCA_964530015.1 uncultured Limnohabitans sp. | reverse complement strand
GCGATATGAGCGAGGTTTTCCAAGACGTTTTGTGAACGCTTGATCAGGGTATCGATGATGGACCGGATTACACAGAAGTCCTGGGCTCCTTGGCTGGACTTAAATTGTCCCGAGATTTTTTGTTTTACCTTGATGTTTCTTACCGCTCTTTCCGAGGCATTGTTGTCCGGGGGTACTTTGTGGTGATGCAAAAACGTAAGGATGGAGCCCCTGTATTTTTTCAGTCTTTTCTGCAGGGTGACCGCCTGTTTGTGTCCGGGGTCGAGGGGGATTTCCAGCAGGCTGTCCATCCGGTCCTCCATTGCCGTTATGCTTGATCGCTGTTCCGGGGAGGGGGTTTCGCTGAGCTTTTTTTTCAGGGCGATGGCCTCTGTGAGCAAAGAGCGCATCTGCCCGGCCCAGGTTGAGCCATGGCTTTCCACCGCGTAATTGAGTTCCCGCAGAAGATGCGCACAGCAGAGCTGGTGCAGGTTTTCCGAATAGTGGAAGTAGGTTCTCCAGGCATCATGACACAGAATCGCTTTTCCAAACCCGGACTGAAAGTGGCCCGTTATGGCTTTGAGTCCACGGGATTCGGACATGGCCAAAAGGGTGTGTTCTTCGGTCTGGTAGGTCCAGACCCAGTGCTTGTTTCCCCCCACTTTTGCCCCGGTCTCATCGCAGCCGATTACCGCACTGCCCGACACTGCATCTTTGAGCCGCTGATAGACCGGACCTGCTTTAAGGGCAAACCTGCGGATGATGTTGTCAATGCTTCCCTGGCTCAGATCAATGCGGCAGCAATCTTTGAGCAGTTCTTTGAGTCTGTTATAAGGAAGGTACTGTCTGCCGTGCAGATAGCCCACCAGGGTCTCCACCCCGCTGCCATACTGTACCGGCGCGTTGACATGGTCAGGGTAGGCCGCGCTGTTTTTGGTGCCACAGCGGCAGATTTTGTAATAACTCCGGTGTTCGGTACACACCGGACGGATCACCGGAAGATCGATGACCTGCCTTTTGGAGGACAGTTCGGCGGTAATGCCGGAAAGATCATGGCCGCAACAGCTGCAGAAACCCGGGATGTGGTCGGTGATGGCCTGGGGAACCGCACTCATTTTCAAGGTATGGCCTTCATGCCCCGGCTGTCCGCCTGGCTTTTTGTCCGAGTCCTCCCGGAGACTTTGGGTCTTTTTGGGACGGTTCTCGTCTTTGGAGGGAGGGATCGAACTGTTCCTGCTGTTCTTGGGGTGGCGGTAGCCGGAAAGCTCTTTTTCAAGTTCAAGGACACGGGCCTCCAAAAATCTGATCCGCTCCATCAGCCGGAGATTCATGTTGACCAAATCCTGAATCTGTTTATCCCTCTTGTCCACTGTCCTGACCAAATGTTTTGCCCAATATTGAAGGTCAATCCAATAAAAACCAATGTTTTACACTTTATTTACCCACAAAAAAATGTGGATAATCCAGCTTAAAGCCTGATTTTTCAAAACACCGAACAAAAAACAGCCTCACCCCTCCCCAAGGCATACACCAGAGAAAAAACCTGACCCGCGGTTAATGAAAAAACAACCTGAGTAGTTAC
>CAZGYC010000368.1:0-1564 GCA_964530015.1 uncultured Limnohabitans sp. | reverse complement strand
ACCCCGTCATCTCCTTTTTGTATGTTTCCGAAATATTTAAGACTCGCAATGACGGGAAGCCTCGCAATGACGGGAGGCTACTTTTTCCAAAAATAAACCAAACTCGCCTGCGCCATCACGGAGGTGAGGTTCTCCCCCTTGGGGAACTCGGGCGTGCTGGCCGGGTCGAGCTGCCACTGGTAGTTGCGGGCGTGGATGAGCTGGAGCTTGGAGCTGAGCAGGAGGTTACCGAATTCCCTGTCGTATAAGAAACCCAGGGAAAGGTCAACCCAGGGTTTGCGTTCCGTATTTTGAAGCAGGGCCTTGTAGTAAAAATCCTGGTTATTGGCCAAACGTTCGAACACAACCCCCATTTTTTCCATTCCCTCTACCAACGAGAACTCCAGGGTCTGCACATTGGACCCCACGCCGATTCCCACCCCCAGCGGCTGTCCGTAGTTGGTAAAGCCCCTGGCGATTCCATGCGTGTGCCAGGACAAACCGCCTTTCAACCCGAGATAGCGGATGTATCGGTTGACGGACTCCTGCTGCTGGGTGAGTTCCCCGCGAACCTGGAACAGTTTATTTGGAAATGGAGAGTCCAGTAATTTGCCAAAACCCAAGATGTAGGCCCGTGCATGCTCGGGATTGAGCGTAAACTCCCGCCAGTTGTAGGCATGGTCACGCCTGCCGTATTCAAAATACACTTCGGCCCGGGCCTGGGGCACCAGATACCGCCCAAAAACCACCATCTGCTGGTCCCGGCCATTTGCATCAAAGTCCACCGTATGGCCGTCTTCGAAAAACTTTTCCTTCTGGAATGCCTCAAACACCGGAAACCAATCATAGAAGGTATTCCCCCGCTTCTCATCATACACCTGAAAGGTCCGGGCAAAGCCCAGAGACAGGTTGGGGATCCACTTGGGATTGTAGGATACCATCAGGGCATTCAGGTAGCGCCAGTCCTCGGACAGCGGCCTGAAGTATTGGCTGTTCAGCTCCGGGTATTGGGAGGGGGCATAGCCGCTGCTGCTCAGCTTGCCCATCAGCAACTGGCCCTCAAAATTCCCCAGAAAGGTCTTTGCGGGCTTGGTGGTATTCAGGGTCAGATGCGGAAAGCCCTGGGCATTGTTGGAAAAGGTCAGGGAGTTCCACTGGCCCGGTCCCCACCAGATGTTTTCCGTAGCGGCTCCAATCTCAAAGGCACCATACCGAAGGGACAGCTTGGACTGTCCCCACCAGGGCATCAAGTACCAGTCATTGCCGTAGCGCTCCGGATGGTCCCCTGAATTCCAAATGGAAAACCTGTCCCGGATCTGCGCATTGGTCATTTCGTCCAGTCCGGTCTGAAAACCCGCATTCTGCGCGATGGCGAGCTCGGGCTGAAACTGCAAGTGGATGAATTTCCATTTCGCAAAAACACCCGTACTCACATACTGCTGAAATCCCACACCGGGGATCATCAGGTAGTCATTGATCCCGTAGGGCCGCTTTGGGCTCACCTTGGCGATGGCATAAACCGGCAAAAAGCCAAACTGAAAAGCACCCCCCAGTGAATCCCGCCCAAGGTACCTGCTGCTCCTCA
>CAZGYC010000367.1:0-1564 GCA_964530015.1 uncultured Limnohabitans sp. | reverse complement strand
TACCAATGACGAGCTATATTATATTTTGAAATTGGTCTCATTTCCATATTTTATTCCGTTTCAGTTACTAGGAGATCTAATTCAGTTGCCAAGCGGTAAACATATTTTCTCTTTTGGGTTAATAGCTTTTCTTGGTAATGTTGAATCCCGAGTTCCACAAACTCAGACCCTTTGACCATCAGCCGCCAATATTGCTCAGCAAGCTTTCTTGCTACAGCTTTTATCGCTAGACCGGCTCCTTTTCGCGCCCTTAATCTTCTGCCAAATTCACCCAAAGCGATCTTCTTGCTTTGAAGTAGACTCTGGGCAACTAACCTGAATATTTGACCGGCTTTTGGCCTTCCTTTGGATTTATTGCGTCTGCGTTTTCCCGAATTGTTCTGGCCTGGTGACAATCCCAGCCAGCTTGTAAAATGTTTTTCAGTTGCCCATCTTGATAAATCTGATCCGGTCTCGGTATAGAGCTGAAACCAGGTATAGTCAGTCAGACCGGAAAGTTTCGTGGCATCTTTACCCTCAAACAACTTCAGCAAATGTTTCCCCAAGTCTTCCACCTGAGGTTTGTTGTGCCGGATTAGCTTTCTGGGTTCAGATAGCTGAATATCTGAAAGATCCTGCTGGTTCTGATGTAAGCTTTGCTGGATTTTGAGGTCACAGGCAGCAATTTGTTGTTTATAAAACAGGTATCCTTGGTAGGCCTGTTCTAAACAGAAGAGGCCTACCGAAGAATAGTAACCTTCCAATGCTTTCACCAACTCTTCCCCTTTGCTTTGTATTAAACTTTTATGGCATAGGGACACCAATTTATGTGGATCTCGCTCACCGGACAGGATGGCTTCTATCATTGCCAGTCCACTGGCTCCCTGAATCTGGCTCAACACTTCAGGAAGTCTGATATTCATTTCAATTAATGCCTTTTGCATATGATTTATATGCATGGACATGCTCCTGATGTGATCTTCCCGAAGGCGCTGGTATCCTCTGAGTTCTTTGATTAAGCCATCAGCTACAAAACACCTGTTTAAAAGACCGTAGGAATGAAGTTGATTAATCCATTGACAGTCTTTTACATCTGTTTTTCTACCCGGAACCTGTTTGGTTTGACGGCCATCTACTAACCATACATCAAATCCCGACTCCTCAAGTACATCATATAAAATAATCCAATAACTACCCGTAGCCTCCATGGCTACTGTCTGAACCCCATGACCCTGAAGGTATGTGGAAGCCTTCTTAAACTCGGAAGTGAATGTCCCAAAACTAACCACTTCCTCTCCTTCGATACCGATATAAATGCTCCTTGAGCCAATATCGATCCCTGCTGAATGAAGATTTATCTTTTCCATTGGAACGGAATTTAAATTCTAAACCCATTGAATTCAAAGTATTGGCAGGCTACCAATCGGACAAGTAAATTACTGTACCATTCTTTTGTACTCTAATTCAACGGAACCATACTCGCAGACAGGCAAGTGCACTATCGGTTGGACGGCCAAACTGTTTAGAATAAGGCCAAGTTAACCCCGTCATCTCCTTTTTGTATGTTTCCGAAATATTTAAGACT
>CAZGYC010000366.1:0-1569 GCA_964530015.1 uncultured Limnohabitans sp. | reverse complement strand
AGTGCCACACCAGTGGGATGGGAGGGAATGACTAGCGACAGCAGGGATTAACGTGAAGGACACAACAACAACAAAGACAATGTAGTTTACTCCTTCTTGTCATCCTCATCAGTCTTCTTCGGCATCAACACAGCGTGGATGTTGGGGAGCACTCCACCAGATGCTATGGTGACCTTGCCAAGCAGTTTGTTGAGCTCCTCGTCGTTCCTCACTGCCAACTGGATGTGGCGTGGCACGATCCTGTTCTTCTTGTTGTCTCGAGCAGCATTTCCAGCCAACTCAAGGATCTCCGCTGCAAGGTATTCCAACACAGCAGCCATGTACACTGGCGCACCAGCTCCAATGCGGGTAGAGTATCCACCCTTGCGCAAGTACCTAGCAACACGACCAACTGGGAATTGGAGTCCTGCTTTAGCTGATCGCGAGGTTGCTTTGCCAGATCCCTTCTTGCCACGTCCTCCTTTACCTTTGCCAGACATTGTGTATTGAGTGTTGAGTGTTGTTGATGTTGTTGATTGGGTGTTGTTGAGTGTGGATTGAGTTGAGAGAGAAATGATTTTGGTACAGAGCCAAACACAGATGTGTACCAAATGTTGAAGTATGATACTGCGTGAATGTGCGTTTGAGCCAACACAAATGGCGACAGTCTAATACTTCAGAATTCGGTCATTCACAAACACAGAATTGTACCAAATCTTGACCAAAACACAGAATTCCATTTCCTCCATTCTCCAACACAGCACCACATTCACCAACACCAACACCAACAGAAACAACATGGCCAAGACTCCATCCAAATCACCAGCCAAGAAGGCAGGCAAGAAGGGCACAGGCGCAGGTGGCGATGATAAGAAGAAGAGGAAGAAGAGGAGGTTAGAATCGTACTCCACCTACATCTACAAGGTGCTGAAGCAAGTGCACCCAGAGATTGGCATCAGCAAGAAATCGATGTCCATCATGAACTCGTTCATCACGGATGTGTTTGAGAGGATCTCGACTGAAGCAGGCAAATTGGCCAAATACAATGGCAAGGAAACACTGTCCTCGCGAGAAGTGCAGACATCTGTGCGCCTTGTGCTGCCAGGCGAGCTTGCCAAGCACGCCGTCAGCGAGGGCACCAAGGCTGTCACCAAGTTCTCCTCCACGTAAACCAATCCTAATCTTGTGCCACATTCAATTCCACGATCCCACTCAGAACAACATCCTCCCAGATGCGGTCACTCCAGCATGTGAATCTGGCGTTGATTGTTGGAGAGTGTCGCTGCTCCTATCATTGTCACGAATCGAGCAGTGGTTGGCATTGGTGAAGGACGTGAGCAGGCAATGCGCGGATGATTAAGTTTGAAATGTGAATCGGGATCATCATCGGGAGAAGGGAATCACCTCTTCATGGCCGATTTGGTCTTGGAGAATATCGGCACTTCCCTTTCCTCACCAGGAATTCGCAACAATTCTTTGATTTCATTGCGGGACTGCACCGACAGGTTATCCACATTGAACGTGAACTCCTTCAGATACGATTGCTTGATCATGTCCTTGATCAATGGAACAGCACTCTCTGGTATCTCT
>CAZGYC010000365.1:0-1578 GCA_964530015.1 uncultured Limnohabitans sp. | reverse complement strand
AGCAACAAATGCAACTCCCGCTGAGCCCCCTAAACCACCACCACCAGCACCAGCAGCGACAGCAACCACAGCTACAACTATTTCCAGTGATGTGCGCAGGATGATGGAGGATATCAAGCAGCGAGGCGGTGGTGAATCAGCATTGAATCGAGGCAAAATAATGATGACAGGACCAGGTCGTGCAGGGAAGAGTGCAACGGTGCGATCATTGAAAGGACTGAAATTTGATCCGAATCTGGAGTCAACGATAGGTGCAGATGCGAGTGCGACATGCTCAGTGACGAAGAATGAGGTGTCAGGAGTGAATTGGGAGGAGAAGAAGATCGAGAGTGCGTATGCAGAGCAGATAGCGCAGATGGTAAAGAGTGGAGTGGCGTCTGTTCGGGCAGCAGTGGCAGCATCATCCACAGCAGCAGCACCACCACCAAGCAAAGAACCAGCTCGTCGTCCATCGTTGATGCAAAGAATGAGGAATAGTTTCAGTGCAAAACCGAAACCAAATGAACCTGCTGCTGCTTCTGCAAGTACCGGCACACCCACCAAGCAAGAGGAGCAGGAGGAGATGGAAGAAATCATTCCCAAACAGCATCAGCAGCAACTATCATTGAAGGATGATCAGGATGCAGTCAACACCTACACGATGGAGCTGGTGACGAAGTCAGTTGGCGATGGGAAGGACAAGGGAATCGCGTTGAGCATATGGGATCTGGGTGGACAGGAGGTGTTCTACACGCTGCACCATCTGTTTCTGACAAGATTCGCAGTGTATTTGTGCATATTCGATATGCGGCACATGATCAGCGAGGACAAGGCGGTCAGGGCCAAATCAATAGAGTACACCAATTTCTGGTTGCGATCCATCCAGATGCATGCCAGTGGTGCGCCGATATTCCTGATTGGCACATTCAAGGATCAAGTGCCAAATGATCAGCAGCATGAAGCAATCGATGAGCGATTGTGCGATGCATTTGATTTGAAGGTGATTGCACCCACACTGGTGAAGAACAAGAAGGGTGGATTGGTGTTCTGGCCAATTGACAATTCGAAAGGTGTGAATGATGATGCAGTTATCAAACAATTGCGGGAAGCAATCATGGACACTGTGCTGGGCATGGAACACATGAAGATGATGGTGCCACTGGTGTGGACACGAGTGTACGACAAACTGGCGGAAACGAAGAGCAGGAACATGACAATCAAGGATGTGATCGAAATATCCTACAAATATGGAATGACGAACGAGCAGCAAGTGGTGGCGATGCTGCGATTGTTCCATGAGCTGGGAATGTTGCTGCACTTCAACAAGACGAATGAGTTGAGGGATCTGGTGATACTGGAGCCGCAGTGGATTGTGGATGCGTTGACAATGGTGATTCGCGATTTCGCATTGCATCCGTACAAGAAGGAGTTGAGTGCCGATCTGCGTGCGGACTACTCAACAGAGATCAAGCAACTGAAGGGCGAATCAGTAGCAAGTGTGATGCTGTTGAACAGGTTGTGGAAGGACGAGGACAACAATTCAGAAATCGATTTCACGAGGAGGAAGTTCCTGGTATCCATCATGGAGCACATGACACT
>CAZGYC010000364.1:0-1580 GCA_964530015.1 uncultured Limnohabitans sp. | reverse complement strand
CACGGGCAGAGAGATTCGAACTCCCATCAACGGTTTTGGAGACCGCTATTCTACCATTGAACTATGCCCGTGTGATTGAATGCTCCGCAAATGGGAACGCAAAATTAGGAATAAAGTCTTTAGAAACAAATGCGATCCCAAAATAGTTTGGGATCGCATCGTTTCCTTATACTAAGTTTGATTAGTCGAGGATCTCGGTCACCTGTCCGGCGCCCACTGTACGGCCACCTTCACGGATCGCAAATCTCAAGCCTTTCTCCAAAGCTACCGCTGACAACAAAGTAACTTCGATGGTCACGTTGTCACCTGGCATTACCATTTCCACGTTGGCTGGAAGTTTGATTTCGCCGGTTACGTCGGTAGTTCTCAGGTAGAACTGAGGTCTGTATTTGTTGAAGAATGGCGTGTGACGTCCACCTTCTTCTTTGGAAAGCACGTAAACTTCCGCCTTGAAGTGCGCGTGGGGCTTCACGGATCCTGGCTTGCAGATGATCATACCACGCTTGATCTGGGTCTTCTCGATACCTCTCAGCAACAGGCCGACGTTGTCACCCGCTTCACCTCTGTCAAGGATCTTACGGAACATCTCCACACCGGTCACGGTGGATTTCAATCCTTCGGCACCCATACCGATGATCTCAACAGGCTCACCTGAGTTGATGACGCCTCTTTCGATTCTGCCGGTAGCTACAGTACCACGGCCGGTGATCGAGAATACGTCTTCAACTGGCATCAGGAAGTCTTTGTCGATCAAACGCTCTGGAAGAGGGATGTAAGAATCAACTGCATCCATCAATTGCATGACCGTGTCAACCCACTTCTCTTCACCGTTCAATGCACCAAGTGCAGAACCTGCGATTACCGGGATGTTGTCACCGTCAAACTCATAGAAAGAAAGCAATTCTCTCACTTCCATTTCCACAAGCTCGAGCAATTCGGGATCGTCCACCATGTCCACTTTGTTCAGGAAAACAACGAGCTGGGGTACACCTACCTGACGAGCCAAAAGGATGTGCTCTCTGGTCTGCGGCATCGGTCCGTCAGTTGCAGCGACTACAAGGATCGCGCCGTCCATCTGGGCAGCACCGGTAACCATGTTTTTGACGTAGTCAGCGTGACCAGGACAGTCTACGTGAGCGTAGTGTCTCTTTTCAGTCTGATATTCTACGTGGGAAGTATTGATAGTAATACCTCTTTCTTTCTCTTCAGGAGCGTTGTCGATTGAAGAGAAATCTCTCAATTCAGAAAGACCTTTTTTAGCCAATACGGTAGTGATGGCGGCAGTCAGGGTTGTTTTGCCATGGTCTACGTGTCCAATCGTACCGATGTTAACGTGCGGCTTGGAACGGTCGAAGGTTGCTTTTGCCATGCGTGAAAATCCTCAGTTTAAGTTTAAAGATATGTTTAGATAATAATTCTCTGTAATTGAGCCAACGGCGGGAATTGAACCCGCGACCCCTTCCTTACCAAGGAAGTACTCTACCCCTGAGCTACGTCGGCTTAACCCCTTGTGCCCTGTAAGCACAGAGCGGGAGACGAGGCTCGAACCCGCGACCTGCAGCTTGGAAGGCTGCCGCTCT
>CAZGYC010000363.1:0-1598 GCA_964530015.1 uncultured Limnohabitans sp. | reverse complement strand
TGGTAGGATGCAGAGACTTTCCGATCCACCACCAAGAATCTTGAGAATTCGACTATATGCTTTTCTGTGAGGGTATCCAGGTCCTCTTTCGGAAAATGGTTGATAAACTCCTCAAAGAGAGGAATGTATACTTTGGCTGTATTCGCACTATAGCGAAGCTCTGCAAGCTTATTGCTGTATTCCTCCGGGCATCTTTTGTAGTGGATCAGTTGGGTGAAATTCAATCTGGGCACGCCTTCGGCTGTGTTGACTTCGGATTCCCGGGTGAATTTGAGCTGGTTTTGCCCACAGAACCCCTCGATTTCTTGTTCAAATTGCACAGAATAGGGGATTGTCCACCAGTTGTTTTTGGCATCCCATCGATGATAGGGAATTGTTTTTACCAACTTGATCAGCGAAGGAAGATAGCCAAAAATCAATTTTAGCCTTCCTGTCCGGGTTTTTATCGCCAAGACTTCGCCTTTTTGGATAGCCGGGCCACCTTTTATGTGGTTTTGCAATTCTTCCACAATTTCCATCGAAGAGATGCGGTCTCCAAAGTGTCCTTTCAGCTTTTCCAGATTTCCGGGATAATGCGGTATTTCCCAAAGGAAGTGTTGCTTGTCCCATCTGGCGTAGGGAATGCTGCGTATCAAAGCGAGATCAGCCTCATTTTTGGGCATTTTGAGCAGGATTTTTCTCCCTGTGACACGGATTTCTATAGCGAATGGGTTCATTGTTGAAAAAGTAAAAAGTTGCGGATATTTTCGGCTATCCTAAATATCCGCAATAAATCCCGTGACAAAAAAAATCCCCCGGACTTCTCCGAGGGATTTTTTCCAGAAGTTCGAAAAACTGAATTGGAACGCTATGGTTTGGGGTTTCGAAATCTCAAATTTCAAACTTTAAATTTCGAATATCGAATATCGAACACCGAACGTCGAATGTCGAAGATCAGGAATTCTCCTCCACCCACTTCCTCGCATTCACAAAAGCCTCCATCCATGGTGTAAAGTCGTCCTGTCTGTCTGCCGGATAATGTGCCCAGTTCCAAGGCTTCAGGCTTCGCTCGATATGCGGCATGATTGCCAAGTGGCGGCCATCTGCAGACGCAATACCTGCTGTGGCATGATCCGAACCGTTTGGATTGCCGGGATAGGCCTCGTAGCTGAATTTCATCGCGAAGCGGTAGTCTTCGGTTGGGTTGGGAAGGGAGTATTTGCCCTCACCGTGTGCTACCCAGACACCGAGTCGCTGTCCACTGAGCGAACCCAGCATCACGGACTCATTTTGGGGAATCGTCACGTTCACAAAGGTCGACTCGAACTTGTGCGAAGCGTTGTGAAGCATCTTCGGTTTGTCGGCATGATCAGGAGTAACCAGACCCAACTCCACCATCAGTTGGCAGCCGTTGCAGACGCCGAGGGAAAGCGTGTCAGCACGGGCGTAGAAGTTATCGAGTGCCTGTTTTGCTTTCGGATTGTAGAGGAATGCCCCTGCCCAGCCTTTGGCGGAACCCAACACATCGGAGTTGGAGAAGCCGCCTACGAAGACGATCATCTGTACATCCTCGAGATTTTCACGGCCTGCGATGAGATCGGTCATGTGGACGTCTTTCA
>CAZGYC010000362.1:0-1613 GCA_964530015.1 uncultured Limnohabitans sp. | reverse complement strand
TTCTGCGGCTGTCTTTTTGGCGGCTTTGGAAAAGATAATCTCGGAAGGGGCGAAGCTCTGGAGCAATTTGTCCAGGTAGGCAGCATTGCCCTCTGCGCACATAAATTCCCCGGTGGAGACATCCAAAAACGCGATGCCGTGCTTTTCCTTTCCAAAATGGACGGAGGCCAGATAGTTGTTTTTTCGGGTGTCAAGGACTTGGTCATTGTACGAAAGCCCCGGTGTCACCAATTCAGTCACACCCCGTTTGACGATGCCCTTGACCATCTTGGGGTCTTCCAACTGGTCGCAGATGGCTACACGGTTTCCGGCCCGGACGAGTTTTGGCAGGTAATTGTCCAGAGAATGGTGCGGAAAGCCCGCCAGCTCGATGTGGGAAGCCGCACCATTGGCCCGTTTGGTCAGCACGATGTCCAGCACCCTGCTGGCAACCACGGCATCCTCGCCAAAAGTCTCGTAAAAATCCCCCACCCGAAACAGCAACAGGGCTCCGGGATGCTTGGCCTTGATGGCATTGTACTGCTTCATCAGGGGAGTCTCCTGACCATCTTTGGATTTACTCATGGGGTGAAAATGGGATTTGTGTTACTTTTGGATTTCAAATCAGGCCTGAAAATAGGCGATTAGGGTAGGAGATCAAAAAGCGATGAAGAAATTAAGCATGGAAGAATTGGACCGGATTTCGGTCGGGGAATTCAAGCAAACGGAAAAATCTCCCATCGTCTTGGTCTTGGACAATGTCCGCAGCCTGAACAATGTGGGATCGGCATTCCGCACGGCAGATGCTTTCCGGGTCGAAAAGATTTTCCTCTGCGGCATCACCGGGACGCCCCCCCACCGCGACATCCAAAAAACCGCCTTGGGCGCCACCGAATCCGTGGACTGGGAATATGTGCTCAATACAACCCTGGCGGTGGAGAAACTCAAAGCGGCTGGCTATCAGCTTTGCGCGTTGGAGCAGGTCGAAAACTCCGTCAAGCTGAATGACTTTTCTCCCGAAAAAGGCAAAAAATACGCCTTGATCTTTGGAAATGAGGTATTCGGAGTGGAAGAGGAGGTGCTGAAAGCCTGTGACCAAGTCCTGGAAATTCCCCAACTGGGAACCAAGCATTCCCTCAATATTTCGGTCTCTTTGGGAATCGCCGTCTGGGATCTGATGGTGAAGCTGAGGCAGTTTTAAAATAGGATAGCCCCAGATGCACCGGTAATCTCTTTTGAAAGTGAATTCAGTCTGATCCTTACTGCTACCCCTTAATTCTTTAAAAGGAAAGTTTTCCATTTCTAAAAATCATCTGTGCATCTGTGGCATTTTTTGCGAAGCCTATTAATTTAAAAATTATCATCTCAACTTCAATCAGTATCATTAAAACCCCAAGCCACTGGGTTTAATATTCCCGCTATGCTGCTTCTCCAGAAGCTGTATCTGAAGGTAACAGTCCCGCTTCCGGGCAAGCGGGACAAGGGAGCCGAGCATGCCCTGAATAGTTCGGTCTCTTTGGGAATCGCCGTCTGGGATCTGATGGTGAAGCTGGAGCAGTTTTAAACTTTAATTGCCCCAGATGCACCGGTAATCTCTTTTGAAAGTGAATTCAGTCTGATCCTTACTGCTACCC
>CAZGYC010000361.1:0-1624 GCA_964530015.1 uncultured Limnohabitans sp. | reverse complement strand
ACGCCCTGAACCAGTATTCTTCCATCAACCATCAACAATCCACCATCAACCCCACTTACGACTTCGACGGCAACGCCACCGCCTACCCCGTCCCCGCCCACCCCGGTGCCAACAGCACCTTGGGATGGGACGCCGAAAACCGCCTCATCAGCGCGACTGTCAACGGAGTCACCACCACCTACCTTTACGACGCGCAATCCCGTCGCATCGCCAAGACGACCGGGGGAAACACCACCGTCTTCATCTACGATGGTTGGAACCCGGTGGGCGAGTATTCGACTTTGGACTTTGAGACCTTTGACCTTGGACGGACTTATACATGGGGAACCGACCTATCCGGCACTTTACAGGGCGCAGGCGGAGTAGGCGGTCTTCTTCTGATCACTGATCACTCGGCACTGATCACTCACCACTTCCCTACGTATGATGGCAACGGCAACGTCAGCGAATACCTCGATGAAATCGGAGCAATCGCCGCCCACTTTGAATACGATCCTTTCGGAAATACCGTGGTCAACACGGACACAAGCAACCAGTTCGCCTATCGATTCTCAACGGAGCCATTGGATTTCACAACCGGCCTCTACTATTACGGGTACAGATCGTATGACCCGGTGACAGGCAGATGGCCATCAAGGGACCCGATTGAAGAAATGTTAAATATGGCTGAACAAGTTGAGGGGGACTTAGATGATTGGAATTATGATAATGGCATTAGTGTCGAAATTCCCAAAGACCGAATGTTTCTTTCCTATGCGTTTGTTGAAAATTCGTCACTTAATAGGTTTGATCAATTGGGTTTGATAGGCATTCCAGTTCACCCGACTTGCAGTTTAGTTAGCGGGAAAACAAAATCACGGTGTTTAGAAGGAAGGACAGAGTTGAAAGTTAGAAATTGGAGATTGGTGGCAAGAAATTATTGCGTTAGGGCGGTTTGTTATTGGCGTTGCAGATGTGAAAAAGACAATTGTTACTGTAAAAATCGTCTTTGCACAGATCATGGAATGGAATTTGGCCCTAAATGGGTTCGCGGGAATGCCAGAGTATCAGCTAGATGCATGACAGCTAATGCTTTCGCTCTAACTAAAACATGTCACTCAAATGGAACATGCTGCAATTAATATGATTATAAAAATAATGCTTTCTTCCATTGTTGTTGTTTTGATATTTGGCTATAATAGTCTTTATTTCATTAGAAGTTCAGGAAGTGATTTTTTCCCAGAGCATCAAAATTGGTGGCACGAATTTTATTCCGTAAATCTCATGGGTTTGCAGGTTTGTTGTCGCTCTTTTTCTATATTAATATGTGTTATTTCTGCTTTTATTGCATCTCTTTTTTTTATAGGTTATGCAGGATACAAGATTTTTTCTCAGTGAAATAAACGTCCAAGCCAACCAATGGCAGCGGCGATGCCAAATGAACGCACAAGCCTGCCAATGGCAGCGGCCATGCCAACTCCATTCAAAAAAAATCGAAGTTCACACAGCTTCTCGGCTACGAACCCTCTTGTCCATATCCCGGAAAAAGTCTCGGACAGATGCGGCTACTTGTCTGGATTCGCCGCCTGTCGTAAGCGTGGTCCGAAGCGCCGTTCATGGTCATTTGCTACGGCGGATTCATAGG
>CAZGYC010000360.1:0-1646 GCA_964530015.1 uncultured Limnohabitans sp. | reverse complement strand
AACCCCGTCATCTCCTTTTTGTATGTTTCCGAAATATTTAAGACTCGCAATGACGTGCCCTATGAGGGTAAAACCCTCCCCGGCACTCCGACCACGGTGGCTCCGTCGGGCACGTCGCGGATGATCACGGCACCGGCACCCACAGTTACCCCATTGCCAATCCTGACGCCGGGAAGAATGGTGGCATGCGCACCAATGGCGCATAGGTCTCCAATCCGGCAAGCGCCAAGGAGCACCGCGGCGGGATTGATTACCGAATACTCCCCGATCTGAACTTCGTGATGAACTTGGGCTCCGGTATTGATCAGACATCCCCTATCCACCTTTGCATTTGGGCCAATGTAGCACTGGTTAAACACATCAGAATCCATGATTTCCGAATACTTACTGATTTGGGTTTGCAGTCCGCGGATCGAGAAAAACCGTCCTCCCAGCTTGGTAAACTCTTGGTAAAGAAATTCCCTGGACTTGGGATTGCCTATGCCAAGGACGAAGTACGGATCTTCGATCAAGTGATTCCCAACCTCCTCCAGCGTCTGAAGCCTGGGGAATTTGCTTTGGAACAGCCCCGGAAACGCTGTCCGGTCATAGAACCAAAGATTTTCTGCGGCACCTTTTTCTTCGAGGATGTCCAGAATTTCAAGTGCGTGTCCTCCTGCTCCGGCTACGATCATTTGTGGGATATTGGATAAATCGACGAGTTCAGTACAGGTTCCTGATTTTCAGGCCCCATCGGGATTCGAAGGATTAAAGTTTAAAGGGTAAAATTTAAAGTTTATCGGAACTCCACTATAAACTGAGACTGAACACTGACCACTGCCAAACGGTCACTGCCCGAAGATCAATATTCCCTGAACGTCACCCGGATCTGAGTCCATCAGCGTCACATCGACTTTCCTTTTGATCTTTTCGTACGTCTTGCCCTTTATGAAATCCAGGTACTCCTGATCCAGATTTTTGCCGATCAGGATAAGTTCGATCGTTCCGGAATCTATCCCTTTGGCATAGTCGCCGACGATAATGGCTTTTTCGACCTCCCCCATCCTGTTGACGATTTTTTCCATCAATTCGTCCAGGCCCAGGAATTTGCTCACCATTCCGGTGATCTCGCCGAAAAAGGGATGCTTGTTGTTAGCCCGGTAAATCTTTGTCTTCCCTTCGTCTTCTGTCAGAAGCAATCCGGCATCCGTAAGGCGGTTGAGCTCCACCCTTACGGAGTTGGTGGATTCATCAAACTCCTTGGCCAAAGCCCGCAGGTAGCCTGAATTGGCGTGGGAAAAAAACTTCAGGAGAAGTTTGACCCGGGTTTTGGAAGTGACGAGGGAATCGAGCAGACTTTTTTAATTAGGAATGAAGAATTAGGAATTAGTGCCGGAAGACTTTCCTTTTGCCAAATTTTCCCTACTGGATTTAATGATTGAATTAAGGATTTTGATTATTTCTTCGATTTCAGTTTTTAAAAAAGGGAAATCGGGAAGATTCTGAGCCAATTCTTTCCTATCCATCAATCGAATCCAATACCTTGATTCTCTGGCTTCTTTGGCTGAAATAATCATCTTGGATATGAAATCAACTTTTGAATGGGCGGCTTGAGCTTCTTCAACGTTTGCACCTATGGAAGTAGAAGCTCCAACAAATTGATCGGC
>CAZGYC010000359.1:0-1673 GCA_964530015.1 uncultured Limnohabitans sp. | reverse complement strand
GGTTTTAAGGAAAATTGACAGAGCGGTTCCCTCCGCCATGGTCCTCACAGACCAAATTGTAGCTCACCTTTGCCCAAGGAGTGTCCACTCACATGAATATCTTTCGGTTAGTGGACTCTAACCGGGGCGGTCTTAAAACCAAAACAGCCCGGGGATTTCTTTCCGTCTGTCTGTTTGAAAAGGCGGGTTTGGCATAAAAACCTTCGAGGTTTTGGAAACCTCAAAGGTTACCTCCTTCCGCCGTGGTTTGTGTCACAGACCACACATCTCACAGATCACACATCTTCGCCGGGGCGATCCCAAAACCAAAACAGCCCAAAGATTTCTTTCCGGGCTGTTTGTTTGAAAAGACGGGTTTGGTATAAAAACCTTCGAGGTTTTGGAAACCTCAAAGGTTACATACGCCGTGGTCTATGTCATCGACCAACGACGGTGGGGCAACTTCTGGAGCAGTAGGACAAGGGTCCAGCAAATGCGTAAAAGGCAATTTTTGCATGAAATGGAATATCTTTTGTACCTTGAATGGAACAATAGGCGCTGCGGAATAGTCCGGACAAAGGAAAAACAACATGACTGAGGACAAAAAAAAGCTTCTGGAAAGGATCACCCTCAAGCCCGGCCTAATGGGCGGGAGGCCTACGATCAGGGGATTGCGGTTTCCGGTGGGGGATGTGTTGGAATTGTTGGCTAGCGGACTTTCGGAACGGGAGATTCTCGATGAACACCCCGTCCTCGAAAGGGAGGATATCCAGGCGGCCCTGCTTTACGCCTCTTTGCGGCTGAAAAACACCGCCGTTGTCCATGCCGCTTGATTGGGAAATCTGGCTGGATGCGAACCTTTCACCAATCCTTGCCAAATGGATGGCGGAATCCACTGGATATACGGTTAGATCGGCCTATACACTTGCCATCCAAACAGACAGTGACCTGGAGGTCTACAGGAAAGCAAAAGAGAAGGGAAAGGTTATTTTGATATCCAAGGATTCTGACTTTCCCGAGCTTGTCAACAGGCTGGGATCCCCTCCGAAGTTGATCAACTTGAAAATAGGAAACTGTGGCAACAAGCTCCTTTGGGAGACTTTAAAACCGTCTCTTCCCCACCTCATCGATTTGCTTGTTTCGGAAGGGTTTGATATCGTTGATTTTGAACACTGAGGACGAGGCCCCTCTAGCGGAAGTATCCGGACTTGTATTCGAGCATCATTGCAGCCTCCTGACCGCTCTGCTCACCTGGTAGAGTCGGGCTTTTGGAGAAGTAGGACGGAGGGGGCTCCAGAAAATATCTTTGCGATATCCTTTGCTCCCCTGCGGTAAGAAACTGACGACAGGTCCGGTTTCAACTGGCTTAAGATCCGGACAGCCCCGAGATTTTTCCCAGGCTGTTTGTTTGAAAGGGCGGGTTTGGTATAAAAACCTTCGAGGTTTTGGAAACCTCAAAGGTTATGTCTTTTCGCCTTGGCCTGTGTCCTCACAGGCCACCGCATCTTCGCCGGGGCGATCCCAAAACCAAAACAGCCCGGGGATTTCTTTCCTGGGCTGTTTGTTTGAAAAGGCGGGTTTGGTATAAAAACCTTCGAGGTTTTGGAAACCTCAAAGGTTACCTCCGCCGTGGTCTGTGTCCTATGTTGAAAATCAAGGATTTGGCTAAAATTTTTCAATATATTTCCTACACT
>CAZGYC010000358.1:0-1677 GCA_964530015.1 uncultured Limnohabitans sp. | reverse complement strand
TTTTATGCCCAGACTGGGTGGGCGTCAAAGTTTACCCAGGCGGCTTAAGCGAACGGTCTTTCCGAAAAACCTACTTTTTCCGACGCCAAGCCAAGCCAAATCCTACCAGGAAGATCGTCAGCGTACCCAGCACGATCGCCATGTTGGTGTGGAGGGGATTTGCCAGCGTTTCGGGAAGTCCGTTTTGGACCAGGACAGCGCTCAGGCTCATCCATCCGATCACCAGCACACCCAAGATCACTGCAAAGACGGCCTGTGGGTTTGTTGCCTTGGACAGCAGACCCAACAGGAAAAGCCCCAGGATTCCGCCGCTGAAGATCGAAGAAAGCGCCCACCAGGCATCGAGCGCACTGGTGACGCCGTTGAATGCCAATCCCACAAAGATGCTGAGCAGTCCCATGGCCAAGGCACTTAGCCGAAGGACACGTAGGGAAAGCTTGTCGGAGGGGTCTTTGTGGATGTATTTGCGGAAGTGGTCGGAGAGGATGACCGTGGCGGAGCTGTTGATGCTGGTGGAGATGGTGCTCATCCCGGCGGCGAAGATGGAGGCGATCAACAGGCCGGTGACCCCGACGGGGAGCTGGTTGACGATGAAGTGGGGGAAGACCTTGTCAGCCGGCGTATCCGCAGGAAGCAGCTCAGGCTGGGCTTGGTAAAAAGCAAACAAAGCCGATCCGATAAAGAAGAACATGAAAGAGACTGGCAAGAAGAGCAAACTGCCCAACCAGGTGGATTTTTTGGCCTCCTCCTCCGTTTTCGCAGTCAGATAGCGCTGCACGTAGCTCTGGTCGATTCCAAAATTCTGGAGATTGATAAAGAGCCCATAGACCAGGATCATCCAAAACGTCGAGGTGGTGAAATCCAGCTCATAGCTCCCCAGACTGAATTTGTCGGCTTCATTTGCAATCCGGAAAACTTCGGAGGCACCACCGGGAATCTCGACAAAAATCACCAGGATACAGGCCAAAGCTCCGCCGATCAGGATGATTCCCTGCACGGCATCTGTCCAGATCACCGCTTCGATTCCCCCCCACATGGAGTAGATGACCACGCTGATGCCCGTGATGATGATGATGGAAGGGATGCTCATTCCCAACAGGGAATTCATGGGCAGGGCCAGCAGATAGAGGATCGCGCCCATCCTGGCCAATTGCGTGAGCAAGTAGCAAACGGAAGCATAAATCCTCGCCCATGGGCCAAAGCGCTGCTCCAGGTAGTAATAGGCCGACTCGCTCTTCAGACTGCGGAAGAGTGGCACAAAGTACTTCACGGCCACCCAACCCGCCAGCGGGATGGACAAACTGAACACAAACCCGTTCCAATTGGTGCTGTAGGCATTTCCCGGATACGCGAGAAAGCTGATGCTGCTCACGAAAGTCGCGAAGATCGACATCCCGATCGCCCAGGCCGGAAGTCTGCCGCCTCCGGTGGTATAGTCGGATGAGGAGCGCTTTCGGAAAGAAAAGGAAACTCCAAAAGCCACGATACCAACCATGTAGAGCAGGAAAAT
The DNA here is from genome assembly GCA_964530015.1 of uncultured Limnohabitans sp. Taxonomy (GTDB): domain Bacteria; phylum Bacteroidota; class Bacteroidia; order Cytophagales; family Cyclobacteriaceae; genus Algoriphagus. The sequence continues at coordinate 167 of CAZGYC010000358.1, read as the reverse complement.
GGAGAGGTCTAAGATCGGCATGGGATAATTCGTTCAGGGGTTTTGGGTAAAAGGATCATAAAAGGGCAAAGGGGCAGAGGCGGTCAAAACCGCATTTGCCCCTTTTTTTGTTTTTTCAGATAGTCGCCAGCAGCGCTTGCTCGACACGGTCTTTGACTAGGAGAAAT
>CAZGYC010000357.1:0-1690 GCA_964530015.1 uncultured Limnohabitans sp. | reverse complement strand
CAGTTCGTCTAAAAACCTCCAGTCGAACTTAATTTTGTTAAAAAGAAAGTAAATATAGTGGATTTAAGCTACAATAAAATGACGCCCTATAAAAAGCCTTTCGATTTGTGCGATAAAAAAAGAAGCTGTAAAAGGCCTTAAATAGCTCATCGATGCTCCAAAAAATTGAGGCCAGTACTTTTAGATACTGTTTTAATTCATTTTGGTCAATCAGGTTGAAGATCCTCCTAAGATTATAGGCTGTAAAAATTAACCCTACATCGGCTGAGGCATGTTTGATGGATTTCTTGGTCATAATATAGTAAAAGTCCCATTGTCGTTTGATTACTCCGTAAGGGTGTTCTACAATAGCTTGCCTTTTGCGATAAATTTCATAATTGTTTTCGATTCTTATTTTGTTTTCATGAATTAAGTCGGCATATTGGGAACGTTCAATGAGTCGACCTTTGGCATTTTTAGTACACTTTTTAAAAAGCTCACAAGTCAAGCATGCGCTGGTTTTGTAATGCTTCATTTTAGTTATTGATTTACCGTTTTTTTTGTTGTACCAATTTCCATTGGTGGTCAGGGTTTCATTGGCGGGACAAGTATAAGAGTCGGTGGTTTTGTCATATTTAAAATACTCTACATCAAAAGCTAAATCTGGCGCATGTGCAGAGACTCCTGGAATGGCCACCAATACATCAATTCCAAGTCTGTTAGCGTAAAGAAACTCGCTACCTGTGTGGTAGCCTTTATCGTAAATAGCGGTAAAGTTGTTGTGTCCCAAAATGGTTTTGGCTCGGCGTAACATGCCTCCCATAGCTTTGGAATCATTTTCGTTGGTTACTTTAAAATCAATCGGAATATTATTCTTGGCATCCACAACCGTCTGTACATTGTAGGCAACCTCAGAGATATTGTTTCGGGTCATGATTTGGCGACTCTCAGGATCTGAAGTGGATACTTGGGTAACACCTGTGGTGTCAATAATGTTTTGGTAGCTTAGATACTTTTGCTTCTGGATTTTGTGCTTTTCGATTTTCTTTTCTATTGTTTTTATCTCTTCGATATCACCATCTTCTTTAGCCAAAGCCTCATTATATTCTTCCAATTTGGTATCAATGTAAGCTATGTGACGCTCTATCTTACCAGGATTAAAATTGTTTTTCTTGGAGTTCTGTGCACGAAGTTTAGTACTGTCGCCTGCGACCAAAGAACCTCCGATAAGTTCAAAGTGAGAAGCCATTTGTACTGTAGCACGAAAGACGCGTCGAATGGCTTTAGGGTTGTTTTTTCTGAAATTGGAAATAGTATTGTGATCTGGAGCAAGACCTTTCATTAGCCACATGAGTTCGATGTTACGGGAACATTCTTTTTCCAAAATTCTCGATGAACGCATACGGTTAAGATAGCCGTATATAAACAGTTTCAGTAAATCCGAAGGATGATATGCAGGTCTACCGTTTTCGATAAAATCGAAAGCAAATCCAAAATCAGGAAGTTTTAAACTATCTATAAAAAGATCGATAAGTCTGATTTCGTTGTCCTGGGAAATGGCATCATCGATTGATGAAGCGAAAAGAGGGAGTTGATTTCTGTTGGTTCCTTGGATAAATTTCATGTGTGAATTTACCCAAACTCAAGCAATGACACAAGTTTATGAACATCTTTATCCTATTAAAAACAGAGGTTTTTAGACAGTTTGACG
>CAZGYC010000356.1:0-1695 GCA_964530015.1 uncultured Limnohabitans sp. | reverse complement strand
GAGCTTCTTCAACGTTTGCACCTATGGAAGTAGAAGCTCCAACAAATTGATCGGCCAATTTGAAATGACCGTTTTCCCTAAGTATCAAATATCCTTCAAGGATTTTCTCTGCAAAAATAAATGTCCTATCAACTATTGAAACCATACAGCGGAAAGTTTAAAATGAGGAGCAGGAATCCAGCGCGCCCCTATTTGTAAAGATCATTTCACTGCTAAAATCTAGTTTTAGAGCCGGGAGATTTTAAATTTCCCATTTTTACACTTTAAACTTTAAAGCTTCGCCCTTTCAGTCCCAAAAAAGGAATTAGCCTGTGAGTAAAAAAATTACTCGGTACGTAAAATTAAAAATTGAAATGAGAAATGGAAATATTTTGCAAACTATTGCTGCTAAAGGCAGGAACCAGCGCAGCATTCAGTCTCAGTCGGAAGGAGCGAACCCTGGCGTGTGGATGACGACATCCCAAAGCGATGGCGCAGTAAGTTCATTTGGATGGGGAAGTTTGTTGTCAGCGCAATGGAAATGGGGTGTTGCAAATAGGGCCTGGAAAGAGACAAACCAGATCAAAAATCCTACGATAGAACCTCAGGATTTGAAATCCTGGGGAGCGGGACCAGTGGGAGTGTAGTTGAAAAAATCGCCCAGTGGGGTGCTGGCGAAACGCATCGTCTTTAATGCCATCCAAACCAGCTTCTTAAGGCATATTCTTGTCCATCACGGGCTATCCGACAACTATTTAAAGCCAACGGCAAAAAAAGCAACAAGCCCTTCAAAGCCGGAAAATCGATGCAAGAGCAGGATTGGCTTTCCGGATAAGTAGAATCCCAGAAGCATTTGAGGGGGAATTTTGAAATTTATGACCCTGAATATCAATGCTTTTGGAAATTTTCTTTGTAAATTATTCGAAGACAAAAACCAAAAAGCCATGAACACCCTCAGCAAAATCGAACATTGGGCCGACACCCATCATCCGCAATGGATTGACTTTGTCCGCGTCATCCTCGGGCTTTTTATCCTGTATAAGGGAATCCTCTTTATCTCTGACACCCAGGCCCTGCTGTCTGTGATGAAGACCGCAGAGCTGCAGTTTGTAAACTTGGGACTTGCGCACTATGTGGCCTTTTCCCATCTGGTGGGCGGGGTGCTGATTGCCTTGGGGCTGGTCACCCGGTTTGCGATCCTTTTCCAGATTCCGATCCTACTCGGAGCGGTATTTCTGGTGAACATCCAGCAGGGATTTTTGGCTGTTTCCAACAATACCGAATTTGGGATTTCGGTCATCGTGCTGATCCTTTTGATCACATTTTTGGTGTATGGGTCAGGCAAATTCTCCGTGGACCATTGGATGAAAAGACACCCGACCTGGTAATCGCAGAGAAGTCTGAAGAATGCCGGGTGTTGGATGCCGGGTGTCTTGGGCACGTCCTTGGGAGGCCTAACATTTTAGAAAACGCACAAAACGGGATGACAGGGATCGCCCGGTCAAAAATCCAGTAGATCGGAATAAAATTTGGAAATATTTACATTTTCAGAACTTAATACACTCTGTCATCGGTAGTAAGAAAAAATTGGGATTTACAAAAGAGGAATGACGGGTAAACAGGGTCGTATCAAATGCCGTAGGCCTGCCTGTCCGGTAGGCAGGCATGACCGATCTCCATTGGTTTCAATCCAATTGGATGTTGGTTTTGCCCGCT
>CAZGYC010000355.1:0-1702 GCA_964530015.1 uncultured Limnohabitans sp. | reverse complement strand
GACCTGGTACCTTTCAGAAGCAGGTTCATTTACAGAATCCGGATATTTTTTCATTTCAGTTAAAGAGGTTAAGTGTTAAAGGCGTTAAACGTTGAAATCGTTGAAATCGTTTGGCGTTAAGCGTTAAAGACGTTAAAAGCGTTAATCGTTGAAATCGTTTGGCGTTCAGCGCTAAAATCGTTAAGGCGGTAAGCGTGGGACTTTTAACATTTAACGGATGAACAGGTTTTTCTTCGACCGCCAAGGTGAGTGTCTCACTCACGTTTTCATCCATCGTCCCATGGACCGGTGCGAGAGCCCTGGACCGGATGAGTGCCGTTCGTGGAGACACGAATGGCGGCGGCTGCGGTGATGACACGAACGACGGCTGCGGTGGAGACGACGGCGGCGGCCAGGTTGGCAAACCATGAAGAGAATGAAGGACATGAAGGGCGGCTACCCTGTTTTCCTTCCGCCCATGGACTCGATCCCGATGGGTATCGTCCTGGTAGAATCCATTCCCGAAAAAGGCGGGAAAGTTGAGTTCGTGGAACTATTGATTCCAATCTGTTTGAATTCCGTCAATAGACATTGGCTAACCTACCCAAAAAGTGCCTGGGATTTATTCAAATGATTGAGAGAAATTGACAGGTATTTTGGGTTGGAAACCAGGCTTCTCTTTCTATCACTCCAAGAAGACAGCGCCTTCAAAATCACCTCTTTGTCCAGCGTTTTGTTTTCCATGCTCAGGTAGTCTATTGAAGAAAGCAATTCTAAAGCAAAATCCGAATAAAAACCATCCAGAAATTTCATGGTTTGTGCCGCTATTTTTTTTAATTCGGGATTATTTTCCACATAGTCAAACACTTCATTTTTACCGTCTCCTATTAGGGTCAAGGGTTCAAATGGCTTTTTGTCCATATCACTAAATCCCATCAAATAACTTCCGTTAAGTGCATTTAAAACAAATCTTACTTTTCCCGAGTACGGTCCATAAAAATTTGGACTAAAGTCCAGTTTGAAATATTTCCTGGCTCCAAACCTTTGTAGAAAGTAACATACTTTTTCGCTTGAAAATTCGGACACATACTCTCCTTGGCTGACCAAATCATACAGGACATAAAGCAACAAAGCTCTCGCGGGGGTAAGTTTGGTTCTCTCTTTTTTCAATTCTTCCCTGATTGAGTATTAAAAGCGTTAAGCGTGGGATTGAACGTTGAACGAATGAGCGGTTAACGGTTAACATTGAACTTCGAACGTTGAAATCGTTAAGCGTTAAAATCGTTAAACGTTAAAGACGTTAAGGCGTTAAGGCGTTAAGGCGTTAAGCGTGGGATGGAACGTTGAACATTTAACGGATGAACAGGTTTTTCTTCCATCAGCCCATGGATCGGAGAGTGCCGTCCGTGGAGACACGAACGGCGGCGACAGAGACAACACAAACGGCGGCTGCGCTGATGGCACAAACCGTGGCGGTAAAACCCTCATTCCAATTCCTCCTCGAGGTTCCGAAAGACATATCCAAAATCCCGGATCATGCTCACGGCATGTCTTGACACCAGCTCCGGGGAAGAAAACTCATCCAGAAACCTTCCCAAAAACTGCAGAAGTCTGCTACGGTAAGGCAGCACGGTGTCCTCCACCAGATGTTCGATCTTATGCCTGGGCACCAGGTTGACAAAACCCGCTGCCAAGCCGCTCGGAACCAACATGTGCGATCCAT
>CAZGYC010000354.1:0-1728 GCA_964530015.1 uncultured Limnohabitans sp. | reverse complement strand
GGAAATGGCCTTGGGCTCCGGAGCCGGTGGTGAATGTGCGGAGAGTGTTCATGACTTGGACCTATATCACGGGAGGGAAAGGTCTGCCAGAAAGTTGTTGTTCTGGGGCGGGGGCCTCCGACTCTCAGATTTCCCCTCCAACGCCTTTGAACTTTTCGACAAAAGCGGCGATTTTCTGACACGCTCCACCGTCACGCCATCCAGCAGTTTTTTCATGTGGTTTTGATCACTGGCATGTCTCCTTTCTTGCGGGTGGCCTTTTTCGCCTGCTTTTGAACTGTCAACTTTTGGTTGACGGTTGCCTGTTCACCTTTGGTGATCGGGTTTGTTTTCGAGGGTTTGGAGAGCGTGGACTTGTTTATCGAAGTCGGACTGATAGAGGCGGTCCTGGACGATGCGGTATTTCTCGAATTCGCTTTCGGCGTGGGCTTTGGCGATTTCCGCGGTGACTTTTCCGGCATCCTGGAGGATTTCACGATCAGTGGCGGCGATGAAGCGGTTGAGGCGTTCTTCCCAGTCCGCCATGGTCATGGGGATCATTCTCTGAGCCATGTCCTCGGCGATGTCGAGGTAGGCGTTGACGAGCCGTTGCAGTTGGGCGAGTTCGGCATCGGTGAGGTAGTTTTTGGCGATGCTGACATCAAACTTCTGGATTTTCCCATGCGGGGCATCTTTCCAGGTGGTGAGTCCCATGTTGGTCTTTTGGGCATCGGCGCGGGAGACAATGACCTCGGCGGCTGTTTGGCCGTGGATCGCCCAGTGGAGTTTGTTCTGCACGGTGGCGAAGAAGCGTTGGGTCGCTTGCGCCGTGACATCGTAATCGAGAGCGGTGGCGTAGATGTCGGTGATCTTCTGGTAAAACTTGCGTTCGCTGAGGCGGATTTCGCGGATGCGCTGGAGCTGTTCCTCGAAGTATTTTTTGCCGAGGATGGTGCCGTCGTTTTTCAGGCGCTCGTCGTCCATGACGTAGGCTTTGATGGTGAACTCCTTGATGATACCCGTCGCCCATTTGCGGAATTGCACGGCGCGTTCGGAATTCACCTTGTAGCCGACTGCGATGATGCCGGAGAGGTTGTAGTGCTGGGTGTCGTAGGTTTTGCCGTCGGTGGCAGTTATTCGAAAATTTCGAATCACTGAATTCTCCTGCAACTCATTGTCCGCGAAGACCTTTTTGAGGTGGTAGTTCACCGTGTGGGTCTCGACGTCGTAGAGCACTCCCATCATTTTCTGGCTCAGCCAGACATCCTCATCGGCATAAACAGCCTCGACGCCCCCTTGGCCACTGGCCGCCACGAAGGTGAGGTATTCAGCGGCTGAGGAGCGGATGGAAACCTTGTATTTCGGCGCGTCCTTCGCGCCACGGATGGAGCAGGCGGCATCCCGGATCCGGGATTCGAGGGACTTGTTTTTCTCCGGCTTGGGGGACGTCGATCTTCGGGCGGGCATCAGTCTCCGCAGGCTAACGACCGGAACCGGATCTGGAAGGAGAAAGACTGCAAAAAGGAGGGGGGACTTCGGGCCAACTGGACGATGGGGAGGGAAAGGAGGGGCGGATACTCTTCTGTTTCGCTTCCCGTTCACAGGTCGACCGAAGTTCGACCCTCCTTAAAAAGGCACGCGGCAGGATTTTGGTCCTGCCGCGTGGTTTGGTCGGATTCTGGCTGCTATTTCTTTAAAAGGCGGCGACCATTTCCTTCACCGGCGGGGCGAAGGTGGTGAGGTCGATGC
>CAZGYC010000353.1:0-1733 GCA_964530015.1 uncultured Limnohabitans sp. | reverse complement strand
TCCAAACCCGGGATGACCACCGTGCTCCGGGACTTGACATCCACGAGATGGGCGGGGTGCGGATGGGCAGGGATCCGAAGACTTCTCTGCTGAATGCGAATCACCAGCTTCATGCAGTGCCCAACGTCTATGTGACCGACGGGGCCTCCATGACCTCTACGTCCACCCAAAACCCTTCGCTGACCTACATGGCTTTTGCGGCGAGAGCTGCACATCATGCGGTGGCGGAGAGTAAAAAGTGAAGTCAGAAGGCTGAAATTTGAAGTCTGAAAAAGGCCCAAATCGGAAGGTTTGGGTCTTTTTTTCATAAAAATCCTTTCCCAATTCTCAGTCAAGAGAATGGAATGATGTTCCATTTCATGGACAAAAAACATTTTGGGGGGAAAATCTCACCGATCCAACAGCCAAAGCAGCGCATTCAAGATCAGTTGATCTTGCTCCCTATTTCCAAAAGTTTGGGAAAGCGTTTTGTTTGTGCCGCCTTCGTAATCTATGTCGTTGTGTCCCATGTTGAAATAAATCATCCTATAATCCGTATTAGTCCACACGACCGAATAGTACCCCTCGTGCCAGATCTCCTGTTCTTTTGGGCCTGTGCCGAGCGGAAAACTGGATGGGTCGATGGAAGCCAAGATCTCGATAGCGGGATTTTCCCGAAGGTCACGCTCCCAGCGATACCATTCGTTGGGAGAGGATTTGAAGGTTTCGGGCAATCCTTTGGCCGCTGGATGTTCTCTTTGTTCCAGCTTGAGGATTGCTGAAGTCGGTCGCCACGTATTGCTGGCATATTGTCCAGATCCAAGGAAGCGGTCATGATACCAGTCCCAATCCTGCGGAAAATCAGAGGGAGAAAGGGCAAAAGCCGAAAAATGAAAGCCCATCCAAGCGCCACCGTTTTCCATGTACTGCTCAAAAGCTTTCCTCTGATCGAGCGCGTCTGGACGGGAATCGAGAAAAATTAAAAGCTGGACATCCTGAAGGTTTTCGAAAGAAAGTGTTGCCCAATCTGTTGTTGCCGAAAAGTCAAAGCCGTCTTTCTCCCCCATTTCGCCGAACCATTCCAAGGCTTCTCCAACGAATGAAATATGCGCCAGGTCGTTTTTGGCCGTGTAAAAGGCGAGAACTTTTGGCTTTTTTGTGGTTTGTCCCATTGAAGCCAAGTTGACACAGAAGAGCAGAAGAAGAGCTGAAAAAGTCCATTTCATTACTATATGCCGGTGTTGTGTTTAGGAGGACTTGCCTTTTAGAATTAGAAATTTTTGCCGCAGATGCACAGATTTATCTGTGGCATTCAATACGTCATTTTTGGATGAGAGTGATTCTGGCAATTGTATTGGGGAAATAAGCCTGGTATCCATTTAGATCTTTCGGTTCAGCCAAAAGAGGAAACCAAGCCAAATCAGAATTTTGGCTCCGAGGGCAACGAAGAAATAGAAGAGAATGTTAGCTGGACTTTGGCCTGGAAAAATGCTGGCCAAGTCCGAGTCAAACTCCACGTCCCAGCCACTAAAAAAACCGGTTGATGCCAAGTAAGCCATATATCCACAGCCCAGCAACAGGATCCCCAACAGAGCCTGGCCGATTTTCAGAAAGGTTTTTCCGAGGATAGCTCCTGGATCAGAGAGAGATAGGGTGGAGTTCATGGGAGTGAAGTTTAGCCCAAGTTAACGGAAAAAGCAAAAAAGGAACCCATTTCCGGGTTCCTTTTTTGGATCTTCAGGAAGACAAATCTC
>CAZGYC010000352.1:0-1739 GCA_964530015.1 uncultured Limnohabitans sp. | reverse complement strand
ATCGGGCGCATGACGAAATTTTTCAAGTCCTGAAAAACCCTCAGTTTTTTGTTGAATGGTATATGTAATTGTATATATTCCCCTTCTCATGAAGTCACCTACCCTTCCCGAACGCATCACCCAAATGGCCGCCATCACCCGCATGGAGCCTGGAAAACTCTCCGTCATCCGCACCGGGCCCGACGGCCAGCCCTATTACAACCTTCAGCACCGCAAGGACGGGCGCAACGTCACCGAATACATTCCCCGCGATCAGATTGCCGACGTCCAGGAACACATCGCCGCCTATGAGCACTTCAGGCAGCTTGTTGACGAACACATCACCGAAGTTTCGAAGATATCCCGTGAGGAACGTAAGTCCGGCGTCAAAAAAAAACGCCGGAATCCGACACGGAATCCGGCCACCACCTCCTCGCCCAAGAAGAGGAAGTTCAAAAGTTGATCGCCGCCTTTCGTTCCGCCCAACCCGGTGGTGCGCTCGTGGCCGATCTTGAAAAACTGCTGCGAACCGCCATTTTCAAGCCCGCCGCCCATCTCGTCGGCCAACTTCTCCAAGAGGCCGCCGACCGGATTGATGCCTGCTATCAGCCCAAGCCGGGCGAAGTCCGCAAGGGACGCCACCCGCTCCAGGTTCAGGGCGTTTTTGGCCATTCCACCCTGTTTCGCGACTATTATTACCACCCCGGTAAAAAGCACGGCCACCATCCCGCCGACGCAGCTCTCGGCTTGGAGGGCTGCCACACACCGGCGCTTGCCCGGCTCATCTGTCTGGAAGGCTCGGACGAAACCAGCTATCAAAAAGCGGCTCTTCATCTTGAGGAGGTCGGCGGCATCGTCGTCGGAGAACGGCAGATCCAGCGCGAAGTCCTGCGGGTGGGACCAGGCGCAGCCGAGTGGCAGCGCCGGGAAAGCCCGCCCGAACCTTGTGACGCCACCGTTCTCTACGTCGAGGCCGACTACACCGGCCTGCCCATGCGACGCGAAGAACTGGCAGGCAGAAAAGGCAAAGCGCCCGACGGGCAAGCCAAGACCCGCATGGCGGCATTGGGTTGCGTGTTCACCCAACATCAACTCGACGACGCGGGTCTGCCCCTTCGCGACCACCAATCCACCACCTATCTGGCTGGATTTGAAAGCCCCTCGGACTTCGGCATCGGACTGAGGCGTGAAGCGTTGCGTCGCGGCATGGGCGGTATTGAGAAGGTCGTGCTGCTCATCGATGGTGCCCTCACCTTGGAAAAAATGGGTCGCGACTACTTTCCCCAAGCCACCCAGGTCGTGGACAGCTACCACGCCATGGAGCACTTGGAGTCACTCATCGAAGCGTTGCTAACCAAATCCGATCCCCTCCGCTTCCGCCGGCGACGCCATCACTGGCGCAAACTTCTGCTCGCCGACGGTGTGGAGCGCATCATCCACCGGGCGCGGCAAGAGGCGTCCGGCACACCGAGACAAGACGCGGTCGAGGCGCAACTTGGTTACTTTGTCCACAACGTCGCGCGGATGCGCTACGGAACCTTTCGGAAGCAGGGATTTTTCATCGGCTCAGGAGTGGTTGAGGCGGGCTGCCGCAGCGTGATCGGCATCCGCTGCAAACAATCAGGCATGTTTTGGACCGAAGAAGGAGCCAATGCCGTCATGGCACTGCGTAGTATCAACGCCGGAGGTCGCCTCAAAGCCTTCTGGCAGGCTCGCCACTCAGCACTTGCCGCCTAACTGAATATTTTTGTCATGCACCC
>CAZGYC010000351.1:0-1757 GCA_964530015.1 uncultured Limnohabitans sp. | reverse complement strand
GCAATGGCATTCGCTTAAGAAGAGCCTAACGTAGCTTTTTTGACGCGTTGCTTACGGTACCATTCACTGGTTATATTCTTTTGCCATCTATTGATAGGTTTTCTAGATCTTCGAATGTAGTGCCTATTGTCTCGTTTGGGGATTTTACAACGAGATATAATTCCTAATATCCATGGAAGAAGTTTAGTTCGTAAAACTTTTAAGGATGATAAGAAGATTTGCTCAATATTTTCTACTAAAATGTTCAAACTATGCCTTCGATTTAGCTGCTTTTGTGGAGAAATTAGGTTTGTTACAGCTTGACCAAGATTTAAAAGTATAAAGTGAGCTAGAATTTCTTGCTCTACGCCTTCTTTGGTTTGAGAGTGAAAATTTTCTAAATGCAAATAAGTTTTTGATAGTTTGAAAAACTCCTCTACTCCCCACCTGGCGTGATAAAGTTCCTTCAAATGCTTAAGAGAGTACCGGTTTTGATCAAGTAAGGTGGTTAAAAGACAGTAGACTTTACCATTTATATAGTACCGAACAAGCCTAACTTTTATTTTTCTAAAATTGCGACATTGGATTTTATAGATCTGATCGTCAGACTCAGTTTGCCCTAGAAACTCTGTCACAATAGCCAGGGTGTTTTTTTCTTTAGTTCTAAAAACGGCGTGAAGACCTGACTTAATATGCAAAGCAATCATCTCGTAACTTAGAAAAGCCCTGTCGTAGACTACTACATCTCTTTTTTTTAGGGAGTTAAGGAGTTTTTTCGCAGCGTTAATTTCATTGAAGCTTTTGGTGAATAAAACCTCATGAGAGGTTTTATTCATAAGATTGAATAAGCAACTAACCAAAGCCTGAGGATAATGGCTCACAGGGGTTGGTTTGCGGAACTTAAGCTTATTAAAAGCCGCCGGGAGATTGATTTTACTTCCATCAATACAAAATACGCGGTGAGAGAGCCAGCGTTGGTCGGTATATTGATCGAACATTTGAATGAGAATAGAGTTAAGTTGTTTAAAAAAAAGGGAGCCCATTTTTTTTCTTGCAACACAAAAGCTAGAAGCAACAACAGCAAGAGGTTGTGATAGAGATGGAAGAAAATCAAAACCCTTACACCAAAGCTCATTGAGAGTAAGACTAGCCCCATGTTTACCTGAAACCATTTTAAAAATAGTTAGCGATATGATCTTGGTATCAAGAGTTCTATGGCGTTCAATCCATGTTTTATCAAATTTTTTAGATAACCGATTAAATTTAGCAACAAACTCACAAAAAAATGCTATGCTCTTTCCTTGAGCCATCGAGTCCTCCACTTATTTGTAGTAAAAATAGTTTAGGATAAGATGGCTTTTTTTTTAATAATAAAAGTAAGTTACATTTGTTTTATTGTGCTCTTCTTAAGCGAATGCCATTGCAATGACAGGGATTTCCTGACTTGGTCTCTGAAAAATACAATTTAAGGAGTCCAATACGATTTCAAATCAAAAGTCGTACTATTTAATATATTCCAAAACACCAAGCCGTATCCTTTCGGACTTAAAATTTCATGCGCGATGGGATCGTGTAAATAAGTTGATGCAAATAATGTTTTGGGAACTGTGTCCCATACTTCTGTTGTTGCTGGACGAGATAAAGTTTTCAAACCAACTCCCGGTTCGCTATAAGTTAAAAGCAAATCACCGGTTTGTTCGTTGATACTCAGTGTTCCTTTTAAATTGATCCCTGCGACTAAAGATTGCGGAGAAGACCACGTGGATCCAGATAAAGAT
>CAZGYC010000350.1:0-1759 GCA_964530015.1 uncultured Limnohabitans sp. | reverse complement strand
GAGGGTACTGAAAAACCTCGCATAATTTAAAAACCGAGATTTTTTTAGACAAGAAATAGACGCTTATAACGCGATTTTAAAAATCCGTTATAGGCGTTTTTTGTTTTTTAGAGGTTATTTTATTTGGCTTAAAACGGCTCTTTTTTGGTTTTGTTGAACCAATTCTGGAAGTTCGAGTATGAGGTAGTGATTTTTACACCAATTTCAGTATTCTTTTGAGATTTGCGGCAAAAATAGTGAGTGCACCCTGCATTTGCATGCAATCCAATCCGTACGACAGGGCTCTGTCATATCCAAAAACATTTTTAAGCTCGCTATTTTTTGCTTCAATTTTGTAGCGGTGTTTGGCTTTTTCTTTGAAGTATTTGCTTTGCTGAAACTCCATTTGCTCTGAATGGGTTTTGCTCTGAATGCTTACTGAATAGGTTTTAGTTTTTGCTCCGGGCTTGTAACAACCGTCTCTTAATGGGCAGACTTTACATTTTTCAACATCAAAATAGTAAGTCGTTACCTGATTTTTATTTTCATTCTTTTTTCCTTGCTGGGCTCGTCGTACAGAGATATGTCCGGCAGGACACACAAACATGTTGGCATCTTTGTTATAGTCGAATTTGTCTTCATCTTTTCGAGTTCCATGGCTGATTGCCGGATTTAATTTGGCTACAACAGCGATGGATTCTTTTTTACCAAATTCTAAATTATCCTTGCCCGAATAAGCAGAATCACCAATTACAGTATTTATTTCCATTCCGTTTTTGATGGAATCTTCGACTAAAGACTGCAAAAACGGACCGTCGCCTTTTTCGCCCGAAGTAACAATGGCGCTGGTAATAATGCGCTCTTCGGTCATGGCAATATGGGTTTTATAACCAAAAAAGCTTGAATCTTCGGACTTGTGTCCGATTTTAGCATCCTTATCTTTTGACAAAGTAAAACGTTCACTTGTATCTTCTAAAACTTCCTTTAAGATATTTAGTTTTTCGCTCACTTTTGGATATGTTGTAAGGTCTTCGCGCTTTGATAAATACTCGATTAGAGCCGTACAATACGAAAGTTCGTGCTCCAAGTTGTCATCGGTATTTTTGGCTGGAAGATTGCTTTTGGCATTTTCATCGATATCATAGATCGTTTTGCGAAGTATTTTGGATCTTTCTTTTAAAACCTCCAAAGCCGAAAATGGATTGGAGCGACTTCTGGAATGTGTGGCGTCAACAATGATGGATTTTGATTTGATGATCCCCTTCTCTAAAGCAATGGTAACGGTTTTTCCAATTAAAAGACTCATTAAATCGGTGTCTTTCAATCGTAATTTTCGAAATTTGGTCAACGAACTCGGATTGATAACATCATCTTCGGGAGCCATTTCTAAAAAATATTTAAACGACATATCGTAACGCGAACGCTCTACTACATCAACATCCGAAACATCAAAAATAGTTTTCAATAACAAATACTTGAACATGCGAATTGGCGATTCGGCACGGCGACCGTTGTTTAACGAGTATTTGTTAATCAATTCTTGTTGCACAAACGAAAAATCGATTAGATCGTTAATTTGACGTAAAAGATTATTTTTGGGGATGATTAAATCGTATAAATCCGTATGACGACTTAAAGAAATGGATTGTTGTTGACTGAGCATGCTTTCTAAATTCGAGTTGAATTTAAAAAGAATGTGGCAAAACCAAAAGTATTTCGACTCTTAATTTTACCACATTTGGATTTGTCTTATTTAAAGAAAGACTTTTTCAGTGCCCTC
>CAZGYC010000349.1:0-1765 GCA_964530015.1 uncultured Limnohabitans sp. | reverse complement strand
AAGAGGCTGTCCGAAAAGTAATTTTCGAACAGTTTTTTTTTATAAAAGATTCTGAATTATTATTTTTAGGCATTCGAAATACTCAGTAATGCAGCCCGTTTTTAAATCCCATTCTGTTCATCAACAAATACTTTTCCCTTTAGATTTAAATACCTTGATTCCGGAAAATCATTCTGCTAGATTGATAGATTCTGTTGTTGAAAAATTAGAAATCCCTGATATTATATCAAAATATAAAGGAGGAGGCACTTCCAGCTATCACCCTAAAATGCTAATCAAAATACTGTTTTACGGATATTTGAACAACACCTATTCTTGCAGAAAAATAGCTAAAGCCGTTAAGGAAAATATTTACTTTATGTGGCTTTCGGGCGGTTTGCAACCTGATTTCAGAACTATAAACGACTTTAGAGGTCAAAAATTAAAAGGGAGTATTGAAAAACTCTTTAGCCAACTTGTTGAGATGATGGTTGAGTTGGATTTTGTTAGCCTTGAAAAACAATTTATTGACGGAACTAAGATTGAAGCCAATGCGCATAAATACAGTTTTGTTTGGAGAAAGTCGGTCGAAAAAAACAAAGCCAAACTTCAAGCTAAGATAGAGGCTGTTTTAACTGATATAGGTCAAGCCATCGTGTCTGATTTAGTGCAGACGGACAATCAGGAACAGGTGGCAATTGACAGTGAAAAACTGGAAGAGAAAATTCAGACAATAAACCAAAACACAAAAACTGCTTTTTTGAGCAAAAAGCAAAAGAAAACGGTTGAAAAACTGGAAAAAGAACAACTCCCAAAATTACAGGAATACGAAAAACACCTTGAAAATCTTGGTGATAGAAACAGCTATTCTAAAATCGATACAGATGCTACTTTTATGAGAATGAAGGAGGACCATATGATGAACGGGCAACTCAAGCCGGCTTACAATGTTCAAATATCTACAGAGAATCAGATTATCACACATTTTTCAATACACCAAAAATCAACCGACTTTACAACACTGGAAGGGCATTTGGATGGATTTAAAAATACATACGGGAAAAACTCTAAACAGGTTATTGCAGATGCGGGTTACGGAAGTGAAGAAAATTATCACTTGCTTGATGGAAAAGGCGTTGAGTTTTTTATTCCGTATAACATGTATCGAATCGAGCAGACCCGAAAACATAAAAAGAACCTGTTTCATGCTCAAAACCTCTACTACAATAAAGAATTAGATTTTCTAGTTTGCCCAATGGGACAAAGGATGCAGAAAATATTTACAAAGAAATCAAAAACAACTACCGGATTTCTACAACAGCATTCGGTATATCAAGCTCAGAATTGCAGTGGATGCCCAATGCGGGGACAGTGTTTTAATGCTAAAGGAAATAGGAGAATAGAAATCAATCACAATCTTCAAAAACTAAAAACCAAAGCAAGAGAGAACTTAGAAAGCGAAACAGGTAAAGAAATTTATTCAAGAAGATGTGTGGAGCCGGAACCTGTTTTTGGAAATATCAAACAGAACAAACACTTTAAAAGATTTACCTTAAGGAAATTACCCAAAATCAATATCGAATTTGGATTGGTTGCCATTGCCCATAACTTTGCGAAATGGATAAAAAAAATCCGTTTGCTCAATTTTAGACAAATTTCTGCACTTATAAACCTATTTGAAGACCTATTAAGCCAATATTTTGAACTAAATTATAAATATTCGATCATCTTTTGAAAATCGAAACTATTTTAAATGCAAAGAGGCCGCCCTTTTCGGACGGCCTCT
>CAZGYC010000348.1:0-1765 GCA_964530015.1 uncultured Limnohabitans sp. | reverse complement strand
AGGTTTAGAGCTTCAAATCCAAAAGACCTTCGAGGTTATTTAAACCTCAAAGGTCACGTTCCAAAAACGGATATCTGTAATCCTTCGGAGAAACAAAGGTTTCCTTGATCGTGCGTGGAGACACCCATCTCAGCAAGTTGATCATCGAACCGGCTTTGTCGTTGGTGCCGGAAGCTCTCGCCCCGCCAAAGGGCTGCTGGCCCACGACTGCGCCGGTTGGCTTGTCGTTGATGTAGAAGTTGCCTGCCGCGTTTCTCAGTTTTTGGGTTGCCAGTTCGATGGCATAGCGGTCTTGGGAGAAAACCGCCCCGGTCAAGGCGTAAGGAGAAGTCTGATCGACCAGTTCCAAGACGGTTTCGAAATGCTCCTCGTGATAGACATAGATCGTCAATACCGGACCGAAGATCTCCTCGCACATGGTGGTGTACATCGGGTCTTGGGTCAGGATTACCGTTGGCTCGATGAAGTAGCCTTTGGACTTGTCATAGTTTCCGCCTGCGATGATTTCCACTCCGGGAGCGGCTTTCGCCTGGTCGATGTACTTGGCGATCTTGTCAAAAGACTTCTCGTCGATCACCGCATTCACAAAGTTGGTGAAGTCTTCGGTGCCGCCCATTTTGATGGTAGCCAGATCCTCGAGCATGTATTTTTTCACCTCTTCCCAGAGATTGGAAGGGATATAGGCACGGGATGCTGCGGAGCATTTTTGTCCCTGAAATTCAAATGCACCGCGAACCAATCCTACGGCGACTGCTTTGGCATCGGCGGATTTGTGGGCGAGGACGAAGTCTTTTCCGCCCGTTTCCCCCACGATTCTGGGGTAGGATTTGTAGCCGTGGATATTTTCCCCGATGGTTTTCCAGATGTGCTGGAAGACTCCCGTGGATCCGGTGAAGTGGATTCCCGCGAAATCAGGATGCTTGAAGATAATATCTCCAGCCGTCGGGCCATCCACATAGATGAGGTTGATCACCCCATCCGGCACGCCTGCTTCTTTGAAAACCTGCATGAGCACATTTGCAGCGTAAATCTGCGTGTAGGCTGGTTTCCACACAACGGTATTTCCCATCATGGCTGGGGCGGTGGGCAGATTCCCGGCGATTGCGGTAAAGTTGAACGGCGTCAGGGCAAAAACAAACCCTTCCAAAGGACGCTGCTCGACACGGTTCCATACGCCATCGCCGGAGACAGGCGGCTGCTGGGCGTAGATCTCACACATGTATTTGACATTGAATCGCAGGAAGTCAATAAACTCACAGGCTGCGTCAATCTCTGCCTGCATGGCGTTTTTGGACTGGCCAAGCATGGTGGCTGCGTTGATTTTGGCTCGATAGGGGCCAGCGATCAAGTCAGCGGCTTTCAGAAAAATAGCAGCTCTTTGTTCCCAAGCGAGGTTTTCCCAGGCTTCTTTGGCACCCAGGGCAGCATTGATCGCCTGTTCCACGTGTGATGCGTCACCTTCGTGAAAGTGTCCCAAGAGGTGCTGATGGTCATGCGGGGGAGTCATCGGATGGGTGTTTCCTGTCCTCACTTCCTCACTTCCGATATACATCGGCGCGTCGATTTGCTTAGCGCGCGCTTCCGCGAGGGCTTTTTGAAGTGCTATTCGCTCCGGGCTACCCGGGGCGTAGGATTTTACCGGCTCATTGACGGGTGTGGGTACGTTGAAAAATCCCTTTAACATAATATTTGGCGTTTATTTGGTCTCTGAGATGCCAAAGATAAGGGATCAGCTACAAAAGGGATTGATTTGGCCTACAAAAGC
>CAZGYC010000347.1:0-1795 GCA_964530015.1 uncultured Limnohabitans sp. | reverse complement strand
AATGCACCTCGTGGCCCACCTTCGCCAAACCTTTGCCCAGCTCAGTGGCTACCACGCCACTTCCACCAAAGGTGGGATAACAGACGATTCCTATTTTCATTGGGTGCCGATCAGGACTTTTTGGATTTGCTTTTTTAACACGCTATGGGTTCGATTTTGTTCAAAATATAAGCTATTTATCATTCCACTGTTGATTTACAAGAGGTTGCGTTGATGGAAAAATGCTTTGGGGGAACCGAATTCCAGCCTATTTTACACGGACTTTCAAAAACCTTATGAGAAACCACCGCCTGATCTTTGGGTTGTTGGCATTGTTGTTTGCCTGCCAGTCCCCTGAAAAACCGACGCCCAAAACCGAGACGATCAACCCCACGGGCTTTTGGGGAGAAAACCCCTGGCCCGAAATCCGCAAAAAGAGAATCAACCAGCTCCTTCCGGAGGCCTTGAAAAACGCCGGTGTGGACTGCTGGCTGGTCATCTGCCGGGAAAACTACAACGACCCGATCGCCACACACGTCGGCGGGGAAAATGCCAGCGGACCGGCGGCATTGTTGTTTTTCAACGACGGATCAGGCTTCCATTCCCTGGTTTTTTCCCCCGAGGGAGAGGCCACCGCATTGGATGAGCTCGACATCCACGAAAAAGTGGAGCGGGTACCCAGAGGGGAATCTTCCCTCGCCAAGGCAGTGGATTTCATCCGGGAGAGAGGGTTCAAATCCATTGCCGTCAACACGTCTGACAGTAATGAACTCGCGGATGGATTGACACACAGCCAATATGCCGAATTGGCAAAACTCCTCGGAAGCGATGCCTCCAAGCTCGTATCCTCCGAGGAACTCGTGTACGAATGGCTCTCCATCAAGCTTCCCGAGGAAGTGGAAGTATTGAGAAAAGCCGCGCAACTGGCTGCGGATTTTCAGGTGGAAGCCTATGCGATGATCGAACCCGGCAAGACTACAGATGCCGAAGTGGCCAAGTTTCTCAAAGCCAAGATGGCCGAATACGGCGTCACCGATGCTTGGCATCCCGACCAAAACCCCAATGTCAACTCCGGCCCCGACCGGGGGCATTCCCACGCTACTGACAAGGTGATCATGCCTGGGGATGTGATCCAGACCGATTTTGGAGTCAAGCTCTATGGCATCTGGGTGAGCGACATCCAGCGCTTTGCCTATGTGCTGAGAGACGGGGAGACGGCAGCCCCTGCCGATATCCAGCGCTACTGGGAAAATGGCAAAGCCGGAAGCCGTGCAGCCCTCGCCGCCATGAAGCCCGGTGTAAAAGGCGAAGACGTGGACCGCGCCCAGCGGGACCTCATGGATGCCAACGGCTCGCTCTATGTTCCCTGGAGTACCGGACATCCCGTGGGCTATGTTGCCCATGATGTGGGGCCCAATCTGGGAGGTGCAAGACTTCCGGCACCGAGACCGGCGGCGCAAAAGCTCCTGAAGGAGGGCATGGTGTTCGCTTTCGACGGATTTCATTGCTGGAAGCAGGCTGATGGAACCGAAAAAACCATCTCCGTGGAAGAAATGGCCGCAGTCACGGCCACCGGAGCAGAATACCTGATCGCCCCGCAAGAGGAACTGATCTTGGTGGGGAAAAAATGAGGAGAGAGCCAACTATAAAATGAAAGGAAACGGAACATTTAGGATGGTCCGACTATGCCCAGCACAAGTCTTTGATTTACGACTCGAAGCCGAAATCCATCCGTTTTCCTGAATTCAGAGTAGCTGATTTTCAAAAAATGGACTTCAGTCCCAAATACTCCACAAAAGGCTCAAAATCCCGGTCG
>CAZGYC010000346.1:0-1800 GCA_964530015.1 uncultured Limnohabitans sp. | reverse complement strand
TAAAACAGGAAGGGAAGAAGAGCGATCCCAGTCTCACACGCTGGGGACTTTTGTCCTCTTGCATTATTCCCGTGATGCTTTTGCCGTGAAAAAAATGTTTCAAACCGCCAAGACCGCGAAGGAACACAAAAGGTTTTTACCGCAAAGTTCTCAATGGAAAGTATGGGATTTACACGTTAACTGCAGCATCCCAACTTGTGATCAGCAATGGCCATTTCAAGGACACTAAGGCGAAAAGCCGAAGCTTTTCCTCGGGGAAATCCCCCGGTTTTGGCTGCGTTTTTGCGCCTTTGCGGTGAAAAACTTCAATTTAAACCACGAGACCACGAACACGAAGGAATTTTCACCACGGATCATGGTCCGATGGCCCGGGTACGCGGAATCTGGCAGTGACCTGCGTACGAGACTCAGGCATGGTCAGACAATCAAGAAACAAGAAGCAAGAGCCAAGTATCAAGACATAAGTATCAAGAAGCAAGAGGCAAGAGGCAAGAATCAAGATACAAGAGGCGATGAAACACATCCGACATCCAGCATCGGTCGTCCAACCTTTTCAAGATTTCGTTTCGCCAGTGAGCTTGTCCACCACCAGCGCAATCGCCCCGTCACCGGTCACGTTGCAGGCGGTGCCAAAGCTGTCCATGGCAATGTACAGGGCGATCATCAGGCCGATCATCTCTTCATTGAAACCGAGCATTGCCTGGAGGATGCCGATGGCCGCCATAATTGCCCCGCCAGGCACTCCAGGAGCCGCTACCATCGCTATCCCAAGCATAAAGATAAACCCGGCAAACGGGACAAAACCAATGGGCATACCTTCCAGAATCATCAGGGCCATGGCGCAGGCAGTGATCTTCATGGTGCTGCCGGACAGGTGGATGGTTGCGCACAGGGGAATGACAAAGCCCGCGACTTTCTCGGACACGCCATTTTTCTCGGTCTGCACCAGGGTGACCGGGATGGTGGCTGCGGAGGATTGGGTTCCCAAAGCGGTAAAATAGGCAGGCATCATGGTTGCCAGCAGGCGCAGGGGATTTCTCCTGACGATCGTTCCCGCAACCAGGTATTGCACCAGAAGCAAAAGAATATGGAGGGCGAATATGACCCCGATGATGTTCAGGAAGACCGAGAGGATTTCAAATACCTGCCCGCTGAAGGCCATGTTGGCGAAGATCCCCAGGATGAAAAGCGGCAAAAGCGGTACGATCACGTTTTCGATCACCTGCATGATGATGAGCTGGAAGTCTCTGACGGCGGACTTCAACGTGGATTTTTCCTGGAAGGAAAGCCCCAGCCCAACCAAAAACGCCAAAACCAAAGCCGACATGACATCGATCACCGGGGGGATGGCGATGGTGAAATAAGGGTTCAGTTCCTTTGCGGCCTCCGCTACTTCGGCGGTTTGGCTGATGTGCGATTCCAAAAGGGCGGGGAAGATGCCCGATGCGGCAAAATAGGTCACAAAGCCCGAAAAGAGCGTGGAGCCGTAGGCAATGGCCGCAGTCAGCAGCAGCATCTTTCCGGCCTCCTTCCCCAAGTCGGAGATGGCGGGCATGATCAGCCCCATGATGATGAGCGGGATGGCGAAGCTCAAAAACTGCCCAAAAAGCGAATTGAAGGTGGCGAAGATCCGGTTGAACCATTCCGGCAGATACAGGCCGAAGACAATACCCAGGACGATGGCGACAAAAACCTTGAACAACAAACTGGAAAACAGACTTTTCATAGGGATCTTGGAATGCCGGAAGGCTGCGAAATTCCAGCGTTTCCGTGATTTTGAGTTCGCTAAGATAGGGGGAA
>CAZGYC010000345.1:0-1803 GCA_964530015.1 uncultured Limnohabitans sp. | reverse complement strand
CAGAGTTGTGCCTCATGTTATCCCGCTTCTTCAAAAGCAGCGCCACCGCCTCGGTTTGTGCCTGCCTACCGGCAAAGGCAGGCCTGTGCGCCGTGGAGCATCCCCACAGACCGAAATCAACTTTCATTTCATCATCTCCAGCAATCTTTTCACCGCTTCTGCCGCAAATGCCGGTTCATTGATATGAAAAGGCAAGTTGACAAAAGGGACCTCCGATTTCAAGTTTTCCCGGATGGATTTTGAAAGTGCCCGATTGGATTCGGGGCCATAAAATACATTTCCCTCCGAATCGATTTGTGAAAGGCCTTTTTCCGGGAAAAGAACCGCGGTCGGCCCGGTAGCTTGGTTGAGTTTCCCGGCCAAGATCCGGCCCAGCTCCCTGTTCTCTTCGGCATTGGTCCGCATCAGCGTGACGGTGGGTACCCAGGAGTACAATTGACGGTTGCGGTACTTTTCCGGCACGGATTCCATCGTGCCAAAGTTCACCATATCCATACAGCCCGGCACGACCACTTGGGGAATGCCCAGTCTGCCCGCGCCCTCCAATCTATAGGGGCCGGCACTGCAAACCCCACCGCAAAGCTCATCGGCCAGTTCCGTAGTCGTGATATCCAAAATACCCGCAAAACACCCTTCCATCGCCAGGCTTTCCATCGCTTTTCCGCCCACGCCATTCGCATGAAAGGTCATTACTTCAAAGCCTTTCGCTTCAAGCAATTCGGTACAGCGGTCCACACAGGCACTGGTATTTCCAAACATACTGATGGCGATCCGCTTGGGATCGCTGGAATCTTTGGTGAGCTGCACTCGGCTCATCGCCACCAGTGCCGCCGCCGCCTGCTGGATGATGGGTTTGATGATGCTGTTGAGCGCGGCCACATCCACTACAGACGGCATCAACAGGATGTCCTTGACACCGATGAGCTCCGAGAGATCCTTGCTAGCGAGGGTGGAGATGCAGATTTTTGGCAGGCCCAAGGGCAGATGCTGCATGGATTTCAGCGTCAGGTAGGTTCCGCTGCCCCCGCCCATACCGATCACGGCATCGAATTTCCCTTGCTGGTGCCATTCCGCCAAGACGCTTGCGGCTCCTCTGGCCATGACTTCCAGGGCAAGTCCGCGGTCGTTTTTACGTCGGACAGCTTCCAGGCTTTCCCCGGCGGCTTCGCAGATTTCTGCGGCTTCTATGGTTACTGGAAATAATTTGGTCGAACCCAAAACACCCACATTTACGGCCAGGACTTCAGCTCCCTGGGCGAGCATGCTTTTCCGCAAAAAAGCAAAGATCTCGCCTTTCGTGTCGAAGCAGCCAAGCATTAGGATTTGGGGTTTTTGGGGCATTGCAACGAAATGGGATTAAACGTCTTCGACTCCGCTCAGACTGACACGAGCTTCCGTCTTTCGTCTCAGGTTGCGTCTTCACAGACTGAAATATTAATATTAGAAATAAATGTCTTCGACTCCGCTCAGACTGACAGGCTTGTCACCCTGAGCGGAGTCGAAGGGTATGACACAAGTCATCCGACGCTTGACATCGGTCATTCCTTCAATCCACTTCCAGAAATGTAAAGCTCCCTTTCTTCACTTCCAAAAGATCGGTGCCGTTTCCGTTTTGGGAAAATTCCAGTTCGATCAGCCCAGTTTTCCTGGGAGAGACGTTCTCATCAGAATTATGCGTATGCAGCACATATTGCAGTTTGCCTTTGGCATCCACGAAATAATCACCGTGTCCAGGGCCGTTGATCCCCGCGTCTTTCTTGTCAAAGATCGGGTTGGTGGGACTTTTGGTCCATGGGCCCATCG
>CAZGYC010000344.1:0-1826 GCA_964530015.1 uncultured Limnohabitans sp. | reverse complement strand
GCCGGAAGCCGCTGCTCTTCCCAGATCACCGGGCTGGGCATCGGCAACTCGACGATATTCAGTTGCTTGCCGTTTTCCAGACGCATACGCTTCAGCAACTTCAGATTTTCGTCCAGAATCCCGTGGTTTTCGTCGGATTTGTTTTCCTCCACCACGGTCACCACCGTGTCCTCATTGACAAATCGGGTGATGTCATCGATGTGTCCGTCTGTGTCGTCACCAATGATCCCGTCCCCTACCCATAGGATATGGTTTACCCCATAGTAATCTGAGAGAAACTTCTCAATCTGGTCTTGGTTGAGACTCGGATTGCGGTTTTTGTTCAGCAGGCAAGCAGTTGACGTGAGCAAGGTTCCTTTGCCGTTAAACTCCACCGAACCGCCTTCCATGACAATCCCGGGTCTAAAGCAGGGAACCGCCAACTCTGCGGCGATATGAAGCGGAATCAGGTTGTCCAGATCATGCGGCGGGTACTTTTCACCCCAGGCATTGTACTCCCATTTGACCAGGGCTTTCTTGTATTCGGCCTCCGGATTGACCAAAAAGGCCGGTCCGTGATCCCTGCACCAGGCATCGTTGGTGGGGAAAAAGTGAAAAGTGACCTTGCCCATATCCACCCCGGCTTTTTCCAGATGTGCCAAAGCAAAAGCCTCCATCTCGGCATCAGCGACGTTGATATTGACCTTTTGGCCTTTGGCGACCTCCTTGATAAACTGGGAATAGGGCGCATAGATCGTGTTGATCTTACCCGGCCAACTCTCTTCCTTGTGCGGCCAGCTCAGCCACATGGATTCCTGGGGGGCAAATTCCGCCGGGAAATAATACCCCAATTCCGCCGGAGTCGCGGCCCCGGTGCGGGCGAGTTCAAAAATATCTCTCATGGGATTATTCTTCGTCGAGGTAGCGCTTGGTGATGGGTGCATAGGAATCGATCCGTCGATCCCGCAGGAATGGCCAGTGCGTTCGATACCGATCCGAACCGGTCAGATCGAGTTCCTCCACGTGGATTTCCTCCTCCAAATGAGGTGCTTTGTAGGTCACCCGGCCAAATGCATTGGATACGAATGAGCCACCCCAAAACTGCATCGGTCCTTCTACCCCAGTTCTGTTCACGGACACCACCGGAATCCCGTTGGCGACCGCATGGGACCGCTGGATGGTCTGCCAAGCACCATATTGCTCGTCATTGGTCGCTTCGTCCTGGTGCATTGCCCAGCCGATGGCAGTTGGATAAACCAAAAAGTCCGCCCCTTTCAAGGCCGTGATCCGTGCCGCCTCCGGATACCACTGATCCCAGCAGATCAGCACGCCGATCTTGCCGAATTGGGTGGGAAATACCTTGTAGCCCAAGTCGCCGGGAGTGAAGTAAAATTTCTCAAAATAGCCCGGATCATCGGGAATATGCATCTTTCGGTACTTGCCGAGATAGGTTCCGTCTGCATCCAGGACCGCTGTGGTGTTGTGGTAAAGCCCTTCCGCCCGCTTTTCAAACAGGGATGCCACGATCACCACGCCCAGCTCCTTCGCCAATGCGCCCAACGTATCGGTGGACGGACCGGGGATGGCCTCAGCGAGCAAGAAATTGTCGTAATCTTCCACATCGCAGAAATAGAGTGATCTAAAAAGCTCCTGCAAGACCACTACCTGAGCGCCTTTTTGGGCGGCGGTGCGGACGCCTGCGATGGTCTTCTCCATGTTTTCGGCCACATTCCCAGAGCAACTGAGCTGGACCAGACCTACTTTGACGGTTTTGTTTGCCACGGCTTACGGTTTTGGATTAGTCTGCAAAGATACCGCTGGCCGAAGGGAATGGCAAATGAAGTTTG
>CAZGYC010000343.1:0-1827 GCA_964530015.1 uncultured Limnohabitans sp. | reverse complement strand
CAAGAACCAAGAGTAAGTATCAAGTAGCAAGACGTTAGTATCAAGAAGAGCCAAGAAACAAGAAGGATTTATGATTTACGAAATACGCCCCGATGGCTATCGGGGTAGAGGCTTGGAAGAGGAAACGGTCTTTCTAATCTCCAACTTCCCAACCTCTTGACCTCCAAATCTTTCAATTTTAAAATTTTCCAATCTTTCAATTTCAAACCATGTGGAAAAACTACCTAAAAATCGCCTGGAGAAACTTGGTCTCCGACAAGTGGTACACACTCGTGAATGTATCCGGCCTCACGGTGGGTTTTGTCTGTCTGTTGTTTATTTCCCTGTACATCATCGATGAACTGGGCTACGACCGTTTTTTCGAAGATGGGGAAAGGATCTATCGGGTCAACGTCACTACGACCAATTCGGATGGGCAGCATGAGTACGTCGCCACCAGTCCGCAGACGATGGCCTATACCATGCATTCTGAGCTGTCGGAGGTCGAGGTTGCAACCGCCCTGCTCCGCAACGGGGAAACCTTGGTCCAATATGAAGACAGAGGATTCTATGAATCCAGGCTTTTTCAGGCAGACAGCAATTTTTTCGAGGTGTTTTCTTTCCGCTTTTTGGCGGGGTCTGGCAGCAGCCCACTCAGCCAGCCGAATGGGATTGTTCTTACCGAAAGCACGGCCCGAAAGTATTTTGGAGATGCCGATCCCATCGGCAGGCTGATGTCCCTGGAGACGATCGGTGACTATGCGGTGGCTGCCGTGGTGGAGGACGTCCCGGCAAATTCCCATCTTCAATTTGACCTGCTGATCCCCCACAGGGTCTACGAAGAGCGGGAGACCTATGACTGGGGCAACAATAATTTCCACACCTATTTCAAATTGATTGCCCAGGCTGATGCGGCAAGTGTTCCCGCCCACATTCAAAGCCTTGCCGCCAAGTACAAGCCGCAGTCCGGGGATCGCTACAGCCTCATTCCCCTGCATGAGATCCACCTGTCCGCCCTTGGCCTAAAGGGGGAACTGGAGCGGGGAGGAAGCCGAACCACGCTGGGAATGCTCGCACTCATTGCGGTGTTTGCGATGGTTTTGGCCTGTATCAACTACATCAATCTGACCACGGCAAAGGGATCCAAGCGCTCCAAGGAGATCGGCGTCCGCAAGACCTCCGGTGCGGACAGATCCAGCCTGGTCTATCAGTTTCTCAGCGAATCGCTGCTCCTGACGTTGGGGGCCTTTGTCCTGGCGGTGTTGTTGATGGGCGTATTGCAGGGGGATTTCGGCAGGATTTCGGGAAAGGAGCTTGAGCTGTTCGGCGGTGACACACTGATAATCTGGGGGATGTTGACTGGGATAGCGATGTTGATCGGGCTCACTGCGGGGGTCTATCCCGCTTTGGTATTGTCCCGGCTCAATCCCGTCAGGGCACTGAAAAGCCAACTTGGGCAGACCCATACAAATTCCGGCCAATGGATCGGGAATTTCCTGATCGGGCTGCAGTTTACGATAGCCATCGGCTTGATTTTTGGCACCTTGGTCATCCATTCCCAACTGGAATTCATCCGCTCCTCCGATACCGGGTTTGACAAAGAGCAGGTATTGGTATTGCCCAACATCAGGGGGATTTCCAATAAGGAGGTGCTGAAAGAACGCATATTGTCCCTGGCCCATGTGGCCGGTGTCGGCGCCTCGACCAGCTCCGTCGGCATGCCTACTTGGACTGGAAACATCCGCACGGAGCACGCCGCCGGATTCAGGCTGATCAACTTTACCCAGGTTGACTACGGGTTTATTGATGCCTTGGGGATGCAACTGGTGGAGGGCAGAAATTTCTCCC
>CAZGYC010000342.1:0-1831 GCA_964530015.1 uncultured Limnohabitans sp. | reverse complement strand
GCTGTCGGGATTGTAAGCTGGATGACCAATGTCGGATGTTTGATTTCAGACTTCTGACTTCTGATTTCTGACTTCTGATTTCTCACTCTTGCTTCTTGCCTCTTACTTCTTGGCTCTTCTCTCTTGTCTCTTGTCTCTTGCCTCTTGCTTCTTGGTTCTTAAAAAATAATAAAAGATAAATTTGTCCTTTATTGACAATCCTATATTTTTGTCCTGTCAAGTGCTCCTTTAGTGCTTGTTGGACTCAAAATGAGGATGGATCATATCCCTGAATTATGGAAAGCATCGCCCAACTCCCCATCCGGGAAATCATTTCGAAGGATTACCGCTCCGCACTGGTGCTCAGGGCAGTTGGGATTGACTTATGCCGGGAGGGAGACCTGACCATCCAAGAGGCCTGTGCCCTGAAAAGCATGGATCCAAAGGAGGTGCTTGGGCAACTGGAAGAGGCCTCTGCCCTTCCAAATGGGGAAACCCCTGAT
Source organism: uncultured Limnohabitans sp. (assembly GCA_964530015.1). Lineage (GTDB taxonomy): Bacteria > Bacteroidota > Bacteroidia > Cytophagales > Cyclobacteriaceae > Algoriphagus. The sequence continues at coordinate 1,349 of CAZGYC010000342.1, read as the reverse complement.
TTCGATGGCTGGACTCTGAGCCGTATCGCCCATCACATCGAAACAAGATACCACGAACCCATCCGGGAGCGGATTCCGCTGATCCGGGAATTTCTCCGGCGGACGGTGGAGGTTTATGGGGCCTGTGAACCCAAGCTCAAGAAAATAAAGGATCTTTTCGACCAATCCGCCATCGAACTTTTGGCCCATTTGCAGCGGGAGGAACTGATCATTTTTCCCTTTATCCGAAAAATCGCCGCAAGTGGCCAAAGCAAGAAACTCCTGCTGGGACCCGCTTTTCAAAACATCCGGGAAACCATCTTTGCCCTGATGAAGGAGCACGACCGCGAGGGGGATTGTCTGGAAGAAATCAGGAGTCTGGCCAGCAACTATATCGCCCCGGAATATGCCTGCAGCACCTATCGCGTGGCATTCGCCCTGCTCAGGGACTTTGAAGCAGACATGCGCCAGCACATCAATCTGGAACAGAACGTCCTTTTTCCGGGAGCGGCCAATCTGGAACATCAAGCCCCAAAAAACAGGAGTTAAAATCAGATCCCATGCGCACATTCAGCCCAAAGCCTTCTTTCCTTCTTCCCCTGGTCTTGCTGGGGCTGCTGGGAGGGATTTCGGGCGGCTGGATCAGGCTGGGAAGTCCGGTCATCCCCATACCGGAAAGCGGCATCAACCATGGGCTGCTGATGGTCGGGGGATTTTTGGGCACGCTGATTTCCATCGAGCGGGCCATGGTCATGAAGAAAAAGGCCTGGCTGTCCGTCCCTTTTCTGTCCGGAATCTCCGCCATTTTCTTCCTGCTTGGCCAAGATCAGGCGGGCATGGGGGCACTGCTTGCAGGATCGCTTGGACTGGGTGTGATCATGCAGCTTCAGGTCATCCGGCATCCGCATTTCCACAGTGCCCTGCTCTGCCTTGGCGCGGTTTGCTGGTTTGTCGGCAATTTTCTGGCCTGGCATGTGGGACTGATCGCGGCCGGAAGTACCTGGTGGATCGGCTTTCTGCTGTTCACCATCGTCGGGGAGCGGCTGGAGTTGAGCCAGTTTCTTCCGGTTCCTTCCTGGTCCAAAAAGGCTCTGGGAGCACTTCTGGGTTTGTTTTTCATCGGTTTGGTTCTGCCCTTCCACGGGTGGGGAAATGAGGTCATCGGAGCGGCTGTCCTTCTGATTTCGCTGTGGTTGCTGGTCTTTGACATGGCCAAAGTAGCCGCAAGGAAAAAAGCCCAGTTCCGCTACATCGGCATCGGACTCCGGGTCGGCTACCTTTGGCTGGGAGCCCAGGGATTGATCTTGCTGTGGATGGAAAACCACCCGCTTTTTTACGACCTGGTGCTCCATACCTTCTTTTTGGGGTTT
>CAZGYC010000341.1:0-1839 GCA_964530015.1 uncultured Limnohabitans sp. | reverse complement strand
CTTTCTCTTTTGTAAATACCGAATTTTTCCGACTCGTCATGTGGGCTGAAAAAAAGCCGCCAGATCGAAATCCGGCGGCTCAGTCGTTCTTACTGCTTAAGTCTAACGTCTTAAGTCTTGTCTCTTGCTTCTTGGCTCCTGCCTCTACACCCGGTAAAACTCCTCCCAACCCTTTCTTGGCGGCATGCCTGCCAGGACTTGGTTTGCGAGCGGGTTGTTGGTGATCTGTCTTGTTTCTCGGTCAAACTCCAGTTTCAATCCGGTCCACTGCGCCAACACTCCCAGGCAGAAAACCTGACTCAGCGGCCCGGCGATCTCAAAAGGAGACCTCGTTTTTTCCTCTCCTTTGCAGGCTTTGAGGAAATTGGCGAAATGGTTGGACGGGCTCGCGGGAACTTCGGGGAGCTTGGACTCCCATTCCTTGGCTTTTTCCGCAGGAATGATGGAAAGCGTGCTGCCATGCGAGCCGCCTTTGAAGGTCAGCTCCTTGCTATAAATAATCTTGCCCGGATTCAGCTTGGCGGGTTGGATCTGTCCGTTGCTTGGTGGGGGAATGTTGGGATCGAGTTCGGAAACACCGTATCCGTCCGGCACCGCCGGGATGTTGTCCATCCCGTCCTGCCAGGTAATGGTCAGAGGGGGCATTTCCCCGCGTGCCGGGAACTTGAATTCCAGCGTGGTGGACATTGGGAAAAAGAAGGGGTTGTGTCCGGAGAGTTTGGTGGGGTTGACTTCATAGGGAAGTCCCAGATTCAGAAACTCGTGCGCCGTATCAATGATATGCGCTCCCCAGTCTCCGAGTGCGCCCATACCGAAGTCGTACCAGCATCTCCACTGTCCGTTGTGGTAGTCCTTGTTAAAGGCGTGGGGCTCAGCCTGACTGGTCCATACATCCCAGTCGAGTGTGGAGGGAATCGGCTCGGCGGCTGGGAATCGGGTGATTTTTGGATCCCAATCGTGCCAGCGACGGCGGCTGTTCATGTGGGCGGTGATGGCGGTGACATCCTTGATGATCCCGGCTTCCTTCCAGGCTTTGAATTGGAAATAGTTGCCTTCGGAATGTCCCTGGTTTCCCATCTGGGTGGCCAGTTGGGGGTATTTTTTGGCGGCGGCCATCATCAGATCGACCTCTTGAAAGGTCCGTGCCATGGGTTTTTCCACATAGACATGCTTGCCTTCGGCCAGCGCCATGATCGTCACCGGAAAGTGCGAAAAGTCCGGCGTGGCGATGCTCACCGCTTCAAACTCACCGCCGATCTGGTCAAACATCTTTCTGAAGTCCTGGAATTTTTTCGCCTGAGGAAACATATTCATCACGTCCAGAGTCTGCGGGGCACCCATGTCCACATCACACAGCGCTACTACATTGCAGAGACCCGTTTTGTGGAGTTCTTTGATGATCTCAGCGCCGCGGTTGCCGATGCCAATGCAGGCGAGGTTGACCTTGTCAGACGGAGCTACATAGCCCATGGACTTGCCAAGGACTGACGGTGAAATGAGGGTAAATCCCGAAAGCCCCAATGCGGCGGTAGCTCCGGTTTTTAAAAAGTCTCTTCGATTGGTAGTCATGAAAGGGTCGTTTTGGGTGGATGGAGAGCAAGACTCCAGTTTTTTGTGCTGCAGAGTTTTGATTGGTAAATCGAGTTTCAAGGTAATTTACTTTTTCCCAAACTAGAGAGAATCGCCTGCAAAATCAACGAAAACGTTATCGGGGCAGGGAAATCACTTTTAAAGCTTCACTTCATTTCCATTGGAGAAAGCTGAAAACGCGATTGCGGATTCTTAAAACAAGAAGGGACTGAAGGGCGATCTCCTCAGCGGGAAATTTTTAACCGCGAA
>CAZGYC010000340.1:0-1845 GCA_964530015.1 uncultured Limnohabitans sp. | reverse complement strand
TTAAAATGTTAATCGTTAAACGTTAAAACGTTAAGCGTTAAAAACGTAAGGGGAATGTCGATTCCCGTGCTTTTCGTCTCTTGCTTCTCGCTTCTTGGCTCTTGATTCTTGCGTCTTGATACTCAATTCTCGCTTCTCGGAAGATTGGGTTAAGCGTTAAATGTTAAAATCGTTAAGGGTTAAAGCGTTAAACGTTAAAAACGTAAGGGGAATGCCGATTCCCGTGCTTTTCGTCTCTTGCTTCTCGGTTCTCGCTTCTGGGCTCTTGATACTTGATACTTGCGTCTTGATACGCAATTCTTGCTTCTCGGAAGATTGGGTTAAACGTTAAGCGTTAAAAGCGTTAAACGTTGGGCGAACCTCGTTTCCTTCGGTCGGCAGTCTCTTGCTTCTCGGTTCTGGGCTCTTGCTTCTTGCTTCTTGATACTTGCGTCTTGATACTCAATTCTCGTCTCTCGCTTCTCGTCTCTTGCTTCTCAATTCTCGTCTCTCGCTTCTCGGTTCTTGATACTTAGTTCTCGGTCTGCCAATCCCTCACAGCTTAAACAGCGCGTCAAAGAATCCCATGGTTTCCCCTTTCTTCTTGAAGATCAGCATCGGGAGGTATTTGTTGGCATGGATGAGTTTTTCGGCGGTGCTTCCCAAAAGGATCGCGGCGGAAGGCGTGCGTCCCCTTGATCCCAGCAGGATCATGTCCGCATCGATCTCCCGGGCAAAATCCAAGATCAGCGTGCCGGGATTTTTGCCCTCACCCAGCACCAGCTCACACTCCAGCTCAGGATGATGGTGCTTGCTGACGAATTTTTTGAAGTCGTTTCGCGCATTCTCCTTCATGATCTCGGAAAATTCCCCAAAGGATTTTCCGGTCTTCGAATATCCCTGCGGGACTTCGTAGATGTGCATGGGCACCAGCTCCGCATCCAGTTTGTCGGCGATCCGCTCCGCAAACTCATAGATCATGTGGTTGTGGGTAGAAAAATCGGTCGGGATGAGGAGTTTCTTGGGAAACTTCACCGGGCGCTTTTCCTGGACCAGAAGGACCGAACAGGGGGCCTTTTTGGCGACCCCGTCAGCCAGCACCCCATTGCCGGCCAGCGAGTCCTTTCTTCCCATGATGATCAGGTCCACGTCTTTCAGCTTTGCCCAGCGGAGAAAGGTGTCCAGCGGATGGCTCCCTTCCTCGGCAAACACTTCCGTCTCGATGTCCTCGGGAAAATTGTGTTCTTTCAGTTTGTTTTTGATGATCCTCTCGACCGACTCGTCGGTGGGCGCGACCAGGTCGGGGTATTGGTCGAGGATCTCCTTGGGGATTTCCAGATTTTTGGCAACATGGAGGAAATAGCACTTTTCGATTCCCAAAAACTTGATAAAAACTGCCGTCTTCTTGATCAGGATGTCGTCCATCTCGGTGAGATCCAGGCCAATCATGGCTCTTGAAAAGAATTTCATGGTTTGTAAGTTTGTTGGGCCTCAAGTTAAAAGATTGATTGGGTAAATCGAACAGAAATTTTAAATGGACAGACGCAAAACCTGCCAACGGTCAGCGGTCGACAGATGATTCGGTCAGGACAGTCAGGGAAATCGCTTTTGGCCGTTGTTTCTCGGAACAGAAAAATCTCCATTGCCTAAAGGATCTCCCAATTCCATTGGTTGAATCAAAACAACAGGATCCATTCAGAAAATTATGTGATTATCCGCAATCTTGCCAGTAGCCTGATTTTCTTTTGCATAGGGGCCTGTCTGCCACAGGCAGGCATGACGGGCGGACGACACACAGGGGATGATTATTGCCTCCCAAATCCTTCCGAATCGCATTCAGGATGAACCAAAAAATCCACCCCACAG
>CAZGYC010000339.1:0-1875 GCA_964530015.1 uncultured Limnohabitans sp. | reverse complement strand
AGCCGATGGCGGGCAGGGGAACCAGCTTGAACTGGTTGATTTTGTTGGGCTGATAGCGGATCGAGTCCGACTGTGCCGAAAGCTTCAGAGTGGCCAGGAAGAACAGCCCGAGGAGAAAGCCTGATTTCATTGAACTGGATTTTAGGATAGTGGGGATTTTCCGTCCAATCTAAGCTTTGGGAGTGATTATCAAAACGGAATTTTCCCCAATCCCGAAAAAATAAATTGCATTTTTTGATTACCCGCTTGTATGCAAGTACGAAAAAATTGATTGGAAAAGGGCGGATAATCGTCCGCTATCGGGCCACACCGTGTCCGCCGTGGCGGAGCAAAGCACGTTTCCACGCAAAACCATGGGATATTGGGTAGCTTACAATCGTATTGCATTTTTTTGGGGAGAGGGCAATTTTCCCCCCCTCCCCAAAAATTTTATTGGGGAAACCTGAAGACCAGGCCGCCGTCAAATCCAAACTGATACATGGTGGAGTAAGTGGAAACACCCGCGCCAACACCGCCGGTACCAAAATACATTCCTCCACCAGCACCCTGAACCGCTGACATGAGAGAAGCCTGAACTTTGAGGCCTACTTTCTCAGAGAACCAGAAGTTGGAACCGCCGCGCAGTGCCCATGCAAATTTGGTGGCACCGTTTTCTTTTTTGCTGTCCGGATTGTAGGTGTCGAAAATGGCCATTCCGATCCCGAAGCCAAAGTAGGGCTCTGCTACTTCACTCACCGGAAAATAGTTGGTGCCGTTCAACATGATCCAGTTGGTGGACAGGTCGAAGGTGGTGCTTTTAACGTCAGGACCAAACCCATCAAGATCCAGATAGGTAACTGGAGCCGTAGTATCTTGTCTCAGGTACTGAAGTTCAAAGGCTTTGGTCGTATTGGGTAGCTGGTACTCGATACCCGCACCCCATCTGAAGCCCCCCAAGATTTTACCCTCATAATAAGAGGTGGAAGAATAATAATTGTCAACCTTGTCGTCAAACACGTAGCCGGCGTAGGTATTGAGGCGAAGCTCTTGGGAAAATGCAGTTCCCGCAATGAGTGCCATGACAAAAAGCATGGAAAGTTTTTTCATGATGGAGTTTGTTAATTGTTAGTTTTCAAAATAAAACATGGGCTGATGCTGAAAATTCGGGCTTGCCTATGAACAAATATGATACAGTCTTTTTCCCCAATTCATGACAAAAATCAGTTCATGGCGAGGTAGCTGGGCTGTTTTCACGCTAAGGAAAACAGAAAACCGCAAAAAGCAAAGTGCCGCGGGTGTTTTGCTGGGAAATCGCTTTTGGATCCCTTCGATCAAAACAACACGATGCGAAAGCGATTCAGGCCCGCCGATGGTCTGGATCAAACCATGAAGGCCCTAAGGAAACTAAGGAGGGGACTCCTGAAGGGCAAAAGCCCCCTGAGCCTGGGGCTGGGATCGTTCTTCACGTCCTTCATTCCCTTCATGTTTCGAAGGTATGCAAGTACGTTTTCAGTCTTCTTCAATGGAAATGAAGTTGATTTCCTTAAATGCGATTTCCCTGTTCCATGCTTTTGTTGCATTGGGAAAATCGGCATGACCGGGCTCCGGCTTTGGGCAATTTCTCCGGGGAAGAAATCCTGCCGTCTTTTTCGGTTTGCCGGAGGGGAAATTTTGGGGGAGCGGCGGATACAGGATAGGATCTTTGGGAAAATCCGGTATTTTTTGACGGCATTCACCTTTTTTCCGAAATCCCCATGGCTCCAACCTATCCCTACAACCAAACCTACATTTGGCTGATCAGCCTGACCGCGGCATTGGGCGGATTTCTGTTCGGGTACGACTGGGTGGTCATCGGCGGGGCCAAGCCCTTTTACGAGCCCTATTTCAACATCACGT
>CAZGYC010000338.1:0-1892 GCA_964530015.1 uncultured Limnohabitans sp. | reverse complement strand
AGAGGCAATCCGGTACTCTCGGCCGTCGCCCAAGGGATATAGACGACCGAGCGGGTGTAGGTGTTTTTCGCCTCACCGGTAGCCCAGTTGATGTCCGCTTCCTCTGCTGTCACCACATTGAGCAAGCTGCCTTGATCCGGGAGTTGGAGTTTGTTGGCTTTGGCCTCCGATTCCCGGATGTCAAAGATTTCCTGGGCATTTTTCCCCTCTTTTCGCAGTGTCCAGCCTCTTTCCATAAAAACCTGCGCGCTGGCATGATAGCAGGAGACACTTAGGCCCTCCCGAGTTGGGTCATCTCCCAAGCACACGGTATGATTGGTGCCTTTGCGCAGCAAAATATAATCTCCATTGGTATCTTGTCCATAGACTGTCGCGTCAGCCCGCTGGTCTTCTGGCGCGGCCAATACCGCCATTTTGATCTGGATTTCTTTGGTAGGCAGGTTCTGCGAAAAGGCAGAAAATCCGGCAAAAATCAGAAGTAGGCTAAGAAATGCTCGCATAGTCAGTAAGTTTGGGTTTTAGTGAAGTTAACCAACTGCCCGAGGGAATCAAAGCAAGGTTGGTTTTATCCATTGATTCAAATTGGTCTCATGCAATCCCGACCCTTTTCCTACCTGTTTTCGATTTCCTATTACGGAGCCAGATTCAAAGGCTGGGTTCCTCAACCCAATCAGCCAACCGTACAGGGAAAATTGGAGAAAGTCCTGAGATACGTGCTGGGGCATGCCGATTTTTCCGTGTTGGGTGCGAGTCGTACCGACGCAGGCGTGAGTTGCAGGTCAGGATTTATACAGATTTTTCTTCGGGAGAAAGTCGAGCTGGAGCGGCTTCTGCCGGATCTGAACCTGCATTTGGGAGGCGAAATCAGACTGAATTCTGTCCGGGAAATCTCCCGGGACTTCAACTTGGTGCAGTCGGTGGAGCGGAAAATGTACCGCTATTTTTTTTCAGACTCCGAAGACTTTCATCCATTTGCTTCGGCATTTCAAACCCAAGTTTCAGGTGTCAATTCCGAGGCACAGATGCGGGAAAATGCTCGCCTTTTTGAGGGAAAGCATGATTTCAGAGCGTTTTGTCAGGTGTCTGAAAACAAAAAGGACTTTGTGAGGGAGGTTTTGGAAGCCAGTGTATTCGAGGTCGAAGAAGCGGTGTTTGAATTTTCTCCCAAGAAAAGCCATTGCTTTGAAGTGACCGGAACGGGCTTTCTGCACCATCAGGTCAGAAAGATGGTGCATGCGATTTGGTATTTCACTCCCGAACAGATTACGAAACGGCTGACCAACCCAGAGGGAAATTGGGAGTCCATTCCCACTGCTTCGGCAAATGGTTTGATGCTTTGGGAAACTGTCTTGAAAGACCTTTGAGGATGACCTTTGGGGTTTTAAACACCCGAAGGTCTTAAATCTTGGTTAAAAACCAAGGGTCTAAACTTTGATTAAAAACCTTCGAGGTCTGCCAGACCTCAAAGGTTAAGGCACCTCAAAGCTTCAGCTCAAACACGTAATCATCCATCACGTAGCCATTTCCGATGTCGATGATTTCACTCTTGATATTTACAAAACCCAAGTATTCATAAAAAGCGATCGCTCCTTGATTGTATTTGTTTACATTGAGTAGAAGGCTTTTTTGGGCTTTGTCTTTTGCCCGCGAAACTACCTCCTGAATGAGTTGCTTGCCCAGTCCTTTGCCCTGAGTTTCCGGCAAAAGGTAGATTTTATGGAGTTTCGCTTTTGGCCCATCCGAATGATCCAGTTCAAATCCGGCAAATCCCAGTGCCTTTCCATCCTCCTCAGCCAATAGGAACAAATGCCCTTTTTCGAACTGGTTTTCCAGGACTTTCAAACCGTACATCATTTGAAGCATGTAGTCAATTTGCTCCGGACTCAGGATAT
>CAZGYC010000337.1:0-1906 GCA_964530015.1 uncultured Limnohabitans sp. | reverse complement strand
AAGATGCTGGCGGCGGTTTATGCGGAGATCAAGGGGCGGAAGAAGTAAGAAAAAGAGCAAGGTCACGGGAGGGCGCGGCCAGTGCGTGTGTTTTTGGACCAAGTGCGCAAGGATTTGAGGCGGTTCATTTCTTGCCTTTCTTATGCACCATGCTGACAGGTGCGTGGATTTTGTTCCCGTTGCCATTGGTGTGGATGGTGTGCGCCGCGTGGATGGCCGGTGGCACCTCCGGCATCGGCGTGGTGCCGGCCAGTGCGTGGCCTCGGGCGATGAACTTCTTGCCTGCGTGGATGTAGGCCGATGGGCGCAATTCCGGTTCGATTTCGCCGGTGAAAAGACGCTGAGTGAGGGGGTCTTGGGCCTTGATGAAGGCCAGCAGCGTGTCCGCCTTTTGCTGGTATTCGCCGATGAAGGCGACCTTGAACATTTGCGCCTGGATGAAGGCTTCGGGTGTGTCAAAGCCGAAGGCTTTGGCGATTTTCTGCTGGGTGGCTTTTTGTGGCTTGGAATAGCCGCGCATGATGTCGGTGATGCCATCGCGGCTGATGCCCGCGTCTGCGGCTACAGCCTGTTGCTCCATCTTTGTCGTTTGAAAAGCGACCATAAGGGCTAAGTGGAAGGGACTCATCATGCTTGGAGTATCGGCTAAATAATCCACTTATTCGGATAGTTTTCCACATATAATCCGACCATGAAGGAATTATTTTGACAAATCCGAAGGATAGGATTATTATCCCCACCAGCCAAGCCGACCCTCCCGGCTTCCCACCTTCCTCCTTCCCCAAGGTGCCCCGTGCAACCCATCACCATCATCATTACTCCCGAATCCATGCAAGACCCAAGCGTGCGCGCCCTGGTCGAAGAGCAGACCAAGCGCGAGCACATGGTGGCGTTCAGGGCAAAGTTTGATGCTGACCGCGTCATCGAACTTCGCCAAGAGCTTCAGTGCGCGAGAGACCAACTCGCCACAATCAAGATTCTTTATCAGAAGCAGCAACCTGCTCCTCAAGCAAAACCACCGCTTCCCGAAGCCGAATCAGGACTTTGACAAACAGGTCCTTGTCCTGGCTGTCTGGACGGCCTTCATCTTCATCTAGGGATTTAAGAATTTCATCGATAACCTCGACATGATCCGCAAAAGTTTCTTGTGCCATAACGAAACCGCTCCCCGCCTGTGGCGGAAATGAGGAAGTGAAGAGCCATCATTTTACCCGCCGCTGGTGGGGAGCCTCCCAAACCCCAACCCCAACCCCACACCCATGCGCCACCTCCCCCAAGCCATCCGCCTCCAAGACACCGCCACCATGGCCGCCATCGAGCGCGTCCGTGAGCGCGAGGGATTCACCACTATTTCCGCCGCCGCCCGCGCCCTGATCTACCGTGGCATGGGTAAGACCGAACCCGGCGAACTCCTGCGCGGTCGCCGTCCGAAAAACATGGCCGCTGCCGCCCAAGCCTGACCTGCTCCTGCCCCTCCCGGCTTCCCACCTTCCTCCTTCCCCAAGGTACCCCGTGCAACTCACCCTCAACTTAACCGCCGAAGCCCTGCAAGACCCAGCCATCAAGGCATTCTTGGCAGCAGCAACAGAGCGTGAACAGGCTGCTTCAGAAGACCTGCGCGCAGGCACCCAAGCACATCTGGCGCAGATCGAGAAGTGGAAGCGTGATGATGAGCGCGCAAGCAAGGTCACCCAGCCTTGATTTTTCTTTCGATTTCACGAAGCCTAGAAATCGCATCCCGCACCGCTTGCTTTTGAACCCGTGATTCATCCGGCGTCAAAGCATCCAAGTTTTGAAGGCAACTGAAAACAAAATTCATGTCCGTGCTGATGGACTGATATTCAAAGTGATCCATAACGAAAACGCTCCCCGCCATCGGCGGAAATGAGGAAGTTGAAGAAGCCCC
>CAZGYC010000336.1:0-1908 GCA_964530015.1 uncultured Limnohabitans sp. | reverse complement strand
TGGTGTGCCGTGCATGGCAATACACTAGGTGGTGCAAGTCCACTGTGGGGGTATGTAATCGCCAACCACTAGCCAATAGCAAGGGTGTCGTGGGTGACTGCGAATCTGAAGGAAGCTGGCGGCAAAACTCTGCCCCGAGGAACGCGAACCTTATCAGGCATAACCGATGGGATGAGGCTGCCAAACAAGTCAAAGTCCAAAGATTACACGGACATCGGGCTGTATATAAGGCGGGGACATGGAGTGAAAGTGTATTGTCTTACCACGGGAGATCTCACAGACGTGTAAAACCCCGCAAGTACGGGAAAGCACGGAGTAAAGCTAGCTATGAGAAGTCAGCCGAGGCCATAGTACCCAGCACCGACTGGTTGGGGAAGGGCTGAACCTTAAAAGAGTGAGCAGTAAATGAATGTTACCGCATGAAGGGAAGAATGCAGAAAACTCTGGGGGTTACCGGAGCCTGTCCACAGAAGAATAGGACGGAGTCCGAAGGCTATGTGGGAGGGCAGACTTTTATATGGATAACTGAAAACAACCTCACCAACGAGCACCGATTAGGGGATGGAATGTTGGAGTTCATGCTGTCGCCCCCCAACCTGAATGCTGCTTACCAACAGGTAAAGCGCAACAAAGGAGCGGGGGGTGTTGATAAGATGCAGCTCGAATCCCTCAAGGATTATCTTATCGAAAACAAGGATGAACTTATCACCTCCATACTACAGGGCAAATACCGCCCCAACCCTGTTAGACGGGTAGAAATACCCAAAGAGAACGGGACGAAACGGCAGTTGGGCATCCCCACGGTAGTGGACAGGGTGATCCAACAGGCGATCTCCCAAGTACTCACCCCGCTCTATGAGTCCGCCTTCTCTGCGCACAGTTACGGGTTCAGGCCGAAGCGGAATGCCCACGGGGCACTCCAGAAGTGCAAAGAGTACATAACAGCAGGTTACAGTTACGCAGTCGACTTGGACTTGGAAAAGTTCTTCGACCAAGTGAACCATAGCAAGCTGATAGAAATACTCTCACGCACAGTCAAAGATGGACGAGTTGTATCGCTGATACACAAGTACCTGAACGCAGGAGTGCAAACAGGCGCCAGCCATAAGGCCAGTGAACTGGGTGTTCCGCAAGGAGGACCGCTCAGCCCATTGCTCAGCAATGTGATGCTGAACGAGCTGGATAAAGAGTTGGAGTGTAGAGGCCACAAGTTTGTTCGCTATGCAGATGACATGATCATTCTGTGTAAGAGCAGACGCAGTGCAGAAAGGGTGATGGGCACACTTGTTTCCTTTATTGGGGACAAGCTGCTTCTGAAAGTCAACAGGGATAAAAGCCAGGTAGCAGCAATGAGCAAAGTCAAGTTCCTTGGCTACTCTTTTTACAAAACAAAAGGAGAAGGGCGACTACGGATACACCCCAAAAGTGTGACCAAGATGAAAGCCAAGATCAAGGAACTAACTTCTCGCAGCAACGGCTGGGGCAATGTCCGCAGGAAAGAAGCACTCCGCCAATACATTACAGGCTGGGTAAACTACTTTAAGTTGGCAGACATGAGCAAACTGTTAGAGCGAGTTGACCAGTGGTACAGGAGACGACTCAGGATGGTCATTTGGAAACAATGGAAACGGATAAAGACCAAACTGGCGAATCTCATCAAGCTTGGGGTAAAGAAAACCAAAGCTTGGGAGTGGGCAAATACGAGGAAGGGTTACTGGCGTACCGCCAACAGCTTTATCCTTACAACCACGCTCACCACGGAAAGACTCAGGAAAGCAGGATATATCTTTCTGTCAGACTACCACCAAAAGGTAATGCTCGTAAATTAAGGAACCGCCGTATACCGAACGGTACGTACGGTGGTGTGGGAGGTCGAAACGGGAGCTAATCCCGTTTCTCCTACCCGAT
>CAZGYC010000335.1:0-1920 GCA_964530015.1 uncultured Limnohabitans sp. | reverse complement strand
ATTTGCAATCCCGAACCCGGGTCTAAGGATTTATCAATCTAGGTGACTACCAACAAGAGCCTGAGCAAAATGATGATTTCGCATCTGTCGAGTAATCGTAATAAAAGCCGAATGCTTGGTCGTTGTTCAATGAGTCAAGGTAGCCCACCGAAAATCCGCCACTTCCCAGGTGGCTATTCTCACTTACTTCACAGGATATGCCAGTGAGTTGACCATTGTCATCAAATTCCATACTTCGGTACTTCAAGCTGATGTTCTTGTTTTCCAAGATTTCAGAAATACCGATCAGGCTGTCCAGAGTGAGTTTGTTTGTAAATACAGCATCAATTCTTCTTATAGACTTATCGCTGTTGTAGGTGATCGACACTCCACTTTTGGGCACTTCCTTGAGAATCGACTGAGCTTGAATCTTGGTCACGACTGTAAAAGTGGCAAAAGCTGTAACAAGCATAGAAGATGATAAGATTGAGATCTTTTTCATTGTTTGCGTTTTTAAATTGAACAAATCCTTAAGCAACCAAGCAACAGAATGAGATTTTTCTGCTTTCGTCGACTGGAGTAAATCAAAGTCCAAAGCATTGGAAATTGCCCTGATGGTGTGAAGCCTTGGTTTTACTTGTCCAGATTCTATCCTCTGAATTGTTCGGGCCGTGACATTGCATTTTAGAGCAAGTTCTTCTTGAGTAAGTCCCCTTGACGTTCTTATTTCAGCCAACTTGGTTTTAAAGTCCATTCGAGTTACTTGATGAGTACAATTTAAAAATACAGTTGGGGTTGGATCAAGGACATATTGAGGATTATGCCCGACATTCCCACGACATTTAAAAGTTAGCGATTTTGATCTTTAGTTCTGCTGTTCGGGATTTGTAATCCCGAACCACGATCCAGGGATTTGCAATCCGATTCAGGCATTTCGGGTCTCGACTCCGCTCGACCTGACGATGGAAACAAAATTACCCCCTCGTAACTCGGAGTGAGGGTGTTTTTTTAAGAAATGGGTATTGGATTACCCCTGCTTTTTTAGGCAAATTTTCGAGGACGACCGGGTCACTTTTTTAAGTACTCTCCTGCGCTGAAAACGGGGATCTTTGAGTTCTTAAAGTCTTTCTTGTTTCTCGTAACAAAGGCCGTTGCGCCGTATTCCATCGCAATAAAATATTGTAGCCCATCCTCAAAGTCCCCGAAGTCGGATGCCAAAGCAAGCTCAATGGACTTATCATCAACCGGCAGGATATTCACCAAGACCTTGAATTTCCCCATGTATCTGCGGGCATCGATTTCCTTGTGGTGCTTGCCGATGGAGTAGTAGGCGTTTGCAAAAGTCAGTGCGGAGATAGAGAGCTGGATTTCCCTTCTGTCTCCCAGCGTAAAGAGCTCTTGGGCATCCCTAAAAAATGGTTCACGCTTCGCCAATAGATCAATGACGATATTGGTGTCTACAAATACCTGCTCCATCACGCGTATTTTTTGTCGATATAGCCCCGATAGTCCGCCTTCTCATCATAGTCATTGGGGATGATTCCGGTCAGGCTTTCGACCAAAGGACTTATCGCAGCAGCTTTTTCGGATTGCTTGGTGAGGGAATTGAGATAGTTCTCGATGAGCTTGGATAGGCTAACCTGATTGTTTTTGGCGTAGGTTTTAGCTTCCTCAATGACCTTTTTGTCCAGATTCAAAGTGAGTTTGGTATTCATGGCAGGCTGGTTTACGTGTAAAAATAAAAATTTTCCACGTAGGACGGATTTTTTCAAGGGATTTTATCCCGCTTTTTCGCTGTCCTGCTGTTCGGGATTTGTAATCCCGAACCACGATCCAAGGATTTGCAATCCGATTCAGGCATTTCGGGTCTCGACTCCGCTCGACCGGACAGGCGCAACTGGGCTGTCAGGGATTCACTTGCTGTTCGTTCTCCTGCTGTTC
>CAZGYC010000334.1:0-1942 GCA_964530015.1 uncultured Limnohabitans sp. | reverse complement strand
ACCAGGTTGACAAAACCCGCTGCCAAGCCGCTCGGAACCAACATGTGCGATCCATGGACGCCTATCACGAGGTGGCTTTTTGAATAAATCCCATTCCATTGGATTTCCGTGGCCGGTAGGATGCGGTCTGTCCTATGGTCGGCTATGGAGGGATGAAGTTTTCCCGAATTTCCCAGGCCGGTACTTTTGAGCTGTGCATTTGGCAAGCTCCGAAGAATCCTTCTCCCCGTTTGCCCGATCAACAGCTTTTGCCTCCAAATGAAGATGGGGTCAACTACACGGGCTATCTTGAATTTTCTGGATACTTTGAACAAGAAATCCATCAGGTGGCTGTTGAGCCAAAACCTGTCTTCTCTTAGAACAAACGTGATCTGGGGCGCTGAAGAGCGAAAATCCCCCAAATCAAAACGGGGGGGTTTGAGCACCTTCTCCATATCGATGTACCGGGTATGGTCCAAATGGGTGTAGGTATGGCTGAGCGAAACTTGCTTGAACCGGACAAACTGGTTTTTGACAAATTCATCCAATCCACCGATGGTTTGCCCGCAATCCTTCAGTTCAATTGCTACGGACCAGATTTCAGCAAGATTGGCCGGCAAGAGCCACTGGCACCGCTCGGGGATGAGGGCGATTATCCCTCTGTCCACCTTGCTTTCCACCAGCGTATAGGTATTCCATACTTTGGAAAAAACATGGCCAAAACAGGTATCCAGGCAGTTTACAATCACTACTTGATCAACTTCCCGATTGATTTTCCTGTCGATTAAAAACTTCTTTTCCACTTTTTCATTCATAGAACGAATCAAGGGATCAGCCAGCCAATCCCTGGCACGGTCTGCACAGAAGCTCCGTTGGCCGTCCTTTGATAGCTGGATGGGAAACAGTAAGTCATGCCCGACGGGAAGTGTATGGTAAAAGTCAAACTGACAACCAGGACAGGTACAGTCAACCAAGGTGTGGATTCCCTGGAAAAACAGGGAGTGTGTGGTGGTCTGGTCTGATTTGCACAAGGGGCATTCCACATCAAAGGTCTGTACAGGCCTAATCTCTATCATAGACCTACCATCTTCGGATTCCCCATTTGTCGAGGTAATAAAGGAACAATGTTTTTCTCCGGTTCCACCTTGCCGAGCTGCTTTCGATCAACACGTACTCCAGCTCGGGGTTCATGATCAAGGCGGCATAGGACAGATTGGAAGGTGACAGGATCACGCTGGAGCATTGGGAAAGGGAAAAGCAATCCATCATCGCCTCCATGACCAGGTCAATTTCCGGATTCGCGGCATAGCGGTCGTGGATGGATTTTGAGCCCTGGGACCGGGTGACCGGATTGGAGATCAGACGGTCTCCAAACCGCTCACTGAATGCACCCAAAACGTGAAGGTCATCCGTGGCCAGGAAAATCCGATCGTGTGATTTTTCCAGTTGTTCGACAGCTTTCAAGTACTTGCCCAAATCCGCAGGGAAAACTTCATTGGGATGGTCCGTCCGCCTGATGTGGATTCCCAGGGATTTCTTTTGGTGGAAGTTCTTTTGGATTTCCCGGAGTCTTTCATCGAGCAGTGCTTTGTAGCGGATGCCTATGCGAAAGGATCGGTTGAGTTGCCGAAGTAATTTGCGGTCCCAAATCCGCAAGGGGTAATTTTCCATCTTGAGATTCAACACCCTGTGCCCTTTTTCCGGAAGGGTTTGATCAAAGTACCTGTCCCAGAAATTGATAATTCCCTGGTTTGATGCAGGCGCCGAGTAACTATACCGCAAGTTTCCAAAATCCACATAGACTGGGATCTGAAATCTCTCCGCAAACCTGAAACTGTGTATCACCTGAAGGAAGAGGGAAAAGAATCCCCGTTTGCAACCCTGGTGATCATGGCCAAAACAGTCGTACGCATCGCCCGAACAGGACACCACATAGACCGCATCTTTTGTGTTCAGGATTTTA
>CAZGYC010000333.1:0-1945 GCA_964530015.1 uncultured Limnohabitans sp. | reverse complement strand
AAACCTATAAAGCTATTTGGGGAGAAGAAGAAGGTATCCGTCTTAAGAACTGGGTGGAGCTTAACCTAGACCAAGCGCAAACTATAGTCGATGCAATCAAGCTTGATAAATCTAAATGGACTGTTGATTGGTGGTCTAGAGAAAAGATACTTAGAATACTTGCGGAGTTAAATTTAACCCCGATAGGCGAAATTGAAGAATCAACCACTTGCGAAGGTAAAATTGCGATTGAATGTGAAAATGGACATCGTTTCACTAGACAGATTCACAGTCTTATTTACTTCAAGGGTTGTGCTGAGTGTAGACGACCTTCTTGGAATAGAGAACGTGTTCAAGCCGCCGCCTCAGTTGCTGGGTGGACCATTATCGAAGAACCCGAAACTTTCGGAGCTTATGCTAAAATAGTTGTATCATGCCCAAATAAGCATGTTTCAACCCGAAGCTGTAGGGACGTAGGGAAAGGTTCGTGCCAAGAATGCAGAGCCCCACGATGGACCTACGAACGGGTAGTCGATATTTGCTTGGAAAAAGGCTACGAAATAATCGAAATGCCCACGGAGAATATCGGTCAAAAAACTAGGGGAGTTTTCAAATGTAAAAATGGACATATTTACGAGATAGCTATCGGTAGTTTGCCTACCGGGAACTGTACTTACTGTTCGGCGCCTAGACATACCAAGACTAAGATAGAAAGCGATTTGAGAGAATTAGGTTTTGAAGTCATTGAATGGCCGGAAAAGATACGAGCCATTGAATATATCAAAGTCCGTTGTCGGAATGGGCATGTTTTTGATAGATGTATCAATAATATTAAAAACAACCACGGCTGCGCCGAATGTCTAAGGCCAAGATGGACGGAAGCCAAGGTCAGGGAAATAGCTAGGGAGTACGGATTTTTGATATTAGAATGCCCCGAAGCTATTAATCAATCCAGTAAGTTTCTGGTTAAGTGTAAAGAAGGGCACGTGTCAAGCAAAACTCCCGATGGAATTAAGAGACGGTGTCAGAAGTGTAATGAATGGAGCAGGGAAAGGATACTGGAATTAGGTCACGTTAACACCTTTTCTGTGATAGAATGGCCTGACGACATAAAATCTGGAAGCACTATAAAAGTCGAATGTGCGAATGGTCATATAACCTCCAAAACTATTTCCAAGCCTAACCTATCTCAGGGGTGTAGGGGGTGTCAAGGAAAACGGTCCCAGATTTCTAATGTAAAGAACAGATATGGATTAGATGAATATAACAACATGATACTCAAAGCAAAAGAATTGACGGCCCAAGGCATGGGGTCCGTAAAGGCAGCTCGGGCTGTTGGAATTAGTAAGCAAGTCTTATTAAGATGGAAGAAACAAGGATTCCCTCTATTAGAAGAAGGCAATGAATGAGCGAACTTATAAATAACCATATAATAAACGGATACTGGTTTGACCCGCGGCATGCCTTTGCGTTCCAGATAACTCGGGAAGACGAATGTTTTTACGAAGTCCAAGACTGTTATAGTACAGGCAGTGACATAAATCTCGTAAATGAGACTATTTCCTTACCATATTTCAATAACTTGACTAAAGTAGAAATTAAGATAACAGGGACTTTCCATGTTGGATTAGGACATGGTGAAATGAAGACTATATCCGACCCAGATAACATGCCCGCCGCCGACGCTTATATGCTAGTGCCCATCGAAACTTATGAAAAGGAGGGAAATAATGAGTGAAGAAATAAGACATATAGAAAGAGCCGCTTCGGTATATACATGCGCTAATCCTAAATGTAGCACTAGAATGAAAGAAAGCGGTAAGCTTTGCGCCAAGTGCAAGAATCCGGTACAGCCTAAATAAACCGCCGCATAACCTAACTTAAGTATCTAGCCCCCGAAAGGGGGCTTTTTGCTGTCTGGGATTAAATTCGCCTATATACAACAAAAATGAAACGTTTTATATTA
>CAZGYC010000332.1:0-1971 GCA_964530015.1 uncultured Limnohabitans sp. | reverse complement strand
AAAAGCAAACCATTATTGAAAACTGCCTTTTCGGTGTGGACATCAATTCCAACTCCGTAAAAATTTGCCGTTTGCGTTTGTGGATTGAACTTTTGAAAAACGCCTATTATAAGAACTCAACAGAATTAGAAACACTTCCGAATATTGACATCAACATTAAATGCGGAAACTCTTTGGTGAGCCGTTTTGCCATTGATGCCGACCTGAAACAAGCCTTGAAAAAAAGCAAGTGGACGATTGACAGCTACCGAATAGCCGTTGACACATACCGCAACGCTGAAAGCAAAGAACAGAAAAGAGAAATGGAAAGGCTGATTGCCGACATTAAATCAGATTTTAAGACCAATATTGATAACCCATTCAAAAAGAAAATTAGTTCAGCTCGTGGTAAAGTTGATAAAATTGCAACCGAAATCAACACTCAAAAACAATGGGGTGAAAAGTTGAATAAACAATTATTCAAAGATTTAGAGAAGGCAACACAACAATTAAAAAAACTTGAAGCGGAGCGTGAATCAATAGAGTCAAATGTAATTTTTGATAATGCTTTTGAATGGCGCTTTGAATTTCCCGAAGTGCTGGATGATGATGGCGAATTTTTTGGTTTTGATGTCTTATTAGGAAATCCGCCTTATGGTGTTTCAATTAAAGGACTTGAAAGAGAGTATATTGTTTCAACCATATCCAAAGTTCCTGACTTTGAAATATACTATTTATTTATAGACCGCGGCTATCAATTATTAAAAGACAAAGGTCATATCTCATTTATCATTCCCAATACAATTCTATTTAATGTGTTCGCTCAAAACTATCGGTTAGAACTATTCAATAAATGGCTGTTAAATGAAGTTTTGGATTGCACTGAAATAAACATTTTTGAAGATGCAACAGTAAGAAATATTATATTTCAATTTAGCAAGGATAATTCAAAAGGAACCCTGTCATACAAGAGAACGAATGATATTAAAACATTTGAAGAGTTGGTAAAAAGACCGTCTGTTGTTGTTACCAAAGAAATTGTAGAAAAAGGGAATCAGAATTGGGGGCTAATTTTTAAATTAGATAAATCAATTTTAACGTTGATTGAGAAAATTAAAACTTCAAACTTACTTGGACAACAGTATGATGCTACACAAGGTTATATACCTTACAGGAAAAGTGATTTATTGAAAATATATGATAAATCAAAAGCTGAATCAATAGTAAAAAATCGTGAATGGCACTCTGATAGAAAAATAAATCAAGAATACAAAGAAGAAATATTTGGAGAGTCAATCAGTAAATACGGCTATAAAAGAACAGGTAGTTATGTCTGGTATGGTAAACATCTTGCAACATATGTAGACCCAAAATACTTTAATCAAAAAAGAATCTTAATAAGAGAGATAACTAATCCAGGAATCATCGCCTGTTTAGTTGAAGAAGAATTTGTGAATGACCCTCAAATTATTTCAGTTATAGAAAAAAATGAAAATTATTCACTTGAGTTATTGTGGGCTATTTTGAACTCAAAACTTGCAACATTTTATCATTTCAATTCATCGCCTAAAGCAACAAAGGGTGCATTCCCCAAAATTTTGGTTTATGATGTAAATAATTTTCCTCTACCAAAAGCTATTGACAGTAAAACACAAGAAAATATTGAAACACTTGTTGACAACATCTTGACCAAGAAATCAAAAGACAATGCAGCCGACACTACCGAATTAGAAAATCAAATAGACCAATTGGTTTATCAGCTTTACGATTTGACGGAAGAAGAAATAAAAATAATTGAGAATAACTAAACCGACAGAAATGCCAACCCTTCACAGCCACACACATTGCCAAGTCGCACAAGCCAGCACACCGGCCAAAACTTGGCAAAGAGTGTGTCTGTCCAACCGCACCAAAGACAGCGAAACCCACGACAGACAAGAAGGGCAGCAGCTAACAGCGGTTTGGCGTAATGGCGGGTGCAGTGCTTCGTAT
>CAZGYC010000331.1:0-1988 GCA_964530015.1 uncultured Limnohabitans sp. | reverse complement strand
TGTAATTAAAGATGTTAAGGCTTACATAGTAAAACGGTCTTGTTAAAGTTCTGGGGTGGTCGGAGATGATGACGCACGGCAAGGTTGAGTTATCTTCAACCGCCCCAAATACAATCCATAATGCTTAAAGGAGAATAATGTCTACATTACAACAGGTTGACCGTAAGAAGCGAGCATTGGTTCTGGTTGAACGGCGAATCGAACATTGGACTAATCCTCCTATTGAATCTATTGAACGTTCGCCAGAATCAACAAACCCAGCAGACGACGTCTTTAGCTCTGATGCTACTGGTAAAGTAGTAGAAATGCGAGATGTTCCGATGAAGTTGGCAACTGCTATTCAAGAGCGAGAGAATCTGAAGTCTAAGCTTCGTTGATATTTCCGACGTATAGCTTAATTTAGTAGGGTAGCTAAGCTTGGCCTTATAAGCAAGTGCGAATATCCGTTCGACTCGGAATACGTCGACCATACAAGTGTTCGATAAACAGGAGGTACTATGCTACAAACTACAATCGTTATTATTGTTTTGGTAGGGGCATTTGTTTTCGCCACCAACTGGTATCTTAAACGGTAATGGAAATATTGGCGATAGCTATATTGGTAGTTATAGTGTTATTTTTATTGGCATTGTCTTATTAAGGGTTGCGGCGAAATTGAAAACGTACCCTTATAGTTGGCTTGCCGAAGGCGACAAGATATACTATCGAGCTAAGAAGGATAAGCTTCCTCGTGTGTATACCATTCTTAAGGTGGAAGGTTATTTCTGTTTAGCGGAAAATACCTATGGTAGACAAGTTTCTCTATATACAGAACGTGTTTTGGCTTTAGGTGAGCTTTATTAAAGGAGAGAGTTATGCATTCGGAGCGTGTTTTGGCGGCGGCGGAATCTATTGAATCTTCGCCGCACCAATTCAAATACAACACCACTCTATCTATCCGTAACCGCAACCAAAGAAATAAGTTATGACCGATGGGTCTTGTATTAAAGAAACCTGCTAAGCATTCTTGTGATACGCCTCCAGTTATGTCAGATGGTAGAGCATTGTTTCACGATGATTTAGTTCTTGGCAAAGGTAGTGTTTGGTGTTGCGGCGAATGTTCACAATATCATTGCTTGGTTAGCACCGGTTTAGGTGGGTATGTTTGGCGCCGAATCAGTAATCGTAAAGCTTTAAAGTTAATTCAAAAGGGGTAAAAATGGGTAGCTTCAGTTTAGATTACAGAATCCATGAACTCGCAATGACTCGTGAGAAGTATCTTCGTCTAATGGAGACTCGGAAACGTCCGTTGGATGACCATATTCGGCCACATAATACATCTCGTACTACTCAACAAGGTACACGTACACCATGAGCTTTCTATCGTTTCTTGATGATGACTACGGTAGGATGACGGCGAAAGCTAAAGTTCCACTCGCCGCATTTCCAGACGCACCACCTGCTTTCATCCAAGGCTATAAGGATGAGATTGCCAAGATGCATGCCGAATTAGAATATCTACTCACTACTACAGACATTGAAAATGAAGTAGTTCGAGAATATGATAATGTACACAGCTCGGTCTTTGATCAAAAAACAAAGGAAGACTAATGGTTTGGCAACAGTGGCTTTTGGCCATCCTATTCGCTATATCTGTGCTGCTTACGATTAATAATATAGGTAAGCCTAAGAAACCCATCACACCGGGTATAGCTACTATCGCAGTTCTATTGAATGTTATTATGATTGCTATTATTGTTAGTATTTAAAGGAGAGAAAATGAAGCGTACTCGTAAAGTTGCAGTGGCTGTTGGCGCCGCCGCCATCACACCACTTGTTATCATCAAGATGGCTTGTTCTAAGACTAAGCTAATCTATCAAACATCTAAGGTGGTAATTGAAGCTGAACTGTCAGATGAGCTGCATGCGCAAGATTTGGCTGCTTGGGCCGCATCTCTTCAAGCTGCATTCCCATTCACAGAAACAGATTATACACCACAGCATGATGT
>CAZGYC010000330.1:0-1991 GCA_964530015.1 uncultured Limnohabitans sp. | reverse complement strand
GTCACCAAGGCTCCGATACCGGGTGCCACGGTGATGATTCTCAACACCGATCCCCTGATGGGCACCGCCACGGATCTGGACGGGGATTTTAAGATCCTCCAGGTGCCGGTAGGCAACCACACGCTGAGGGTGAGTTTTGTCGGGTACAAAGACCTCATCCTTCCCAACGTCCTGGTCAACTCCGGCAAGGAGGTGGTTTTGGCTGTTGCCGTAGAGGAAGACTTCGGCCAGTTGCAGGAGGTAGTCGTACTGGGAGCTGAAAAAGAGCGGACGGTCAACGACATGGTGACGGTGAGCGGAAGGACTTTTTCGGTAGAGGAAACCCGAAAATTTGCCGCGGCGGTCAACGACCCCGGAAGGATGTCCACCTCCTTTTCCGGTGTGGTGGGCACGGACGATGGCAACAACAACATCTCCATCCGGGGAAACAGTCCCAACGGCCTGCTCTGGAGGATGGAGGGCATCGACATCCCCAATCCCAACCACTTCGTCAATCCGGGAACTTCCGGCGGCGGCATCTCGATCCTGAGCTCCCAGTTGCTGACCAATTCCGACTTTCTCACGGGCGCGTTTCCGGCCGAATATGGCAATGCGCTGGGTGGGGTTTTTGACCTGAGCCTGAGAAAAGGAAACAACGAAAAGCGGGAGTTCACCTTCCAGGCGGGATTTCTGGGGACGGATATCGCTGCCGAAGGGCCGATCGCCAAAAACTACAAAGGCTCCTACCTGATCAATTATCGCTATTCCACGCTTTCGATCCTGTCCAAAATGGGGATTCCATTGGGGGATTTTGTGACCGATTTTCAGGATTTGTCTTTGAATATTTTTCTCCCTGTCGGAAAAAAGAGCAGCTTCACCGTCTTTGGATTTGGGGGATTGAGCGACCAGAGCAGGGACGCGGAAAAGGATTCCCTGGTGTGGGAAGCGGAGTATGATCGGTACAGTTCCCAGTACTTTTCCAACACGGGAGCGGTTGGGGTCAAGTATTCCCACATCCTCAACAAATCCCACTTTCTCCAGACCACCGTGCTGGGATCCGGACATGCCATCGGTGAAAAAGTAAGCCGCTTGGACAAAGAATACAACAACCAAGAGCGGGGATACGAGAATTTCAGCAACTCGAAGATCACGGTCAGCAGTGTGTTGAATTCCAAGCTTTCGGCCCGGTCCAATCTCCGGAGCGGCATCTATGTCAACCAACTCTACTACAACCTCCGCGAAAACGGGTATGAGGAAGATTTGGACCAGATGGAAACCTATATCAATTCAAAAGGAAATACACAGAGCATCCAGGCTTTTTCACAGCTCAACTACCGGGCAAGCGAACGGCTGACTTTCAACATCGGGCTGCACTACCTCCAGCTTTTGCTGAACAACTCCAATTCCATCGAACCGAGAATCAGCGCATCCTACGAACTGGACGAAAAGCAACGGATCAGTATGGGCTACGGCTTGCACAGCCAGGTACAGCCTCTGGGCACCTACTTTGCGGAGCAGGAGGAAAACGGTCAAATCACCTTGCCTAACAAAGACTTGGGCCTGAGCAAATCCCACCATTTTGTACTGGGCTACGACCGCCAACTGAATCCCTTCCTCCGGATGAAGGTCGAAGGCTATTACCAACATTTGTTCAACGTCCCGGTCAAGCCGGGTGCGGACGAAACCTACTCCATCCTCAACCAGCAATGGACCTACATGACGGATCCCCTGGTCAATGAAGGCTTTGGGAAAAACTACGGCGGGGAGTTTACCCTGGAGCAGTTTACCCACAACAACCTCTATTTTCTCCTGTCCGCTTCCCTGTACAATTCCCTGTACAAAACCCAGGAAAACAAATGGAGAAACACGCTGTACAACGGAAACGCAAACCTCACGCTGACCGCCGGCAAGGAATACAACCTGAAGAAAAACCGGATGCTCGGCTTCAATATCCGGAGTATCTACGGCGGAGGGCTGCGGGCCACACCGATCAACCTGGAGCAATCCATCGC
>CAZGYC010000329.1:0-1993 GCA_964530015.1 uncultured Limnohabitans sp. | reverse complement strand
GACCTGGTACCTTTCAGAAGCAGGTTCATTTACAGAATCCGGATATTTTTTCATTCCAGTTAAAGAGGTTAAGTGTTAAAGGCGTTAAACGTTGAAATCGTTAAAATCGTTCGGCGTTAAGCGTTAAAGGCGTTAAAACGTTAAGTGGATAACATTTAACGAATGGGCGACTATCGCTTCAGGATTTTCCAAAGTCCCCTTTTGTCGGACCCCACACGTATTACCAGGCCCCATTCCTTCAATTTTTGGATATTGCTTCTGATGTTTCTCGGAGAGATCCCCACATTTTCGGCCATTTTGTGCTGGGAAATAGATGGGTTGCCGATCATCTCCTTTACAATGGCCAGTTGATTGCCGGTCAGTTCGTGCTGCGCTGCTATTGCCCCCAAAATTTCTAGGTCTTTTTCTAGGTCTTTTTCTAGGTTCCCCCGCTTGGAGGCTTCTGTTTTTTCTATGCCTGTCACGGTCACCAAGAAACCCTCCCCGTGGTTTTCAAACCGGGGCTCGGGCAGTCCAGCTTCCCTAAACTGCGCAATAATGCGTTTTATGCCAGTTAAAGGCGTTAAGCGTTGAAATCGGTAAGCGTTAAAGACGTTAATGCGGTAAGCGTGGGATTGAACGGTTAACGTTAAATGGCCTGTTGGTTATTTCAGCTTTTTGATTGCTTTACTTTCAGTTAAGGATCTCATTTGCATAATTGCAACGTTGTTGAGTTGGACAAGTCGTTCGCTTTGTAATAAGTCTTGTTGGATAAGTAAGGCATTAATACTTTCCATATTACTCAAAACAACCAACTGCTCTAAAGTTGCATAGTCTCGTATATTCCCTTTTTGGTCGGGATTACTTTCTCTCCATTCTTTTGCCGTGCTCCCGAAAAGTGCAACATTTAGCAAATCGGCTTCGCTGGCATACACATAGCTTGCTTGATGTCTGGTAATTTCTTTAGGTATAAGATTTTCCTTGATTGCGTCTGTATGGATTTGGTAATTGACTTTGGCCAAAGTCCTCTGCAAGTTCCATTCTAATTTCAGACGGTTGCTTTCATCGTCTTTTAGTCTTTGAAACTCATTGATTAAGTAGATCTGAAATTCGGGGCTAAGCCACATTGCAAAATGAAAAGCAATGTCTTTGTGGGCATAAGTTCCACCGTAACGACCTGGTTTTGCAATAAGTCCAACTGCTTTTGTTCTTTCAATCCATTGTCCTGCGGACATGATAAACCTGTTCACACCTGCCTCTTGTCCAATTACCCCGAATTCGGGGTAATTAAAAGCCGGGTTTTTTATTTTTTCCCAAACCCCCAAATATTCCAAGGTGTTTTTATTGCTTATCCATTTGCCGATTAGTCCACTACCCTCACGAAAAGAAGCCGTCATGTCGGTCAGGCTGATGTAGTCTGTTTCATTTTGATGAATTACAGTTATTGTAGCGTCGTTTACGTTTAATGTTCTGCTTTTTGCCATACTTTATTCGTCAACCAATAAATTCACAAAAAAATGTTTATGCTGTTTCCTATTGCTTTGCATGGTGAGTAAATAATGGATGTCAAAATCTCACCAACGTTAGCGGTTCGTTGTTGATTTCACTCTCAGCCGACCTGAGTCTCCACTCACGTTTTCTTCCACTGGCCCATAAAACATTGCGAGAGTCCTGGACCGGAGGGCATCCCGTCCGTGGAGACAAGAACGGCGGCGACAGAGATGACACGAAACGACGGTGGCCAGATGGGTAAACCATGAAGGACATGAAGGGCGACTACCGCGCCCCGCCAACGTACCTGCCGCGGAAGGTCCCACCCACGTTTTTCCATCCGCTTATGGACTGGATCCCGATGGGTATCGTCCTGGTAGAATCCATTCCAGAAAAAGACGGGAAAGTTGAGTTCGTGGGACTATTGATTTCAATCTGTTTGAATTCAGTCAATAGACATTGGCTAAACTACCCAAAAAGTGCCTGGGATTTATTCAAATGATTGAGAGAAATTGACAGGTAT
>CAZGYC010000328.1:0-2015 GCA_964530015.1 uncultured Limnohabitans sp. | reverse complement strand
TCGACAAGCTGATCCTCAGGACGATGTTTGGCATCATCAACGCCACCCGAAACGCGGCATAAAAAAACCTCCGGGATATCCCGGAGGTTTTTCGTTTTTGCGCGGGCTTGGATTATTTCTTCGAAGGCTTGGCAGGCGTCGCAATGATGCCGTCTTTGACCATCAAGTCCACGACCACACCTGCAAACGTATGGGAGAATGCCTCCAGGTTGCTGGGGTTGGTAGTCTCGGATTGGGAAGACCAAACCAGTCCCTCGGTTTTGGCATCATACAGGTTGATCTCGATGTAATAGAGCTTGTCCGTGGTGTAATAGCCCGGATCATAGGTCATGGCACCATAATAGCCGTAGTATCCGGAATACCGCCCATAATATCCCCCATAGCCCATGGGCGCATAGGTGGTGGTTCCAGGCACATAGCGGGTTTCGGAGGTTTGGTCCAAAAGCGCCACGGTCAAAATCGCATCGTGTCCCGAGCTTCTGACGGATTCCAATGCTTTGGCCATTCCCGTCGAATCCTTGGCCGAGCCAATCGGAACAATGGTCAAACTGCTCGTTGCCGCAACTCCGTCTTCGGTCAGAGTCGCTACGAGTTCTTCCTCAAAGGCCTGTCTGCTTACCAGATTGCTGGTCAGGGCCGTGACCAATATTTTTTGATAGGGGCTGGTCGCCTTGTCGGGGCTGGACCAAGATCCGATGATCTTGGTGCTCGGGGAGCAGGAGGCCATGACACATGCAATGGCCAAACTGGCTAGAAAAGATAGTTTTTTCATAAGGATAAAATTATTTGTTGTTGATGTCTAAGTATTCGAAGATCTGATCGACCGCATTTTGGATTGCGGTGCTTCTGTTCTCCTGTTTTTTTGGAACCACCTCCGAGATCGTGCCGGCCCACACCAGGACATTGCCGGGATTGTTGACGAAATGGACGGTCAAACTCCCCTCACGATAGGTGTTTACGGGGATTTCCCGGACCTCCCAGTAGTAGCTCCGCTGTCCCGCATAGGTAAATGGATCGGTGCTCAGATTCGTTTCCCTGGTCTGCACCTTGTCCTGGACCACCACCCCGAAATTTATCCTCAGGCCTGGATCCGCCTCAGTCTGCTTTAGGCCGCGGGCCTCCATGGCAACGGTGAAGTATTGTTTCAGTTGGTCGACGATCTCCTGATAGGGAACCAAGCTGTCGTTTGGGGTATCGATCTGGGCAAAATCAAAGGTGGAATAGCCGCTCAGTTTGAAGTCTTCGTATTTGTTTTTTTCGACCACCACGCGGGTAGGCGAGCAGGAGCAAAAAACGCCCAGCGCCAGAGTCAGAAGCAAAAGGTTCTTTGTCACGGGAGTTTGGGTTTTGTTTCAATGAATGGCAGACTCGGAAATGCAGGTTTAATATACTGGTTTTTTAATTGTTCATGATGACCAGACCGACATTAAAGCTCAGGTTTGACTGACCCTCCAGTCCCCCGCCTTCGAGCGTACCGTAGTATTTTGCCCCAATCCTGAAAGCCACGTTGTCGCTGGGCTGGATCAGCGTCCCGAGCTCGGGCCTGAAGCCAAATTGCCAGTGTGTGTCCTCGGATTTGTACATGCCCATTTCGATGGTGCGTTTGTTTGCCACGGTTCCGATGCCCAGGGAGAAATAGGGACGAAACAAATCGGTGAAGGAATGGTAGTACGCTCCCGTGACCATAATCGGATAGGAATACTGGTATCGATACTGGATTCCCGAAAGCGATGCGGACTCACGGGTATAGACCTGGTTTTCGGTTCGCTTGAAGACCGTGGCATGGCCCACCTCCCCGCCTATGGAAACGTGGTCACTGATGAATTTTTGGTACTCAAAGACAAACCCTCTGCCCGACACCACGTCGATGAAGTCGGCCGTGTTTCCGGTAGGGACCGTCACGGCGTAGTTGAAGCTGTAAAGCGACCGCTGAGCCTCGGCAGACAATCCCATGCCCAAAAGGACGGAAAATAAAACCAGGTGTTTTTTCATGCTCATTTCTGCAGGTAGGGTGA
>CAZGYC010000327.1:0-2021 GCA_964530015.1 uncultured Limnohabitans sp. | reverse complement strand
GTTGTGGTTTGGGTTCAAAATGGAAAGGTTAAGGGTTAAAACGTTAAGCGTTAAAGAGGTTAAACGTTAAAATCGTTAAGCGATAATGGCGTTAAGTGCTAAAGACGTTGCTACCCTTAACCTTCAACAATTAACCATTAACTGTCAACAGTTCGTCAAAGTACTGAATCGTCTTCCCGAGTCCGGTACGGAGATCCACCTGGGGCTCCCAATCGAGCTCTTTCTTTGCCAGATCGATGATGGGTTGCCGCTGCATGGGATCATCCTGGGGAAGAGGCAAAAAGACCAATTTGCTTTTGCTTCCCGTCATTTCGATGACCAATTGGGCGAGTTCCAGCATGGTAAATTCTCCCGGATTGCCGATGTTGACCGGGCCGGTGAAGCCGTCTCTGGAGTTCATCAGGCGATACATCCCCTCGATGTTGTCGTCCACATAGCAAAAGCTTCGGGTTTGTTTCCCATCTCCAAAGATGGTGATATCCTGCCCCTTGAGCGCTTGTACGATGAAATTACTCACTACTCTCCCGTCATTTGGGTGCATTCTTGGCCCATAGGTGTTGAAGATCCGCATCACCTTGATCGCCAGGCCATGCTGCCTCTGATAGTCAAAAAACAGCGTTTCGGCGCAGCGCTTTCCCTCGTCGTAGCAGGCGCGGATCCCTGTCGTGCTGACGCTGCCTTTGTAGGACTCCGGCTGGGGATGGACTTCCGGATCCCCATACACTTCAGAGGTACTCGCTTGGAGGATTTTGATTCTCAGCCTTTTGGCGAGGCCGAGCATGTTAATCGCACCGATCACCGAAGTTTTGGTCGTCTGCACAGGGTCAAACTGGTAATGGACCGGACTTGCAGGACAGGCCAGATTGTAGATCTCATCCACCTCGGCATAGAGCGGAAACGTGACGTCGTGTCTCAGAAATTCGAAATTCTTGTTGTCCATCAGGTGATGGACGTTGGATTTTCGGCCGGTAAACAGGTTGTCCACGCAGAGTACTTCATTCCCCTCATTCAACAACCGCTCACAGAGATGTGAGCCCAGAAAACCGGCGCCTCCGGTGACAAGAATTCGCTTCATTTAGTAGAGAGTTATTGGTTATTGGTTATTGGTTATTGGTTATTGGTTATTGGTTATTGGTTATTGGTTAAAAATTCTTGCCAGCATTTAACTGTTAGCAAGTAGCCGGTTTTCTAGACCAGCTCAGGGCACTCGCGCTCCAGACGCTCATACACCTTCTTTACGTCCTGGGCATTTTCTTTGCGAAGGACCAGGATGGCGTCGGGGGTTTGGACCAAGATCGTGTTTGTCAGTCCGGCAAATTCGGTATGGATCGAGGTTCCGATGGCCATATTGCCAAACTCGTCCTTGGGGTGCCCCGTTTCCCCCAGGTATTCGTAGATGGATTCAAACGAACCCATGTCCGACCACTGGAACAGCGAAGGCACGACTTTTATCTTCTTGGTCCGCTCCATCACGGCATAGTCCACTGAAATAGAAGGTATTCTCATGGAAAGCTCGTAGTCCAGCTTTCCTGAAACGGAATTTTCATAAGCCTCCTTTGACGCCAAAAAAACCCCAGGTTCAAATTCCTGAAGCTCTTTCAGATAAACTCCCGCCTGAAAGCAAAACATGCCGGAATTCCAATGGAAATTTCCCCGCTCCAAAAAGCCAAGGGCAGTTGCCAGGTCTGGCTTTTCCCTAAAACTCTTCACCTCTTCCCCTTCTGATTCGATGTAGCCGTAGCCGGTCTCGGGTTTGGTCGGTTTCAAGCCAAAGGTCACGATGAATCCCCCGGCTGCGAGCTGCATCGCCCTCGAAACGGCGGAAGCGTAAGGTTCCCCGGCCTGTATCAGGTGGTCCGAGGGGCTTACAAACAGAATGTCTTCAGGATCAGCCGCAAATGCCGCAAACGCGATGGCGGCGGCGGTATTTCTCGGACATGCCTCGACGATTTCCGAATAGTTGGCAATCCCGGCATTTGCCAGATCTGCGCGGGAAAGCTCCTGGTTGTCGCAATTGCCCA
>CAZGYC010000326.1:0-2029 GCA_964530015.1 uncultured Limnohabitans sp. | reverse complement strand
GGCCTGAGCTGCACGCGGCTCAGTTCGCTCTCCTGGTTTTTTTCGGCCATTTCCTCCGCCTCGTCAAAGACCGGCTTGAATACTTCCAGTTGCTTGTCGGTAGCGAGGATTCCCACCTTGTCATACGGCAGGAGCACGTCACTTCTTACCGGCCGGTGGATGACCTTCTGCCCACGCCGGATATAGACCACGTTGATCCCGTATTTTTCCCGCCATTTCAGCCGGATCAGGGGGATGTTGAGATAGACGGCCTGGGGATTGACGTCCATCTCCACCACATGCAGCTCCCAGCCGTCAAAAAGCTCCTCGTTTTTTCGGTGCAAGGGGTCTCGCTTGGACTCGGCATCAGCCTCCCGCTCGTTCAGGTTGGTCAAAAACGTCGATTCGATTCGGCTGTATAGGATATTGATCCGCTTGGAAAAAATGTAAAGCAGGACCACCGTGGTGGGAATCACCGACACAAAAGCAACCCAGGTAGAGTAAAGCTGGTCGATCAGAAAGCCCAAAACCAACACGCCCAATATCACCCGGGCCAGCTCAATCATAAAAAGCGGCCCCCTGTTGTAGGCCGCCTGATTCCACAGGTTTTGGTGGCTGACGGATTCCGGTTTTTTCACCATAAAAGCCCAGAGAAACGGGCTGCCGATCAGGATCGGCAACACGACGTTCAGAATAGCCTGTACGACTTCATTCTGGATCCGCCCATTCACAAAAGGCATCACCACCTTCGAAAAAAGCAGTACCAGGGCAATCAGCAGCGTTCCGTTCACTAGCATGATGCGGCTGTACTCCTTGACCACCTTCTTCAGGTCCCCTTCCACCCGGATCCTCAGGGTACCGGAGGTATATTCCTCGATTTTTGCCAGCCAGGGTTTTGGAAGCACCCGGACGAGCCATTCGTAAAACGGTCCCGAAAGCTTGATCAGGTAGGGAGTGGTAAAGGTGGTGATGGCCGATACCCCCACGGCTATCGGAAACAGGAATTCGGAAATGACGCCCAAGGACAGGCCCAGGGTAGCCACAATGAAGGCAAACTCCCCGATCTGGGCCATGCTCATCCCCACCTGCACGGACTGCTTGAGCGGCTGCCCGGACAAGATCGCCCCAAGCGCGGAACTGAACGCCTTGCCCAGGATGGTCAGTGCCGTCACGATCAGGATCGGCACGCCATAGGTAACCATGGCCTGGGGATCGATCATCATTCCCACCGAGACAAAAAACACCGCGCCAAACAGATCCTTCAGGGATTTGAGCGTATGCTCGACTTTTTCGGCCAGGACCGTCTCCGCGATGATGGAGCCCATGATGAATGCCCCCAGTTCGGCGGAGAATCCAACGGAGGTGGCCAGCAGCACCATCCCCAGACAAAGCCCCACCGACAGGATCAGCAGGATTTCCCCGTCAATAAATTTTTTCGCCCTCTTCAGCAAAGTAGGCAGGAGAAAAATACCCAGAATGAACCACAAAACCAGAAAAAATGCCAGTTTCAGGACGGTAAACACGATCTCGCCCCCCTGTACCTGCTGGGTCACCGCAATGGTGGACAGCAGGACCATCAGCAGGATCACCACAATGTCCTCCACGACCAACACCCCAAACACCGTCTGGGCAAAACGTTTGGTCTTCACCCCCAACTCATCGAATGCCCGGATGATGATGGTGGTGGATGAACTCGCCAGCATTCCGCCCAAAAACATGCTGTCCATCTTTGACCAGCCCAGCAACTGTCCCGTAAAATACCCTCCCAACACGATAAAGACGATCTCCACAAAAGCCGTGATGGATGCCGCCCCGCCGACATTCACCAGCTTCTTGAAGCTAAACTCCAGCCCAAGACTGAACAGCAGGAAAATCACGCCGATTTCCGCCCAGGTTTTCACGTTTGCACTGTCTGCGATACTGGGCAACAGATCAAAGTAGGGGCCTACCAGAAACCCGGCAATGATGTAGCCCAGGACCAAAGGCTGGCGGATTCGCTTAAAAATCAACACCACTGCCGCCGCAACAATAAGAATCAAGGCGAGGTCTC
>CAZGYC010000325.1:0-2033 GCA_964530015.1 uncultured Limnohabitans sp. | reverse complement strand
TTCGGATGGCTCAATCCGCTTTTTCAAAAACCAGAAAATGCTGGATATTCATAAACTGCCCGTTTTGCACCAGCCTAAAGCCATTTGCGGCCAGCTCTTTCTGCACCTGCTCCACGGTCATCTTGTGGAGCGGCCGGATGGCCACGGCAGGATCTTCACCCCGGTACTCGATCAGCAGGAGTTTGCCATCCGGCTTGAGTGATGCCTTGATCGCCGCGAGCATTTCCACCGGATATTCCAGCTCATGGTAGACATCGACCAGGATCGCGAGGTCAATGGCATTGGAAGGCAGGTTGGGGGTTTTGGCATCGCCCTTGACAGTGCTTACGTTGGGATATCCCAAGTCCCTGCTTCGGTCTTGGAGAAACTGGATGGCCTCATCCTGGATCTCCACGGCATATACCTTTCCCCCGGGGACTTTTGGTGCAATCCGAAACGTATAGAACCCCGAACCCGCGCCGATATCCGCCACAACGCTATTCGCTTTCACCGGCAGGTTTTCGATTGCCAAACTCGTGTTTTCTTCGTTTTCCCGGCTTTGGCGCTCCAGCCAGGCCTTTCCCTGAAAGTCCATGATACTGGCAATCTCCCTGCCCATGTAGACTTTGCCGATCCCTCCCGAACCCGGGATCTTGTAGGCATAGCCCCGCCCGTCTTTGTCGGCCGAAACCTGGGCAAAGCCGGAAACAGTCAGGAAAAGCCCCAGGGCGGACAACAGGAACAACTTAAGATGCTTCATCAGGTTTGTTTTGAATTGGACATATCCGCTGGGGCCTCCGGATAGGCCCCTCTATTTTTCCCGTCAAGTTCGGCAAAGAAAGCCGAACTCCAAACCTTGCGCCTCCCCGCAAAGCAGCCGAAGGGAAACCCCAATCATTCCTCGGGCCTGTATTCGAGCAAATCCCCCGGCTGACAGTCCAGGACCCTGCAGATGGACTCAAGCGTGCTGAACCGGACGGCTTTTGCCTTTCCTGTCTTGAGGATGGACAGATTGGCAAGCGTGATGTCCACTTTTTCCGAAAGCTCGTTGAGCGACATCTTGCGCTTGGCCATCATCACGTCGAGGTTTACAATGATCGCCATGCCTTAGACGGTCAGTTCGTTTTCGGCCTGCAGTTCTATCCCGCGTCGGAATACCTGCGCGATGATGAAAATGATACCCGCCAGCAGCAGAAATTCGTCGCCCCCACCAAGGTAGTCCTTCATCTCGGGAATCGCCACCCCCCTTTGGGCCAGCCAATCACAATAGGCAGTACCACCCCCAGTCAGCAACACAATCCCAAAAGCCACATAGCTGATCCCGAATATCAGCTTGGACACCCCGATACTGAAGGGGTTGACAAAGTTGATCTTCTTGAAAATCTCGATCAGCAGGTGGAAGATATAGGCCTTCAACCCTGTGAGCAGGATGATCAAACCGGACAGCGCGGCATAATGGACACGGCTGAACTCGTAAAGTCCCGAGAGATCCAGCCCCATGTACAGGCTTTGCGCGGATTCAGGCGACAGAAACAGGCTCACAAAACAGGTATAGGCAATGGCGCCTGTCTTGATCAACAGCCCAAAATAGATGGCCCAGGAGGTGATGTGCAAGATGGTCAGCACAAGCTTTGTTTGCGATTTCATTTCATCAGGATTTGATTTCCTTGCAAGTTTCAATAATTTTTTATTGATAAACAATAATTTTAAAATGTTTTTCAATGTTTATTTATTGAAACCTCGAATTTGAAGGATGGGAGAATGTTGGGTGTCGGGTGAATGTCAGAAGTCTAAAATCTGAAATCGTAAAGACGGATGTTGGAAGTCTGAAGCCTGAATCCTATATCCGAAATCGCATCTCCGAAATCTGAAATCCAAAATCTCACATGGAGGCCCAAGGTACCGTCGGCCGACTCCCCCTTTTAACCACCAATCCAAACTTGGAAAAGCATCTTGGAAAAAGGGGGCAGGGGGATTTGGACGAAAGTGAAAACGGGAGAATGTTGGGTGTCCGGGGTTGGAGACCGAAGACCGGAGACGGGAGAGGAAGAAGT
>CAZGYC010000324.1:0-2036 GCA_964530015.1 uncultured Limnohabitans sp. | reverse complement strand
AAATATGGAAATGAGACCAATTTCAAAATATAATATAGCTCGTCATTGGTAGGGGAGGACCGTAACAAGATCAGTTCAGCGTTAGTTTGCCTCCCCGAAGCAATCTTTTAATGACATCCCCGGCCGGAGTAATCTCGCAAAGATCGCTTCGTCGCAGTAAGCATTGTTAAAGAATGTTTTCTCGCTTTTAGCTCCTCGCGATGACGTAATCCCCGAAGCAATCTCCCCGTTGGCGGTCATTGTAACGACACCGCAACCATCAAACAGACGACACAAAATAAGCAAAAACTAAATTTTCAATTACGACAGAAAACAAAAAGAGAAATGTCGGAAACGGTATTGGTATTGGAGCAGCCCTTGGGGTTGTTTTTGGAGCAATTTATGGCTCTAAATCAGGCGATATGTCCAAAAGTATAGCTTTAGGAATTGCATTTGGTGTCGCCCTCGGTGCAATTTTTGACTTTGCGATTAGAAAAAAACAGTACTGAGATAAAACGACAAATTCACAAACAAGTTTTTTTGTAAATTTGTCGTTTACAAGAAGTGGTATGGCAAAAAACAAAAAGATAAATGTTCAGGGCTTTGACATTGTTCTGTATGAAGACAATAGCAAAGATTTTATTTCCTTAACCGATATTGCACGACACAAAGACCCCGAAAACACGGATGATATTGTTAAAAATTGGATGAGAAACCGAAATACCATCGAACTTCTGGGTTTTTGGGAAATGATGTACAACCCCGATTTTAAACCCGTCGAATTCGACGGGTTTAGAAAACAAGCAGGACTGAACAGTTTTGTAATGACCCCAAAACGTTGGATAGAAAGTACTAATGCCATAGGAATTGTTTCAAAAGCAGGCAGATACGGAGGAACTTTTGCTCACAAAGACATTGCTTTGGAATTTGCATCGTGGATTTCCATAGAGTTTAAACTTTATGTACTCAAAGAATTTCAACGCCTAAAAGATGACGAAAATAGCCGACTAAAATTAGAATGGAATTTACAACGCACTATTTCCAAAATCAACTATCAAATCCATACCGACGCAATCAAGGAAAACTTGATACCGAAAGAAATCACCAAACAACAAGCAAGTTTTGTTTATGCAAACGAGGCTGATTTGCTAAACGTTGCACTTTTCGGAATAACAGCCAAAGAATGGAGAGATAAAAATCTCGACAAAACAGGAAACATAAGAGATTATGCAACACTGGAACAGTTGGTTGTGTTGAGCAATATGGAAAGTATTAACGCTTTACTTATTGAGCAAGGTTTAGCACAAAGTGACAGACTAATTCAACTCAACAAAGTTGCCATAACTCAAATGAAATCATTGACGGAGAGTAAGGCAATTAAGAAACTGAAATGAAACGGACGAAAACAACGAACCGCCAACAAGGGCTTTGCAATAGTGGGGCTGACGTGCAAAACTCAGCAGTAGTTCTTCGATTGAACTTCAGTGCAAAATTGAAGATTTGTGCTTCGATTGCCCCACCATCGCAAAGCGCCAAACCGTTTGGAACAGGGATATGAATATGTGAGACTGCTTCGTCCTCGTGCCTCGCCACCAATGACGGATTTTCTGATTTCCGAAATTCAAATGACCAATCCATTCAACAATTATCGTCCATGCCTACGGCATTTTATTGCACCCCCATCGATCTTTTTACCAGCCATTATGGTTCGACTTCGCTCACCAACCATGGCTGGCTAGAGGATCGCTCATGCCTACGGCATTTGATACTACCCAGTCTAACCGTCATTCCTCTTTTGTAAATCCCAAACTTTTCGGACTACCAATGACGGATTTGATTTCAAGGCAACCAATTGTGTCAGTCCGAGCGGAGTCGAGGACCCTTCGAACTTCCCAACTCTCGTTGGTCAGGTGCTCAGGGTGACCACGATCCTGCTGTATGGGCTATTTGCCGTCATTTCTCTTTTGTAAATCCCAAATTTTTCGGACTCGCAAGGACGTGTCCGTCATCGTGAGAGAGCGGCCTTTACTTTGTCGTTGGGTTCGGATTCATTCGCG
>CAZGYC010000323.1:0-2063 GCA_964530015.1 uncultured Limnohabitans sp. | reverse complement strand
CCCTTGTTGCGGATCTCCAGCTTGTAGGTCAGCTCCTGGCCCGGCTCCACGGTGGGACTGTCTCCTGCCGGATTGCCGTTGATGGTCTGGATCTGGTTCAGCCCCTCGATGTCCGGCACGTAGGCATCCACCGCAAAGGCGAAAAAGTAAAGCGCATAGATGTCCAGCGAAGTGCCGTATTTGAACCTCGTGGAAGTCTGGTTGTTGCCGATTATACTGTTGTTGTTGTTATTGATATTCCACATTGCAATATCAATCCCAGTGTTGTTCACCAAATTCGGAGTCCTTGGATTAGGCACTAAAACATTGGATGAATTTAGTACAGGGGTATAGATCGAAGAATTTAAAAAGTTGCCCGTAGTGGTCAGGGGATGAGCCAGGCGCTGCCAAGAATCGGTATTGACTCCCTGCTCTATTTCCAGAAAATCGTTGTAGGCAATATCACCCTCTGCTGCCATGATCCCCAGCTTCACGTTCACCGCTCCGGTAGGGGCAGCCTGAAACCCGGAAATAGGGATGATCCCGAATTGAGCCGTGCCGTTGTTGTTCGGGGTCCGGATATGGGAATAGCCGTCAAACAGCGTGATATCCCTCCAGGGCAATTTGGAGTTTTCATAGACCACCACCATCGCCCACTGGCCAAACAAACCCGACTCACTGTCTGTCCCTTCTCTCAGGGCCAAGTCAGCCACTGCATATTCCCCCACCCCGTGGTCTTTGACGTACTGGGTGATGTCCCGATAGCCTACATAGATATCATCGTACTGGCTGGTCGGATACAGAATATTGGCATCCGCTGCGGTAAATTCTGTATAACTCCCCGCATTCGGACCTTTGATCTTGATCTTACGCTTGTCAAGCAACTGCGAGGCTGGACTGGCAAAAGTCCCGTTGGCTGTAAGCCTCAGGTCATTATTTGTATTGCTATACGAAGTTGTGTTGCCATTGGTAGCAGAATTCCCTCTCAATCTATTGACTGAGAAAGCCATGGCTCCCTGAGTGATGACTACCGGATCAAAGGTGGCTGTTTTAATTCCACCGGAGGTGCTATGAGTTTGGCTAGTTGGTGTTTGCCAGGAGCCGCCGTTAATTCTATACCTAACCCGGTTCGAGCTGGCATTGGTATATTCAAATTCATAGGTATTCCCTCCGCCACTGAGGGTATAGCGCGGATAGTAGGCATTGCTGTTGCCAGTTCTAGCTACGGCAAGCGTCAAATTTGAGTAGGTGATTTGGTTCCCGTTGGTGGCCGTCTGGGACACACCTGACACCGGCTGTTGCTCCAAAACATTCGGATTATTTACCGAAAAAGTATAGCTGTCTCCTATTCTTGATTTCCCGGACCAATACAGGCCTGCATACAGGATATTGGAGCATTCGGGGTCTGCCCCGTTTTCCTGGGAGAATACCAGCGTTGATTTCGAGGAGTTGACCGTCGAGTTCACCCCGTCCACATCCACATAGATCATCGGATTGCCGGTATTGGCCGTCGTCGAGCCATAATTCTGCAGGGTCAGGTTGGTGTTACCAATCATCGTAAAATCCCCCTTCACATTGAACACCCCGTTGGGAGGCGCAGGAGTCCCCACCCGCTTGTTGAAGGTCTTTACGTTCGCATTTTGTGCCTGGCCATCGGCCACAAACCCCAGAAATGCAAAAACCACCATCACAACAACCGCTGTGCCGATAGATCTAAAAATTGTGTATAGCTTATCCATAAGTCTTGGAGTTTTTCCCGATCAACCGGGGCGGGAAATTTGATAGAGAATGACGATGCCGGTACCGGCAAAGCCGGGAAACATCCCGGACACCTGGCTTTCGGTAAGCGCCGCAGGCGACACCACCAGGATGTACCGCAAGCCGGGAAAGCTTGCCAACTGCTCTGGACGAAGGGAAAAAGCGGCTCCTTCCACTGCGTTGACCTGCATAAACTGCACGGATCCGTAAAGCCCCGGCTCAGTGGGCAGGTTCCCAAGCCCGGTCGACGCGACCATCAGGTTGGTCGGCGAGGGAGTGCCCGGCACGATCAGCCTGCCGTCTGCCACCTCGATGATCCCCCCGCT
>CAZGYC010000322.1:0-2066 GCA_964530015.1 uncultured Limnohabitans sp. | reverse complement strand
GGTTCCGGGATAGGGCCGCCTGGCCATTAGGACCAGACGACGCCCCCCACAGTCCCGTACGAGCCCAACTCGGGCATACGGTTCCTCGGTATTGCGGATTCGTTACATCTGGAGTGGACAATGCGTGCGGGGGTTAATGGGAATACTTGCAGCATCGCCCCGAACTGTTTCCAATTCGGCTTGTCGCTGCGGTTGCGACGCACGAGCCATTTTCGCCACGCCTTCGTCACCTCCCTTCGAAGCTGTGAAAGCATTCGATAGTTACTGGTGATTCCGTAGTAAGCGTCGTGTCCGTGCAATTTCGCATTCAGTGTGTCCTGTTGCGCCTTCATCCGCAAGTGGCGATTTTCCCATCCCCATTCACGAATCCTGCGCAAGGCCCGCCGGAACCTCTCGCGAGCGGTCTTCTGCTTCACCACCCAGTTGCCTTGGCGGGACCGCCCCCAATAATGGGTAAAGCCAAGGAAGTCGAAACTCCCCGGCCCTTTTCCGGCCTTCGCCTTCGGGCTGGCAAACGGCGGACGCCCAAAGGGCACCAACCGCGTCTTCTCAGCATTGATCTCCAATCCAAACCGAGCACAGCGCTTGGCCAGTACCTGCTGGACCTTCAGGGCGTCCTCTTTGCGCTCGAAACCCATGACAAAATCATCGGCATACCGAACCATAAAATTCCCCCCTTTGCATGCGGGCCGGACGGCTTCTACAAACCATTTGTCCAACACCTCATGGAGATAGATATTGCTGATTAGTGGTGAGATCACCCCGCCCTGGGGTGTCCCTTCTTCGGGATAACTCACGTTCCCACCTTCCCACACGCCCGCCTTCAGCCATTTGGCGATCAGGCGGCTAATGACTCCATCCTGCACCCTGCGACCTATCAGCTCCCGCACCTGTCGATGATCGACAGTGTCGAAAAATCTGCGCAAATCCACCTCAAGGATCCAATTCACCCGTTGTCCGAAACACTCGTTGCGCAGGTATTCCAACGCTTGATGCTGTGAGCGCCCCGGCCGAAAACCAAATGAAAACGGCAGGAACTCCTGCTCATAAATCGGCTCCAATATCATCGTCACCGCCCGCTGGAGGAGTTTGTCCTCCACCGTCGGAATTCCGATTGGCCGATCCTCTTTCTCATTTTTCGGGATATAGGCTCGTTTCACGGGAGGTGCATGGTAGCACCCGCCCTTCGCTCGCCCCAGCAATCCCCTCAAGTTCTCGGTTAGGTTATCGCCGTAATCGGCGACTGTCTGTCCATCGACTCCCGGAGCCGCGCTCGCACGCAGTTTCCGGTAGGCCGCCGACATCCAGTTCAGGTCCAAGTGATGGCTCAGCGAAGTGATCGGCTCGTGCGAAAACTTCCTTGCCGCCATTACTATCCGTCGTCTTCTTGTTGACACGCTTTCCATGATCTCTGGGTATCATACGTGGATCCAACGACAGTTCCACAATTCCGGTATCCCCCTTCGCTACTCACAGGCTCCCTCGGGTTGGTTTCCCTGCTTTCAAACGCTACTACTGAGATACTAAGACTGCCTTTGTTCGTCTCTCGCGCCTTCGCGTTATGCTCGGCGTCCGATACTCCGGTTGCTTTCTCTTTCTTGGCGACCGCGCGCGGAAAGCACGCCCGCGATCTTGGATCTTGTTGAGCCGGTGTGATCCATTCCGGCATGGTTCCGAAGAAACAGGAGGCTCTCCCAGCTTCCCTGAAGACCCCATTACCGCTATGCCCTGCTCTCAGACTCCGGGCGGACCTCCACGCCTTACCAAAACGGCGCTTCGGTGTTGCCCCCGCTACCTCAAACACGAAGGCTCCCCCAGTTATATTAATTTCGAAGTTCAATCACATGGCTTCACGGCTCGCTGCCTACGCTTGAAGACGCCATTTCTGGACGCCAACCAAGGCTCGCTTCCGGTGGGTGGTCAACCCTTTCCGGGCGGGACGGTTCCCGCCGGGTCTCAGTAAAGACTTTCAGATGCTTGTTACGTCAGACCCTCCTTTCGGTTTGTGGTTTCGGTAAACAAGCGCCATCCCCGTCTTTCAGGGCTTCGGCTGGCGCCATGAGGTT
>CAZGYC010000321.1:0-2077 GCA_964530015.1 uncultured Limnohabitans sp. | reverse complement strand
GCCTCCCTTGCATAGAGCCCCGACTTTCGCCGGGGCAAAAAATAAATGCAAGGAGTTAAAAAGTATTTGCTGTACAGGCCAAAATTAGGCAAAGGGATTGCGCACGGGCCATTTTTTCGGTTAAGCTTGTTTTATCAAAGTGTTAAGTGGGGATTGGAAAATTTGCTGACTCAGAAGTTGGTTTCGGCAGAGGTGGGTGGGGAGCTGGCAATTTTTCAATAAAAAAACCGCATCGCCGTTTTTTTCCTACCTTTGCGCTCCCAAATCCAAGTGAATCCCGTGAAAGCTAGAACATTAAAGAAAGACAAGGTCAATATCATCACCATGGGCTGCTCCAAAAACCTCGTGGATTCCGAGGTGCTGCTCACCCAGCTCAAAGGTAACGGGATCAACGCCAGCCACGAGTCTAACTCTCTGGATAACAACATCATCATCATCAATACCTGCGGATTTATTGACAACGCCAAGCAGGAATCCATTGACACAATCCTGCAATATGTGGATGCCAAAGAGCAGGGTTTGGTGGACAAAGTCTATGTGACGGGATGTCTTTCGCAGCGCTACAAGGACGATCTGGAAAAGGAAATTCCTCAGGTCGATGCATTTTTTGGGACGCGTGACTTGCCTGCGATCTTGAAAAAATTCAAGGCAGACTACAAGCACGAACTGGTAGGCGAGCGATTGTTGACGCATTCGGCCCACTATGCCTACATGAAGATTTCCGAAGGATGTGACCGTCCTTGTTCGTTTTGTGCGATTCCGATTATGCGTGGTGGGCATATTTCCCGACCGATTGAGGAATTGGTGAAGGAGGCGCAGCACAAAGCTGCCGGTGGAACGAAGGAACTGCTTTTGATTGCCCAGGACTCGACCTATTACGGTCTGGACATTTACAAAAAGAGAAACCTGGCCGACCTCCTTCGCAGGCTATCTGACGTGGAGGGAATCGACTGGATTCGCCTGCATTACGCCTATCCAACCGGCTTTCCGATGGATGTGATCGAGGTGATGAAAGAGAGACCGAATATTTGCAAGTATCTGGATATTCCCTTGCAGCACGGTTCGACCGATGTGCTCAAGGCCATGCGACGCGGCACTACCCGTGAAAAGCAGGAAGAATTGATCCACGGTATTCGGGAGATGATTCCGGAGATTGCGATCCGAACTACCCTGATTGCCGGACATCCGGGTGAAGGGGAAAAGGAATTTCAGGAAATGGTGGACTTTGTGGAGCGGATGAAGTTTGAGCGACTGGGCGTGTTCACCTATTCCCATGAAGAAAATACCCACGCCTACTCCATGGAGGACAAGCTTTCGCAGGAGGAAAAGCAAGACCGTGCCAATCATCTGATGGAGGTGCAGGAGCAAATCAGCTACGACCTCAACCAAGAGAAAATCGGAAAGACTTTCAAAGTCCTAATCGACAAGAAGGAAGGTGGACACTTTGTGGGTCGGACCGAGTTTGACTCCGTGGAAGTGGACAATGAGGTGTTGATCGATGCGTCCAAGTATTATTGCCGGGTGGGGGATTTTGTGCAGGCAAAAGTCTACGAGGCGACGGAGTTTGATCTGTACGCGACGGTGGAGGACTGATTGGGTTTTCGATTTGAATTAAAGGCAAATCCCAAGGCCCAAACTACTATCGGAAGTGTTTCATAAAATTGTTAACTTTCATCATGCTGACTATCAATCCAAAATACATCACTGACCAAAAGGGGAAAAAGCTTTCTGTTGTTTTGTCTGTGGAGGAGTTTGAGTCAATGATGGAGAAGATAGAGGAAATGGAGGATGTCCGGCTTTACGACCAAGCCAAGCTGTCCAACGAGCCATCCATTCCCATTGACGAAGCATTTGAAATGATCGAATTGCTTCGAAAAGGGAAATAGTGGCCTATCGCATTGCCATAAAGAACTCCGCGATAAAGTCTCTTTCCAAGATTCCAGAACCTTACTATTCTGCCCTGAAGCAGTCAATCTATGCTTTGGCCGAAAACCCCAGGCCTGTAAGCTGCAAAAAACTCAAAGGCCGGAATTCCTATAGAATCAGAGTGTCCGACTACCGCGTGATCTACGAAATC
>CAZGYC010000320.1:0-2085 GCA_964530015.1 uncultured Limnohabitans sp. | reverse complement strand
TTTCCGACAAATTCCCGTTTTTGGTCGTCCCAAACCAGGCTTTCTGCGCCAATCCGGGCGGCGATATTGGGGATATGGGCATGAAGGGCGGCGAGACGGCCTGCCTCTGGCGGACAATTGGGTTCGTTTCGGTTTTTGATGCATTCCACAAAATTGGCCACGTGGAGGTTGTGGGATTCGGTGGTTCCCTCCAGTTTTTTGGCTTCGATCTTGTCCGCTTTGGCAGTGGGATCCCATTCCGGGTAGAGCTCATAGCCACTTCTATTGACCACCAAAGTGCCCAAATCCCCCACATAGGCGATTCCGTAGGGTTTGCCATACGGCCCGGTTTGCAGTCCCCCGTTCATGTCGTAGTTGATCAGGAAGTCCTTTTTGGGGAAAAGCACATTCATGGTGTCGAAGGTATCCCGGTCGCGGTTTTCCTTGTCGACGTTGGAGGCATAGGCCATCACATGGCCGGGAGCGCTTGGGTTTTCCTCCACCCAGATCGCCATGTCGAGCAGATGCACGCCCCAATCCGACATCAGTCCGCCTCCGTAATCCCAAAAATGCCTCCAACTGCCGTGGAAGCGGTTGGGATTGAAGTCGCGCTTGGGAGCCGGACCCAGCCAAAAATCATAGTCCACGCCATCGGGAACAGGCGTCGCGGGCTTGAATTCGTTTCCGAGGCCGTAGTTGAAATTGGACCAGATATTCACCTTGCGGATCTTGCCGAGGTAGCCGCTTTTCACCAGGTCCCGTGATTCGATGAATG
This sequence comes from uncultured Limnohabitans sp., assembly GCA_964530015.1. Lineage (GTDB taxonomy): Bacteria > Bacteroidota > Bacteroidia > Cytophagales > Cyclobacteriaceae > Algoriphagus. The sequence continues at coordinate 1,331 of CAZGYC010000320.1, read as the reverse complement.
CCTGTCCGGCCCGCTGTTGCTGGCCGACTTGGATGATGCGTCCGTATCTTGAGCCTGCCTTGACCATCAGGTTGCATTCCCCGATGGAATTGGCCATGGGTTTTTCCACATAGACGTCTTTCCCCGCCTCGCAGGCCGCCACAGCAATCAGGCAATGCCAATGGTCCGGCGTACCGATGATGACGGCGTCGAGGTCTTTCAGTTCAAGGAGTTTCCGAAAATCCGTAAACCGTTCCGGCCGTTTTCCGGTTGCGTCTTCCACTTCCTTGATGCGTCTGTCCAGGACATTTTGGTCCACGTCACAGATGGCCACGCAGTCCACTTCGGGCAAGGCGAGGTGATGGCGGAGGATTCCAAAGCCCATGCTGTTGCAGCCGACCAGGGCCACGCGGACTCGGTCGCTGGGTGCTGTGCGTGTTTTCGCATGGAGCAGGGAAGGGCTGAGTGCCAACCCTCCGGCAAGAAAGGCTGAAGATTTGAGGAAATTCCTTCGGTTGGGCATGGGGTTTTGGGTTTGGCGTTCAGGGTTGAAAATAAGCCGATCCGGGATGAAACGGAAGGACGGTGGGTGATATTTTGGTTTTTGATCGGACGGCAGGGGGTGATTCCGGGTTTTGTGGATAATATTGCCAGATCCTGTGGATAAGATGTTCTTTTAAGCGATAAAAATGGGGGAAAATTGTGGGGAAAAAAGCCGAAAAAAAATTGGAACCTGTCTGTAAATCAGCCAACTTTAAATCATCAAGTAAGAGATAAAAGGCCGGGGATACGACCCCGGGCTGATGTTTGAAAGGTTGAGATCGGGCGCAAAGGGGAGTTTTTCTTCGGAGAAACTTCTGAGACGGGATACCGCAGAAGTGCCGAAAACGATGAGCTGGGTTTGAATTCCTCTTCGGAGCGGTTCAGATTTCCGGGCATGAAGGAAAGGGAGAGCAATCGACCTTTTGAGAGAGGCAACTCCAGAAATGCGACAAACGGATTCACCAGTGCCAAAATCCCCCGGGATGATGGCGTATATCATCGGGCACAAAGGAACGACTGCTTAACTGCAGAAGTTTGAAACGGACCACCGCAGAAGTGCTGTTAAGATCGGCCCAAGATGCTGTCTTCGGACAAAATCAGGATACCGGGTATGAAGGGGCTTTCCGCAAGGCAAGTCTGAGACGGGCAACCGCAGAAATGCAACAAGGTATCTGAAAACTGGGACATGCTCTTCGGAGCTACTTCAGACTATCGGTTTTGACCCGGGCAACTGGGAATAGCCCTCTAACTGTAGCTTGAAATGGATTGAAGGTCAAGATTTTCTATCCATTAAACGGGAAGTGTTTCGC
>CAZGYC010000319.1:0-2104 GCA_964530015.1 uncultured Limnohabitans sp. | reverse complement strand
TTGATACTCACAAAAGTCTTTCCTTCCCCCGAAACCGAGGAGGTGACCAATACTTTCTTGCATTTTTTTTCACTGGCAAGGTAGAAGAGCGCCGATCTCAGCGAGCGAAATGATTCTGAAATCATGGACTTGGGGTGTTCTGCTACCAGTAGATTCGTGTCTTTCGTGCTATATCCAATGGTACCCAAAAGCGGGATTCTAAGAACATTCTTGAGCTGGATCTGGTCGACTATTTTGTTGTTCAGATAGTGATAGACCAACAACAACGCCAGCGGGATCAAAAACCCCATTCCAAAGGCCATTCCGTAATTCTGGGCTTTTTTCGGAAAGATAAGGCTTCCCCTTCTGGCATAGTCCAGGACGGAATTGTCGGAAATATTGGATGCCCGGGCAATTCCCGCCTCCGCCCTTTTTTCCAGAAGGTAATTGTAGAGATTTTCCCTAAGCTTAAACTCCCGGTTCAGTGCCATAAACTCCGACTCTGCCTGGGGCAGTTTGGAAAACTCACGGTCTTGGTCCCCAAGCTTGGCAATCGCCTGGTTTTTTCTGCTTTCGGTATTGAGTACCAGATTGTCGATATTCTCAAAAATATTTTCCCTGAGTTTTGAAATCTGCTCGTCAAGCTCCCTGACACTGGGATGGGATTCGTTCACCACGGCCAACATTTTCCTCCGTTCCAGAGAGACGTCCACCAGTTTTGAAATCAGGGCATTGAGCAGGCCATCGGAGACGCCTACCAGCGAAGGGGCCAAAATATCCGAATAGTCTTTTCCCTTTTCCTGCAGGTAGCGCTGCAGGGTCTGATAGTACTGAAGTTCAAAGTCAATCTTCTGGATCTGATCCTCCAGGCTTTGGATATTTCCCAATACTCCCCCAAACTCGGAATTCATATCCATCAGCTTGTTTTCCACTTTGAAGTTGAGCATTTTCTGCTCCACCAGCTTCAGTGAATCCTCCACCACGTAAAGCTGCTCTTCGAGAAACTTCAGGGTGTTTTCCGTCATTTGGTTTTTCTCCTTCAGGTTGTATTTGATATAGGCGTCCATCAGGGCATTGACATAGTCCCTCCCCTTTTCCACCACTTTTGTCACCGTACTTACCTGCAACACGGTACCATAGCTGTTGATCGGTCTGACGGAGATGGACCGGGAATATTCGTCAATGACCGATATCGGATTGTGGATCACAAAGGAGAGTTGCTCGCCCGCTCTCATGCTCTTGATTTTTTTGACCGTAAACCTGGATTCACCCGACGCAATGGTCTCCCCAAACCGGAATTCCCGGTTGAGGATGGCGGCGTCCACCGGCCCGTCTGCCTTGGCCTTGAGGAAATCGAAAAAACCCGACTCTTCCCTGGTCAAGACAAACCCCTCTTCACTTGTCGCCGTCAGTGTGATCTCTCCCATTTCCATCTGGGGGGAATCGGGATCCACTTCCACCCTGACCGGGGTTTTGTCGTACAGTTCGATTTCCTTGATGTTGGTCGAAGCGTAGTAGGTCACGTTGAGGTGGAGGTTTCTCAGGGCCTCCGTTGCCAGGTTTTTGGAGGTAAGCAGGAGAATGTCGTTTTCCAGGTTGTTGGTCCCTGAAAAGATGTTTGACCTGTCCAGTATCCGGACTTCGGGAGAGGAGTTCGTTTTGATCAGAATACTTCCCTGCACCTCATACTCCTCCACCGAATAGCGGTGAAACAGGAATACCAGGATGATTCCCAAGAACACACAGGTCAGGTAGAGTGGCCAGTACCTGGAATATTTGATCAGGTAGTACTTGATGTCAATGGGCTTGACCTCTTCTTGGAATTTGGATAAATCTACTTTGCCGTCAATCATAAATTACCAGTCACCAGAGCCACGATAAGAAGGATGGATGAAGTTACGGAAATTATCAAACCCAGTGAGGCCGTGAGGTTGTCGGCGTTTCCGAATTGCCGGATCCGCATCGGTTCCAGATACAGGATGTCATTGGGCTGGATAAAGTAAAAGGGGGAGGCCAAAAGCTGCCGGTCATTGAGGTTTACCTGGTGGATCTTTGTCCCCTTGTCGTATTGCCGGATGATAAAAAGCTTGTTCTTTTTCGCCAAGATGTTCGATTCCCCGGCCAC
>CAZGYC010000318.1:0-2107 GCA_964530015.1 uncultured Limnohabitans sp. | reverse complement strand
CACATCAAGATCGCCGGAGCGGTAAGGTGACACAAAGACAAGCTGGAAAAACAAAGACCCGCGATTTCAAATTGCGGGTCTTTGGTCGTTTACAGCCGGATCTTCCTGCTGTATAGGCGAAAGTGGAAAACCAGCCTGATTCCCAATTTTTTACCGATCAAACATCGGTGGACGCTTGGCTTGCCAGTCGGTGTTTTCCTGAATCAGCCTCCCCAGCATGATGAGCTTCTCCTCCTCGAAGAGATTTGCCAGCAACGTGATGGACGTGGGGCTTCCGTTTTCTGCAAAACCATTTGGCATACACAGGGCCGGATGTCCAGTCAGGTTGGTGATCTGAAGCTGCTGCCCGGCAAACGAAGGAGTCACGATCACATCATAACCTTTCAGCAGCTCGTGCACTTCCTGGATCAAAAGCGTCCGTTGACGGCTCATCTGCACATATTCCACTGCCGGGATAAATCTTGCCGAGCGGAAGATATTGGGCCAGGCATTCCGATGCTGGGCGACCAGTTGATCGTCCAGGTCCAGCCGGGTCAACTCGTCAAATGCCGCAGCACCCTCCACCAGCAGCATGTTCACAATCGGTGCCGGATTCACGCGGGGACTGAGCTCGAGCGGATGAAGCTGAATACCCTGCTTTCTCAGCACTTCCAGCACGGCCTGGTCATTCTGCAAGTTGGGGCGGTCTCCTTCGAAAAGGGACTTGAAATAGCCGACTTTGAGTTTCTTGGCCTCTTTTTTTGATGAATAATTGAAAGCCGAGGGAATGGTCGCCGCATCCTTGTGGTCCATTCCGTTGATGACCGAGAGTACAATCGCATTGTCAAGCGCGGATCTGGAGATCGGCCCGACCTTATCCATGGACCAGCTCAGGGCCATTGCGCCGTGCCTGCTCACCCGGCCAAACGTGGGACGGAGTCCGGTGACGCCGTTCCGGGTCGAGGGAGAAACGATGGAGCCCAAGGTCTCCGTTCCGATGGCAAAAGGCACCAATCCCGCGCTGACGGCGGATGCCGATCCTGCCGAAGATCCGCTCGATCCCTGCTTGGGATTCCAGGGGTTTTTCGTGACTCCGCCATACCAGACGTCTCCCATGGCCAAAGCACCCAAGGTAAATTTCCCAAGCAAAACACCTCCGGCTTCCTCGAGCTTCAGGACCACGGTAGCCGTTTCGTCGATTGTTTGATCCTTGTAAGGATTGGCACCCCAGGTCGTTTTGGTTCCCTTCACCGCGAACAGGTCTTTGATTCCATAGGGAATTCCGTGGAGTGGCCCCCGGTATTTTCCGGCCGCCAGCTCTGCGTCCATTGCCCGGGCTTTCGCGAGCGCAGGGGTTTCCAGCAAGGTGATCAGGCATTGAAGGGTATCCGAATGGGTCTTGATCCGGTTCAGGTAGATTTGTGTGAGACGCTCAGAACTGAGCCGTTTGTTTTTGATCAGGACGGCAAGTTGGTTTACCGGCAAAAAAGCAATGTCGTTATCCTTTTCCGGTAAGCTTACCGATTCGGGCAGTCCCCAGTCGTAGCCTTCCTGTTCTTGATTCGGGTAAAATCCCTGCGGCAGCGGGTTGAAGACCAATGCGGGGCTGATGGAATTTTCCAGCCTCGTCTTTCTCAGGGTCTCAAAGCTATTCCGCTGGGTAGTCAGCGTAGTGATCATGCTGTCTTTTTCCTGGGGTGAAAAAGCCAATCCGATCAGCCCGCCGGCCGAATCGATGGTTGCCGGGGTGATTTCTCCGGAATTTCTCCCCAGGGTAAAGCCCAAAGCCAGAAAAGCAAGGGCACCCAAGCCCAGAAAAGCGCGGGATTGCAGGTGGTTTTTACGTTTCATTGGATAGTTTTGTAGCGAGACCTAAGACTAAATGCCTGAAGGTGTTTAAATCGCCCAATAAATCAAACAACCCATGGATCAAAAATCCCCCTTTCCCACATTCCCCATGCACTTTAGGGGCTTGCTGCTCCTGGCGGGAATGTACACGATTGCATGGTCTGCCTTTTACAAATGGTTTGGACCACAGTTGCTGAAGTGGATGGCAATGGGAAACCCCGAACTTACCGCCATGCAGTCCAACTATTTTGGGACCTTCGGGATGGTGGTGGGCTTGGTG
>CAZGYC010000317.1:0-2109 GCA_964530015.1 uncultured Limnohabitans sp. | reverse complement strand
CACGGTATCAACGAAATGTCAGTTTTATGAAAATCCAGGAACTTATATTTTCCGAAAAACGAAATGATCGCATCAAGCAGCACCTGTTGTTTTGGGGGATTTGGTATCCATATATCACCTTGACCCATGCCGCTTTTCCCTTTGGATATCCTGAAATGGCTTATTTCAAAAACCCGGTCTATACTTTTTCCGAAAGTTTCTTTGTTGTCTTGGCGCAAGTTCCATTGACTTACGGAATGCTTTATTTTGTTTTGCCTAAATTTATTTTGAGGAAGAAATACTTGTCGGGTCTCTTCGTTATCATTGCATTTTGGTTTGCAGGAGGCATCTTAAACCTCTACTTTTTGGGAAAGGTACTTCCTCCATTGCTGGCTTTGTTGTTGCCTTCTGAGTATTTGCCTCTAGCACCACGTAGCGAAGGTGTATCCTTCTTTATGGCAGTGATTGCAACAAACAAAGGGGCTTTTACCATTGCATGCAGTGCACTTATGCTGAAATTTGGCAAACACTGGTATCACAAAGAACACAGGAATCTTCAATTGCAAAAGGAAAATGCAGAATCACAATTGAGGCTGCTGACAGCACAAGTGCATCCGCACTTTTTGTTTAATACCCTTAATAATATTTACTCCCAAACTCAGATAGAATCCCCGAAGGGTTCCAAGATGATCATGGGCCTTTCAGATATTCTCAGGTACATTTTATACGAAGGCCAAAAACCGATGGTGCGGTTAAGGCAGGAATTACAGTTGATACATGAATATGTCAATTTGGAAAAAATCCGTTACGGAAATAAACTGGAAGTAAATGTCTTGATCCCTGCTACACCAGACAATTTGTATATCGCTCCATTGCTGTTACTTCCTTTTGTCGAAAACTGTTTTAAGCACGGTACAAGTAATGTGTTGGAAAATCCCTGGATCAACCTGACAATAGAATTGAAGGACACGACCCTTGTGATGAAACTAGTGAATGGAAAAGTGCCGACGAAGGAAAAAGAACAAGAGCGTTCTGGCATCGGAATCAACAATGTGCGTAAGCGTCTTAACCTTTTGTATAAAGGCAAGTATGATTTGCAGATAAGAGAAGAAGAAGAAGTCTTTGTTGTTGACCTTCGGGTTGAACTAATTAGAATTACAAAAAAGAAGCAGATTGAAGAACTGGCCCAACCTCAAAGCACCGTTTATGCCGAATGAAACTCATATACCGATAAAATGCATCATAGTTGACGATGAGCCCTTGGCAAGAGACGTGGTCAGGCGATACATTCAAATCCTACCAGCATTGGAGCTCATAGGCGAATTTGGAAATGCTATTGAAGCAACCATGTTTTTACAAGAACAATCAGTGGATATGATCTTTTTAGACATTAAAATGCCACAACTTAGTGGGATCGAATTTGTAAGAAGCTTGCGTAGTATGCCTAAGATTATTTTTACAACTGCACACAAAGACTATGCGCATGAAGGTTTTGAATTAGATGTAACTGATTACCTTTTAAAACCAATCCGATTCGATCGGTTTTTAAAAGCTGTGAACAAGGCCTTCTCCCAAAAACAACAGGAACTTGAAATGAACGGAATAACGACTGGAGAAAAAACCAATCCTGCCATTTCATTTATTTATCTGCGTGCGGAGCGCAAAATGAAAAAACTTCCGCTGGATGATATACTCTATATTGAAAGTGACAGGGATTATGTAAAAGTGTTTACTGAAAAAGGATTTGTCATTACCCGTCAAACGATAGCATCTGTAGAGGCAATGTTGTCTGAAAGCCAATTTGTACGAATCCATCGATCTTATATCGTCTCGGTAAATAAATTAAAGTCTTTTACTAATGAGACTGTGGAGATAGGAAACAAAGAACTGCCTATCGGAAAGTTATACCGAAATAACTTTTTGAAACTACAAAGCAATTGAAATAGTAGCAATTCAAAAATTCAATGATTTCTATTTCAGCAGTGGTTTGCAAGTGGCTTCGAAACCCTAGCCACAGATGCACAGATTGATTTGCGGTGCATCTGTGGCCAATTTGCCAAAAGCTCCGGGGCGAATTTTATGCCCAGACTGGGTGGGCGTCAAAGTTTACCCAGGCGGCTTAAGCGAACG
>CAZGYC010000316.1:0-2118 GCA_964530015.1 uncultured Limnohabitans sp. | reverse complement strand
GGTCTGGCGGGCACACTTTGGGCACCATTGATCCAACGGGCGACAGCCATAGAGGCGTTCAACGCAACGCGGTCTATCCAGGACGTGAAACACATCGTGATCCTGATGCAGGAAAACAGGTCCTTCGACCACTATTTCGGGGCGAAAAAAGGCGCCAGGGGTTTTGGGGACCGGTTCCCGATCCCTTTGGCGAGCGGACAAAGGGCCTTTCACCAATCGGACGGAGAGAAGATCATCCCTCCCTATCGTGCGCATGGAAAGACTTCGGATGCCGCCATGATCAAAGGGACCCCACACGATTTTGCAGACATGCAGGCGGCATGGAACCAGGGCAAATACGGGTATTGGCCCCTGTTTAAGACTCCCCACTCCATGGCCTATTACACGCGGGAAGAAATCCCCTTTCAATACGCCCTGGCGGAAGCATTTACGATTTCCGATGCCCACCACTGCTCGGTGGCCACCGGGACGGATCCCAATCGGATCGTGTTCTGGTCCGGCTCCAACTTTGATCCCGAAAAACGCGCCGCAGGAATCAATTGCACGGATGTGGATTCGGAACCCTGCAACGTCAGATGCTGGGTGACCGGCAAGGAACCCGACCCCGGCTATACGTACAACCTCAACGGTTTCAAATGGCCGACCATCCCGGATGTATTGCAGGAAGCGGGAATCAGTTGGAGAATCTATCAGGATCCAAACAACAACTGGACCGGTGCCATGCATGGCTGTTTGGCTTTCGATTCCTTCCGGAACGCAAAACCGGGTTCCGCGATCTACGAAAACGGGATGCGGAATTTTTCCATAAAAGATCTGCAAAGGGACGTGGAAAACAACCAACTGCCGGAAGTAAGCTGGATCCTGCCTTCGAAAAGCGATTCAGAACATCCCGGTGCCCCTTCGAGCCCTTACCGCGCAGGCTATTTTACCCAACAGGTATTGCAGGCCCTGACGAGCAACCCCGAGGTCTGGAGCAAAACCGTTTTTTTCCTGACCTTCGACGAAAACGACGGACTCTACGACCATGTGGCGGCCCCCGCAGTGCCATCCTATAATCTGGACAACACCCTTGCCGGAAAATCAACGCTTCCGGTTGAAGGCATGTATTTCCACAACGACAAGGGAACCGAAGCTTTTCCCCTGCCCTTGGGAAAGGGCAAGCGGATTTACCAAGACCCCCGCGACACCATCTCAGGCCCGATTCGCCCCTGGGGAATGGGTCCCCGTGTGCCCCTTTACATCATCTCACCCTGGAGTAAGGGCGGATGGATCCATTCCGAAGTCGCCGACCACACCTCTGTGGCCCATTTTATCGAGAAGCGGTTTGGGGTGACCGTGCCGGCCATATCCCCTTGGCATCGAGCCGTCAGCAGCGACCTGACTTCTGCCTTTGACTTCGAGTCTCCCAACGATCCCGCATTTCCCAACTTGCCCGACATGTCGGACTTCCAGCAGCGGGACGAGGCTTCCAGCCAGCTTCCGAAGGCAGCACCTCCCGAGCAGCCCGCCCAGTTGTTCCAGGAAAAAGGCTCCGTATTCTCCAGGGCACTTCCCTACGCGCTGTATTGCCATGCCCGGCCCGTACCGGACCAGGAGCAGATCCAACTGGTGTTTGACAACCAAGGGAAGAAAGGGGCAGTCTATCATGTCTATGACCTGAACGATCTGGAGCGCATTCCCAGAAGATACACCGTCGAGGCGGGCAGGCAACTTCAGGATGAGTGGGATCTGGCGGAGAAATCGGGCCACTATCACCTGGAGGTCTTTGGCCCCAATGGCTATTTCCAATCGTTCAGGGGATCCGTGCATGCCGTGGAGCCGCGCGTGCGGATCGAGTATGACCACAGGGAGGGAGGACTTCACATCCACTGTGAAAACGGGGGGAAAGACCCCATCCAGGTACAAGTGACCGACAACACGTATGGTTACGGATCCGCGGAAACCCTTTCTATCCCACGGAAAAAAAGCAAACAAACCTATCAACAGCTGTCAAAAAGCGGCAATTGGTATGACTATTCCATTACTACATCAGCCGGCATGGAATACCGCTTTGCCGGACGGGTAGAAACATCCAAACCCAGTATCACCGATCCAGCCATGGCGCAGCATTTGGGATAA
>CAZGYC010000315.1:0-2177 GCA_964530015.1 uncultured Limnohabitans sp. | reverse complement strand
ACTTCCCGAACCCGAATTAAAAGAGCGGGACGGAGGTTTTTTGGCAACGCTTTTCAAGGACAATTTAAGCGAAGAACAATTAACCAAATTCGGGCTGAATGAAAGGCAGTTGAAAGCAGTAATATTTGTAAAAGAAAAAGGGCGAATTACCAACAAAGAATACCAAGAACTATTGGCAGTGGCGAGAATGACAGCAACAAGAGATTTGACAGAGTTGGTAAAAAAAGGAGTTTTAAAATCATCTGAAGCAAAAGGAGCAGGTTCATACTATGAATTTTGAATTGCACCATAATTGCACCAATTGCACCACGATTGCACCACGATTGCACCAATTAGCTCAAAACGGAACATTAATACTCAGACCATGAGTCTCATGTAATTAAGAGAGCAATTTGAGAATAAACTAAAGAACAGTTTTAAATTTAAACTGTTGGAACTTCATTACGTTCCGTGTTCTTTGGGTTCAGGTATGGCAGCTTACAAATTGGCAGGACGAGTTGTGAAAATAATTTATGACGGTGAGACCAACGAAGTTGAATTACTTTTTCCAAATGATAACAAGCCTTCAAAATCCCTCTCCTCCGCGTAGTCTATGCCTTTTGTCCTTTAAAGTTGCGCTGGGTGCTGGGTGGAATCCGCCGTAGCCATCGGGAGTAATTCCCCCCCTGTTTTGGGAATTTGCAATTCCCCGATCCATCCTCCGTCTGTGTTTCGAGATTTGGACTTTAAGACGATTGACAAGCTCAGTATGATGGATAAAGAGTTTGAAAAACCCATCGAACAGACGAAAAAAATAGTGACAGCAAGTGAAAAATACGTTGCGGGAGCAGAAAAAGAATTGGACGAGTTTTGTTGACAGCTACTTGAAAAATGATACTGACGTAGAAAATTATTGCAGAGAAAAACATATACCAACAAACGAAGAAGAATAACAGTTACCCATTGCGGTGAAAAAAAGAATAAACACCGCAAATTTGCGGTAAATAATTGGCGTATTTGCCGCATAATTGATTTGGAGCAATGGCAAAATACATCCATGAACACAAAAACTGGATGGATTTTGCTTGGAATGACAAAGCCATAAATGCAGTTTTTGGGGAAGTTCGCCTGATGCAGGGAAAAATCATCGGGCAAATGAACGCTTTGGGCTTTTCTGCAAAAGAAGAAGCTACGCTTGCCGCACTGACCTTAGATGTAGTAAAATCATCGGAAATAGAAGGCGAATTACTGAGCTGCGAGCAAGTGCGTTCGTCCAGAGCAAGGAGGTTGGGCATCAATGCCGCAGGACTTGTGCCGAGTAGTCGCCACATAGAAGGCATCGTGGAAATGATGCTTGATGCCACCCAACGCCACAACCTGCCTTTAACCGAAAAACGGTTGTTTGGTTGGCATGCAGCACTTTTCCCAACAGGACACAGCGGGCCTTATGAAAAAGAAACAGGCCGATACGTACTGGCGAAATGCAGGTGGTTTCGGGTGCAATGGGCAAAGAAAAAGTGCATTACGAAGCCGTAAAGCCCGAACTTGTAAAAGCAGAAAAGGACAAGTTTTTGGACTGGCTCAATGAAAGGCCCATCCCCAAAAGAGAGGAACCGGGGGTGGGGCTTGACCCTGTATTGAAAGCTGCCATAGCACAGGTTTGGTTTATCATTCACCCTTTTGATGATGGAAACGGTCGAATTGGCCGCGCTATAACCGATATGGTGCTTGCCCGTGCCGAAGGCAGTGGCGAACGCTTTTACAGTATGTCAAGCCAGATTTAGGGCAGTGCCTGTCCTTTATTCCTTAGCCAGTTTTTTTGGAACTTGGTTTTTCCTCCCCAACACTGAGCACCTTGCTGGAGACTTTGCTCACCGTGAGTCCCTGTACCACGATGGAAAACACCACCACGAAATACGTCATCTCCAGGAGCAATTCTTTGTACAATTCATCGGTGACAGACAGCACCAGGGCAATGGACACACCGCCCCGGAGGCCACCCCAAACGAGTATGGTGAGCGTTCCGCGGTTCAGCTTGGGCTTAAACGGAACAATCAACGAAGGGATCCAGATGGAAATAAACCGGGCAAAAAGCACCACAAATATGGCTACGATGGAAATGAGCCAGTAGGTCTCAAAGTCGGGGATGATCAGCAGTTCAAAGCCGATAAACAAGAACAGGATGGCATTCAGGATTT
>CAZGYC010000314.1:0-2198 GCA_964530015.1 uncultured Limnohabitans sp. | reverse complement strand
CCGAATCAAACCACCCACTTTATGCGAAAACTGCTTTTCATCCTCCTGCTCAGTACCTCAGCCAGTCTTGCCCAGCAGACGAACCCAATTCCCCAAAGAAATTCCATCGAGTCCGATCACCGAGTGATCCGGCGGGACGTTCCCATGACCAATTCGATCCGGAAAGCATTTGAAGCCGGAACCCGTGATTTTTCGGGAAAGCCAGGCCCAAATTATTGGCAGTTGGAGACAGACTTTGCCATCGAGGTAAGCCTGGATCCGGCTACACAGACGCTCACCGGGACTGAGAAAATCCTGGTCCACAACAACAGCAAAGACGACTGGGACCGGATCGTGCTGCGATTGGACCACAACATCTTTCGGGGCGATGTCCCGCGGGGCTTTTCCACCCCAGCCGAACAGACCGAAGGAATGACAGTCACCGGGATCAAGGTGGCCGGTGAACCCATCGATCTCACCGAGCTTCGCCTGGCGCGAAATGAAGCCCCCAAACCGGGTGTGACCGGACTGAAAAGAACCGTCGCCACGGTTTACCTTGCCCAGCCGATCAAAGCCGGAAGCAAGACGGAATTGGAGATCGACTGGCATACCAAACTGCCGGGTGGTCCGGATGGAGTGGGACACCGCATGACCCAGCGCTTTGACAGCACGCTGTTTCAGCCTACCCAATGGTTTCCCCGATTGGCCAAATACGATGACCTGAGAGGCTGGGATACCAGTCCCTATCTCGGGCCAGCCGAGTTTTTCAACAATTTCGGCAAGTTTGATGTGTCCATCACCGTGCCTGGAGGGTGGATTGTGAGCGGTACGGGGGTGCTGCAAAATCCCCAGGAGGTGATGACCGCCTCCGCTATCGAACGCTTTGCTTCGGTTTTAAACTCGGATGGGGAAACGACCATCGTCAGTGAGGAAGAAAGAGGCCCCGGCAAAGCGACTGCGGCAGGAGACAAGCTTACCTGGCATTTTGTCGCAGACAAAGTGAATGATTTTGCCTGGGCAACTTCGGCGGATTTTATCTGGAAAGGTACCCGGGCTGACATTCCCGGCAAAGGCTATGTGCCGATCTACCTGGTGTACATTCCGGAGCGGGCTAACTATTTCGTAAATGCCGCCAAAATTACCAGACATGCCCTGGAGTTTTATTCCAAGCTTTGGGCACCCTATCCTTTTCCCCAGCTCACGCTGCAGGATGGTCCCAGTGCGGGCATGGAATATCCCATGGTCATCAATTCCAATCAGGGAGCAGCCGACCATGAGGTTGCCCATCAGTGGTGGCCGATGATGGTGGGCACCAACGAGACCCGGTATGGCTGGATGGACGAGGGCTTCAACCAATACATGAACATCCTGTCCGGCGCCGACTCACGGGGTACTCCGGCTAATTTGGATCGTATTGGCCAAAGTTATGGACGGATCAGCGGCAGTGAGGATGAGGCTCCATTGATGTGGAATGCCAACGATGCGGGTGTCGGCTATAGCTACCAAACCTACCAGAAAACCCCACCCATGCTATCCATGCTCGGAGGGATTGTAGGAGACGAAGCGATCATCCATGCGATGAAGAAATACACGGCCGCCTGGGCTTTCAAGCATCCCTCCCCCTGGGATTACATGTTTTTTATGAACCAGGAGTTGGGACAAAACCTGGAGTGGTTCTGGTATTATTGGCTGTTTACCACCGAATCGGTTGAAGGATCGATTGAAAAAGTCGCCAGTCAAGACGGTAAGACCACCGTGACCGTGAAGCAAGCCGGAGGAATGCCCTCTCCGGTGGTGTTGAAGGTGGAGTTTGAAGCCGAAGGGCCGGAAATCAAGTCCTTGCCCAATGCAAAAATGCTGGACGCAAATACGGCAGAGGTGACTTGGCCGGTCGATGTCTGGTGGAGCGGCAGCCGAACTTTTGATGCGGTGATGGATTTTGGACCTCGAAAGATCAAGAGAATCACGCTGGATCCGCATGGAAGGTTTCCGGACAAAGTGACTTCCGACAATGTTTGGCCCAGAGAGTAGATTGGCATATTTATTTTGGGGTGGGGGAGTCGCTGTCTTTTTTCCCTGTGGCAAAAACACTGTGGCTTGATTTTACCTTAATGTTGGTTCCTGCAAAATCACATTCACTCCCCGGCACGATGCTATCGAATCCCACGATGATTCGTGGCCGGGGGAAATGGCTTTTTTGATTCATTTGCCCAGGGTTT
>CAZGYC010000313.1:0-2199 GCA_964530015.1 uncultured Limnohabitans sp. | reverse complement strand
GGAAGCGGGTGCTCCGCTCCATCATCGATTTGATTTCGGCTAATTCTTGTTCCGGTTTTCTCATGGTCAAAAGTACTTTGTGATGCAAAGTAAATGAAGTTTTCAATGCTTGTACATCATGGGGGAAAATTTTTTCAGATAATTATCGAGTAGGGCCAGGGAAATCGCGTTTAGCGAAAGCACTTCATTTCCATGGAAGAAGGCTGAAAACATTCTTGCGGACTCGCATAATGGATGTGAAGCATGTTCCCGGCAGCGGGAAATTTAAACCGCAAAAACCGCGAAGGAACGCAAAGAAAATTTCACCACGGAGAACGCCAAGGAGTATCTGGGATTGAAATTGGCAACGAAAGAACTCCAATCGAAACTTTCTCGGCTAAGCTTTTTCAAGAACGCAGAGAAAAAGCCAAAGCTTTTCCCGGGGAAAATCCCCCTCGATTTTGGTTGCGTTCTTTGCGACTTTGCGGTGAAAAACTCCATTTTAAACCGCGAGGAACATAAAGGAATTTTCACCACGGGGACCACGGACACAAAGTTTTTACCGCAAAGTTCTCAATGAAAGTATGGGATTTGCAGGTTAACTGCCGCATCCCGACTTGTGATCAGAATGGCCATTTCAAGGACACTAAGGCGAAAAGCCAAAGCTTTTCCCGGGGAAAATCCCCCTCGATTTTGGCTGCGTTCTTTGCGACTTTGCGGTGAAAAACTCCATTTTAAACCGCGAAGGAACATAAAGGGTTTTTCACCACGGAGCACGCAGAGAAGAAAGAGTCAGAGCTTTCAAGCCTTGTCCGGAACTCCAGCCCGACTGGTTCCGACAGGCCTTTTTGAGACCACAAAGGGGAAAGCTTTGCTTTTTGACAATCGTGGTTTGAACGGTCAAAAAAGCCTTGGCTTTTTTCTCTGCGCTCTCAAAAACGCTGATTGGTGAAGCTCCGGATTGGCGTTCTGCTGACGCTTGCTGTTCCGAAACCAAAGACTCTTTTTCTCTGTGGTTAATTTTTTTGCGATTGAATTTCCCCGTGGTGGATGGGCACCCCTGAATTGCCCTCCCATCGTGTCCTGTTGGTCGAAGGAATCCAAAAGCGATTTTCCTGCGAGCAGGGCAAGCATTTTTGACAGTTGTCTCGGCTTATCAGTGGGGATGCATTCCCACAGACAGTCCCCAATGCCTGCGAAGAAGACGGACTTGGCCTGTTGGTTAATGGCGAAGATTTGGTAACTTTTGTCTGTGGAGATTCCATGCAAGCTGGAGGAAATGCACCAGCCTGATTTTTGACCTCTGACCAACCCGCAGCCGAGTGCGCAAGGCCAGGATAAATGGATTGGACTATGGCGATGGCCGCGAGAATAACGGATATGCATACCTGTCCCATGCAGACACCCGGGACACCGCCGATTCCCCATGTGGGAGGCCCGGTCATCGGACCCGGAGCGTCTACCGTATTGATCGGGGGCATGCCGGCGGCAGTGGTGGGGGATTCTTGTGTCTGTGTCGGTCCGCCGGATTCGATCATCCAGGGATCCGCAACGGTGATGATCGGGGGGAAGCCTGCCGCGCGTATGGGAGATCCCACAGCACATGGCGGTTCGATTGTCCTGGGATGTCCCACGGTGATGATCGGCGGCTGACGGGAGCTTCTAAGGACAATTACATAGACTCTGTCACCGAAAAGCACCAGAATGCAGGCTTTCCCCGGTGCGTCGTTTGTTGGAGG
Source organism: uncultured Limnohabitans sp. (assembly GCA_964530015.1). Lineage (GTDB taxonomy): Bacteria > Bacteroidota > Bacteroidia > Cytophagales > Cyclobacteriaceae > Algoriphagus. The sequence continues at coordinate 481 of CAZGYC010000313.1, read as the reverse complement.
ATCGGACTTTCGCATGGGAAGAAGTCCGGCAGGATTTTTTGTTTTTCCTTTTTGATCAAAAAGCAGAATAAAATCTGTCATTTTGCAAAATTGCCGGACAGATGCTTGTAGAATTTTTAATTTTTGTTCAAAAAAATGGAAATTTTGCTAATTTGCCAGACCTATTAAATCTGACCCTGAATGTTCCCCATCTACGACACTCAAGTCGCCAAGCGATTTACTATCTACAACAGTCTCTTTCTGGATCTGCCGTTTGACGATATCTATGTCACGGGTACGCTTTTGCCCTTTTTGGGCAAAGCCTGTGAACGGGGCTACGCTTCCGGAAAGTCCCCCCGCGAGATCATTGACGGGTTCTTTGAGGAGATGATGCCTGGCGAAAATGAAAAGAGACGTTTGGATTTTCTTTTTGAGATGATCCAATATGTGGAGCGTCAGGTGGTGTTGTTTGATTCGATCGAAGATGCCGCCTATGAGAAAA
>CAZGYC010000312.1:0-2227 GCA_964530015.1 uncultured Limnohabitans sp. | reverse complement strand
GAGCTTCTTCAACGTTTGCACCTATGGAAGTAGAAGCTCCAACAAATTGATCGGCAAGCCGGTAATGACCGTTTTTTCTCAATTCGAAATAAATGTTGAGCGATCTCTCCGCAAAGACAAAAGTCTTTTCAACAATTGTATTTCCCATAATTCAAAAATTTTTAATCTGATTATGCGCTTTACTACAAGTAACCCAATATCGGATGGTTTTACGTCGAAACAACTTTGCTCCGCCACGGCGGACACGGTGTCGACCGTCGACGGTGGCCTGTGGTCCGATAGCTATCGGACGATTATCCGCCCTTTTCCAATCAATTTTTCAGTACTTGCATACAGGCGGATAATCACAATTTTTAATTCATCATTCTCCATTTCCATAGCTTCGCCCTTTCAGTCCCAAAAAAGGAATTAGCCTGTGAGTAAAAAAATTACTCGGTACGTAAAATTAAAAATTGAAATGAGAAATGGAAATATTTTGCAAACTATTGCTGCTAAAGGCAGGAACCAGCGCAGCATTCAGTCTCAGTCGGAAGGAGCGAACCCTGGCGTGTGGATGACGACATCCCAAAGCGATGGCGCAGTAAGTTCATTTGGATGGGGAAGTTTGTTGTCAGCGCAATGGAAATGGGGTGTTGCAAATAGGGCCTGGAAAGAGACAAACCAGATCAAAAATCCTACGATAGAACCTCAGGATTTGAAATCCTGGGGAGCGGGACCAGTGGGAGTGTAGTTGAAAAAATCGCCCAGTGGGGTGCTGGCGAAACGCATCGTCTTTAATGCCATCCAAACCAGCTTCTTAAGGCATATTCTTGTCCATCACGGGCTATCCGACAACTATTTAAAGCCAACGGCAAAAAAAGCAACAAGCCCTTCAAAGCCGGAAAATCGATGCAAGAGCAGGATTGGCTTTCCGGATAAGTAGAATCCCAGAAGCATTTGAGGGGGAATTTTGAAATTTATGACCCTGAATATCAATGCTTTTGGAAATTTTCTTTGTAAATTATTCGAAGACAAAAACCAAAAAGCCATGAACACCCTCAGCAAAATCGAACATTGGGCCGACACCCATCATCCGCAATGGATTGACTTTGTCCGCGTCATCCTCGGGCTTTTTATCCTGTATAAGGGAATCCTCTTTATCTCTGACACCCAGGCCCTGCTGTCTGTGATGAAGACCGCAGAGCTGCAGTTTGTAAACTTGGGACTTGCGCACTATGTGGCCTTTTCCCATCTGGTGGGCGGGGTGCTGATTGCCTTGGGGCTGGTCACCCGGTTTGCGATCCTTTTCCAGATTCCGATCCTACTCGGAGCGGTATTTCTGGTGAACATCCAGCAGGGATTTTTGGCTGTTTCCAACAATACCGAATTTGGGATCTCGGTCATCGTGCTGATCCTTTTGATCACATTTTTGGTCTATGGGTCGGGCAAATTCTCCGTGGACCATTGGATGAAAAGACACCCTACCTGGTAATCGCGGAGAAGTCTGAAGGATGCCGGGTGTTGGATGCCGGGTGTCTTGGGCACGTCCTTGCGAGTAAGAAAAAATTGGGATTTACAAAAGAGGAATGACGGGTAAACAGGGTAGTATCAAATGCCGTAGGCCTGCCTGCCTGTCCGGTAGGCAGGCATGGGCGATATCCGTTGATTTCCATCCGATTAGGTGGTGTTTTTTGCTTGCCTGTTGATTTGAAATGGTATCGTCCGTCCCTACGGGACTTTTCCAGCTCATACTGCCATCAATAATTCCAGCCATTGAAATGGCTGGCAAGAAGATGGCCCGTCCCGATGGGACTGGAAAAACTTGTCCGCCGCGGCGGATTGGAGACCAGACGATGTTGTATGAAGACAAAATTTCCACATCCAATCAATGCCGTAGGCCTGTCCGGTAGGCAGGCATGGACGATAAGCATGGAATGGATTGTTTATCCGGATTTCGGTAGCAAACTATTCCGTCATTGGTAGTGGGAAAATTTAGGATTTACAAAAGAGAAATGACGGTAACTAGCCCATAAAGCAGAATCTTGGTCAAACAAATCCCCCCCGCTCCCTTTTCCCGGTTTTTGCAATCCTGACAGATGATTCGAAACCAAGGGGGAGTGCGTCCCTGCCAGGTTCCGCGCACCCCGTACTTCGTATCCCGATAGCCGGGACGTCTCTCGTACTTCTAAAAGGGTCTTCCGCTCATTTGTGTCTTCTCAGGGCTCTTTTCCACCAGGGCAGTTGCACC
>CAZGYC010000311.1:0-2228 GCA_964530015.1 uncultured Limnohabitans sp. | reverse complement strand
CTGAAGGAACGGTCGGCCAGTGGGAAACCGGGAAGATCTTTCCTGGTCAAAGTGGAGCCCAATCCATCCTATTGGATCAAACCACCCTACTTTCTTTCCCTATGGATTGACGGGGAAACGCCCATGGGGGAGCTGGATGATTTCCTGCGGCTTATCTGGCTGGAATGCTGCGGACACATGAGCAGCTTCACGGATCCGTCGAAACGGAGGCAGTCAGGGGGCGGAATGTTGGATTATTTTAAGGCGCAAGAGTTGTTGGAGAAAGGAAAGACAAAGGAATATGAAAAACTGATGGAGCAGATCAAAGGAGAGATCCCCATGAGCAGGGCGGCAAAGATGGCTTTGTCCAAAGGAGTTAAGCTGGACTATGAGTACGATTATGGAAGCACCACTGCGCTGCAACTGACGGTAGTGGATGAGTATCCGTTTGCTGCCGATGAAAGGATTGTCCTTTTGTCCAGAAATGAGCCTTTGGGGCTTACCTGCGTCACCTGCGGGCAATTCCCGGCGATATCCGTCTGTACGGTCTGTGACCTTGACTACGAGGAAGGAGCCTTGTTTTGTATGAAATGTGGCAAAAAGCACGCGAAAACCTGCGAGGACTTTGCGGACTACGCCTCCATGCCAGTGGTCAATTCCCCAAGAATGGGTGTTTGTGCCTATGTCGGGGGGGAAATAGACAAGCAGAGGGACGGGGTTATAAGACTAAGGTAACTTTTCCAATCCGCCCCGGCGGATTGGAAAAGTTTTCCTCCTCACTTTCAACAGCAAACAGACGATGATCAAACGTACCCTATTCTTTGGCAACCCCGCCTACCTGAGCACCAAAAACGAGCAGTTGGTGGTCAATTTTCCGGATGGGCAGCCGGAGAGGACGGTCCCGATCGAGGATATCGGAATGGTCGTGTTGGAAAACCAGCAGATTACCGTGACCAATGGGCTGTTGGCAAAACTCACCAATCAGAAGACTGCCGTGGTCTCCTGCAATGCCCAGCGCCTGCCCGACGGGCTGCTGCTGCCCATGCACGGACACAGCGAGCAAACCGAGCGGATACGGTATCAGTTGGATGCCAGTGTGCCCCTGAAGAAAAACCTCTGGCAGCAGACCGTGACTGCCAAGATTCAAAACCAGGCAGGCTTGTTGGAAGAAAAGGGCATTGCCGCCCCAAAACTCCGCCACCTGGCCAAAAACGTGAGCTCGGGTGACCGGGAAAACCACGAGGCCCAGGCGGCCGCTTACTATTGGCAGCATCTCTTTGGCATTCCCGATTTCAACCGGGAGCAGGCCGGCATCCCGCCCAACAACCTGCTAAACTATGGCTACGCCATCCTGAGGGCCGTGATTGCACGGGCCTTGGTGTCATCTGGTATGCTTCCCAATGTGGGGATCTGGCACCGGAATAAGTACAATGCCTATTGTCTGGCAGATGATATTATGGAGCCATATCGCCCCTATGTAGATCTGGTCGTATCTCATATTGTGGAGACCGAGGACGAATACAGTGAATTGACGACCGCCCTCAAAAAGGAGCTGCTCAGTATTCCTGCCCTGGATGTGATCATCGATGGGCAAAAAAGTCCCCTAATGGTCGCTGCCAGCCGGACGACCAGTTCGTTGTTCGACTGCTTTGCCGGAATCGGCCGGAAGATCTCCTATCCCGAATATGGATGAAGGCTATTTCTCACGACTTAACCAATACCGGAGTTTGTGGGTCTTAGTTTTTTTTGACCTGCCCACGGAGACCAAAAGGGACCGGAAGATTGCTTCGGGTTTCCGAAAAAAGCTCTTGGATGACGGTTTCGCCATGTTTCAGTTTTCCATCTACATGCGGTTTTGCGCCAGCCGGGAAAATGCGGAAGTTCATCAGAAGCGGGTGAGGAAAAATCTCCCTCCCAAGGGAAAAGTGGGAATCATGTCCATTACCGACAAGCAGTTTGGGATGATGGAGATTTTCCACGGCACGAAGGCCGTGGAGCCCGAGGCTCCTTCCCAGCAACTGGAACTTTTTTGACGGGAATTGGCGGAATTTTTTTGAAAATTCAAGCCCTGGAAAGCTTGCCAGTCCAGAATGGGAATTAAAATCCGTAGTGGGTGATGGAGGAAGTCGCCAGAATTCGCCGATTTTTTTATTTCTAAAATCGGGCATAAAAAACAGCATACCAGCCACTTAGCGTGGGGTATGCTGTGATTTCCCTGATAATATAACAGGATGAAAGCAATTCACAAC
>CAZGYC010000310.1:0-2238 GCA_964530015.1 uncultured Limnohabitans sp. | reverse complement strand
TCTATGCCGACGGATCCGAAATCGACCTGGAACTCAAGGCCGGTGAAAGCATCGAAATGGAGTTTTGACCTGACCCTCCCAAATAAGCAAAAAACAGCTTTTTTGCCTATTCTCTGATAAAAGTCAGCCACCAACACCACTTATCGCAGCTACCCAAGGTGGCTTATGGGGGTAATTTTGGGGTCTCAAGCAAACCCTCCCCAATTAGATTCCAATGCTTCAAACTTCAGGACTTCACACCTTCCATATCCCGGTGATGGGTCTGGGATTCACCGTCGATACCCCGCTCAAAGTCGCCAGATTTGGCATCTCCAGTGTCGTTTCCATCATGGATGACTTTCTGCTGGAGGACATGCGAAAAATCCACTCCGCCAAGCTCAATCTTCCGTTTGCGCCTATTTCCGATACAGAAGAAGACTACCGCGCCAAAAGAGTCCAGGCGTATCTGGATCTTTTGGACACTGCGATCCATGCCCAAATGGAGGAAATGAAAACCGAAAATTGGGAAGAGGATGGGACGATGTGCCAGTTGGTAGCCTTGCTTCCACGGGAAAGTGAACTGGCCCGGCTTTTCGGAGAATACCTGCTGGCAGATCCTGCGGAGAAAAGCGGATTGAAAGCCCAAATCATCGGCTCCCTGGCTCCGGGATCGGTGGATGTCAACATCATGACCAAAGTGGACAAGCTCAACTATGACCGGGAGGGAAAAGAACTTCCGAGGGAATATTCCGATGCCCTCTCCGCTTTGAGGGGTTTTGCCAACAGCAACCTGAACGCTTCCGTGGTTTTTTCCGCGGGAATGAACCCTGCGCTCTATAGCTATGCGGAGCAGTTTCCCGACTTTTTCCCGGACGAAAAGGGAAAGATCAAAAAGCGGATCATCCTGAAAGTGAGCGATTATCGGTCTGCCTTGATTCAGGGGAAATTTTTGGCCAAAAAAGGCCTCTGGGTGTCCGAATTCCGCATCGAGTCAGGCCTGAACTGCGGAGGCCATGCCTTTGCCACCGACGGTTTTCTGGCGGGGCCGATCCTGGAGGATTTCAAAACCAACCGAAAGGAGCTGACCGAAACGATCCGGCAGGCCTGCAATCAGGCTTTGGGCGAAAAAGGACGGCCACTTTTGCCGGAAAATGAGCCCATCAAAATCACCTACCAAGGCGGGATCGGTACTGCGGGAGAAGACAGTTTTCTGAGAAATTATTATCAACTGGACGGCACAGGCTGGGGAAGTCCGTTTTTGCTGGTGCCAGAGGCAACTTCAGTAGATGAAGCAACCATCCAAAAGATCATCGATGCCAAGAAATCCGACTTTTTCCTGAGCCATGCCTCTCCCTTGGGTGTGCCGTTCAACAACCTGCGCACGAGCAGCGGCGAAAACCAGCGAAAGGAACGGATCGAAAAGGGCCGTCCGGGAAGTCCCTGCTACAAGAAATTCCTGACATTCAGCACGGAGTTTACCGAAAAGCCCATCTGCACGGCCTCCCGCCAATACCAAAACCTAAAATCCAAGCTGTTCAAAGAAGGAAAGGTGAGCCAAAAAGAAATGGCTGAAATCCTTGAAAAAGACTGCCTCTGCGAAGGATTGAGTGCCCCGGCAATTTTGGCTCAGGGCGAAACTCCAAGAAGAAACCTGAACGCGGTAACCATCTGCCCCGGACCAAACCTGGCCTATTTCAAGGGAGTTTTCAGTCTGAAGGAAATGGTCGATCACATCTACGGCAAGATCACGCTGAAGCTGGAGTCTGACCGCCCGCATGTCTTTGTCAAGGAGGCCCAGCTCTATGTGGACTACCTGAAAAACGAGTTCCAAAAGCTCATTCCCGAGGTCTCTGCCAAGCAGGAGGCCTATCTGGAGAAATTCCGAAAAAACCTGAACCTCGGCCTGGACTACTATCAGGATTTGGTCAATTCCGTCCAGTTGGATTCAGAAGAAATCATCGGAAAAATGAAAAACCAACTGGAAGAGCTAAAGGCAGAAATTGAGTGTTTAAAGCCAGCTTTGACCTAGATTTCAAAACCCAAAGGCGGCGTATAGGCTGACTTTGGATTTTGTGAATCCGACCAAATCCAAAACCCTACAGATTCCTGCCTCTGGTTTCTTGGCTCTTGGTTCTCGTTTCTTGGCTCTTGCTTCTTTGTACTTAGTACTTTGTACTTGATACCTGAAACATCAATGCCTTTCCCCGGCCAGCACATGAAACACGTGCAAAATCGCCGGAAAAACCGCATCCATCGACT
>CAZGYC010000309.1:0-2249 GCA_964530015.1 uncultured Limnohabitans sp. | reverse complement strand
TCAAGGACAAATTGCAGTATTCCGTGCATGGAGTTCACCACGATTATCCAAAAGACAAAGACCGCCTGGCTATGCCTCCCTTTGTCAGTGCGGCTTACGCGGCGATTTTTTACCTTGTTTTCAGGTTGCTGATGGGAGACTATGCACTTTATTTCCTTCCCGGATTTTTGATAGGATATGCGGCGTATTTGGGCGTTCACTACATTGTCCACGCCTACAATCCGCCCAAGAATTTCTTCAAAATCCTGTGGGTCAACCATGCAATCCACCACTACAAGGATCCCGACGTTTCCTTTGGGGTGAGCTCGCCGCTGTGGGATTACCTCTTGGGCACCCTGCCCAAAAAAGACTGAAACCAAGAACCTCCCGAACGGAGGTTTTTTGTTTTGGGTCGCTGCGAAGGCTTGGTTGCCGCGAGGACGCAAAGAAGTTTAACCACATAGATTTCAAAGCCCATTTTCCCTCAGGCCAAGTCTTCTTGGCTCCCTTTGATGCTCTTGGGTGATTCCAAGTCAGGAACATAGGAGGTGCACGTATCGACCAGGTGGCCTCGACTGCTCTCCCTCTCCCCCCAACCTTGAGGAATTCCGGTCCCCGAACGATGGTTAGTAAGCTTGGTCACTGAGCTTGTCGAAGTGTGTCGAACTAAGTCGAGGGGAAGCCATTTTTGAATTTTATTTGGTTACGTGCAGGATTACGGACACACATATTCTTTAACCTCTAACTCCGCTAAGTTAGGCAGTCTATATTGAGTTGTTTGAACAGGTCGAGGTTTTTCCTGGTGATTTCGGAGCGCATCCATTTGTTGTTTATCTGGAGTTTGTAGATGGACTTGCTGAGTTTTTTTGATTGTCCTGAGCCTTGTGTACAGCTTGTGGTAGGCTATCATCGCCAAGAAGTTGACCGTAAGCCATCCTTCCGGCACGTAGTGGTTCTGCATATAGATCAGGTCGGCTTTCAGGAAGTTTTTGTAGGAGTCGAAGACCGTTTCGATCTCGTTTCTTTGCTTGTACGCGCCTCGCAGGTTTTTTCGGATTTGATGTGGTATGTGAATGTCAGTGTACCAAAGCCGTTCAGCTTTTCGGCAAACTTTTCTTTGGAATACAGGTCTGGCAAGGCAAGGATACGTGCTGCATAATCAGCTTCTTCTTTGGCCCTCAGACCTTCATCCAAAAAGGCAGTAAAACATTCGTCCCCGCTTTTGTATTGGGAATGCCAGATGATTCTTTCCTGATAAATAAAATAAGACAGCTTCTGTTTGAAATTGGCTTCCTGCAAGGGCTTGCAGTCAATGAGCTTGTTGTTTCTTTGCAGGGGGGACAATGTATTGGAGCTTTTGCCCTTTCATCAGGGCCATGTTCTCTTTGCTGTAAAAGCCTTTGTCGGCAATGTAGATCACGTTTTCTATGTCCATTTCCTCCACGCACAGTGCCATGGATTTCAGGTCGGTGATATTGCCGGCGATCAACCTGTAATAGACCGGCTTTTGCATTTGTGCAGAAAACAGGTACATCAACCGTACCTGCTTTTCAAAATCGAGGTTGGGGTTGTAGCCTTTGGCATTGACGGTCAACGGTTCGGATTTGCCGAAAACATGGGTGGAGTCCATCATCACAAATTCGGCCTTGTCGCCTTTCCCATTGTCAAGCAGTGATTTCATCCATTCTATTACATCGGTCCTGCGTTCGCCTACCAGCTTGAGCATATCCGAAAATACGTTGTCGTCAACGGACCCCATGCCATGAAATAGGAATGGATCCGCATGAATTCCCTCCAGCTTTAGCTGGGGGATCATAAAATGAATTGCGTGTAATTACAGAAAACCTACGGCCATTTTGGTTATCTTAGGGGATATAGACAGGCAGCATGGAGAAAGAACATTCAATCAGGCTATTTGAACAAAAACAAGTCCGTTCCCACTGGGATGGGGAAAAGGAACGCTGGTATATTTCAGTCATTGACGTGATTGAAGTATTGACCGATAGCATTGACCCCCAAGCCTATTGGCGTAAGCTAAAGCAACGGCTCAAAGAAGAAGGAAATGAAACCGTGACAAATCTTCACGGTTTGAAAATGCAAGCCAAAGACGGTAAAATGCGGCTAACAGACGTCGCCGATACCGAACAGCTTTTCCGGCTCATTCAGTCCATTCCCTCGCCAAAGGCGGAACCATTTAAGCTGTGGCTGGCACAGTTGGCATCCGAGCGTTTGGACGAAATGCAGGATCCCGAAATCACCATTGACAGGGC
>CAZGYC010000308.1:0-2251 GCA_964530015.1 uncultured Limnohabitans sp. | reverse complement strand
CTTTGAATTCTATCTCCTACAGCATACTTGTGCTTTACTGTGAAGGTAGTTTCATGGTATTGTGGTTGTGGCGGCGGAAATTCCACTTCTGTCTTAGCAGAACCCAACAATCTATAATGCTTTTCCACATATTTGACAGATCTTAGATTAATATGTTCGCCATTATTCCAACGCATAAGATATTTATCGTCTTCTATGCCGGTAATGATCAAACCGTCGCCATCATTAGTTGCTCCTCTAGTGATAACGTCTCCAACTTTAAACTTAGGAGAACTAATCAATTTCCAATCACCTTCGCTTATATCATTCTCGCAAAAGTCAGATGGCCAAGATTCTCCATCTTCGCCAGTATACAAGGCACGATGCAAACCCTCTTCTGTCATACCTTCCGTAATGAGGATATGTTCCCTACCATCTTGACCAAAGTATTCATACTCTTGACCTGGCTGTATAGTCATGATTATCCTTTAGATTGTATTGGGGCACACATTATGATGAACCAACCTACACCAACCACGATTGTCAATTATGTGTTTGGATATATATTTATGATAGCTGTGTTGTTTAGTCTTTCCGACGCAACCCGAAAAGCCCCAATTGCGAATCTAGTATACGTGTAGGAAGCGGTATGCGAGCGCTGATTTCGGCTAAGGAGCTAAAAGTCCTCACCGCCTACGACCGTCCAACCAGCTGACAGATGGCTTAGTCTCACAGCTTGCAGCGCTTAACAAATAACGACTCAGAGGGGTATCGTTATCGTTTTCCTGGGGTTGGGCACACGGTTGTTTCGGTGAATATCCTCTGATATACTATATATATGTCTTTACGTTTCAGACTTTATCCAACTCCAGAAGCCGAAGAAGCAATGAACCGTCATTGCTCTGACGCTCGCTATGTCTGGAATAAGTTTTTAGAACAGTGGCACTTTGCTCGTTGGCTAACTTCTTTCGCTACGAATCCAGAGCACAAAGAAGCGTTGAAGTCGGTTAATAAATACCGATGGGGTAAGGAATTAACTGAAGCTAGAGCTGAATTCGAATGGCTGAAGGAAGGAAGTTCTAGGGTCCAAGAAGCTGCACTTCAAGAGCTTTATCAAGCTTTCTTAAACTGGTGGAAGAACCCAGCTCACTTTGGATCACCGACATTTCGTTCGGAACGAGACTACAACAGTTTTCTGATTAAAGACATCTTTATTAAGAAGCTAAACTCTCGTTGGGCTGAAGTGAACATCCCGAAGTTTGGATACGTTAAGTTCAGATTAACTCGTAATTTCAAAATTCTATTAGAGTGTAAATCCGCCAGAGTTAAACTCACTCGGAGTGGAAAATGGTACATTTCATTTACCAGAGCGGAAAAGCCTAAAGAAAGAGAGTTAACAAACCAAGACATAGGCATCGATGTCGGTGTAGCCAATACTATTACGCTGTCTAACGGCGAGTTTTATAACGCACCGCAATTTCTAAGTAAAGGAAAACAACAGCGTAAGATACGCTTACAGCGTAAACTTGCTAAACAGCAATACAATTCTAACCGCTACAATCAAACTCGTTTAGCGATAGCCAAACTAAGTGAGCAAGAAGCAGCGACAAGGAAAGATTGGATTGAAAAGATAACTACTGAATTAGCAATCAGCTATGATTATCTTTACGTTGAAGATTTAAACGTTAAGGAAATGACTACTAACGAAGGCGCTAAGAAGAAAGGCTTAAATAAAGCTATTCTAAATAGTGCGTGGGGTTATTTCTATCAACGTTTAGAAGATAAGAACCCTAATGTCATTAAAGTGAATCCCGCTTACACTTCTCGCACCTGTAATTCTTGTGGATACGAAGACATAAAGAACAGACTTAGTCAGTCTGAATTTCTATGTACATCTTGCGGCACATTAGCTCACGCTGATATTAACGCCGCAAAGAACATTCTCGCCGCAGGTCTTGCGGTCTCAGGGCGTGGAGGACAACCCGATTACGGGTCCGACGAAACGCTAACCACCCAACCGTCTCTTTTAGTGTTTTAAATTGAGATGGAGAAGACAATGGGGTTGGTATAGATTAGTTAACCGGGATATGGATGGAGTCGTGGATGTTTTGGTGTTCGGCGCACAACTCAGCATCATCCACTACGGCAAGGGGGGTGCAAAGAGGACAATCAAGTACTGACACCCAGAACTCTTCATACTGTTCTGCAGCAGCCTTGACATCATGCTGTGGTGTATAATCTGTTTCTGTGAATGGGAATGCAGCTTGAAGAG
>CAZGYC010000307.1:1593-2267 GCA_964530015.1 uncultured Limnohabitans sp. | reverse complement strand
TTGTTCAAAAACTTGTTTTTTACCTTGGAATGCCGCTTGCCGTCAGGCGGGATTGGGGAGCAGAATGTTTAGTTCAGGACGAATATACAGGAAAAGAGAATGTTTCGGCTCACGATTCAGCCCGCTTGCGGCAAACGGCGTGTTAGCGGTAGTGGCTATACTTTTTCAATTATTTCTTTTATATCAACATCCAACTGGTCTAAGTCATTCTCTATGATAGTCCATACAATCCCATAGTCGATACCCATATAGTCATGGACAATTCTATTTCTAAATCCTCTTATTCTGTGCCAGTTAATATGTTGAAATTTATCTTTTATGTCATCTGGTATCCTATTAGCAGCCTCTCCAATTATTTCAAAATTTCTTATAACGGCATCTATTGTTTTGTCATCATCTAGAAAGTCCTGATATGATTGTCCAGACGTATAATTCTTAATCTTATCAATCGATTCAGAGATATCAGTCAACAGTAGTTTTGACTCTCTTTTAGACATATTCAAGTTCTTTTTCGATTGATTTTAAATATTTTTCTTTTATTCCTTTCTTTGAAACAAGGTCGACCTTTAACATGAGAATTCGTTCTAATTCCTCTGCCAAGTCAACAAATTCAAGGCCTATTGGTTTGTTGAATTCCACTAAGATATCGACATCGCTATCTTCTCTTTGTTGAT
>CAZGYC010000307.1:0-1583 GCA_964530015.1 uncultured Limnohabitans sp. | reverse complement strand
CCGGAGAAACTGCGGCAAGGGAAATCACCGAAGAAACGGGAGTTGATAACCTCACGCCGGGCGGCCTTATCTGCAAAACATGGCATACCTACCGGATGAAGGATACGGATTACCTGAAAGAAACGTACTGGTTCTATTTTAAGGTGGATAAAATTACTTCATTGGTGGCACAGACCGAAGAGGACATCACCGAGGCAGCCTGGATCGGTCCCGAACGATTGGACGAGATTAAGAAAGACACGTATCCTTCGGTGCGGGATGTGATAGAAAAGTGGAGAGTGGAAAGTGAAAAGTGAAAAGTGGAAAGTGGAAAGTGGAAAGTGGAAAGTGGAGAGAGGAGAGTGAAAAGTAGCGGGGCGATTGAAGGCTCCCCTTAAATAGCCTCGGTCAAAAATAGAGATTTAAATTTGTTGATGATGTTAATGTCCTGTTGGAATGTGGGAAACTCGGATTGGCCCTGTGGGAGGTGGAGTTTTCCATATTTCAACAGGAACGCTGTTGGAGTTAGCCTGGCCAGGGCGCTGTGCGGCCGTTCATTGTTGTACATCCATATCCATTGGTTTGAATAGGCTTGTGCCTGGGTTAGTTCTTCAAAAAGATAAGCATCCAGGACATCCTCCCGGAAGGTTCTGTTAAAGCGTTCAATGTAACCGTTCTGAGACGGCTTTCCTTTTTCTATAAATACAAGTTCGATTTTCCGTTGCGGTGCATCACACCATTGCCTGAGCGCCTCTGCAATAAATTCCGGACCATTGTCCACGCGTATTTTCTCAGGTACTCCTCTCCATTGGATCAGTTCTTCCAATGCTGCTATCACACGCCCTGATGTGATGCTTTTTGCAATGGTAATATTCAACGCTTCACGGTTAAAATCATCAATAACGTTAAATGCTCTGAAGGGTTTGCCCTGGAATAAGCTGTCCCGCATAAAATCCATGCTCCAGTGAAGGTTCGGATAAAGAGGCTGTACCAGCGGCTGCTTTACTCTGGCTGGAACTCGTTTACGGGTTTTTCTTCTCATATTCAGATTTGCCTCTTTATAAAGCCTGTAAACACGCTTGTGGTTAACCGGATGCCCTGCATTACGCAAGCGGTAATACATCATCCAGAAGCCCCATGTGGGCCTGTTTTCTGCCATCTGTATTAGCAACGAATGATATTTGTTATCATCTTCCTTTTTCAAAGGCTTATACCGGTAAACCGATGTGCTGATCTTAAAGGTTCTACAGGCCTGACGAAGGGACATGCCGTGTCGTTTCACGGCATGATCGACCAATCCCCGTTTCTCGTCAGGCCCTACAACTTTTTTTCGATTACATCTTTTAAAACCCGGTTCTGTAAGGTCAGATCCGCAACAATACGCTTAAACTGCGAAAGTTCTGCCTCAAGCTCCTTGAGCTTCTTCAGATCATTGACGGACATCCCGCCATACTTCTTCTGCCATTGATAAAAGGTCGCCTGGCTGATACCATGCTCCCGGCAGATATCCGAGACCTTCATCCCTTTTTCCTGCTGACAAAGAATGCTGACAATCTGTGTTTCTGTGTCCCGATGGTTCGCATAGGCGTTAAGTTAATTTTCTC
>CAZGYC010000306.1:0-2282 GCA_964530015.1 uncultured Limnohabitans sp. | reverse complement strand
GTGGAGCGTCAGGTGGTGTTGTTTGATTCGATCGAAGATGCCGCCTATGAGAAAATCAACGACACCTCGGGGAAAGGCTCCATCAAGGCGCTGATCAACCGGGTGGAAAACGACCGCAAAAAGGAAGCGCTGATCGAAAAGCTGAAGACCTTTTCGGTTCGCCTCACGCTCACGGCCCATCCGACCCAGTTTTATCCCGGAAATGTCCTGGGGATCATCACCGATCTGGAAAATGCGATCCGCACGGATGATCTTGAGAGCATCAATCTCCTGCTGCAACAACTCGGCAAGACGGGTTTTATCAACCGTGAGAAGCCTACCCCATTTGACGAAGCGATCAGCTTGATCTGGTATCTGGAGAATGTGTTTTACCACAGCATCCCCGACATCATCATCCGCCTGCTCAAGGGGCTCGGCCAGCCCCTCCATACCTGGGAAAACCCGGCGATCCTGAAAGTTGGCTTCTGGCCGGGTGGCGACCGTGACGGAAATCCGTTCGTCACCCACGAGACAACCATTCAGGTGGCTGACCGGCTGAAAAAATGGCTGATGCGATGCTATTACCGCGACTTGCGAAAGCTCAAGAAGCGACTGACCTTCAAGCATGTGGAGGAACATATCGTGAAGGCCGAACGGGGAATCTTCTTTACCTTGTTTGAAAACAAGGAAATCTACGGGTCCAAGGATGACCTTTTGGCCATTCTGATGGATGCGAGAGAGGCATTGATCCAGTACCACGACGGGCTGTTTTTGGACCTGTTGGACCGGTTTATCCTCAAGGTCCGGATATTCGGTTTCCACTTCGCCCACATGGATCTGCGGCAGGACAGCCGCAAGCATGACGGACTGTGGGAAGAGGTCTTCAGTATCCAGGGCAAAGAGTTTGTCGGGACAGAGACCGAGTTGATCGACAAGGTGATGAAGACCAAGGCGCTTCCGTCTCTGGAGCACTTTGAAGAGCCCTTTCACAAAGAAATCCTGCAGTCGATGGCGACGGTGAAGTCCGTACAGAAGACCAACGGAGAAGACGGCCTTCACCGCTACATCATCTCCAACTGCCAGTCGGTTCTCCATGTATTGGAAGTCTATCAGATGGCGAAGTTGACGATGGGCGTCAAGCCGGGCGGCCTTCCTTTGGACATCGTTCCGCTTTTTGAGACCATCGGTGACCTGCAGATGGCTCCGGAGATCATGACCCGGCTATATCAGTTGCCGGAATACAAAACGCATCTGAACAGCCGTGGGAAGAAACAAACGATCATGCTGGGCTTTTCCGACGGAACCAAAGACGGCGGATACCTCAAGGCAAACTGGTCAATCCTGGTCGCCAAAGAAGAGCTTACCCGCGTCTCGAGGGAGAATGGCATCGAAGTGGTTTTCTTTGACGGCCGGGGTGGGCCTGTCGCCAGGGGCGGCGGCAACCTGCACAATTTCTATGCATCGCTTGGGCAAAAAGTGGAAAATTCCGAGATCCAAGTGACGATCCAGGGTCAGACGATCTCTTCCAATTATGGAAAGCAAGCCTCCTGTACCTACAATTTTGAGCAGTTGCTGAGCGCAGGGGTCGAAAACCACCTGTACGCGGATGCGGAGAACAACCTCGACGACGAACAACGGGCCTTGATCCAACAGTTGGCGGACGCTGGATACGGGGCGTACAAAGCCCTGAAAAACCATCCGAAGTTTGTGCCGTACCTGGAGCACGTGGCACCGCTGAAGTTTTTTGGCATGGCCAATATCGGTTCGCGGCCGCTGAAAAGAGGCGGGGAGTCGGGATTGAAGTTTGAAGACCTGCGGGCAATTCCCTTCGTGGGATCCTGGGCACAGATGAAGCAGAACATTCCGGGTTTTTACGGAGTGGGCTCGGCGGTCGCCGCCTTGGAAAAAGAAGGGAAGCTGGACGATCTGAAAAAACTGTACCAGAACAGCCTCTTTTTCAGGACTTTGCTGGGCAATTCGATGCAGTCGCTGAACAAATGCTTCTACCCTGCGACGGCCTATCTGAAAGACAATCCGGAGTATGGCGAGTTTTGGAACCTGCTGTTCAGGGAATTCGAATGTTCGGTCGAAAAACTGAAACAAGTGTCGGGCATGGGAGAGCTGCTGGAAGACAATCCCGTGTCCAAATCATCCATCGAAATCCGTGAGCGGATCGTGCTGCCTTTGATTACGATCCAGCAATATGCCATCCAGATTGGCCTGGAGAAAGGAGCCTCTGCAGAGATCCTCGACAAGCTGATCCTCAGGACGATGTTTGGCATCATCAACGCCACCCGAAACGC
>CAZGYC010000305.1:0-2304 GCA_964530015.1 uncultured Limnohabitans sp. | reverse complement strand
AAACCTTTGGGGTCTTTTTTGGACCCCGAAGGTTTTGGTTGAAAAAACACTTTTTCCTGAAAGCCATTTCTTCCCAACAAGACCTTCGGGGTTTTTTGGAAACCCCAACCGTCCGCTGGCCGAAAACCTTTGGGGTCTTTTTTGGACCCCGAAGGTTTTGGTTGAAAAAACACTTTTTCCTGAAAGCCATTTCTTCCCAACAAGACCTTCGGGGTTTTTTGGAAACCCCAACCGTCCGCTGGCCGAAAACCTTTGGGGTCTTTTTTGGACCCCGAAGGTTTTGGTTGAAAAAACACTTTTTCCTGAAAGCCATTTCTTCCCAACAAGACCTTCGGGGTTTTTTGGAAACCCCAACCGTCCGCTGGCCGAAAACCTTTGGGGTCTTTTTTGGACCCCGAAGGTTTTGCTTGAAAAGATACTTTTTGCCGAAAACCGATTCTGCCAATCAGTTCCCGCCCTTACAAAACCCGGGAAGCAGGATCACAACCGGATATAAATCACAGATTAAGTTCCGATTGTGTGATTTTTTTCACATTTTCGGAAGATAAAATGTGATTTGATGTTTTTTGACCGAAAAATTCTCACCCAACTTGACGCTTGGGCAGCCCGCCCAAAACCCAAACCGCTTTTGCTGAAAGGGGCAAGGCAAGTAGGCAAGACCTCCTTGTTGAAGTGGTTTGGACAAAAGCACTATCCCAAAACTGCCTACTTCAATTTTGACCGTCAGCCTGACTTAAGGCAGTTTTTTGAGCTGACCAAGGATCCGCTGCGTATTGTACAGAATCTGTCATTGGTGCTTGGGTTTCCGATAGAGCCAAAAAACACGCTGATCATTTTTGATGAAATCCAGGAATGCAAAGAAGCCCTGAATTCACTGAAGTATTTTGGGGAAATCCAAGATGCATTTCACGTGGTGGGTGCCGGATCCTTGTTGGGTGTGACGCTGGGCAACTTTTCTCCCTTTCCTGTCGGCAAGGTCGATTTTTTGGAACTATTCCCGCTGACATTCTTGGAATTTTTGGCCCAAAAGGACCCGGAAATGGCGAGTTATCTGGAGTCCATTCAGGCGATCGCACCGATCCCGGATTATTTTTTTAACAGGATTTTGGAGAGTTTCCGGCTCTACATGATTTCGGGCGGAATGCCCGAACCAGCGGGAGAACTGGCAGAAAGTGCCAATTTGGAGCGGGTGGAAGCGCTGTTGGACCATATCAACCAAGCGTATGAACTGGACTTTTCAAAGCATGTCCCGGCCAGGGATATTCAAAAAATAAGCTACATCTGGGATTCTATTCCATCACAGCTTGCCAAGGAGAACAAGAAATTCCTTTACCAAGTGGTCAAGCCGGGTGCGAGGGCTAGGGAATATGAGGATGCCCTTACCTGGCTGATCCAGGCCGGTTTGGTCTATCGGGTCAATCGTGTGACCAAGGTTGGGATTCCTCTCGCCGTCTATCGGGATTTGTCGGCTTTCAAAATATACTTTCTGGATTTGGGATTGTTGAGGAGGAAAGCCCGGCTGACACCCCAGGCTGTTCTCAATCCTACGGGGCTTTTTTCGGAGTTTAAAGGGGCCTTGGCTGAAAACTACATCCTTCAATCCCTTGTGGCGCAATTTGGAGAATTGCCCTCCTATTGGACATCCAATGGGAAAGCAGAGGTTGATTTTCTCCTTCAATTCGAAAATGGGGTGATTCCAATAGAAGTGAAATCTGGGGAAAGTACCCGAAGCAGGAGTTTGGCCAGTTATGCAGAGGAAAACAACCCCGAGGTAAAGGTGAGATTTTCGATGAAAAATCTGATTCGCCAAGATGATTTGGTCAATGTCCCCCTTTTTCTCGCAGACCGGACAAAGGAGATATTGAACAGTGTTTTGGAGCGGTGATTTTTTGGGAAGCAGGAGAAGCAGGAGACAAGAAGCGAGATCCGAGACACAGGATCTTAGTATCAAGACGCGGGACTTTAGTATCAAGTATCTGGCAGCAAGATTGTTTGGGTTGGGTTCCCGTTTCAATCTTCAGCTCCCCGAATCCCGGCATTTGTCGGGAGCAATTTCGAGGCCCTATCCAGGATTGCATCGAAAGCTCTGCTTTGTCCAGATGGGCTACCGGAGCAAGCTGGACAAAACCGGATCCGCGTGGAGCGGTAGTCTTTGGCCCCGAAGGTTTGGAGCTTGAAATGCCCAGACCTTCGGGGTTTTTTGGAAACCCCAACCGTCTGCTGGCCGAAAACCTTTGGGGTCTTTTTTAGACCCCGAAGGTTTTGGTTGAAAAACTCAGCTCCCCGAATCCCGGCATTTGTCGG
>CAZGYC010000304.1:0-2307 GCA_964530015.1 uncultured Limnohabitans sp. | reverse complement strand
CCGGGAAAATTTCCGGGAAATCCAAAAATTTTCCCGGAAATTTCCGGGAAATCGTCAATTTTGACCCTATAAAATTTGTTGTGATCCCCTAGATACTTGGATTTTGTCGAAAAAAACACCAAAAAAATAGGGTAAAAACCGACGGTTTTTCGGGGGATTTTCTCGAAGGAGAGAACCATTTGAGCTTTTTTCCCCGGACGACTTTTTTGTATACAAATTTTATAAAAATTTTATAAACGGCTATGGGGCCGTTGAGAAAGTAGAAAATCGTGAAAAATTTTGCAAAAAAAACAGTGTTTTACCCCTAGGCAGCGGCCCATTCTGGGAGTGTGTTTCAACGATCGAAAATTTTGTGTTTTTTTTGTAAAAAAAGCTAAAAATGAGGCGAAAATGCGAAAAAATGCGAAAAAACAGGGGGTCAAAAATGGGCAAAATCGAAAGATCCGCACCATTTGAGGCCTCCAAAAACGTCACTTTTTTGCCCCCATTTTTCCCCAGATTTTCCCAAATCCGGGCCAAGCTGGACCCCCCCATTTTGACCCCCCAAAAGTGAGGCGTACAAGGGTAAAAACAGGTAAATTTTGGGTCATTTTTGAGGTCCCGAAAAACGTCGACTTTTTTGGCTTAAATGGTTCTCTCCTTTCGATTTTTGTGATTTTTTTGAAAAATCGGAAAAAATGGGGGGTCCAAAAAAAACTTGGTATTACATAGATATACTATAACATACATGAAAAATAGCAATTTTCGGTATTTTCGGAAACACGCAAATGGGTACCCAAACTTCGATTTGGATAACTAGCCAAAAAACGCGCTACCCCTCCCCCCCCTAGTGTGCCATAGAGGCTATTAACACTCTGATGTGTCCCGCGAGATTTTCGAAAATCGAAAATCTCATTTTGCGGGGGATTTGAAAAAATGCGAAAAACTTAATTTCCGGAAAATTCACGGAAATTTTCCGGCGGAAATTTCCCGAAATTTTTTCCGGGATTTTCGGCGATTTTTGGCTGTTTGCGACTAGAAAATGGGAAAAAGGGTGTTTTTTGGAAAATTTCGCCGGACAAATTTTCCCGGATTTTCCAAAAATCTCGGGAAATTTCCGCCGGACTTTGTCAGATTTTTAAAAAATGGTGTTTTTCCCAATGAGAGAACCATTTGAGCTGTTTTTTTAGGTGTTTTTCGGGGTCCGAAAAATACCTCGTAAAAACACCAAAATCTGCCTAGTACGGATCACTTTTACCCCCCTATTTTTCGACGAAAAAATCCGGGAAAATTTCCGGGGAAATTTCCGGGAAATTTTGGCCGATTTTGACCAAATTTGGACCCCCCCAAAAAATTAGGGTTTTTACGAAGGAGGGAACCATTTGAGCTTTTTTTTTCGAAAATTTCCGGATTTTGTAAAATCGTCGAAAAACACTCGTGTACAACCCCTCAAATCGACCGGATCTTTTGATTTTGCACATTTTTTTGGACGAAAAATCTCCGGGGAAATTTCCGGGGAAATTTCCGGGAAAATTCCCGGGGAAATTTCCGGGGAAATTTGTCCCGGATTTCTCCAAAATTGTCGACCTTGACAAAAATGACCATTTTTCTCAATGTGGGGTCGATTTGAGCTTTTTTTTCGACGTTTTTTTGAGTTTCACAAATTTGCTGAAAATAAAGCTCGTTCCGACCGGATATTGAGATTTTGCCCCACTTTTTGCCGACTTTTTTTCCGCCGGATTTTCCGGGAAAATTTCCGGAAATTTTTGTCATTTTGGAAAATTCGCCGGAAATTTCCGGCGAATTTTTCTGATTTTGGACAATTTTTGACAAATTTGAAAATTTTCGGACAAAATTTGTCCAAAAATGGTATGTCACACAGCTTAAAATTATTGCTGATTCCCTTGGGAAACTGCGATTTTCACCAAAAATACCCGAAATTATTTTCCCGGATTTTCCAGAAAATTCGCCGGACATTTTTGGTGAATTTTTGTGTGTCGCCGATCATCACCAGTTTTTGACAAAAATCATCCATATAGGCACATAGCTGA
Organism: uncultured Limnohabitans sp.; assembly: GCA_964530015.1. Classification (GTDB taxonomy): domain Bacteria; phylum Bacteroidota; class Bacteroidia; order Cytophagales; family Cyclobacteriaceae; genus Algoriphagus. Next base: position 277 of record CAZGYC010000304.1, on the reverse strand, counting down.
AATGCCCTGGAAACAATGATTTTACAATTTTTTGGAAAAATTTCATCCCAATTTGAAAAATGTTGCAACAAAAAATGTGACACATTTTTCTGTTGTAATTGTGCATCATAGTGATGTCTGACGCATTCACAAAAAGTCCCTGTAACTGCATTTTACAGGTGGTTTCAGCCGAGAAAAACACAATGTTTTGTCCTCCAATTTGTGTGTGTGTCACACATTTTGTCACGTCATTTTTTGTCCCATTTTTTGTTGAATTATCATTTTTGACAAAAAAAAT
>CAZGYC010000303.1:0-2308 GCA_964530015.1 uncultured Limnohabitans sp. | reverse complement strand
AATTGAACCATTCCGTGGCAACGTCCGCTTCAAATTCCTTTGTATGTGGAAGCGCGTTCGGATCTTCGCGGTCCGTAACTGGCTCTTCTACGCAGGATCCAACGACTAAACCAAGGAGGGACAAAGTTATTACTAATACCTTTGTTCCAAATTTAAAATTTTTCATAGCTACTTTGTTTAAGTTAAAGAATTAATAAATTATCATCGATTAAAATCAGGTTAATTTCGATGCAAAATGTAGTTGTAAATATACCTACGCTTCAGATCCATATAGAAGCAATAGCAGTATTTAGACAGGAGGCTGATGGTTCTTATCCACGACTAAATTTTCTTGTCGTATCTTTTATCATGTTTGTCGCAGTAACATTTCAGCGAACGATTAAAAGGTATTTTTTTAAAGGTGTTTTATTGGATATTTCGGTAGCCGCCATGCTATCCTTGTAGGTCATGTTGTGCAACTAAGATTAGGGTTATACTGTCTTCATCCTAGTTTTTGAATGCTTTGTTATACACAAACTCACCGATTGCCTTTCCCTGATTTATGCTTGGATTGATGGTATCCCTAAAATTCCAACCACAATAGATTTTTGTCTCGGCATTATCCAAGACTGCTTGGTCAATGCTCGTATAAGGGATGGATTCGTATGTAATATTAATATTGTTCGGAAAAACCTTCTTTAATATTGCCCCCGTAGCTCCACCTGCTATGCCAAAAATAGAAGGGTATTCTGGAACCCTGGGAGTAGCGAAAAAACTATTCCAATTAGTATTAAGCGTGCTTTTAATTGCAGTGACAGGCCTCCATCTGTAATGGGTGTAAACATCTTTAAACATCGAAATAGTCCCATCAGCCATGGCTGTGTGAATCATTGCCAATAGCCTGGCAGTATCCCAAGCATCAAAACTCGGATTTTGTTTTTTTATGATTTCAAGGGTAAAGTTGTTCCAGATAATGTGCTGGCGAAGATTGAGATTGTTGCTATTATTGCCCCATTTTTCAAACACTCTTTTCTGAGCCGGACTAAGGGAATTTGTTACGTAGTTTAATGTGCTTTTCTCTTTTACTTCTTCCAAATCTTGCGAACTGGGAACACGGGATACAAGGGGTTGGGTAAATTGGCCAAGGTCAAGAGGGTTCAAAACAAATGGTATTACCTTCGTCGCAAAATCAGTCATAAATTTGTTTACGGGAGGAGCTGGTGGATTATAATAATCCGCTTTGAATTCTCCGGGCAAAGTTCCATCTGGAGGACTGGCTGAAATAGGTGTAATGTCCTTGTGTCCATCATTTTTCCTTTTTTGGATTATCCCCTCTGCAGCATCCTCTCCAATTCGTCTTCCCCTTTCCTTTCTGGGATTATTTTGGAGTACACTCATCTTTGATTCATACCATTGAATGATTTGGGCAGAACTTGGTATTTGAATAGTACTTGTTCCCACTTCTTCTCTCGCCCAAAGGAGCATCTTCTTTGCTGCAGCATTGACAGCAGCTTCCGGAGATGCGCCTGGTTCCATTGGGCCTGAAAAGGCATACCGGTCATACTTAGCTCTGATGCTGTTGAGTGCATCATGGATGCCGATGTGAATGATTGCCATCCGGCGGGCATCAGTGCCTGGGTTCGAATGAAAGTTCAGCATTGATGCAGCTTTTTCATTCCAAAACAATACGAGTTCTCTGTTCATTTTATTAAAAGTTTAAAGGTTAAAAATCAAAATACAAAAACAATTTGCCGCTGGATTCATTGGTAAATTGAGGATCCTTCTGGATTTTCGGACCGCATTTGTAACTATCAGGCTCGCAAGGCTTAAAAGCAAATTACTGGCGATGCAAAATATAGTTGTAAATATACCTACGCTTCAGATCGATACAGTAGCAAGAGCAGTATTTAGACAGGAGGCTGAAGGTTCTTATCCGCGACTAAATTTTTTTGTCGTATCTTTTATCATGTTTGTCGCAGCAACATTTCAACGGACGATTAAAAGGTATTTTTTAAAAGGTGTTTTATTGGCTATTTCGGTAGCCATCGTGCTACCCATTTTGGCCAGGCTGTGCCATTGATTTCGGTGATATGGTGCACAGATTCGAGACCGTTTTCGGACAAATGGCATGAGCTGATCTGAGAATGAACAATCGCCGTTGCAATCCTTGACCAGATAGCGAACTCAGCCCTAGAATAAGCTTCTCCGGAAACTCTCTCAGAAAAAGATTGATCAATAACAAAAACCTAGTACTTTTGAATCCATAGTAAGTGGCACGGTATCAACGAAATGTCAGTTTTATGAAAATCCAGGAACTTATATTTTCCGA
>CAZGYC010000302.1:0-2329 GCA_964530015.1 uncultured Limnohabitans sp. | reverse complement strand
CAAGATCAGGGATTCAATTTTTTCAGAAGTCCTTTTCCCCTATTTTTAACTTGATATGTTTCGATGCATTTAACCTGTTTCCTTTTTCTTGGATGGAGCTTGATCTGAGCCTGATAAATATTCTGATTCTTTTTGGTGCGGTGCAGGGGTTTATATTTTGCATCCTGCTCTTTTTTGCCAAGCGTCATCCGGGCTCATTTTACCTGGGACTGGTGATGGTGGCGATGGTGTACAACGGTCTGGAGACTTTCAACTGGAGCGCGGGATTGGAAAACCACTTTACTTTTTTTGACTTCTATCCCTTTGTGACCATATTTCTGGTAGGCCCGGGGTTTTATCTGTATTGCAAATCACTTCTCTGCCCTGCGTATTCTGTTCCCAAGCGTCTCATCCTATCTTGTTTTCTGCCCTTTTTTGTCCAGGTTTTTATTGTTTCTCTGGGATGGTCGGCAGCTTTCCTGACTCGCCAGGGGATTCTTGATCTGAAATCCTGGGGGCCGGTGATCAGTGGATTTTATCTTGGCTACAGTGAGTTATGGAGCCTCATGGTTTACCTGTTTTTTGTTGGGCTGATTGTCTGGGAGTATAAAAAAGCGGGCCTGGCGGGCCTATCCTCCGATAAAAGGCAGATTCAAAAACAGACCGAAGCCAGGGTTTGGCTCAGAAATCTGTTGATTTTCCAAGTTCTGTTGGGAGTGCTTTGGACGGCAACCTTGTTGGTCCCTTACTTAGTGGAATGGCCATTCGAATGGTCTTACTATTTTCCTGTCGAGATTTTCCTCGTTGTTTTTCTCTATTGGATTGCCATCGTGGGCTACTCCAAATTGAAAACCATCCGGTATCCAGAGATTCACGGAAAGACTGCACCGGGTATTTCCCAAACAGGGGAATCAGAGGAAACCCTCCGCCTGATCACGCAGGCGATGGAAGCAGACCAGCTTTACCTCAATCCCGAACTCAGTCTGGCAATTTTGGCAAGCCATACAGGACTTGCGCCCAAGATGATTTCACTCACGCTCAACCAGCAGGCTGGCACCAACTTCAATGATTTTGTAAACGCATTTCGTGTGGAGGCTTTTTGCAGGGAAATTCAAAATGAGGACAACAACAACCTGACCCTGGCCGGTGTGGCCTCCCGCTGCGGGTTCAATTCCCCGGCCACCTTTCAGCGGACTTTTAAGAAGATGAAAGGAGTAACCCCCAAAACCTATGCAAACGGGCTGAAACTTGTCCAAAACCCCTGAAAGTTGGAAGGAAACCTCTCAAATCCGGATTTGAGAGGTTTTGAGCTCGGCCAGCATTCCCCAAAGTTGTTCATTTCCCCGTTTTTTGAAGCTTCATACGTTTTGTCTAGCTTCCATCCACATGAACCGGTTTTCTCTGAAATTTCACCTTCTGCTTTTCTGTTGCCTTGGCATCGCCACTGAGACTTTTGCGCAGCAGACTTTTCGTGGAAAAGTAGTCAATCTCGAAACCCAAGAGGAAGTCCCTTTTGCCCATATCTACTTTCCCGAGCTGGACAAAGGTGCCATTGCAGGGTTGAAAGGGGAGTTTGAGATAGCTTTGCCGACTTCTACCAAGGAGCAAACCCCGGTGGTTTTTTCCTGCATGGGATTCAAAAGCGTGCAAATGGCCTGGACTTCAAGTCTTGGGACGGTGAAGGTGGAAATGAAGGAGGAGTTTTTGGAATTGGAAGGTGTGGAAGTGAAACCCGAAGATCCCGCTGAACTCATTCGGAAAGCGGGTCGCCGGATCCTTGAAAACTACGGGACAGACAGTGCCTTTCTTCAGGGATATTTTAAGAATTTCACACTTCTGGACGGAAAAAATCTCAGATATACCGAGGCCTTCATCGATCTGATCAAGCCTCCGTACGAGATGCACGATGAGGAACAGGATCAGGTCAGCGATTCGATCCATGTCCGTGAAGTCCGAACCAAACCTTCCGAATTTGACGACTGGAAGATCATGTTGCTGACACCCTGGGAGCTCAATTCCTATTTCTTGATGAACAGGGATGTGGCGAGGGATTTTTCTTCCACCTGGCAAATGAACGAATTTGCCAGCAGCTACACCTACGAATTGGAAGATCCGGTCATGCTTGCCGGACGGTCCACCTACAAAATCAGAATATTTCCCATCAAAAGGAAGAAATATGGTAACTGGCTGGGACACATCTACCTGGATCAGGAGACGATGGCCTTTGTGAAATTTGACTTCCGGTCCAGTCCCAAGCTGTTCAAGGATCTCAGGAATGAGTTTGGCTACCAAGTGGTATCCGCCCGAGCAAACCCGTCTTTATTTAGTCTGATTTTCTGTTAGTGACAGT
>CAZGYC010000301.1:0-2339 GCA_964530015.1 uncultured Limnohabitans sp. | reverse complement strand
CTGGTGAAGATTCCCGCCGCGGCACTGGCCATCCGGGTGTCGTTTTCCTGATAGACGATGCCCAGCAGCCGGTCCTTTTGGTCTTTCAGTTGGAATTTTCTCACAATATCCAGGAAGTCTTGGTCGTCGGCGATCTCACCGGCCTTGGCTTTCGCAAGGCTGAGGAGTTGGGCATCGGGCTTCCCGGTATCGTAGGCTGCCTGGCGGAGGATGATCACCTGGTCTTCGTTTTGGCCTTTGGCAAGCAGGTTTTTGAGGGTTTGGTTCTTCAGGTCGGCGTTTTGGAAGTCCAAAGCCCGGTAATACCGGTGATCCGCAGGGCTGTTTTCCGCCAGGATCAGTTGCTCCAGCAGTTCGGGGGTCTTGGCCGATCTGGATCGCCAGACGAGATCCTTGGCTGCCGCAGATTCCACCCAGCCAGTTCCTGTTTTTTCCAGATAGGCGGGCAGGTAGCTGTCCCAATGATACGCCGCCGCAATGCCCAGGGCCTCCAGGTACCAGCGGTCGCCGGAGGTGTAGGACTCGGCCAGCTTTTGCCATACGGCGGGCTGGTCCTGGTAGCGGATGGCCACGGCGACTTCGCGTCTCACCTGTGCCGAAGCGTCTCCGGCCATTTCCAAAAGGAACGCCGAATCGTCCATTCCGTTGATTCGGGAGGCGCGGACAGCGGCTACGCGGATATTTTCATCCGGGTCAGTTGCGGCTTTTTGGATGTATTCATTTCCATTCGGCAGCTTGGTCAGCAACCAAAAAGCCCGGGCTTTCATGCGGGAATCCTCGGATTCATAGAGCTTTTCCAGTGCTTCTTTGGCCCCGGCTCCTTTTTCTTTCAATGCCATAAAAGCCTTGAAGTGGATGGCCCGATTCGGATTCTGAACCAATTCGATCAGGGATTCCACGGAAGAATAATCAGGCGTGGATAGGTGGTATTTGGACTTTTTGGGAGCCAATCGGTAAACCCGGCCTTTGTCCAGATCACCGACGGCGTGTCCGCCCACTCCCGGATCGTACCAGTCAGAGACGAAGACCGAACCGTCAGGAGCGACCGTCACATCGGAGGGGCGGAACCAGTTGTCACGGGTATTGCCGTCGAGGATCGCCTTCGCCTCCCCGGTAAAGCCCGCGCCGGAGGTTTCGACCGGATACATGCGGATCACATTGGGTCCGGCATCGGCGTGGATGACCTGGTTTTGGTACTCGGCGGGGAGGAGTTTGCCCTCATAGACGAGGATTCCAGTCGGCGAACCGGCATAAGTCTGCACCAGATTTGGCACCACACCAGGATCGTTGAGGTGCCAGTGCTGCTGCCAGACGGAGTCTTCCATGTTGATGCGGCGGGTTCTCCAGTCGGTCTTGGTCATCTCGTCCTTGAAGCCGTAGTTGCCATAGTCCATCACGAAGTTTATCCGCGTGGAGCGGTTGCCGTCGTCGTCGTTGTCACTCTGCCACATGCGTCCGTAGCTGTCCACGGCCACTTCGTAGTTGTTGCGGAAGTTCCAGCCCAGGATCTCGACGTTGCTGCCGTCCGGATCACAGCGGAAGACCATGCCCTCCTGATAGGGGGCGGTGTCGGAGTTGATCGGTCGGCCGAGCGGGTCCAGGATTGGGCTTCCGTCTGCCAGATGGAGGCCTTCCCCTGAGTTGCCGTAGTTGAAGTAGAGCTTCCCGTCCGGGCCAAACGTAAAGGCGTGCATCCCGTGGTCATGCTGCTCGCCCCCAATTCCGGTAAACAGCACCTCTTTTTTGTCCGGCACGTCGTCGCCGTTTTCGTCGGTGAAGACAAAGACATTGGGGCTGACGGAGACAAAGATCTTGTTACCAAATACGGCGATGCCCAAGGCGGCATTGATGTCGGTTCCCTGATAGAAGACGGTGGATTTGTCGGCTTTTCCGTCTCCGTCGGTGTCTTCGAGGATCAGGATCCGGTCTCCTTCTGCTTTGGTGGGGTTTTTGGGATTGAGATTCGTGCGGTAGTTATAGGCTTCGGTGATCCAGATCCGTCCCCGGTCATCGATGTCCATATTGGTCGGGTTGGTCATCATGGGTTCGGAGGCGAAAAGCGTCAGTTCCAGGCGATCATCCATCACTTCAATACCGTCGAGCGCATATTCCACTGCCCGTTTTTGTTCGTCGGTGAGTGCGGCGTATTCTTCCGGGGTGAGTTGGGGTTTGGTTTTTTCGCAGGAAAAAGTCAGGACTGAGACAAAGAGCAGACCAAGGAGGGGCTTGTTCATAGGTTGGGGGTTTTTTGGGTTGGCAGGCAAAAAATCCGACTGCAAAGCAAAATAGGGGATAAGGGGCTGTTAACCAAGAGCCGGGTATTTTCTGGCTCTAAGAAA
>CAZGYC010000300.1:0-2339 GCA_964530015.1 uncultured Limnohabitans sp. | reverse complement strand
ACACCCTCATCCTGAGAGGGCTCCAAGCGGAAACCACCGGGGACAAAAAGCTCGACCTTCAGCTAATCACCAACTATATAAACTACTAAAAATTTCTCTTTTTTGATTATCCCCGGAGCTTAGAAATGGGCTTCGGGATTTTTTTTGCCTGGATTGGAAAGAGAATTTAGGGTCTTCCGGGTTTTGAAAACCTGCAAGACCTAGACAGGGAAATCGCCTTTGAAAACCTACCACCTTCAGATCCAGGCAATTACCCCAGACCCCACGGAAGACTTTCACTGCCGACCAGGTGTCGGACAGCCACCAAGTATTCGGTCGCTTCGGAGTACCGGCATTGAATTTTCCTTTGCGTCTGTTTTTGGGCCGTATCTCTTCCAACCGGTGTCCAATGGGCATAATCCCGGATGGTTTTTGGGCCACTGACAAGAGAATCATGGAATGGGAAAGGGTTTTTTGGGCTAAAAAAACACCCAGTTTCCAGTCAGGGAAAAATCCATACTACCCTGTGAATGAGTGGTTAACAATGATTTTTTTGAAAAAGACAGGCAAAATCGGGGCTCTTCGCGTATTTTTGCGGCTTCGTTGAAAAGATGAAAGAACAAACGCGGATTTTTCCCCCTTTACTCCTCCTGTTTGCATCCATACAGTGTCTGTTTCTGGGCACGATTATCTTCGAGCGGGCAAACCGCCTGGAGGTGGGCTTGTTTGCCTTGATTTTCCTGCTGATCCTTGCCTCGTATTTCCAGACCTACTCCAATCGGCGATTCCAGGTGGAATTTGATCGGTGGAGGGTTGCCATCTGGGTGTTTTTCGGCTCTTTTGCGGCTTTCGGATTGGGAACACTCGGCTGGGATACCGTGATCGCGACCGCCACGGTCGGCTTGCTTGGGGGCGTGTTGGAGCTCTTGTTCAGATCCCGCCCCTACTTTAGGCAGGTTCCCGCGGCGATCTATTGTGGAGCCTTCATCTCCATGACCAACTTCACCAATGACGCCGGTTTTATCCTGATTGCCTCCGCCTTCACCTGTTTGTTGTTTTTTGTCAGCAAGTCGGTACTTCATGGCATAGGCGGCAGGCTGGGAACGATGGCGTTCATCGGAGTGGTGATGGCGCATGCCGTCCAATATACCGCAGCACTGCTATGATGCATGAACTGATCTGGATGGGAAGCGGAATCATCGCAGCGGCAAGCACTTACTGGATCCATACCCGTTTTGGGACCAATCCTGTCCTTGCTTCCTCGCTGGTCACCTTGGCTATTGCTTTGGCGGTCCTGTCTTTTGGGGAATCATCCCCATGGATGCGTCCAATTCCCTATGCGGGGATCGGGGGCTCGTTCATCGGCATGAGTACCAAAAAAACCGCCAAAGGGTTCGAATCCATACTGCTGGCTGCGGTCATCTTCGGCGTGATCTTCATCCACTCCAGCCAATTTTTTGAAGGATTTGGAGGAGCCTTGGGAACTTCGGCGTGTATCTCTGTCCTGACGGCAATCAGTTGGAGAAAATTCGTCAAGAGAACCCGCCACACAACCAGGCGGGCAATGAAGCGCGTCACGAGGTAGCCGGCCAAGAGGACTTCCCGAGAAAGGGAAAGAAAAAGAGCACCTATCACCAACATCAAGACTCCGCCGGTGTTTTGGCGCGCCCGACCGAGGGGATGGTCTTCCCATCCAGCGCGTTCTTTTGAAGGCCCGCTTTGTGACCGCTCACCCCGGGCACCTCCCCTTTCCGGAGGAAACGAAAAATCGGGCTGTTTTGGCTTTCGCCGACGGTTCCGGCCGACGGAGCCCAATCCGGCCAATTGACGCAAAACAGCTCCCGCCCCGGATCGGGCAGGACATTCATGATCGGCTCAATGGATGATTTTTTATTCTGTATTTCCCAATCCAAACCGAATAAAACATTTATTATTCTACTTTTGCCACATGGAAAAAAACGGAATGAAATTCAAGTGGAAAGTGGCTTTTCTGATCACGATTGCCGCTCCCGTATTGGGATTGTTTTGGAATCAAAGCCAGCCTGTTCTGGAAAACTTCGGGACAGAGGACCAACTGGTCTATGCCGATATCGCCTGGCTTTTGACAGCTTCGTGCTTGGTCCTGTTGATGACTCCCGGGCTTTCGCTCTTCTACGGCGGCATGGTCGGGAAGAAAAACCTGATTTCCACCATGCTCCAGAGTTTCATCTCCCTGGGGGTGGTGACCATGCTCTGGGTGGTGGTCGGCTTTAGCCTGGCCTTTGGCGATCCGCTCTTTGGCATCACCATCGACGGCACTACCTACGGCCTCATCGGCAATCCCTTCCAGTACATGTTTTTTGACCAAGTGAGTACCCTGC
>CAZGYC010000299.1:0-2342 GCA_964530015.1 uncultured Limnohabitans sp. | reverse complement strand
TTCAACAAAATGCTCGGAGCGGCTGCGCTGGGAATTATGCTTTACGGTTGCGAAAGCAAACCAAAAGAAGAAACCAAAGCCGGGGAACCTGCGCAAGGGCAGGTCTTTGGCACAACTTTTCAAGACAAAAAAGTGGAAACATACGAGATCAAAAATGCCAAGGGCATGAAAATGAAAGTCACCAATTTCGGTGCGCGGGTCACCCACCTCTGGGTTCCGGACAAAGACGGGAACCCAGTGGATGTGGTGTTGGGCTTTGAGACGCTGGACGGATATCTGCAAAGCGGCGAGAAATACTTCGGTGCCGCTATCGGTCGCTATGGCAACCGGATTGCCAACGGGAAATTCACCCTGGATGGTCAGGAATACACCTTGCCGGTCAACAACAACGGACAGACACTGCATGGCGGTCCGGGAGGTTTTGACTATGTGGTCTGGGACGTAGAAAAGTCAGGTGAAAACGGCCTGATTTTCACTTACACGTCTCCGGATGGCGAGGAAGGTTTCCCTGGAGAACTGAAAGTGAAGATGGTGTACGCGCTCACCGATGACAATGAGTTCAAGGTCACCTACGAGGCCGAGACGGACAAAGCCACGCCGGTGAACTTGACCCATCACTCCTTTTTCAACCTGAACGGTGCAGGTAATGGCACCGTGCTGGACCATATACTCCAACTGAACGCGGGCAAATACACTCCTGTGAATGAAGTGCTAATCCCGACAGGAGAGATTGCGGCGGTGAAAGGAACTCCTTTTGACTTTACCGCAGCAACCAAAATCGGTGAGCGGATTGATCAGGAAAACGGGCAGTTGAAATTCGGTGGCGGCTATGACCACAACTGGGTACTGGACAAGACGGGAAATGACTTGACCAAAGCCGCTGTGATCTCCTCTCCCCAGACAGGGATCGAGATGGAGGTGTGGACGACCGAGCCGGCCATCCAGTTTTACAGCGGCAATTTCCTGGATGGAACGATCACGGGAAAAGGCGATAAAGTCTATGAACTGAGGTCTGCCTTCTGTCTGGAGACGCAGCATTTTCCGGATTCTCCGAATCAACCGAATTTCCCTTCCACAGTTCTAAAACCCGGTGAGAAATACGAACAGACTTGTATTTACAGGTTTGGGACGAAATGAAAATGGAATAGACCGGCTCATGAAAGGAACCGGCTCCGAAATATTCAAATCAAACGGCATCTTGAGTCAAAAACCAAAAGGCTGGCGGAATTGCTCCGCCAGCCTTTCTTTAAGAGACTTTTAAGTCAGCCCTTTGGTTGCAGAGATCTCTGGAAGTTTCACTTAGAGTCTGAACAAAGGCGCTTCACCAGCAGTCCGGGAGCCACGGCTTTTTAGGAAACAGACTCTCCATGCTGGGAGAGATCCAGTCCGATTTCCTCGTATTCTTCCCTCACCCGCAGCGTCACAAACTTGTTGAGTACGAAGAAGATCGCATAGGACATTCCAAAGGAAAAAGCCACCACACACACCAATACCAGCATGTGTGACCCAAAGACGGACCAGCCTCCATGGAGCAGGCTTGATCCTTCCTCTCCCGCAAAAATGGCCGTCAGGACCATTCCCGTGATCCCGCCGATTCCGTGGCAGGCAAAGACGTCCAAGGTATCGTCTGTCTTTTTCAGGAACTTGGCGTGCATGGCCAAATTGGAAACGATAGCTCCCATAGCTCCAAAGAAAAAGCTCTGGGGGATCGTGATAAAGCCGGCGGCAGGGGTGATCACCACCAGCCCGACGACTGCTCCGATGCAGGCCTGCAGGGCGGAGATTTTCCTCCCCTGAATCCGGTCAAACAGCACCCAGGTCATCATCGCCGTGGCCGAACAGATGGTGGTGGTGGCAAAAGCCAGGGCAGCGGCGCCATTGGCTCCCAGGGAAGATCCGGCATTGAAGCCAAACCAGCCAAACCAGAGCATCCCGGTACCAAGAATCACATAGGTGATGTTGGACGGGGCATGGTGGGGATTTTTTCTTTTCCCCAAGAAAAGCGCTCCGGCGAGTGAGGCCAGGCCGGCACTGATATGGACGACCGTGCCGCCTGCGAAATCGAGCACCCCAAAGTAGGCGCCGATCAGGCCGCTGGGGTGCCAGACCATGTGGCAAAGCGGCGCATAGACAAACACGCAGAAGATCCCGATGAAAAACAGGTAGCCGATGAACCGGACCCGCTCCGCAAAGGATCCCGTGATGATCGCCGGTGTGATCACGGCAAACTTCATCTGAAACAGCGCAAAGAGAACGAACGGGAGCGAGGATCCGAGCGTTTTGTGCGGCAGGGTACTCACTTGGTCAAAAAACATGTACTGGAAGGGATTGCCGATGAGGCC
>CAZGYC010000298.1:0-2355 GCA_964530015.1 uncultured Limnohabitans sp. | reverse complement strand
TAATCTAACTGTTTTAGCTTTGCCTTTCTATTTCAAACATAACAGCTTCACTCGCTGGAATTATAAAACCGTGAGTGGCGACACTCACGGCGGCAGTGGAGCGGTCAAAGTGACCAAAGATGGAGAGACTCTGACCGTGGAATTGGTCTGATTTTCCTGAGGTTCTTCAAATACCAAAAAAACCGGAAGTGATTCCGGTTTTTTTGTTTAAGCCATGATTTTCTCCCTCAATTCTACTACTGTCCGGAGCTCCCGAATCTCTTTTTGTACATTTTTTCGAATCAGCAGCGTCAGGATAATGCCCGGAATAAAGTATGAGCTGACCAAGGCCCCCATCCAAAATGCAGTGATGTGCATGGAAAACTCCGGCAGCAGCAGGAGAAAGCCCAGCGTGTAGGCAATCAGAGTGAGGTAGGTGTATGGACCGTGGATCCGAAGGCGGAGTTGAAGATACTTTTTCTCCGTTTCCAGGTTTTCCAGTGCAGATGAAGTGGCGGTTTTTTGCTTTCTCCTCCAAAGACTGTATGCCTCGAGTAGGATGCGGAACAGGAAAAATCCCAGCATCAACCCCACGCCCACCTGACTCAGTCCTTCGCGAAAACCGAAGTAAAACAACAAAAAGTAGTTCATCATCACGAAGGTGGAGCCCAAAATCACCAGGGTGTCCCGTTGAAATTTAGAGCTCTCCCGGTGTAGGCGCTGGGCTTCGGCAATCAGCTCCTCCATCGGCGGAGGGGTGGGCAGGGAAGAGGAGGAGTTTTGCCACCCTGATTTGAGTATAGATCCTAATTCATTCATGGGTAATCAGTTTTTTGAGTTTGTGTTTGATTCGATGGATTTTGACCCGGAGATTTCCTTCGGTGATGCCCAGGATGGAGGCGATCTCCTCTTGGGGCACTTCGTCCAGCAGGAGACCGGTGACCAGTCGGTCGACTTCGGTGAGACTTGCCATCGCTTCGTACAGCAGCTTGTCCGGATCGGCCCCTGACAGTTGGATTTCTTCGGAAAACTCCTGCCCCCTCAGTACTTCCCCGATTTTTTCTTGGAGAAATTTCTGCCGTTTGAGGTAGTTGAGGCAGGTATTCACCGTGATCCGGTAGATCCAGGTTTTGGGAGAGGAGTCTTGTCTAAAGGTGCCCAGGTGATTCCAAACCTGGATAAATACTTCCTGGGTCAGGTCCTTGGCCTGGTCGCTGTCTCCTTTGAGAAACCCCAGACAGAGTTGAAGGACCATTCGGTAGTGGGCCTGGTAAAGTTGCTCGAATCGGATTTTCTGATCAGCACTCACTGGGCCAAAAAGGTAGTAAGCTCCTGTACAAACCATTCCGGCTGGTCAAGCATCAGGTAGTGTTTGCTGTCGGCGGCAAATGCGAACGATTTGTTTGGCAGTCCCTCGTACTGTTTTTTCATGGTATCCAAAGCTCCAGGGCCATAGGGCTGACCGGCTACCATCAGCAGCACAGGGGCTTTGATGGAAGCCAGCAGTGGACGGCTGTCCAATTTAAGCAGATCTACATAACCGTACACAAAGGTCTTGCGGTCTGCTGAGGTCATCCAGGTTTTGACCAGTGCCTGATCTGCCGGTTTGGTGATCATGTTTTGTGTCAACTGATCCAGGTAAGCGCTTTGGGCAGTTGCATCCATGGCCATCAGTTGGTCGTTGTAGGGATTGGTGTAGCCCAAAGCGCTGGCAGGCACGCCGGGCATCATGACTTCACGCATGCAGGCGAGGGCGTCGGCGATGACGATTTTTTCGATCCGGTCCGGCAGGCTTGCTTCCAGGTCGAGTGCCAGATTTCCCCCCATGCTGTGACCCACCAGGATTAGCTTTTGGAGATTGTTTGTTGTAATGTACGCCACCAGGTCAGTTTTGAGTTTGTCGTACCAGGGCATTTCGACAGGGGCCACACCCCCAAAACCCGCATAGGTCACTTCATGTGTTTGGTAATTTGTCAGCTTGGAGATGGTGGGGTGCCAAACTTCGCCCGGTGTGGCAAATCCCGGCAAAAATAAAATGGGCTGGCCCGACCCGGAGGTTTTGACTGAGATGGACGGTTGGGCTATGAGCGCGGGCTGGAGCAGCGCGACGAAGCAGAGCATCAGAAAGGCAGTTTTCATGTTCCTTGAAGTTTTTTCTTCTTGGAAAACCAAACCGCCGATTTGTTACAGGTAGGTGAAAGAAAAATTGAACGGAAGTGAAAAAATACGTATTACCGCTCCATCCGTTCCTGGCAACGGCCGTTGCAGCGCCTGTCTGCGATCTTTGAATGCCTAAGTCATCTAAATACAAGTTGGCTGAGTCCGGATTGCCTGTAGGCTGGGCTACTTTGCCTTGGAATCTGCCGCATAGCCGAA
>CAZGYC010000297.1:0-2365 GCA_964530015.1 uncultured Limnohabitans sp. | reverse complement strand
CGGCAAAAAAACTTACGCGGCCATCAACGTATCAGGCCTAGCCCTGGGCCTAGCCTGCGCCCTCCTGATTTTTTCCCTTGTAAGCTATCACTTGGGTGTGGATGATTTTCACCACGATTCAGACCGGGTTTACCGTTTTGTTACAGAGCAGCACCGCGATCAAGTGAGTTATTCCTCCAGTGTGCCCCCAGCTTTTGGGAACGCATTTCGGGAGGACTATACCTTTGGCGAAAAAGTAGCGCGTCTATGTACCTCGACCGATAAGCTGATCGCGGTGGAAGAGGGCACAAATGTCAATAAGTTCAGGGAAGAAGTATCGTTTGCCGACCCAGAGTTCTTTGACATTTTCAATTTCCCGCTTGTTTCGGGGAATCGGGACAACATGCTCACCGAACCCAATACGGCTATCCTGAGCGAACGGGTCGCAAAAAAATACTTTGGCGATGAATCGCCTGTGGGCAAAACATTCCGGTTTGACAACCGCATCGACTTTACCGTCATCGGTGTGCTGAAAGACATCCCGGATAACACAGACCTGCGCTCGGAAATCTATCTTTCATACAGCACCATGAAGCAATTCAACGATTGGTATGCTGCCGATGATTCCTGGGGTGGCATTACTACCGACATCCAGACCTTTGTGCGGCTGCGGCCCGGTGTGAGTCCTGCAGAAGTGGAGTCCGTTTTGCCTGACTATGTAAAGAAATACCGTGCGGAAAGCAAAAATATCCATCACTACAAGCTGCAGCCGCTCAGCGACATGCACTTCAATGCGAAATACAACGGAAAGATGGACAAAAGCATTCTCTGGGTGCTGTCCATCGTCGGCTTCCTGCTGGTCTTTACGGCCTGTCTCAACTTTATCAACCTGGCCACTGCCCAGGCCCTCACACGGGCAAAGGAAGTGGGTGTCCGCAAAGCACTGGGAAGCGCACGCGCCCAGTTGTTCTGGCAGTTCACCACCGAAACAGGGTTGATCGTACTGCTGGCCCTGTTGCTCGCATTTTCCGTTTCCTATACTGTTCTGCCTTATCTGAATGAATTTTTCAATATCCGTATGAGCCCCGGTTTGTTCTCGGACATCCCGTTGCTTTTGTTTTCGCTGGCGCTGCTGCTGACGGTTACTTTCCTGTCGGGTGCCTATCCGGGCATCATCCTGTCCGGGTTCAGGCCCGTGCAGGCATTGAAAGGAAAGCTCGCATACAGTCAGGGCGGCAGCTTCAACATCAGAAGGGGATTGATTGTTACCCAGTTCACCATCTCGCAGGTTTTGCTGATCGGCCTGATCGTGATGGCTTACCAGATGAAATACTTCCGCAATACCGACATGGGATTCGACCACGAGGCCGTGGTGATGATCCCCGTAGGGCCGGGTGCCATGAAGATGAATACCCTGAAAGAACAGTTGTCCGCATTGCCACAGGTTGAAAATGTTTCCCTCTGCTTCGCCCCGCCTGCTTCTGTCTACTATAGCTGGGAAGCTTCATTCAGGTATGACAACCGCAGCGAAACGGAAAGTTTTCCAGTCAGCAACAGAAGCGCTGATGAAAACTACCTCTCCACGTTCGATATAGACCTTGTTGCCGGGAGGAATCTGACTCCATCCGATACAGTGAGAGAGTTTCTTGTGAATGAAAAACTGGTGGCAAAGCTTGGGCTTTCTTCTCCCGAAGAGATTATCGGCAGGCCGCTCTCGGTAAATGGAGATTCTTGGAGCGGGCCGGTTGTCGGCGTGGTCAGGGATTTTCACGACAAGTCTTTCCGGTCCGATATCGAGCCGATCTTCATCACTACTGCGAAAGAAACCTACAACCTGTTTGCTGTCAAAATCAATATGCACGATGCGAAGAACACCTTGGCTGCCCTCGAAAAAACATGGAGCAACATGCACCCGGAGCTGATGTATCAATACGCTTTTCTGGATGACCAGATCGCCGCATTCTACCGGGTGGAGCAGATGATGATGACCCTGATACAGGTTTTTTCAGGCATTGCCCTCTTTATCGGTTGCATGGGCCTGTACGGGCTGGTGTCGTTTATGGCTGTCCAAAAGACCAAGGAGATCGGGATACGAAAAGTGCTGGGAGGGGACGTTTCACAGATCCTCTGGATTTTTGGGAAAGAATTTTCCGGGCTTGTGCTCGTTGCTTTTGCAATTGCAGCTCCCATTGGCTGGATGCTTATATCGCTCTGGCTCTCAAACTATCCGTACCGGGCTAATATCGGCATCTGGATATTTATACTGGAGCTGGCCATCATCTTCGGGATCGTGCTGCTTACGGTCGGCTACCGCTCCATGAGGGCCGCGGTGGCAAATCCGGTGGATAGTTTGCGTTCGGAGTGACAAAATGATTGGAACCAAACA
>CAZGYC010000296.1:0-2368 GCA_964530015.1 uncultured Limnohabitans sp. | reverse complement strand
CCCGAATCTCCCAACTCAGCAAGGAAATCAATCACCACAACCGACTCTACTATCAGGAAAGCCGGATTGAAATCTCCGACTTTGAATTCGATCAGCTTTTGGAGGAATTGGTGAAACTGGAGCGGGAGTTTCCCGATTTGCTCCATCCCGACAGCCCCAGCCAGCGGGTCGGAGGCACCGTTACCAAAGAATTCAGGACCGTCGAGCACAGTTCGAGGATGCTTTCCCTGGGCAACACGTATTCCAAAGAGGAACTGGTTGCCTTTGATGAGCGGGTGGCAAAAGGACTCGGGCACAGCAATTACGAATATTTCTGCGAGATGAAATTCGACGGAGTGGCGATCAGCCTCGTGTATGAAAACGGAAGGCTCGCCCGCGCCGTCACCCGGGGAGACGGTACCCGGGGGGATGATGTCACGGCGAATGTCCGTACGATCCGGAACATCCCACTGACCGTTTACGGAGAAAATGTTCCGGCTAAGTTTGAGGTCCGGGGCGAAATATTCCTTCCGCTGAAGGAGTTTCTGAAAATCAATGCCGAAAAAGAAGCCGCAGGGGATCAACTGCTGGCAAATCCAAGAAATGCCGCTTCGGGAACCCTGAAAATGCAGGACAGCAGCGTAGTGGCCAAGCGGCGGCTGAATTGCTATTTTTACCAACTTCTGGGAGAAAATCTCGGAGTACGCACGCATGACGAAGCCATTCACCTGATCGAACGTTGGGGCTTCAACGTCTCCCCGACCTATCTCAAAGCAGGCCAGCTCGAAGAAGTCCTGAACTACATCGAGGAATGGCGCGAGAAGCGTTTTTCCCTTCCCCTGGACACAGACGGCGTCGTGCTGAAAGTCAACGACTACGATCAGCGGGAGGAGCTCGGTTTTACGGCCAAGACACCCCGCTGGGCGATTGCCTACAAGTACAAGGCCGAAAGCTCCGAAACCCAACTGCTCTCGATCACCTACCAAGTGGGCCGAACCGGGGCGATCACGCCTGTGGCAAACCTTGCCCCCGTGAGTCTGGCCGGAACCACCGTCAAACGGGCTTCCCTCCACAACGCCAATGAGATCGGGCGATTGGACATCCACGAAGGGGATTTTGTCTTTGTGGAAAAGGGCGGGGAAATCATCCCGAAGATCACCGCCGTCAATCCCCAGCGAAGAAAACCGGACGCAGCCCCCATCCAATACATCACAAGCTGCCCGGAATGCGGCACCGAACTGATCCGAAAGGATGGCGAAGCCAAGCACTATTGCCCAAATGCCCTCGCCTGTCCTCCACAAGTACTGGGAAGGATCGAGCACTTTGTCAGCAAGCGGGCCATGGACATCGACTCCCTCGGAACAGAGCGGATCAGGGCACTGATCGACCAGGGTTTTGTCCAAAGCTATGCAGACATCTATGCGCTGGAAAGCCGCCAAAACGAGCTCCTCGGACTGGAGATGAGCCAGGACCAATACGAGCGCGAAGCGGGGGGATGGTTGTATATCTCTTTGGAAAAGGCCCTTTTTGCGCTGACGGAGGGAATCTCTTTCAGGCAGATCCAGGATTTTCTGGAGGAAAAAGCAGCGCTTCCGATCTTGGAAACGCTGAGGGCATTTCAGGAGCGGATCCGGATCTGGAAGAAGAAAGTACCGGCCAATACCGGGATGGTGGAGCTGCTGATCAACCAGCTCAAAGACCACCCCGAACTTCCGAAGATGGAGGATTTTGTCCCTGTGGCTTTGGTATTGGAGCTGTTTTTGGGAAGACGGGTTGAATTTGACCGGCTCCTTGAAGCCAGCAAAAGACACGGCACGGTACACATGATCCTGCTGGATCTCAACCTCGACCTGCCCGGCGAACTGGGCGAACGCATCAAAAAACTCAAGTCCAATACCTTCCAGGAGGGAGTTATCTCCAACATGATGGAGGGGATCAACGCCTCCAAAGCCCAGCCATTCGAAAAAGTCCTCTTCGCACTCGGCATCCGCAATATCGGCGAAAACACCGCGCAGCTTCTGGCCAGGCATTTTGGGACAATCGAAAAACTTCAGGAAGCCAGTTCCGAACAGTTGTTGGAAATCAACGGGGTCGGAGAAACACTGGTCCACAGCCTCCGGGAGTTTTTTGCCCAGCCGGAAAACCTGGAGCACATCGCCCGACTCAAAGCGCAGGGACTGAATTTTGAATTGGCGCAGGGGGAATCCGTCCAACTGGGTACGGCCCTTGCAGGCAAGCGGATACTTGCCTCCGGCAAGCTCCAACACTTCAAGCGCGACGAGATTGTGGACTTTGTCCAGGCGCATGGTGGGCAGTATATCTCCTCCGTTTCCAAAAACCTCGACTTCATCATCGAAGGCGAAGACATGGGGCCGAGCAAAAAGGAAAA
>CAZGYC010000295.1:0-2379 GCA_964530015.1 uncultured Limnohabitans sp. | reverse complement strand
TCCATCGAAGACTGGGAAGACGACCTGCTGGTTCGTTATCCCGAACCCAAGGACAAGCAGGCCAAAGCCAAAGATGACTACCGAAATTATCACGATTCGGAGCGGGTGGATACGGTGAGGGAGTTTTACAGGCTCAACCATACCTACCAGACCTACGGCTTTGTGGTCGAAAAGGAGAAGGAGTTTCTGAAATTTGAAAAAAAGGAAATGCCCTTCTGGGATGCGGTGAGTTTTCTCAATACCCTGATCGACGACTCTGACCCGGACACCAATCTGGACCAGTTGCAGCATTTGCTGCAGACCTCCGAGGCCATCCGCGCTGACGGCCATCCGGATTGGTTTGTGCTCACGGGATTTATCCATGACCTGGGCAAGGTGCTTTGCCTCTTTGGCGAACCCCAGTGGGCGGTGGTGGGGGACACGTTCCCCGTGGGATGCGGGCATTCGGACCGGATCGTGTATCCGGAGTTTTTTGACCGAAACCCCGACTCGAAAGACGAACGCTACAACACCAAATACGGAATCTATTCCCATCAATGCGGGCTGGATCAGGTGAAAATGTCCTGGGGACATGATGAATATCTCTATCAAATGGTAAAAAATCACATGCCAGAACCGGCACTATACATGATCCGGTACCACTCTTTTTATGCACAGCACCGGGAAAATGCCTACGATCACCTGCTCAACGACCACGACCGGGAGATGTTCAAGTGGGTGGACAAGTTCAATCCCTATGACCTCTATTCCAAAGTGCCCGTGCCGCCCGATGCCAAGGCCCTGAAGCCTTACTATGAGGACCTGGTAGCCAAGTACCTTCCGGCGACGCTGAGATTTTAAGAAAGCCACCGACCCAAAGGGGATAGCCGCCTATCCCCTTTTTCTTTTTCCCTTTTGTCACACCCAACATACCCTTCATGCTTACCGTCATTTCCTTTGTAGGATTCACGCTCTTTGTTGCTTTTTTTTCCTGGTACAAGTTGAGAAAGGAGAACCTCCGCTCCAGGGACGGCTACTTTCTCGGAGGCAGGAGTCTGACGGGGGGCGTGATTGCAGGTTCCATGCTGCTGACCAATATCTCGACCGAGCATCTGATCGGAATGAACGGATCGGCCTACAAAAACGGCATGATCATCATCGCCTGGGAGGTGACTTCGGCCATCGCCTTGGTGATCGCGGCACTGTACTTTTTGCCGATCTACCTGAGGATGGGCCTGGCTACGATCCCCCAGTACCTGGCCGTCCGCTTCGATGACACGACCAAAACCATTGTGTCGCTGCTGTTGATGCTCTCTTTCGTGTTCACCTTGCTGCCGATTGTGCTCTATACCGGGGCGATCAATCTGGAGAGCATCTTCAATGTCTCCGAAGTGTTTCAAATCAGCCAATCAGAAGGCATTTGGCTGACGGTGATCACGATCGGGGTCATCGGGTCGGTTTATGCCATCTTGGGTGGACTGAAGGCCGTCGCCTATTCGGATATGCTCAATGCCATCGGACTGATGGTCGGCGGGCTGATGGTTCCGGTTTTTGCGCTGTGGGATATCGGAGGAGGAAATGTGGCCGCCGGATTGGGCAAGGTGTACGAGGCAATTCCCGAAAAATTCAACGTGATCGGGGCCGAGGATTCGGTGATGCCCTTTAGCACGCTTTTCACCGGATTGATGATCAACCAGCTCTATTTCTGGGGGATGAACCAGACCATCATCCAGCGGGCTTTGGGGGCCAAAAATATGGCCGAGGCCCAAAAGGGCTTGCTTTATACCGGGATTTTCAAGATCCTGATCCCTTTGATCATCGTGTTGCCGGGAGTGATCGCCTTTTATTACTATGGGGAGCAATACTACGGCGACCAGGATTTCATCTATCCTGTTTTGGTGAAAAAAGTCCTTCCCCTGAGTCTGATCGGTTTTTTTGCCGCGGTGGTCTTGGGGGCGGTTCTCAGTACCTTCAATTCGGTGTTGAACTCCGCCGCCACGATCTTCAGCCTGGACATCTACAAGAAAATCATCCAGCCAAGTGCTTCCGACTCCAAACTGGTCAAGGTCGGCAGGCTGAGCTCGCTGATCCTGGCGGTGGTCTCCATCCTGATCGCCCCGATGGTGGCCAATGCCCCCGAGGGCCTCTACCAGCTCATGCAGCAGCTCAACGGGATATTTTTCATCCCGATCGCTTCGGTGTTGATCGCCGGGTTTTTTATCCCGAAAGTTTCGGCTGCGGGAGCAAAAGCGGGGCTGTTTGTCGGCTTTTCCTTCTATCTGATCACCACCTTTTGGATAGAAGTGGACATCCACTTTATCCATGTCTGGGGGATCGAGTTTTTGCTGAATCTGGCGGTGATGTATCTGGTGAGCCTGAGGTTTCCGGCCAAGGCGATGG
>CAZGYC010000294.1:0-2385 GCA_964530015.1 uncultured Limnohabitans sp. | reverse complement strand
TTCTCACTCCGACCGCAGCGACTCCACCGGGTTCCCCAGCGCGGATTTGATGGATTCAAAACTCACCGTAACCAGTGCGATGGCCAAGGCCGCCACTCCCGCCCAGGCAAACACAAACCACTCAATGGATATTTTGTAGGCGAAATTTTCCAGCCACTTGCCCATGCCATACCAGGCGATGGGAACGGCCACGACAAAGGCAATCAACACGAGCTTCACAAATTCCGATGACATCATCGTGACGATTTGCATCACGTTTGCGCCCATCACTTTGCGTATGCCGATTTCCTTGAACCTGCGTTCGGCCATATAGGAGGAAAGCCCATACAAGCCAAGCATGCAGATAACCATGGCGATCAGTCCAAAGCTGGTGATGATCCTCGACACCATCCTGTCTTCTTCGTATTGTTTTTTCACGTTTTCATCCAGGAAGGAATACTCAAAGGGGGTATCCTCGACGACCGATTTCCAGGTTTCCTCCGCTGATGCCAGGGTTTGCTCAAAACCGGCAGACGAAACAGAAGCAATGATGTAGTTGTACCGGTTTGTATTCTTGACCATCTCAAACAAGATGGGCTGTATCTCGTCGTGAAGGGTGGTCTGGTGGAAATCTTCCATCACGCCTATCACCTCGAAATCGTATTTTTCCCCCTGCCAGTCAAAGTGCAGCGCCTGTCCGATCATGTCTTCCGGTGTGAATCCCAGTTTTCCGGCTGCGGTTTTGTTCAGGATCAGCTTGTTGTTGCTTTCCATTTCACGGTTGTCGCCAAAGGTCCGGCCTGCGAGCAATTTCATGTCCAGCAGCTCCAGGTACCCGGCATCCACCCGATTGCGCCTGACGTCGACGGCCTTCTCCATGCTGCCGCCATCCGGGTAAAACAGCATGTCGTCATAAATCTGTGAGCCGGGCATATACGCCGCGCCCGATACAGCCTGCACGTTGCCGTTTCGCGCCAATTCGTTTTTCAGGGCATCGTATTGGTCGCGGGCTTCCTGTGTACGGAGCGGCAACACGATTTTTGCCTGGGAATCAAAGCCCAGATCTTTTTCAGCCATGAAATCCATCTGGCGCGAGATGATGAATATGCCACACACCAATACGATGGCAATCACAAACTGGAATACCACCAGCACCTGCCGCAGCCGCCCGGATGAATTTCCGAGATTGAGTTTTCCCTTCAGCACCTGGGCGGGCTGGAAGGATGACAGATAAAAAGCGGGATAGCTTCCAGCCAACAGCCCGGTCAGTAATGTGATGACAAGGGATGCTGTGACAAACCATGCGATGTTGTCGGAATGGAAGGCAATATCTTTACCGGTAAGCTGGTTGAAAAACGGGAGCGTGATTTGTACAAGCACAAGGCCGATGAAAATGGCAATAACCACAATGACCATTGCCTCGCCCAAAACCTGTCCGGCCAATGAGGAACGAAACGCACCCAATGTTTTGCGTATGCCGATCTCGGCGGCGCGTTTGGTGGCCTTTGCCGTGGACAGGTTCATGAAGTTGATACAGGCAATCAGCAAAACAAACAGGGCGATGGCCGCCACCACATAGAGGTAGCGGATGCGTGGGCTTTGCCCAACGTCGGACTTAAGGTGGATGTCTTTCAACGGCTCAAGAGAGAGCGTTTTGTAAAGTCCCAACGCCTTCATGGCTTCCGCGCCGTGTTTCAGCAAAACCTCATTCATCTTTCCTTCCACATCAGCCTTGTTGTGGCCGGGTGCCAGTTTTAAATAGGAAGGCACAAAATTCTGTCCCGCCCACTCATTTGCCGTTTCGCGGTCTGCGGTAATGCGTTCGCCAAACCCGCTGCTGGTCATCGAAGTAAAAAAATTGGCTTTGATAACGCTGTTGTATCTTTCCCGATATACCCCGGTCACCTTGTACTCCACAAACAGGCCCCCCTGACTGATGGAAATGGTTTTGTCGAGGGCAGGCTCCTTGCCAAAAAGCTTTTGCGCCAGCGTTTCCGAGAGTACAATGGTATTGGGTTCTGTAAGCGCCTTCTTCGGGTTGCCTTCCTTCAGTTCAAACGTAAACACGTCAAACAGTGTGGAGTCGGCAAGAAAGCCCTTCGTTTCATAAAAGAGGTCTTCTTCGTGCCGGATGAGATTTTGATCCACCGGGGAGATGACGCGAACGGCAGTCTCCACTTCGGGGATTTCATCCCGCAGGGTCATGGCAATGGGCGGGGATGTCCAGCCTCCTTTGTCAATTCCCACGTCAGACTGAAAGTGGGTGACGATGCGGTACATATCTTCCACCCGGTTATGGTGTTTGTCGTAGCTCATTTCGTCCTGTATATACAGGGTCAACAACAGGCAGCAGGCCACGCCCAGCGCAAGGCCAAGGATGTTGATGGCCGAGTACGCTTTGTTTCG
>CAZGYC010000293.1:0-2390 GCA_964530015.1 uncultured Limnohabitans sp. | reverse complement strand
AGACACCCCAAAACAAATGGGAAAGCCGAACGAGGAGTAGACGAAGGAATCCATGAACAGGAATGCGGGGTTGGCCCATTCCCATCTGGAAATCCCATCCCCAAATTGGGGTTAGCCAAAAGAGGGCGAGTATTTGGCTGAAGCCGGGAGACGTCTTGCGGTTTTTTTGATCCCCCAGCTAAAGCTGGAGGGAATTCATGCGGGGTTGGCCCATTCCTATTTGGAAATCCAACTTCCAACTACTTGGCCAAAGGCTGAAGGCCTGTTCGACGCCCTTCGGGGTCGGGGGGAGGGGGGCGGTCGTTTTATCCACGGGTTGCACCGCGGTTATTAAGAAGTTTGACACCCTTCGGGGTCTTATTTTTTTGGAGCACTGATCTCCGGGAGATATGACCACGGAGTGGTCGAACCTTTCAAGTGTGCCGGGCATGGCACTGTACTATAGGGTGAGTGATCCCAAAAGGGGATAGCAAGTCCCGAGGGGGCCCGCTGACGGGAACCCCATAGCCAATGCCAAGGGTGTTCCGGGCGACCGGAAATCTGAAGGAAGGCGGCGGCAAAGTCCTGATGTGGACGAACAGAAACCGGATAGTAGGCCTGCAGGCTCGGGGAAGCGCACCTGGAAGCGTCTAATCCCAATAGTCAGACGGAGGGTCTGTGGGTAAATCCGGCCGCATCGGATGAAAGTATAGTGTCTTACCCCGGGAGATCTGTGGCAGGGGCAATTGCCGGAGGCACGGGCGAGTGCTGAAGGAATCCATGCCGGCAGAAGTCAGCAGAAGGCGTAGTACTGTCACAAGCAGGAAGGCCTGAATTTTCTAAACAAGGAAGCGAACTTAAAGTGAGTAAAAAGGACGTACCATCGAAAACAGGCGGAAAGGCGATACAGACAGAACTGTTCAACTGGGCGCCTGGCTCTGGAGTGCAAAAGGGGAGCGGAACTTCCCGGAGCGTTCAGAGGATGGAGTTGATTTCTCGACTGGAAGAGCAGCGGGCCTTGACCAAGAGTACAATGGACAGAGTAGCCGAAGTACACGGTCTGCTTCACGCATTCAAAAGAGTGAAGAAGAACGGGGGCTCGGGGGGAATCGATGGGATTACCCTGAGCGATTATGGGCGGAATCTGGCATCAAACATCAACTGCCTCCAAAAACAGCTGGACTCAGGAACCTATGAACCGAGTGCGGTCAGGGGAGTTGAGATTGAGAAGCCAACGGGAGGCACACGATTGCTGGGAATCCCCACGATAGGGGACAGAACAGTGCAGCAGAGCATCCAGACAGAGCTTCAGCGGATATTCGACCCCTACTTCAGCGACAACAGTTTTGGGTTCCGTCCGGGACGCTCAGCCCATCAGGCGGTAGAGCGGGCCAGCGACTATGTAAAGGAGGGCAAGATATGGGTGGTGGACATTGATCTTGAAAGTTTCTTTGATCAAATCAACCATGACAGACTAATGAACCGGCTTAGGAACAGCATATCAGACAAGAGACTGCTGAAGCTGGTCCACAAGTTCCTTCGGGCCGGCCTGATGAAAGGGGGACTGGAAACCCATCGGGTTTCGGGGACGCCGCAGGGAGGCCCCTTATCACCTCTATTGTCAAACATAGTTTTGGATGAACTGGACAAAGAGCTTGAATCCAGAGGGTTGAGTTTTGTCCGGTATGCAGACGATTGCAACATACTGGTCAGCAGCGAACGTTCAGCCCATAGGGTTTTCGAGTCCATGATTGCATTTATCGAGAAGAAGCTCAAACTGAAGGTGAATCTTGAAAAGAGCGGTGTGCGGCGATGCGATGATGTCAAGTTCCTAGGCCATACGGTAATGGGTAACGGCAAAATCCGCATAGCCGACAAAAGCATCGGGAGATTCAAGAAGAAGATCAGAGAGGTGACCAAACGAAATCGAGCCATTCCTTTGGGAAGGCTGATATCGGAAACTAACCTAATCATTCAGGGCTGGGCAACTTATTTTCGCAAATGCACCACATGGCTGAGTGCCCTGAAGGAACTGGATGGATGGATCCGCAACCGCATCAGGTGTTACGCATTGAAGTCACACGGGCGCAGGTTCCCAACATACTGCTTTCTTAAGTCCCTGAGAGTGGATACCAAACAGTCCTGGAATGCGGTAAGGTTCCATGGGTGGTGGCCCATGGCCAACCTTCCCTATATCCGCAACGGAATGGGTCTTGCCTGGTTTGCAGGATTGGGCTTAAGATCACTGGTCGTTGTACAGAAAGGTTAAACCTTTAGAAGAAACCGCCGCGGTACGTTAAAGCGTATGCCAGGTGGTGTGGGGGGGACGGCGGTTCTACCGCCTACCCATCCCGATTAACCCCCGGTGTAACCGGGGGAAACGGGAAATCGATGATGGTGGATCCACAACC
>CAZGYC010000292.1:0-2400 GCA_964530015.1 uncultured Limnohabitans sp. | reverse complement strand
GCTAACGTTTTGCCGCTTGCCGTCAGGCGGGATAGGGGAGCAGAATGTTTTAGTTTAGGACGAAGATACGGGAAAAGAGCATGTTTCAGCCTACGATTCAGCCCGCTTGCGGCAAACGGCCTGTTAGTGGTAGTGCATTACTTAATTCTTTTGTCTTGATCCCACCGATTATCAATAATTGCAACTATATTTATTTTATTTTTCTTCACAACATAAAATACTGATAACTCTTTGCTTAATACAGCTCTTCGGATATTTTTTCTTGATGATTCAGCATATAAAGTGGGATACAATCCAATAATCTGCTCGAAATCGTATAAAAACTGATAAAAGCGATTTACTTCTTTTTCTGTGAATTTTCTTCGTAAGTAGGATACAATCTCTATTGCATTATTTAATGAGCTTGGAGAATACTCAACCACTAATCTTTTCTTCTCAGCCATTTCTCAGTTTGCTCCAGAAATCAGAAGATGAGATTAAGTTCCCATTTTCTACCTCTTTAAGACCATTGTCTATTAACTTTTTCTGATTTTCAGAGAGTTCGTCCCACCAATCTATTTTTGTTTTGGATCTTTTCAATCCATCAAGAAATTCAATAATATTCTCATCTGATAGTCGATTTATCCATGCTATCAAGCCAAGTTTCTTTCTATTAAGTTCTGCGGTTGACATTTTTCTTTCTCTTAGCAACAAAGATAGTCAATTTTTGATTTTCTGAAAAATTTTTAATTGATTGATAATCATTCGTATGTGCCGTTTTCTTGTTGGTTAGAAGAATGTTTTCATGCATTACCACTAACGTTTTGCCGCTTGCCGTCAGGCGGGATTGGGGAGCAGAATGATTTGTTCAGGACGAAGATACGAGAAAAGAGAATGTTTCAACCTACGATTCAGCCCGCTTGCGGCAAACGGCGTGTTAGCGGTTCGGGCGGTTGGCCAACTGCCCGTTTTCATGAGCGTGTCCTGTTTACATTATTCATCCGACTCCCGTTCTATTGCATCCCGCACTATATCTTCAACGTCTTCCTCTGTTATAGGTCTCGACCTATTTTTCTTGTTTTCGTTTTCTCTCTTTCTCATTTGGGCCTCCCAAATTTTACCTTGCTCTCTTATTTGTTGGGCTTCTTCCTTGGTTATCCATTCATCCCTTCTTATGGGGTTTCGGGTAAGCCGGAAAGTATCTTCGGGGTATATAGGTCTGCCATTACGTAAATCATAATATAGCCAGTCCACTTTTTGAGGTTCTTCCTGCTTCTTTTTGGGAAGAAACCTTTCCTCCAACACAGCCCAAATCCAAAGGCCTACCCAAAAGACCATAAGACAAATTAAAAGACCCGGAATACATCCCGTGTGGTAAAAAAGATTATACTTCCTTATGGTTTCTGTCCAATTCTTCATAAGGTAGCTTCTCTTATTATTTCCCATGCTTCCCAATAAGCAAATTCACATATAATACATCCGGTTATCTGCCTACAATATTCATTATCAGAAAAATATTCCCCTGAAAATAGTTCCCCAAGAATATTTATCACTTCATAGGGATCGGTAATTAGAAGTGCTCCCATGATATGTTTAGTTCGTTACTTTAATTACTCGATCTTTCTCATGTACCTTCATTATGCGCTTTTCTGTTTAGCCAATACTTAATAATTTCTTCAATATCTCTATTGGGTTCAGATTGGGTAGAGGCTGTTCCTCGAATCCAAAATGTCTTTTCCGTCTCACTTTCCTTTACAAATACCGGCATTGTATAACAGGGATTGACTGTTACAACAAAAATTAGTTTCCCGTCAATTTCTGCAAAATCACCAGTTACAAGTGCTCTAACAGAAAAATTTAAAAAGTTTCTTATTACTTTATCAAATTCAAGTTTAAACCAATCCCTAGTATTGTCCTTATCAGCCAACTTAAAATCAGAATCTAAACCTTGTATTTCTCCATTGTCTTTAACTCCAATGAAAAGTAATCCGCCTTTTGAATTGAGGAATCCACAAATAGCTTTTGCAATAAATATATTCACCTCACGCTTTCCTTCCCAAGTTCGTTTTTTAAAGTGATAGCTAAGAGAGGGTTTAAACTCAACTGTTTCGCCCTCTCCGTTATTTATTATCCTTTTGTAGGTTATCTCATCTGTTATTTTCAGATTCAACAATGGGTGATGAGGGTCATCCAATCCACTCCAATCGAAGGGCGTTCTTAAATACTCAAAATTTCTAATATCATTATAGATTTCATGGTCATAATATGATGCTTCCGTTAGGTAATCCCTTGTTTCATAGTTGTTCACACGATAATAATCAAGTTCGTTGTCAAGATTAAATGCCCAATGAGTCGGATCGGTGAATGCGCCTGAACTACCAATCCCATGAATTAGGTCTTCATCTCCTTCATGGTCGTTGA
>CAZGYC010000291.1:0-2403 GCA_964530015.1 uncultured Limnohabitans sp. | reverse complement strand
GCCTGTTTTATAAGCCGAAATGACTTTTCGGAGGGGACTCAATTTTCCAATATTTCAATTTTCCAATCTTCCAATTTTGAAATTTTCCAATTTTTCAATTCAAATAAAATGCTGAAAAACTACTTCAAAATCGCCTGGAGAAACATTCTTAGAAACAGAATGCGTTCGTTTATCCATATCCTGGGTCTGTCGATTGGCATCGCGATCTGTTTTTTGATCTTCAATCTGGTGGTGCATTCCTATGGGTTTGACAGATTCCATCCGGATCTGGAGCGGATCTATCGTGTCACCACGGTGTCTACATGGGGTACGGAATCCTATCCCAATTCGGGAACCCCCGGCCCGCTCGGAGAGGTCATCCAAGAGGAAGTCTCCGGCATCGAGGACAAAGCCAGGCTGTACACCCTGGGCCATACCATGGTGGCAAATCCGACCCAAAACAAGGTGTATGGCAGGATCGATGGCGTGACCTTTTCAGACCTTGGGTTTTTCCGGATTTTCCCCAGAAAATGGCTCGCGGGAAATCCCGAAACCGCACTGGTCGAGCCCAACACGGCGGTAATTTCCGAATCAAGTCTGAACAGGTATTTTCCCGGATCCGATCCGGATGCCGTCTTGGGCCAAGAGCTGCTCTGGGTGGATGCTGATTCGATCTATGCCCGTGTGACGGGAGTGGTGGAGGATTTCGGCGGTAAGTCTGACTTTATTTTTAAGGATTTTATCTCCTTCAGCACCATCAAATCGAAGGAAAAGGAAGACTGGTACGGGCTGCACAATTGGAGCAATGTCAACTCCTCTTCCCAGCTATTCGTCAAAACCGCTACCGAAACCAAGTCCGATCAGGTCAATCTGGCTTTGGAACAAATCGTGGCGAAAAATTATGACTCCAAAGAAGAGGGCAGCACCACATTTCTCCTGGAGCATCTGGGTGAGCTCCATTTCACACAGAACTACACCAATACCACGGTTTCCAGGGTTTTTCTTCAGGGACTGATCTATATAGGCCTGATTATCTTGGTGTTGGCGAGCCTGAACTTCATCAATCTGGAGACCGCCCAGGCCATCGGCAGGGCCAAGGAGGTAGGCATTCGGAAGACGATCGGGGGGACGAGGGTGCAACTGGTCTCCCAATTCCTGGCGGAGACCCTGTTGCTGGTGGTATTCAGCACGTTTTTGGCCATGGGAATGGTCGAATTGATCCGGGTGATGTTCTCTTCCTACCTGCCCACGGATTTTGGGATCGATCATTTTGCGGCCGAAAACCTGCTTTTTTACCTCAGTTTCCCGCTTTTGGTCTCGCTGGTTACGGGCATTTACCCCTCCCTGGTGCTGTCTGGCTACCAGCCCCAGCGTGCGCTCAAGGGCGAGATGGCGACAAGAAGAGGGTTTTCATTCGGGGGATTTATGCGGAAAAACCTCACGGTCCTGCAGTTTACGGCCTCCATCGCCTTCATCATCTTGGTACTGGTGCTGAACTACCAGCTCAAATACGTCACCAGCCAACCCATGGGATTTGAAAATGAAGCGGTGATGTACACCCGGTTGCCATTTATGTCTGATCCCGGCAAGATGCTCCAGCTCCAGAACCGCCTCAATCAGGAAACCCTGGTGAAAGGAGCCAGTCTGAGTGGCAGTTTGGTGTCTTCTTCCAGCCTTTGGACTTCGGATGCGAAAGTCGCACAGGACACGAGCGAGACCACCTTGGGCATCCAGGTGATGAACGTGGATTCGGCCTTTGTCCGGGTCAATGGCATCCCGCTGCTGGCAGGCACGGCGGCCATCGACCATCAGGAAGAGATCCTGGTCAATGAAAATTTCCTCAAAGAGGCCGGAATCGACAGCCCGGAGGAGGCCATTGGCCTGGCCGTGCACTTCTCAGGCGAGCCCCGAAAGATCATCGGAGTCATCGGCAATTTCCATTCCAGGACACTCCGGGAGGAAATCCGCCCGATGCTGTTGATGACCAATCCCCCGTACTTTCAGACTGCCACCGTCAAGCTGGCGGCCGACCAAAACCTGGCTATGGCCCGGGAAAAACTCGAGCAAATCTATCTGTCAATCTATCCAAACGAGGAGGCTTCCTTCCAATTCCTGGACACCGAGATCGAGCGGTTTTACTCCGAAGACGTCAAAATCCGCAATGTCCTGGGCTTTGCCTGCGGCCTGGCCATCCTGATTTCCTGCATGGGCTTGTTTGGACTGTCCTCTTTTACCATCGCCCAGCGCACCAAGGAGATCAGTATCCGAAAAGTGTTGGGAGCCTCGATCTTGCAGATCTTGGGTTTGATCTCCAAGGAGTACCTGGTCTTGGTTTTGGTTTCGTTTTCCCTGGCTGTCTATCCGGCCTACTATTTCCTGCGGGATTGGCTCAATGGTTTCAATACCCGCGTGGAGATGCCCTAT
>CAZGYC010000290.1:0-2403 GCA_964530015.1 uncultured Limnohabitans sp. | reverse complement strand
AAGAATCTGGATAACCTAAGGAGCCAAAGACTATCTCGCATTGGCAAAGTTTCTGAAATTCACCCAAAACGCGACTTGGTCGGTCTGAACCATCCTTGCTCCCCCGGCCACCATTTCTTCTGCAAGCGTGGGATCCGGGTTGGCGGTCAGCTTCCGGTCGGTTTCCCCCAGGGAATTGATCCAGGTTTTCATCCCAAATTTTCGGCAGGCCTTCATCGTCTTTCCGTTGTAAAAGCTCGGATCGATGTGCACCATGGCGGGCTGAAAGCGCTTTTCCACCGCATAGATATCCTTCACGGAATACGTTCTGGGCATCAATTGGGCTTCAGGCAACAGGCTTCGCACCTTGTCCAATACCTCCCAGTCCGAATCAAAGAAAAACACTTGATCCGCCATGCCCAGCTCTTTGACTATCGGCACGATGTATTCCACTTTTTCGGTCTTCAGATCCAAATCCACATATACTTTTCCCTTGGCCAATTCCAAAGCCTCCCGCAGCGTGGGAATAAATTGGTCGGAGTCGGTTCCGTCGGTATTTTTCAGCCTTACCTTCTTGATCTGTTCCGCACTCATGGTTTCCAGCGGGCCCCGGGCCGACACCGCTGTTCTGTTGAGCGTAGCGTCGTGAAGCAGAAACGGAACTCCGTCGGAACTTACTTTGACATCAATCTCGATGATATCCACCCCGAGTCGTATGGCTTCCCGGATGGAGGCCAGGCTGTTTTCCGGATAGACTGCATGTGCCGCTCTGTGGGAGGCAATGACCAGGCTATCCGGATGCTCCATCCGAACTTTGATTTGGCTTAGCTGGGCTTGCGCACCTGCGGAAAGCAGCAGGCAAAACAGGATAAGAGGAATTACGAAGTTCAGGTTTCGGGAAATCATTGGTCTCTTGAACCGCTCCGTTCTGGCGTCGATGGGATCTTGTTGACGATTTTGTTTCCGCCTTTCTTTTTGGTCATCACAAAGCTGTCGTACAGTTCACCAGTCGCCATATAGGAATCGTATTCGAGCTTATCCCCGTTGATGCGAATCGTCTGGAACAACTGCGTGCTAAAAGCGCTTCTTACCATCCAATCCTGCTTCTTCACATCGTACATCTTTGGCCCGGCGACGGAAACGACATAGACTGGACCTTTGCCGTAGTCCAATGTTTCCTCTCCCGGACGGGTTTTGGCCTGGCCACGGGCATAGGCATGGTCGTGCCCTTGGAGCACCATATCCACTCCAAATTCTTCGAAAATCGGCCTAAAATCTGCCAGCAACTTATCATTCGTCCGCTCTGCCTTGGTCGCATAGACCGGGTAGTGGATGAAAACAAAAGTCCATTTCTTGGGGTTGTTGGTCAGGATTTCACGCAGCCAGGCCTTTTGGATTTCCAGCATTTCATTGGATTCATCGATCTGCTCGGTATCCAAAGAGATCAGCTTCACATCGGCATAGTTGACTTCGTAGGCCGTTTCTTCCAATTCTTTCACCCCTGCCGGGCCGTTTGACGGGAGGTTAAACTGCGCTCTCCAGTGCTCGGTGATCTTGACATCGCGAAACTCGTGGTTGCCGGGAGTCATGATGGTCGGAATCGACGAATGCAAAAATGCCCCTCCTTTGAACCACTCGCCCCACTCGAGATCCGAATTGTGGCGGTTGATCAAGTCGCCTGCATGCAGGGTGACATCCACACGGCCTGCCTTCAAGTGCGACTCCCGATATACGCGGCTCCATTGGGACAGGATATTTGTCTGCGCATCTCCATAGTAAAGGATCGAAAATCCTGCTTTGGAATCCGGCATCTCGATCTGAAACCATTCGCTCCACAATCCCGGTTTGCCTACCCGATACATATACATCGCACCGGGAGTCAATTGATCAACTTTGACCGCGTGATTATTGAAACTCAAGATCGGCTCATCTTCCTTTTCAGTGGTGAATTTGGAAGTGCTGGCAGCAAACCTCTTGACATCCTTTTGGAATTCCGGTCCGGGTGTTGCCGGTGCCAGCTCGAGAAATGACTCAGTGACGGCCGATTCCGTTCGCCAGTTTACTGCGATGGAAGTCTCACCGTTTTCTCCCGGATGAAGGATGATGCGGTCTGGTCGCGATCCTGCAATAGACATCTTGCCGGGAATGGAATCCGCCACCTGGGCCGCACTCTGGAAATGCACCGAAATGCCCAATACAAGGCTCAGCGCAATTGAAATTTTGATTCTGTTGTTCATAAAGGAATTGAAATAAAGGCAGAACAACCGGCATCCGCGATCATTCTGCCAAAAAACCACATCAATAGTACCTTCCAAAGGGAATAATCGGACTACTTAAAATGAAAAATAAAGGGAAATAAGCTCACAGTCAGCTAAACCAAAAGAACCTTGAACCTTTGGAAATCAAAAGGGTTGGAGTTTCCCA
>CAZGYC010000289.1:0-2415 GCA_964530015.1 uncultured Limnohabitans sp. | reverse complement strand
AGGACGGAAAATAAAACCAGGTGTTTTTTCATGCTCATTTCTGCAGGTAGGGTGATTGGGAAAATGCCTGATTCAGGGTGCGGTCGATCCGGTTGGCAGCACCGCCTTCACCTTCGAGCAGACCGTTGACGATTGCGATCCAGTTGACGGCGACCTCATTGGAGGAATTGATGTCCTTCGGACTGGTCATCTGGACGAAAACACTGCCGGATCTCACCGTCGTCACCATCGGGGGATAGTAGCCGGGGTAATACCAGCCCCAATCAGGGCCATATCCGGGGTAGTACCAGTTCCAGTACCACCAGTCATAGTAGTAGTAAACTTCGGTGGTCTGGAGTGCCGAGGGCAACAGGATCAAATCCGGATCGGCCGATTCATCCACCTCCCGGTAGCCCAGCGCGTTCATGTTGCTTCTGAGGGTCGCCAGGATAGGGTTTGCAAACTGGGGAGGCAAAAAATCCGGCCCGTCGGAGTCACCTGGCAATCCTCCGTTGGAGATGCTTATGACTTCGTCGGGAAGCGCATAGGTGCTGTTGGCAGTGAAATCGTACGCTGGATTGTGGTTGGTATAGACCACGTCCTGTTCTTCGACGAAGGTAGCTCCTTCCGGTGAGCAGGCCATCAGGCCGGCAACCAAAAGGAGCCCAGCGCCGGAACGCTTTAACAAATCAACCATAAATGGTATGGGAGGTAACTTAGATGTCTCCGACGAACGGCAATTCCTGTTGGATTACGTTTCGGATGGTGTTGGTAATGTAAAATTCCACCTGGAGAAACTTCGCCGCATCCATGGCCGAGGTGGCCTTCTTGAACTTGGGGTAGTAGCTTGAGTATAGCTTGTTCAAGGCTGCGTCGTTTTTGAGAGACCGGGTCGTCAGTGCGTCTGCCTCAGCATCTCCGATGTGGGTGTATTTTTCGATGTACTCGTTGATGATCAGGATCCGCTCTTTGCTGATCGCTTTTCGTTCTACCTCAAAGGCATCGTAAACTGGCCAAAACGCCGCGGCTTTTTCCGGGCTAAGTTCCATGTAGGACTCAATCAGCGTTCTTTTGTCTTTTCCAAAAGCGTCCTGAACAAGTTTGATTTCTTCGTCCACAGTTTGGCCAAATGAACCGGCGACATTGATTGCAAATAGCGCCAGGGTAAAGAGTAATAATTTTTTCATGGTTTTGGAAAATTGATTTTGGAAAAAGAATTGAGATTAAAGATTCGGGAGTAAAGCTGCGGTTTTGTCGAAAAATATTTCATGATTAAAATCAGCTTTGAACTTTATTTAAACCAAATTTTGGTTAAAAACTCTCATTCACATTCAGGTAGAAGCCGGAATTTCCCTTTTGGCCAAATCCATAGTCTGCCGAAATCGTCGTCCGGTTCTGCTTGTTGATCATCACCCGCAAGCCCAAGCCGTAGCCGGGATTGAATTTTTCAAAGAGCTGTTCGCCGGTGGTTTTGCTGTTGAAGCTGGCGGCGTTGACAAAGACCGTCCCGCCAAAGGTCTCCTTGTTTTGCTGCAGGGGAAACCTCCATTCCGCTTCGGTATAGACCATGCTCTCCCCCCTGAACCGGCCCTGGGCATAGGCCCGGCCGGATCGGCCAAACATGTCCCAGCCTATCCCAGGCAAGTTCATGTAGGGGAGGTTTCCCGACACCAGGAAGTTGCCGAATCCCCAAAGCGCGATCAGGTTTCTCTTTCGCTTTTCGCTCAGATTGATGTAATGCCGGTAGTCCATCAGCAAGATGGAGGAACTTTGGTCTGAGCCCAAAAAAGACGGGTTGATTTTGTACTGGATCCACCCAAAGTTCTTTTCATACGGGGAGACCGAATTGTCGCGGTTTTCCATGACCATGTTCAGACTGATGCCGGACAGGGTGTATTTTTCGGTGCCAAATCCCCTGTCCGTGTTGTATCGGTCGTGGGCAAATTCCAGTTCGGCGCTGATTTCCTCATCCATAAAGCTTTCGATTTTGGAATGGACGTCCAGATGGTAGCCCGCTCCCAGGTAAAACTTGGAGTCACCGATCCGCTTCAGGAGCGCTTCATAAAACCGAATCAGGCGGAAATCCATCTGCTGCTGTCCCCACCAGACTCCGGGTTGGTGGGGGTTTTCTGCCGGATCGTTCGGGGCGCTGCTCCCCAGTCCATAAGTGGGCTGGGAAGTGATCAAATACCTCCAGTCACCGATCAGGATCGTTTTGTTGCCATCGAGAAAGATGTTGCTCCGGGAGCTGAAGATCCATTGCTTCTTGGTCGTGTAGAGGAAGGTTCCCACGAAGTTGGACATCTTGGTCGTCTGGGGATCCCCCATGTACCAGGTGGCCGAGGGGGCTAGGCCAAACAGCCAGCCATTGGCCGGGTTTGAGCCGATGGCGGGCAGGGGAACCAGCTTGAACTGGTTGATTTTGTTGGGCTGATA
>CAZGYC010000288.1:0-2430 GCA_964530015.1 uncultured Limnohabitans sp. | reverse complement strand
TCTTTCCAGGCCAGGCTAAAGTTCATATTGAACACAAATTCACCCAAGAGGAAGGTGGCCAAGAAGGACAGCAAAATCCCCGAAAGCGATGCCAAGCTGCCCAAAAAGAAGTATTCCAGCGTATTGATCTGGGTCACAATGGCCGAACTCGCTCCCAATGTCCGGAACAGGATGCTCTCCCGCATCCGCTGGTATTTACTGATGATCAGCGAACTGATCAACACCAGAATTCCCGTGGCAATGGAGAAAAACGCCATAAACTGGATCACAAAGCTGATCTTGCCCAAGATCTCCTCCAGCGTGGCGACGATGGTGCCCAGATTGATGATCGAGATATTGGGGTAAATCCGCACTACCTCCGACTGCACCTCAGCCGCCTCCCGGTCCGTCTTCGTCTTGGTGATGATCACGTGAAACTTCGGTGCCTGCTCCAGGACTCCTTCAGGAAACAGTACCAGAAAGTTGGTCGAAACCTGGTTGAATTTCACCTCGCGAAAGCTGCCGATATAGGTCTTGATCGGTCTGCCCTGGACGTTGAATTCCAGCTCATCGCCGATTTTCAATCCGTTGCCTTCCCCGAATCCCTTTTCCAAAGACACAAAAACACTGTCGCCCCTGGCTCCCAGGGGAATCAGTTTCCCGGCCGTCAGGGTCTCAGATGAGATCAGGGTATCCCGGTAGGTGACCCGAAACTCCCGGTTGTAAAGCCAGCGGGAATAATCCTCTTCATCCGGCAATCCCTCGTTTTCCTTTTTGTCCACACCGTTGATTTCGTTGAGATTCATGGTCACGATCGCGACTTCCTGGAGGATGGGAAGGTTTCTGCTCTTCACTTTCTCCCGCACCTCCTCCAGTTGGCTAGACTGGATGTCAAACATCAGCATATTGGGTTGGTCTTCCTTGTCGGCAAACTTGGCCTCTTCGAGCAGTTGGTTTTGGAGAAAAAACAAGGTTGCAATCATCGCCGTGCCCAATCCAATGGTCGCGATCAGTGAAATCGTCTGGTTGTTGGGGCGGTAAAGATTGGCCAAAGCCTGCCGCCAAGTGTACCGCAGCGATATGGGAAGGAACCTCCGCACCGCCCACATGATCAGTTGGCCTACGCCCCAAAGCGTACCAAAAGCCACCAGCACAAAGCCCGTGAACCCCAGGGCAAGCTTCCAATCCCCCAAAAGGTAAAAGCTGAATCCCCAGACAAACAGCAAAATCCCCAAGATCACCAGCCAGCGCAACGGGTCTCTCATCAGGGTGGTATCCGCCGTTTCGGGTCTGAGCGTCGCCATCGGCGACACATTCCGTACTTTGAGCAAGGGCAAAAGCGCAAACAAAATCGACACAAACAAGCCGGTGACGATGCCAAAACCTACGGAAATCCAGGAAATGCCCACATTGACCTCCACGGGCAAAAAGTCGGCAAAGACAACTGGAAGGACATACTGAAGCGCTGTCCCCAGTCCTGCGCCGAGCAAAGCTCCCGCCAAGCCCATGACCTTGATTTCAGCCAGGTAAATCAACAGCACATCCCGGGAAGAGACCCCAAGACATCTCAGCACAGCCACCGAAGCCAGCTTTTCTTTCACAAACACATTGACGGCGGAAGCCACGCCGACGCATCCCAGAAGCAGGGCAATGAAGGCCACCAGACTGAGGAAATTCGACAGGTTTGCAAAGGACCGGCCAGTGGAACGCTTTCTGTCCTCTACCGTATCCGCATCCACTCTGTCCAACTCCCATTGGTCTTCGTATGGCTTGATCAGTGCCTCCACATCGGTGCCGGGAGCAAACTGCAAATACCGGTTGTATTCCAGCCGACTGCCGTACTGCACGAGGCCGGTTTCTGCCAGATAGTCCATGGGAATGTACACTGCAGGGGCCACGGTGGCCGTGATCCCGGTCTGTCCGGGCACTTTCTGCAGCTCGCCTGCGATCTGGAAAGTGACGGCTCCGACCTTGATCGAGTCGCCGACCTGGGCATCAAACTGAGCCATCAGCGTCTTCTCCACCAGGGCCTTTCTGCCTCCGCTCCTGAAGTCCGCATCTCCGGCTACCGGGATGGTTTCCA
Source organism: uncultured Limnohabitans sp. (assembly GCA_964530015.1). Taxonomy (GTDB): domain Bacteria; phylum Bacteroidota; class Bacteroidia; order Cytophagales; family Cyclobacteriaceae; genus Algoriphagus. The sequence continues at coordinate 368 of CAZGYC010000288.1, read as the reverse complement.
GTTTTCCGTAGAACGGAAAATCCCCCTCCAGCGCACGGACTTGGGTCAGTCTGCTGGCTCCGGTACTTGGAAAAGCCACCATCGAGGCAAAATTCACCTCAGCGGCCATCTTTGTGGCGAGGGAATCCACGGCCTGATCCCCGATCGGCTTGTTGTTTTCCAACACCAAATCGGCCCCCAAAAGCTCTTTGGCCTGGTTGTCGATATCTTTGGTGAGGTTTTCCCCAAAGCTGCTGATCGCCACCAATGCGGCTATTCCCACCACAATCGAGGAGACAAAAAGCAACAAGCGGGACAGGTTCTTCCGGAAATCCCGGAGAGCCATCTTCAAAATCCAACCGAAATCAGGCATGTGCGTCCTCCTGTAT
>CAZGYC010000287.1:0-2433 GCA_964530015.1 uncultured Limnohabitans sp. | reverse complement strand
CCCAAACTTCCCCTTCAGCATCGCCAGCTTTTCGGCCATGCTGCCTTGGGGTTCTTCGGTTTTCTGAGGTTTTGGGGCTGGTTTTCCGGGATTCTTGCCTCGATCCGCAAAGGGATCCGACTTCATGCTCAGCCCGATCCGCTTTCTGGGAATATCCACCTCCATCACGGTCACCTGCACTTTTTGGTTTACCGTGACTACCTCATTCGGGTCTTTCACAAAGCGATCCGCCAAGTGGCTGAGATGTACCAATCCGTCCTGATGCACGCCCACGTCCACAAATGCTCCGAATGCGGTAATATTCGTCACTACTCCGGGCAACTTCATGCCGGCTTTCAGATCGGCCATGGAGTTCACTCCCTCCTGAAAATTGAACACCTCAAAGGTCTCCCGCGGATCACGGCCCGGCTTGGCCAATTCCTCCAGAATGTCCTGTAGCGTAGGCAAACCGACGGTCTCGGACACATAGTTTTTCAAGATGATTTTGCTGCGCAAATCCTCCGAACCCATCAGTTCTTTCACGGAGGCATTCAGGTCTTTAGCCATCTTTTCTACCAACTCATATCGCTCCGGATGGACAGCCGAAGCGTCCAGCGGGTGCTTGGCTTTGCTGATTCTCAAAAATCCCGCAGCCTGCTCGAAGGCCTTTTCCCCCAAGCGAGGCACTTTTTTGAGTTGGGATCGGCTGGTGAAAGGGCCGTTTTCGGTTCGGAAATCCACGATATTCTGTGCCAACACGGGGCCCAAACCGGAAACATAAGTCAGCAATTGCTTGGAAGCGGTATTGACCTCCACCCCCACGCCGTTTACGGCGGACATCACGGTATCGTCCAGGGAATTTTTCAGGGCATTTTGGTCCACATCGTGCTGGTATTGGCCTACCCCGATGGATTTTGGGTCGATCTTCACCAACTCTGCCAAAGGATCCATCAATCGCCGACCGATAGAAACCGCGCCGCGAACCGTCAGATCCAGATCCGGAAACTCCTCCCTTGCCACGTCCGAAGCGGAATAAATCGACGCCCCGGCCTCATTGACCATGGTCACAATGATGGATTTTGGAAGGCCGAGATTTTTGACAAAAGCTTCGGTTTCACGTCCGGCCGTACCGTTTCCGATGGCAATCGCCTGGATGGAAAACTTTTCAGCCAATCCTTTCACCGTCATGCCAGCTTCGGCAGTTCTGCGCTGCGGCTCATGCGGATAGATCGCTTCGTAATGCAGAAATTGCCCCTGTGGCCCCAAACAAACCAGCTTGCAGCCCGTCCGGAATCCCGGATCAATCGCCATCACGGACTTTTCACCCAAAGGCGCTCCCAGTAGCAACTGACGAAGGTTTTCCGCAAAAACCCGGATCGCTTCCTCATCGGCTTTCTTTTTGGTCAAGAGTCGGACTTCCGTTTCCATACTTGGTTTGAGCAGTCTTTTGTAGGAATCTTTGATGGCCAGCCGGACTTGATCCACCGCAGAATTGGCGGAATTTTCCAGGATTTCACGCTCTGTCAGGGCGATTGCAGAAAGCTCCTCGGGGCAGGAATCCAGCATCAGAAACAGTTCTTTTTCCCCTCTTCTCATGGCCAACACCCGATGGGATGGCGCGGTTTTGATCGGTTCGGACCACTCAAAATAATCCTTGTACTTAATGGCTTCAGTCTCTTTTCCCGGAATCACCCGGGAAGTGAATACCCCTTCCTCGACGAAAAGTTTCCGCATTTTTTCCCGCAGGACTGCATTTTCATTCACCCATTCGGCGATGATATCCCGTGCGCCCTGGAGGGCTTCCTCCACGGATTTCACTTCTTTCTCTTCACTTAGGTACTTCTCGGCTTCTGCCTGAAGATCAAAGGGAGTCTGCGCAAAAATCCGCTCGGCAAGCGGCTCCAGCCCCTTTTCACGTGCGATGGTTGCCTTGGTCCTGCGCTTGGGCTTGTAGGGCAAGTAGATATCTTCCAGCTTGGACATCGTTTCAGCCGCATCGATGGATTTCTTCAATTCAGGCGTGAGCTTACCCTGCTCTTCGATGGATTTGAGGATGGCCTCACGTCTTTTGTCCAAGTCACGCAACTGCTCAATCCGGTCGCGAATCGCCGCCACCTGCACTTCATCGAGCGTGCCGGTGGCCTCTTTCCGGTATCGTGAAATAAAGGGAACCGTCGCCCCTCCGTCCAAAAGTTCGATGGTGGCTTGCACCTGATGCGGCTTCACACCCAGTTCGGAGGCGATTTTAATCTCGTAATTCATAAGTTCGGGAATTCTGTACTTCGTGATAACGTTGCAAGTTACGTCTCCTTTACTTTTGAAAAACCCGATTTGTGCGCTGTGTCACTAAGGGCCTGATTTTAAGATTGTAAAATTGGAAGAACTTGTCCGCCGTGGCGGATTGAAAAATTGGAAAATTGGGTCTGTCGACTTCTTCATCATTCGCTGTTGGAC
>CAZGYC010000286.1:0-2446 GCA_964530015.1 uncultured Limnohabitans sp. | reverse complement strand
CTTTTAAGCTAGCAATTTTTGGTTAAGGATAAAAATTAGTATATCCCGCCTTAGCCTTTTTTTGGGTTTTTGGGGTAGTTTCGGTGACCTTTGTCCTTATTCCGCCAAGTTTTACCCCTGAACCCTTGATGAAAAAACCTCTTCTTTTCGTTTTTATGTTTTTGCTGTGCGTTGTCTCTTCCCAAGCGCAGATTTCCGCCTCTTGGCAGTTATTGGAAAACAATTTCACGGGCGAGGGCTACTATCGGGCAGAACTGGCCTTGAAAAACACCTCGGGAAAAAACATCGAAGCTGGTTGGAAACTGTATTTCAACACGGTTTTCATCCCTGTTCCCGCCACTGTGAAAAATCCCGGATTTGCCATCACCCACCTGCAGGGGGACTTTTTTGTACTGGAAGGAACCGGCAAAACCCCTGCCTTGGCAGCCAACGAAGAAATCAAGATCGAATACCGGTCGGAAGAGCCCCATCTGAAAAATTCTTATGCACCCGAAGCCTTGATTTTCCTGAAAGCCGACGGCGGGCATTTTGAAGTCAAAGACTATCTGGTCAAGACCTTCACCACAGATCAACTCGCCGAAATGACAGTCGGTACCCCGCTGCCCATACCGACCGGTGAAGCGCTCTATGCCCGAAATCAGGAGCTGACGGTACTGCCTGAGAGTGCCCTTCCCCCATTTCTTCCAAGTCCAAAATCCTGGAAGTTTACCGGAGAAACGCTGAAAATCAAGAATGCGGGATTGGTCGTGGTGGGCATTCCGGAGTTTGCCAAAGAATCAAAATTCCTCCTGGAGACGATCAAAAACAGCTACAAACCGCAAGTGAACGCCTCCGAAACTCCGATCCAAATCCGATTGGAAAAGAATCCGTCGCTGCCGGAGGAGGGATATAAAATCAGGATTTCGGACCGAAAAGTGTGGATCTCGGCCTCGCATCCAAAGGGCGCTTTCCATGGAGTCCAGTCTTTTTTGGCGCTGATGCCCGCAGATTTTTGGGCAGGGCCAAGTGATGAATTGCTTTTGCCACAGATCGAAATCGAAGACTTTCCGGCCTACGGTTATCGCGGATTCTTCTTGGACGTGGCGCGCAACTTTCAGCCCAAATCCCAGATTTTGAAGATCCTGGACATGATGTCTTTTTACAAGCTCAATGTCTTTCATTTCAACCTGGTCAACGACGAAGGCTGGCGGCTGGAGATTCCCGGGCTTCCGGAGCTGACGGAGTTTGGTGGCCGAAGGGGCTTCTCTCCGGATGAAACGGAGTTTTTGTGGCCGTACTACGGTTCCGGTGCTGATCCGGCCAAGAGTCCAACCGGAACGGGATTTTACACTGTGAAAGAGTTTCAGGAAATCCTGACTTATGCCAAAGCCCGAAACATTGAAGTGATTCCAGAATTCGGCGTCCCTGCCCATTCCCGTGCAGCGATCCGAGCCATGGAAAAACGCTACCAAACCCTGTTGAAAGCAGGCAAAAAAGAGGAGGCACTTCAGTACCGTCTGGCTGAAGACAATGATCAAAGCAAGTATCTTTCTGCCCAAAACTTCAAAGGCAATACGGTGTGCGTCTGCCAGGAATCGACCTATACCTTCTATGAAAAGTTGGTGGTGGAAGTAAAAGCCATGTTCGCGGATGCAGATGTTGAGCTGAAAAACTGGCATACGGGCGGGGATGAAGTTCCCCGTGGGGTTTGGACCGATTCTCCGCTATGCAAAGAGTTTGTGGCGAAAAACCCGGAATATAAAATAGCCGACCTGAACGACTATTTCAGATACCGAGCTGCGCAGATTTTGAAAAAACACGGCCTGGAAATGGGTGGCTGGGAAGAGATCGGCCAGACACATGAGGGAGATCTGGTGACTCCCAATCCGAAGTTTGCCGATCAAAACTGGCGGCTCTATGCCTGGAATGCCGTGGCTGGCTGGGGCGGAGAGGACATGGCCTACAAGCTGGCCAATGCCGGCTACCCGGTCGTCATCTGCTCCAGCGCCAACTTCTACTTTGACTTGGCTTACGATTGGGATGCCAACGAACGGGGACATACCTGGAGTGGGGTGACTGACATGTATCAGTCCTGGAAAACCGTCCCCGGCAAGCTGTACCTTTCACATGATCTCACGATCGAAGGCAAGGAATGGGATTGGGAAACTGTAGCCAGGAATTTTACCCGACTTACGCCAGAAGGCCAAAAGAACATCATCGGCGTGTCAGGGCAGGTTTGGACAGAGACGATCACAAGTCCGGAAATGCTGGAACATTACATTTTTCCAAAGATGCTGGGTTACATTGAGCGGGCCTGGGCAGGTGATCCAGCTTGGTCCAATGCCCAGACAGAAGCAGAAATGAAAGCCCAGAGAGCTCAGGAATGGAATGTCTTTGCCAACGCCGTGGGACAAAAAGAAATCCCGAAACTGGAACAGCTTTTCACGGGCTTCAATCATCGGGTGCC
>CAZGYC010000285.1:0-2457 GCA_964530015.1 uncultured Limnohabitans sp. | reverse complement strand
ATCAAGTTAAAAATAGGGGAAAAGGACTTCTGAAAAAATTGAATCCCTGATCTTGACGCCTTGCGCTAGCTCTTTTTCAGAAAATCCGCCGCGATCTTCAAAGGCCGGAAAGAAAGCCGGTTTTTGATCCGGTGGGCGGCACTCCGCTGGACGATGCTTTGGAGCGTCCGGAGCAATTCCAGCGTATGGGAGCCTTTGTTGATCATGATGCATTCGGCAGCGGCAGCCCTTCCCGCATCGGTGATCTCAGCCCGGGAAGCCATGCCGGATTTGTGGAGACTCTCCAAGACCTGGGTGGCCCAGATCACCGGGACATGGGCCGCTTCGCAGAGCCAGGATATCTCTTCCTGGATCTCCACCAGACGCTCAAAACCTATCTCCACGGCTAAATCTCCACGGGCAATCATCACTCCAAAATCCCGCTCCACCATCCCTTCGAGCAGAAGCTCCGGCAAATTGACCACAGCCTCCTGGGTTTCGATCTTGAGGATAACAGGCGGGATTTTCTCGGTCAGCTCACTCAAAGCGCTCCTCAATTCCCGGATGTCATTGGCGGTTCGGACAAAGGAAAATCCCAGCGTATCTGCATACTTGATGGCAAAGGGAAGGCATGCCCGGTCAAAGCCCGTCAGGGAAGGGATGTTCAGGTGTGAGTCTGGAAAATTCAGCCCTTTTCCGCCTTTGATAAAAGGTTTTTTGGAGGAAATCCGCTCGATCCTCACAGCGACTTTGTTGGTCTGGACTTCTTCCACTTTTCCAAAAATCAACCCGTCATCTATAAATACCCGGTCTCCCGGTTTAAGCCAGGGAATGATTCCTGGTTCATTTGGGCTGATGACGATGTCTCCTTTCTCAAATCCCTTGGGGGAGTCACTCAGCCAAATCAGAGAATCAGGGTGGATTTGCACCCTGCCTTTCTTTTTTCCCTTGCCCAACAAAACCGTCCGGATCTTCGGCCCTGCCAGATCCAGGTGGACCTTGCAGGGAATGCCAGACTGCTTGACCGCCGTCTGGATTTTCTCTACCATTTGCAGCCAGACGGCTTCGTTGTCATGGGCACAATTGATCCGGGCGACGCCCATCCCGCTTTTCAACAGCTCGGCGACCAGGTTCTTTTCCTCCAAAAAAGACGCATCAAAAGTCACCATCACCGAGGAAGGCCATTCGGCATGTCGTTCCCCAAAGAGCTGGCTGCTGCTTTTGGAGATCTTTTTGGCGCCATATTCCATGGTGCAGGGATCAAGCTCCCCAAATTTCACCCCCAGGCGTTGCAAAGTCACCTGAATCTGGCGGTGCGTATGGCTTTCGCAGCTCGCCAGGGAAGACAGCCCGTTGGCGTGGAGCTGGTCCTGAAGCTTGCGGATGTCATTTTTGCGAAGGATCAGGTACTTCACAAAGTTGGCCGCGGAGGTCCGGTTTTGCGGATGTACCCGCTCCAGCATTTTGTCAAATTCCTTTTCGACACTGGACATGGCTTCATGAAGTGCGGTCAGCCGGGCATGAATCTGGGAGGCAACGGTGGGCATGGTTTTTTGGGGCTTTCTTCGGTGCTGCAAATCTCCGGACTTTCGCCGGATTTTGGAGCCACTGAACTGACAGACAACACTTGTTTCGGCAAAATAAATCCGCGCGCTATCTGGCTGGCTCCAAGTCCCTTGCCGAAAGAAGCAAAAAAAAATCCGGCTTAATTGTGGGTCTGTTGAAGCGCAATCCAGCTTTGACCCGTCTTGGGTGGGAATTTGAATACTAAATCCAACACGTTATGCGCTTCATTTCCAAAAGCAAAACCAGTACCCGCAGGGGATTTCTGATGGCAACCGGGTTTCTTGCCGGTTCCTTGTTATTGACCGGTTGCCTGGATGGCCCCGAATCCCCTGGATTGCCGCCGGCGGCCTATGTGTCTGTCTTTCAGGGTGCGGCCGATGCCCCCGCGATGGACATCTTTGCCAACCAAAACCGGATCAACCAAAACCCGCTGCAGTACACCCAAGCACTCCCCTACAGTGCTTTTTACACCGGCAACCGGGATTTCCGCTTTTCGGCTTTCAACTCCGCCACTTCGCTGCTTGAGAAAAACTTCGAGCTGAAGGCCGATTCGGTGTACTCCGTCTTCATATCGGACAAAGCCGACGGAATAGACGCCATGCTGGTCAAGGACATCTGGGAAGAACCCACTGCCGAAAAGGCGCAACTGCGGTTTGTCCACCTTTCCCCGGATGCTGACCAGGTATATCTGGAAGTCTCCGGGACCGACGCTCTCCTGGTGACCGAGTCCACGTTCAAATCAGCCTCCGATTTCAAAGCGCTGGATACCGGCAACTTTACCCTGACTGTCAAGTCCAAAGAATCCGGCGAAACCCTCATCCAAAGCGGAACGCTTGAACTCAAGGGAAACCGGGTGTACACCCTCATCCTGAGAGGGCTCCAAGCGGAAACCACCGGGGACAAAAAGCTCGA
>CAZGYC010000284.1:2410-2544 GCA_964530015.1 uncultured Limnohabitans sp. | reverse complement strand
CAACGATCTCATAGCTCAGCTTCCCGCCGACCTCATCGTCGTTGGAAACCAGCTCTTTGGTGATGTCCAGGCCTGGAGTCTGATCTGCATCCACGGTCTCGGTATCCTCATTCGAGGTCACCCCGTTGCCGCTT
>CAZGYC010000284.1:0-2310 GCA_964530015.1 uncultured Limnohabitans sp. | reverse complement strand
CAACAACATCGTCCACCGCTGCGTATGGATCGCCGGATTCTACCTGCTTGTCCAAGCTCAACGTTCTGGACTGATCTGCATCCACGGTCTCGGTATCCTCATTCGAGGTCACCCCGTTGCCGCTTGCGCTGGCCACGTTGGTCACAGAGCCCGCATTCAGGTCTGCCTGGGTAATCGTATAGCTGCCCGTTGCTGTCACACTCGCACCAGGAGCCAATGGACCGGCCACGTCGGCGATGCCCGCAATCTTATCGTCTGTTACACTGAACGGACCGTCCAAGGTCACATTCCCTGTGTTGGTGATCACATACAGGTACTCAACAACATCGTCCACCGCTGCGTATGGATCGCCGGATTCTACCTGCTTGTCCAAAGCAAGGGCAGGGTTCCTACAATACTCAACCACCGTTTTCTCCCCATTTGTCTCCCATCCGTCCACATACTCATTCCCGGAAAGGGCTTCGACTGGAGTGCCATTGGCTATGGCAGTCACTTTAGCCTGGTTTTCAATAAAATCAGCATCGTCAATGTCGGACTGCAGCAATTCATATGTAGCTGTGAAAGTGGCACTTCCACCTACCAAAAGCACTGTGGCAGAACTGCCTGCTGAAGCCGATACAAAACCAATTGCCGGGAACGGTGTATTATTCCCCGTAAATGAGGCCGCAACATCTGTCAGGCTAACGCCGGTCAAACCAATATTTCCTGTGTTGGTAACCACAAATGTATATTCGATTTCATCGCCGGCTGCCGGACAATCTGATTCCCCATCAGCGACAATCAATTCCCCGGTTTTAAGAAGTGATATCGCACAATTATTCACCGTCACTACCACCTCTTCCACTACCTCACATCCCCCTACAGAAACTCCTTTTATATAGTAGGTACCCGAAACACCTATAGCTTGTGCCTGAGCTAGCGTCAGCTCGGTTGTTCCGTCGGTAGCGTAATAGGTAAAGGCCAATCCTGCGGTTGTGCCCTGAGGATCTATAGCAGTAGTAATATCAACTGTACCAGGGGCACAAATCGGATCTGGGTCTATGATGGCCAATTCCAGGGTCGCTGGCTGGGCCCCAATATTGTATAGGCTGGAGGCCACGCAGGTCGTACCGATTGTCCTGGCATACAACCTCCCGTTGCTGTTGGGTGCCAAATTCAGCACCACCGACGCATTGACATCAATGACTGGATTAAAGGAAGGGTCAAGGGAATACTCAACCCCCGCGACGCGGACAAACTCAAAACCGCCCGTCGGTACCAAACAAGTCGGATGGATCACCGTGACATTCGGAGCATCCGGCATCGCATTCACCGTCACGGTGATCTTCACGCGGGTAGTACCGACGCACTGCGGAGACGGACCTTCTGCTGCCCAGTACTCCTGGATGCCCGCCACTGCGGTCGAAGGCACTATCCCCGTGGTGGCCGTTCCTTCCGTTTCCTGGGTGTAGAAGAACACCTCATACTCATCCTCTTCCCCAAAATTGCTTGGCTTCACGATCGTGTTCAGATTCGGAGCTGATTCCCCCACACAGAAGTTCAAATCTTCTGCGGTAGGCTGACCAGGATTGGTGGTCACAATGCTTGCAGTGATCGTAAAAGGGAAGGTACAGGCCGAAGAATTCAAAGGAATCCCGTAAAATTCGCCTCCTCCCGCTGGGAATGGGTTGTTGTCGTTGTATTCTATTGCAGTCTGGGGGTCGTTGGTGCTGTAGAACAGCGTCCCAACGGGAAACGATCCCCTGATCCAGTCTACCGGAATACCCTGAGGAGGGACGTTGCAAAACTCAAAATCCAAAACCACATCTTCTCCCTGGCAGTGGGTTTCCACCCACTCTTCCAAACCGGTGAAAGCGATCACCAGCGGATCCCTGACCGGCTCCCCTTCGCAGGCTCCCTCCTCATCATAGCCCTGGATAAAGCTCACCCCCTCGAAATTCCGCTGGGAGGTGACCCCCTTCCCGCTGATCGCCCCGTTCACCGAGACAAAGGCCTCACAGCTCTCCTGCACAAACACAAAGCAATCCTCCGTCGACTTGATCGTATAGGTCAGTGTGGCCAGGATATCCTGCGGATTGTCCGGAAGCGGGATGTTCCCGATCTGCCACACAATCGAACCGGTAGAGCCCCGGGTGGGGTCAAACACCGGGGCGATGGAATTGGTCGGGCTGAAATGGATGGCAACCGAACTGCTTACATACGTAGCCGTGTAGGGCATCGGGACCACGATCTCCCCGTTGGTCACCGCCTCGGTTCCCTTGTTGCGGATCTCCAGCTTGTAGGTCAGCTCCTGGCCCGGCTCCACGGTGG
>CAZGYC010000283.1:0-2564 GCA_964530015.1 uncultured Limnohabitans sp. | reverse complement strand
TTGATACTTGATAGTTGATACTTCAAAATCACTCGCTCCTCAGACTGTCCATCCCGGACTCCCAGGATTTCGTCACGACGCTGCTACTCGCTGCGTAATGACTCAACCGGGTTCATCAGCGCCGTCCTCACAGACTGAAAACTCACCGTCAGCAGGGCAATGAGAATGGACAGCAGTCCTGCGCCCCCAAACATCCACCATTCGATGTCGATGCGGTAGGCAAAATCGGCCAACCATTTGTTCATGGCCCACCAGGCAAAGGGAGAGGCGATGAGGATGGCTATGAAAACCAGTTTGATGAAATCTGTCGACAATTTCCTTACAATGCTGTTCACCGATGCACCCAACACCTTGCGGATACCGATTTCCTTTGTCCGCCGTTCTGCCGAAAGGGTCGCCAATCCAAACAGGCCGATGCAGGAAATGAAAATGGTCAGGACCGTCCCAAACAGGATGATCTGGTTCCATTTTGCCACCGATTCGTATTTTCTCAGGTTTTCCTCATCCTGAAACCTATATACATAGGGATTGGTCGGGAACAGCTTTTTAAACGTCTCTTCGATATGTCTCAGGCTGGCTGTTTCGGTATTGGGTTTGATCTTGACAAACAGTTTTCCGTAGCTGTTTTGTGGTTTCATGGTGAACAGTTGCGCGCCTATTTCCTCGTTCAACGCCCGGTAATGGTGGTCTTTCACCACACCCACCACACGGTATGTTTCATTCTCGTTGTACCAGAAATCAACCTCCTCGCCGATGGGGTTCTCCCATCCTGCGACTTTCACAAAGGTTTCATTCACAAGCACCGACTGAGTGGAATCTGACGGGAAATCAGGGGAGAAATTCCTTCCTTCCACAATGGGTATTCCCAACAGGGGCAGATAGGCTGCATCGACCGTTTCGTAGTCAAAGCCCAATTGGGTTTCTCCATTGATTTTAGCGGCTGTGCCCGAACGTCCCCCGTTCTTGGGAGCAACCGACAGGATGGCCGGATGGCGCAGCAATTCATCCTTCCATACCTGCGCCTCATGGTGGGTCAGATTTGGTTTGTCCACAGTCACCACGCCACGATCATCATACCCCAGGTCTTTGTCGGTGAGGTAATTGAACTGGGAATAAATCGTAAGCGTACCGACGATCAGGAAAGAAGCGATGGCAAACTGTACGATGACCAGCGACTTTTGCAGGTAATTTTTGCCGGAAAGATTAAACCGGTTGTAAAGCGTCTGAACAGGATTGTAATCCGACAGCACCAGTGCCGGATAAAACCCCGCCAATAGGCTGGTTGCCAGGAAAAGTACCAAATATCCCAAAATCAATCCCGTGTCAAACAAATAGCCAAGGGAGAGGGCTTTGTTGGAAAGCTGGTTGAAGGTCGGCAATACGAATTGAACCAAAACGAGGGCCAACAAAAACGCCGCAAAACACAAAAGGAACGACTCTCCCAGAAACTGCATGATGAGCTGGCCCCGGCCTCCTCCCACGACCTTTCGGATGCCGATCTCCTTGGCGCGTTTCAGGGAACGTGCCACGGTAAGGTTGATGAAATTGATGCAGGCGATCAGGAGGATAAACAAGGCAATGCCCGACAGGATAAACGAATACATGGGATTGCTGGCATCCACCAGTCCGTTGCCCACATTCAGTTCCTTGTTGAGGTGTATGTCGGTAAGGGCCTGCAGCCCATAGCGCCGTTCATTTCTGTCCCCGTATTTTTCGGCGACCATACCGATCGCATCCCTCGCATCCGCCTGGTACACCCGGTTCATTTTGTCCTCCACGGCCTGGATATCCGCATCGGGATCAAGCAGCACAAACGTATTCAGATACCGGTTGAACCAGTTCATACGGTCGTCCATTACCTCATTTCCCACGACCATGGGCACCAACACGTCAAATTTTATGGAAGAATTCTGCGGGGATTTTTTGGCAACTCCGGTCACCAGATAGGGGTCAAATTGGCTGTCTTCCCGGTAGGGGTCTTTCAGAAAAACGGTCTCGCCCAAGGCGTCGGTGGTGCCAAATTGTATGTTGGCCATTTCTTCGGAAATCACCGCCGATCGGGGATGTTGCAGCGCCGTCTTGGGATCTCCACTCAGCAGCGGAAAGGAAAACAACGAGAAGAATCCGGAATCAGCGGTAAGCACTTCCAGGCTCTTCACCTCATTGCCTTGCCTGATGTCTCTCCGGTTTTGCCCGAATCGCACATACGCTTGTATCTCAGGTACGCCTTCCTGGAATTTTGGTCCCTGCATATATCCGGTGTTTCCGAACTGGGATTCAAGGCTACCTTCCGGGGTGAATGATTTGGAGATAATCCGATAAATATGGGGATGGTCGGCATGAAAACGATCATAACTGACCTCGTCTTTGGCATACAGCATGATGAGCATGGTTGCCGTCAGCCCGATACTCAGGCCGGCCACATTGATGGCGGCATACACCTTGTTCCGAAGAAGGGCCCGCCAGGCGGTTTTGATGTAGTTTTTCAGCATGGTTTTTAGGGTTGGAAAGTTGGAAGGTGGGAAAGTTGTAAGATTGACCCAGGATCCTCACTTCATTATTCA
>CAZGYC010000282.1:0-2589 GCA_964530015.1 uncultured Limnohabitans sp. | reverse complement strand
ATTTCAAAAAACGATTTCATGGCGGATGATTTGGCTAAAGCCTGGAAATGTTTTGGAGATTTTTGATCTCCCCCAACTGAAGTTGGAGGGAATTGATGGCGGATCCGATTAATGATTTCCATCTATCAATAGGAATGCGGCTTTAGCCCATTCCTAAAAAATAAAAGCCCGCATTGCTGCGAGCTTTCCGTACCCAGAGCCGGAGTTCCCGATATCCGCTGTGCTTCATCGGGATAAACTTCTCCTCCGGTATAAAATGGCAAAAAAAAGCCCCTTCTCAAAAAGAAGGGGCTTTTTAAGATGTACCCAGAGCCGGAATGAAACCTTCCTTAGTAGTCAGTGACTTAGGAGAGAGCTGCAATGCATTTTTTACAGGGTTTTTAGCGCTTCGTTGAGACGTTTGAGTTTTTCGGGCGTGAGGGTGAGAGTTTCCTCTGATCCATCGATCTCCACGGTGATGGGAGCGCTCAGCCTGCGTAGGTAGGTTTCACCGCCCTCTTCTACCCGGAGCATCCCGGGAATGTATTCAAGATATAGATGGTAGGGCTTTTTTGTGGCTAAATTCTAAACAAAAAGCCCCGGACATTGTCCGGGGCCATCAGCAAATCCGATTTGTGTCATTAAATAAGAGATGCGGATTTTTTTAGTTTGTTCGCGATCTCATCCAGTGCCCCAGCCAGCTTTTCCAGCTCTGAAGCTGAAAACACCGCCTTTTTTCCGTTCACGATATTCCCGTTGAGCCGGTGGTAAAACCACTGTGGGGTCTTTTTGAAGTAGTTCTTTGCCAGATAGGACACAGAGACTATGGGAAGTACCTCGGCCAGTTTTTCCCTGACCGCGAGTTCATCCGCCTCTTTTATGGATTCCTTTGCTGATTGGATCATAGCGGAAGCAAAAGCGTCCCCGTCTTCGGATGCCAGCGTCTCCATTTCGGCGTCGATCTGCGCAAGATCGCTTTTTGTGGCCTTCCTGAAGCGTTCTTTGAGTTCTTTGATTTTATTTTCCATGATGTTTTTGTCAGGTTTCTTTCAGTTTTTGTACCAGTTCCTCGATTACCTCATCGAATTTTTTTCGGGAGTCAGGGGCTATTTTTTTGTAGTACCTGAGATAGAACATCAGGTCTTTTTCCAGCTCCCCCCGTTTTTTGCTTATCTTCATATCACTCTTTTAATGACTCTGCAAATATAATAACAAATATGTTATTGTACAACCGCGCGCGGGAAATAATGTTTTTGTGTTGGGCCTCAGAAAAATCAAAGAGCCCCGGCATATCACCGGGGCTCTAATCTGCCCATTGGGAGGCGTTGTACGAACTTACAGAGTTTAAAAATCCAGCATGTCGAAATTCCCATCTGCTCCGCTTTCCGCTGATCCCGCACGTGCGCATAGCGCATCGTGGTGGTTATTTTGGTATGGCCCATGATTGGTTGTAGCACTTCCACGGATCCGCCTAGTTCCAGGAAAATTGTCGCCATACTGTGACGCCCTACGTGATTGGTTAGCTTGGTTGTGATACCGGCATGATCCATAATTTTTTTTCAAGATCACATGCCTGATCCGTGAAAAAGGAAATAGCTTGCCCTCCATGTCCTTCTGGATAAATGCCCTCGTCCGATCTGTGAGCGGGATCTTCTGTAGCTTCTCGAATCTACGCCCTTTCACCGGGTGGAATATCAGGTAGTCACCGACGATATTTTCCTTTGTCACCATCTTCAGATCGGAGATTCTCAGCCCGGTATAGCAGGAAAATAGGAATTGGCAGAGCACATACTTGTGATTGCCTGGGATAGGCTGGTCCAGGAGCTCATGGAGTTTCTTGAGTTCTGCGAGCGTGATGGCATCCACATCCGCGTGTTTGCTGGGGGCAGAGTACCCCGTTTTTGAAAGGGTTGGTCAGCGGGATCTCATCCTCATCCTTTGCGAGATTCAGATAGGTATTCACGTCCTTCATGTGACTCCAGATGGTATTGATACTATTGCCGTGCTCTTTGCGAAGCCAGGCCTCGAAGGATCTGCACCCCTTTACGGTAATGTTCTCAAAGGGAAGGGGATTTTTTTGGAATGTCCGGAGCTTAGTATAGGTATTCGTGTGATTCTTTTTGGTCTGCTCGGCGATTTGCTTATCCGGTATCGCTTTCGGATCTTGTGCTCCATGTACTGCACGAAGTCGCGCTTGAGGTTGTACTGGTGATACTCTTCCAGGAAGATGTCAAGCGTGAGAGGTAGATCCCGAAGCCGAAAATGCACGAAGATCTCATGGCATTTGCCAATCTCTTGGTTGAGGATGAGCTGATGCTGGGTGAAGTCGTAGAACTCTACCGGTCAGTAGGCTTTAGGGGAATGTAACGCTGGGCGCGGTTGACCGTCACGCGGATGTACAGGGCTACTTTTCCCTGTTTGTTGACCTTGGCGAGGAACGCCCAGAGCTGTGCAGAATGGTTTTTTGCCTTCATTTTTTGCAATACAAAACTTCGGAACAGCCCTTCCAACCGGCTTCAAAATCACCTTTGCAATACAAAAAATCAAACAAAAAGGGCCTTAGAATGATTCTAAAGCCCTTTTTTACTTTTCTGTACCCAGAGCCGGAGT
>CAZGYC010000281.1:0-2616 GCA_964530015.1 uncultured Limnohabitans sp. | reverse complement strand
CATCGCAATTCTTTTAACCCATGATAGATAGGGGCCAAACTGTCTCACGACGTTTTGAACCCAGCTCACGTACCACTTTAATCGACGAACAGTCGAACCATTGGAATCAATTCCCCTTCCAGGATGTGATGAGCCGACATCGAGGTGCCAAACGGTCCCGTCGATGAGAACTCTCAGGGACCATCAGCCTGTTATCCCTAGCGTAACTTTTATCCGTTGAGCAATAGTCTTACCTCAAAGCACTATTGGATCACTACAACAAACTTACGTTCCTGTATGACACGTCCGTCTAACAGTCAAGCAAACTTAATACTGTTACGTTTTCAATTTAATAAAGATTAAATTGAGTTTACCTTTGTACACCTCCGTTACTTTTTAGGAGGCGACCGCCCCAGTCAAACTACCAATCTTGCATTGTCACTTTTAAATTAAAAGTTTAGTAAATCAAAAATAAAAGATCATTATTTCAAGATAGCCTCCCAAATTTATTCGAAAATAAAAAGATCATAAGCTCATAACTATCCTACGCATCAATTTTTGAAAAACAATAAAAGAGTATAGTAAAGCTGCATAGGGTCTTTCCGTCCCATCAAGGGTACTCCGCATCTGCACGGAGACTTCAATTTCGCTAGGTCGACACTTGAGACAGTAGGAAGGTCGTTACCCCATTCATGCATGTCAACAATTAATTGACGAGGGACTTCGCTACTTTCAGACCGTCATAGTTACGGCCGTCGTTTACTGGGGGTTATACAAAAAGCTTATAAACTTTTCGCATTCGCCTTACAGCACCGGACAGGGGTCAGACCATATACATTATTTTATAATTTAGCATAGTCCTGTGTTTTTGGTAAACAGTCGCCCTCCTCGATTTTGTGCCACTATTTATAAGAAAGATTCAAAGAAAAACTATCAAGATAATTTAACCTTTATCAAAAAAATAGTACTTCTTCTCCCGAAGTTACGAAGTCAATTTGCCGAGTTCCTTAAATATCGTTCTCCTAGTCACCTTAGCATACTTTGCCAGATCACCTGTGTCGGTTTTTAGTACGGTTAAATGACAGACTTTTTTCCATACAAATATATACATATAACTTAATCCGCTAAAAATTACATATATATATTTATAGTCATCTTTAACGTCATTTAGTTAAAAAATATTAATATTTATACCCATCAAATTTTGATATATCATTATTCTAAGGGGCCGACTAACTCTTAGTGGTACATCCTTGCTAAGAAACCCTTGATCATACGGTGATAATGATTTTAAATACAAATAAATTTGCATTTCACATTATTTTCGCTACTCATGCCAGCAGGCTTTCTTCTGATATTTCCAACATTATTCACATTTCATCTTCAAATTTACAGAATATTCTGCTACCAATACATCCTATTTACAGCTTAGGTATAAAATTGAGAGTCCCATACATTTTTAATCGATTTTCTCTTTTTTATAATTAGTGAGCTGTTACGCTATCTTTAAAAGATGGCTGCCTCTAAGCCAACTTCCTAATCGGTTTTAGAAAAAAATCAATATTACTCACTAGATTTTAACTTAAGGACCTTAGCTAATAATCTGGGCTATTGCCCTTTTGACTATGAACCTTATCGCCCACAGTCTGATCGCTAAATTTTATTTTATTAGTATTCTAGGTTTTAATAGTTTTAAAGAAGCCATTAAGCAATCCTCTAGACTACAAAGTGCCTTACCCCTAATAAACATTATTTTTAACACTTTACTTAAATAGATTTCGCAGAAAACCAGCTATCTCCAGATTCGATAAGCTTTTCACTCCTAACCACAACTCATCCCAGGCTCTTGCAACAGACAAGGGTTCGGTCTTTGTTTAAAATAAACGCAACCTGTTCATGGTTAGCTCATCTGGTTTCGGGTCTAGTTCATATAACTTTTCTTTAATAATTTTTCATTATTGCTTTCACTACGCTTACATTTATCTTTGTAAATATTAAGCTCGCCATATAAACTAACTCGCTGACCCATTATGCAAAAGGTACGTTGTAACCATTTAGATAGCTCCAACAGCTTATAAATTTTAAATTTCAGTAACTTTTCAATTATTCCTTCTTGGACTACTATTTCACCATTTCCCTCACGGTACTATTCACTATCGATCATTAATAATATTTAAACTTAATAGGAGGCTCTACTTTTTTCAAAAACGATCTCACATACCGCATTTTACTCAAAAAAAAATATAATATAATATAATCTATACGAGACTATCTTGACTCTATAACCTTTTCTAATTATTTTTATAACATTTATTAGATTTTTTTCCATGTTCGCTCACCACTACTTACAGAATCCCTATTGGTTTCTTTTCCTTTAACTACTTAGATGTTTCAGTTCATTAAGTTTTTTTTATTATTTTAAATTGTTTTCAATAATAGATAATTAAAAATCAAAGTATATACTAAACTCAATTTAACCTTTCGTTTAACTTTAAACGTCTATATTTATTAATATCTAGGCATCCATTTAAAACTATTTTTTTTATAAAACTAATTTTCTTTTTTTTTAAGAAAACTATTTGCCTCCTATAGGAATTGAACCCATTTCTTCGGACTACAAGACCGATATTTTACCAT
>CAZGYC010000280.1:0-2629 GCA_964530015.1 uncultured Limnohabitans sp. | reverse complement strand
TTTCATAGCGTTATTTTTTGCGGTAAAATTCTCAGTGATTTGAGTTCTCGATTCGAGGTTATCCGAACTCATAGAGTCCCTGCCCCGGCCTAGATATCCAGTATTGCAGTGCTTATCACGATTCTAACCCGCGTTTGTAGCCAAAATATCAGGGTTTGATTTTTTGATTTAATTCCGCTATGATTTTTTCAAGCCGCCTATTTAGAGTCTCTTCTGTCTTGGCAGTTTCTATCAAGGCAACAATCTTCTTTTTATTACTTGGAGCGAGGGTGTCAAAAAACTCTTTTGCTCTTTCATTGGCCTTTAGTCTGTCGGTCAGGGTTTCAGGAAGTTCTACGGTTCGTGGTTGAGTGTCCAAATCGAGATTGATTTCAACTGTTTCACCGCCTACAACTTGCACGTTTTTGCGGTGCTCACTGCTTAGCGGAATGAGGAATTTACCTTCCATTACCCCCACAGTGCTTCTGTAGGAGTAGTTTTTGATTTCAACCAACACAGGCGGCCGCTTACCCGACCCCAATTGCTCAATGACAGTTTCGGGAACCTCGATTCCCAGGTTGTTTCCTTTTTGAAAAATGGTTGTCTTAAATTTCATAGCAATTAATAGTTTTTCGATGTCTTGCTGCCATAGCCACTTCGGTCTTCGGTCACTTGTACTGAGCTTGTCGAAGTACCGGTCCTGCCTACCGCAGGCAGGCTTCCAGCCCCTTTTGTAAAAGTATCAGGAGTACGTCTAAAATCGAGTTGTCTAAACGACAAATTGAAGGCTGTTTGCGACACAATATTTCAGTCGTCGCAGGTTACACTTAATCGGTATGTCGCCGGGCACGAGACGACTGGGGCATGAGCATCCTGTTGAGGGCAGTGTCCCAATGATCCAGGTTCCGGGGTGCATTGTCACCGTATTCATCTGCCGCAATTGGCCCGCTAGAATGCCGTGTTTGCAACCGTATTTGTACTTTAGAACAGAATAGATTTACTGTCAAAACACGAATCCTATGCTTCTAAAAAATAAGAATGCCGTAATCTATGGCGTCTCCGATTCAATGGCCGGAGCGTTTGCCCGTGCCTTTGCCGGGGAAGGGGCCCGCGTTTTTCTGACGGGACGTTCGCTTGAGAAAGTTGAAAAAGTAGCGGATGAGATCATCGCAGCGGGTGGAAAAGCGGAAGCCGCACAGGTTGATGCCCTAAATGAAAACGAAATTGCCGATCACCTGGAGGCTGTACTGGCCATGGCCGGCACCGTTGATATTTCGTTCAACGGCATTTGCATCCAGGATATCCAGGATATTCCACTGATTGACATGTCCCTTGACGATTTTGTGCGACCGGTCACGATCGCGATGCAAACGCAATTTCTGACGACCACCGCTGCAGGCAGGATCATGGTAAAGCAAGGATCCGGCGTTATTCTTTCACTCACCGCTACACCCGGTGGCGTAGGATACCCGCTCGTGGGTGGCTTTGGCCCGGCGTGTTGTGCGATCGAGGGTTTTTCAAGAGATCTGGCAACTGAACTCGGGCCACATGGTGTCCGTGTGATCAATATCCGGTCGGCAGGATCTCCGGACTCCCGGCCGTTTCGGGATGCTCTGGCCAATGATAAGGATGCGGTGCATGACTTTCTTACGAAACTGGAAGACGATACCATGCTGAAACAGTTGCCCATGATGGCTGACGTTGCGAATGCGGCGCTCTTTCTAGCCTCGGATTTGGCAGGCAAGATCACCGGTGTGACGATCGATGTCACTGCGGGAACAACCAATGGGTTGAATTATAAAATCCCCGTAATTCCATTTGTTTAGTCACTGGATATACCTAGGGCAATAGCCCACTACCCTCAGGCGGGATCAGTGCCTATTCAGGCATATCTTCTTCGACTCTTCTTCGAGTCATCTTCGACTTTAGACCCGAAGATGATACGGCGCAAAGGCGAAGCTCAGTCAGAGGTGATATGGAGATGATAAGGGAAACCTACTACGTATGGCCAGGGCAATTGGAGATCTTTATAGGGAAAGTATCTGGACTTTGGGGATTGGAATCTGTAGCATTTAGAATGCTGATCTTGGATAGATAAATGAAAAAAATGGGAGAATAAATTACTCCGGATTTCGGGTCGTCAGTGTTCGGTACTGGGCATGATTCCGAACCCAAACTACGCCTAGGCCAGCGTCAAACTACGCTCAGAGGGAGCTGATTGCTACGGAAATTGATTGTAAATGTCTTTTCTGTGTAGCGCAATGATCAGGGTTAGTCTATTTGCATCAGTTTTTTCAAATCCAATTCTATAGTCACCAACTTTGATTCTGTAATATGCGGTATGCCCTTGAAGTTTTTTGATATTAGAGAGATCTTCAATCCTTTCTGCTGATTCTAGCTTAATAATGACTGATTCAATTCTTTTTAAGACTGACTGATCTTTTATTTTTCCTAATGACTTGGGCAAACGATTTGTCAAAATCGACGATCATTTCCCCTTCAGCTTTTTCATTATTGATTCCCTTGAAACCATTTCATTGGTCTTCTCAGCATCCATTTTTGATCCCAGTATGAAGTTTTCATATTGCTCCTCATCCAGGCTTATAACACTGGCTCCAAGCTTTTTTGCCAGTTCTTTCAGTAATTTATT
>CAZGYC010000279.1:0-2632 GCA_964530015.1 uncultured Limnohabitans sp. | reverse complement strand
GAAGCCGCACCGCTCTTGCCTCTCGGTTCTTGTCTCTTGCTTCTTCGCCGCTCTTTAGGCTTTGCAATCCCGAAGTCCTGTTTTAGGATTTGCAATCCGATTTACATCTACTTCGCCAAAGGCTGAAAGCCTGTTCGACGCCCTTCGGGGTCGGGGGGAAGGGGGGGGGCGGTCGTTTTATCCACGGGTTGTGGTTCGACTTCGCTCACCAACCACACCCGCGGTTATTGAGAGGTTAGACCCCGTTCGGGGTCTTATTTTTTTGGAGCACTGATCTCCGGGAGATATGACCACGGAGTGGTCGAACCTTTCAATAACCCCCGGTGTAACCGGGGGAAACGGGAAATCGATGATGGTGGATCCACAACCCCGAATGGGGTTGAACTTGGGGGGAATTCCGAATCCTCACGGCGGTGGACAGCCCGGCAGTAATTTCATTTGATGCATTGGAATCCGGCCATTCCCAAAGATGAATTCGGAATCCATGAATTGGAATGCGGGGCTGGTCCATTTCTATTTGGAAATCCAACTTCCCACTACCTGGCCAAAGGCTGAAGGCCTGTTCGACACCCTTCGGGGTCGGGGGGGAAGGGGGTCGCTGTCGTTTTATCCACGGGTCCCGATGGCTATCGCGGAAGCAGAGCAAGGGGAATTCAATGGGGACAATTTTGGATTTTATTGCCTATTTGGGTAACCTTATAGCGTGAATGAAAGTTACATCCGGCAAACGATTGTTTACGGGCCTTATTTCTGGGACTTCTATCTCACGCAGACAAAAGAAGTTCAGCGAAAGATTGACTGGGTAATCGGGCTTGTAAGAACGTTACAGGTTGTCCCTGTGAAATTTTTCAAGCACCTTGAAGGTACGGACGGGCTCTATGAAATGCGGATAAAAGTTGGCAGCAATATTTTCAGAGTGTTCTGCTGTTTTGACAAAGGCAATCTGGTGATACTTCTCAATGGGTTTCAGAAGAAGTCGGAGAAAACGCCGCGACAGGAAATTGAAAGGGCAGAAAAATTAAAACAACAGTATTTTGAAGACAAAAAAGCAACATGACATCGTAAACTGGGACGACCATCTTGACAGGAAATATGGCAAGACAGGGACACCGACCCGTGAGAAATACGCCGAGGAACTTGAGGCGTTTAAAATCGGTGTGCTGATACAAGAAGCGAGAAGAAAGCAGCACTTGACCCAAGAGGATCTTGCTTTGCGTGTCGGGACAACGAAAAATTACATTTCTCGGATTGAGAACGGTGCAAGTGACATCCGTCTGACAACTCTGATGAGAATTATCCGCGAAGGGCTCGGTGGACACTTGACATTGACGTTTTCTATTTGACAAGAGAGGGTATCGCCACTACCCCTCTCCTATTCCGCCATCGCTGCCCCATCCCCATTCATACAGATCCGATCCATGAATTCCTATCTGGAAATCCAATCACCCCAATTGGGGTTAGCCAAAAGAAGAAGAGGATTTGGCTAAAGCCGGGAGACGTCTTGCGTTTTTTTTTGATCCCCCAGCTAAAGCTGGAGGGAATTCATGCGGGGTTGGCCTATTCCGGAATTATCAATCAACAGAAACGCATGGAAACCAAGGGAATAATCCAACTGTCCTCCTGCCGACTTCCCTTGATTTTCCGTATCTTTGGACATGCTTTGGCAACGTTGAAAAACATGGAAAACATAACGATTTACCCCAAAAACGAAAAACAGAAATCCCTGCTCAAATCTTTGTTGGAGGAGATGAACGTAAGATTTGAAATCGTCAAATCCGACGACACGCTGTTGGGTGAGGGGGATTTTTATGCCAAAATCGACAAATCCATACAACAGGCCGAAAACGGGGAGCTGAAAGTGCTCACAAAGGAAAAACAAAAGGAATTTTTGGGGCTATGAGCTATGTGGTGGTATTGACCCCCGAGGCGGAATTGGATATCGAGAGGCACAAAAAAGCGGGAGACAGAAAAATCCTGGCCAAAATTGACAGGCTGTTGGACGAATTGAGGGAGCATCCTGCTTCTGGAACAGGAAAACCCGAACAATTGAAACATTACAAAATCCCCACTTGGTCAAGAAGGATCACGGACAAACACCGGCTGGTGTATCGGATCCACGGAGCGAAAATCGAAGTGCTGGTGCTTGCATTCTGGGGACACTATCGCGACAAATAGACCCAATCGCCACTTCTGCTCCACACGTTAAGCATTTTGAACGTCAAATCGTTAAGCGTTAAAACGTTAAATGTTAAGGGTTAATCGTTAAAAACGTTGGGTGTGGTGATTGATGACCCCGAAGCGTACGTCTTCTGTCCCATCCCCCTGATTTGGGGGGGGATTGTGCCCGTCCTCCAGCTGAAGCTGGAGGGAATTCATGGAATGCGGGGCTGGCCCATTCCTCTATTTGGAAACCCCACCCCCCAATTGGCTTTAGCCAAAAGAAGAAGAGGATTTGGCTAAAGCCGGGAGACGTCTTGCGGTTTTTTTGATCCCCCAGCTGAAGCTGGGGGGAATTCATCGGGGGGCTGATCGATGATTTCTGTTCCATTCCTATCCCCTTCTCAAGGCCAAAGGCCAGGCTTGGTTAAACCTACTGCTATTGGTCAGCCATGAGCTCACGAACAGTTGCCAT
>CAZGYC010000278.1:0-2634 GCA_964530015.1 uncultured Limnohabitans sp. | reverse complement strand
GTAGCCTAGCTAGGAATCGAACCTAGATCTAGCGTTTAGGAAACGCTTGTTCTATCCGTTGAACTACAGGGCCAGATAGATCCCAAACCGACACCGGGTTTGGAACAGTCGGATTTGCGCGCAGCAAGGAGCGATTTCCCGCTCCCAATACCCGGCCCACTTTGGGACGAGGCACAAACCGAGCCGCAAGATTAAGGAATTCTCAAATTACAGGCAAATATTCCGCAGTCAACTTGTCGCTTTCCAATGATTTATCCTATCTTTGCACTCCAAAATTAGGATGGACGGGCTCCATCCAATCACTTAATCTAAAAAATTATGTCTGTAAAAATCAGATTAGCACGTCGAGGCAGAAAGAAGCAAGCCATCTATGACGTCGTTGTAGCTGATGCCAGAGCTCCACGCGATGGACGCTTCATCGAGAAAATCGGGACTTACAACCCGAACACAAACCCCGCTTCCATCAACATCAACAATGAGCGCGCTCTTACCTGGTTGTTGAATGGAGCTCAGCCTACCGATACCGTGAAAGCCATGCTTTCCTACCGCGGTGTCATGCTGAAAAAACACCTTCAGATCGGTGTCTTGAAAGGCGCCATCTCCCAAGAACTGGCTGACGCCAAGTTCACTGCTTGGTTGGAGGAGAAAGATGCCAAAATCACTTCCAAATCCGACAAACTGGCTGCTTCCAAAGCGGATGTCCGTGCAAAAGCACTGGCTGCCGAAGTTGCCAAAAACCAGGCCCGTTTGGATGCCAAGCAAGCGAAAGAAGATGAGCAGAAGGCTTTGCTGGCTGCTGCTGAAGCTGCAAACAACCCTGTAGCTGCTGCTGAAACTGAAGTAGCTTCCGAAGAAGTTGCTCCTGAAGCTGCCGCAGAAGGCGGAGAAGCTGAGGCTTAATAGCATATAATTCCATGAACAAGGACCAATGCTTTCAAATAGGCAGAATTGCCAAAGTTCATGGACTTCGTGGTGAAGTAAATGTGGTGCTCGACGTAGATTATCCGGAGGATTACGAAGGATTGGAGCACCTCTTCATCGAACAAAAAGGCCGTTTGGTTCCCTTCTTTCTGGAGCACTTTGTGATCCAGCCCGGAGACAGAGCTTTGGCCAAGTTCGAAGAATTGGACACGATCGAGTCGGTCGAAAGCCTGGTCGGATCGGAAGCTTATCTTCCGCTGACCGAACTTCCGCAGCTCGAAGAGGGCCAATATTACTTCCACGAACTGGTCGGTTTTGAAGTTATAGATGAGACTTTGGGACTGATCGGGCCAATACAGATCATCTACGATCTGGAAACACAGGATCTCCTCGGAGTGATCCACCAGGGCAAAGAAGTGCTCATCCCGATTCAGGACGGCATCATTGCCAAGGTGGACAAGGCAGCTAAAAAAGTTTACTGCCAGTTGCCCGAAGGCTTGCTTGACATCTATCTGGAAGACTGAGCCATGCACATAGACATCATCACTGTGGTGCCGGGATTGCTGGAAGGGCCTTTTTCACATTCGATTCTGAAAAGAGCGGAAGACAAGGGACTCGCCAGCGTAAGATTGCATAACCTGCGGGATTATGCGACCGGCAAGCAAAACCAAGTGGATGACTATGCGTTCGGTGGCGGAGCCGGGATGGTCATGATGATCGAGCCAATCGCCCGATGCATCGAGACTCTCCAAAAGGAGCGGACGTATGATGAAATCATCTACATGACGCCCGACGGAGAGACCTTTGACCAACCGATGGCCAACTCACTTTCCCTGAAGAAAAACCTCCTGATCCTCTGCGGTCACTACAAGG
Organism: uncultured Limnohabitans sp.; assembly: GCA_964530015.1. Taxonomy (GTDB): domain Bacteria; phylum Bacteroidota; class Bacteroidia; order Cytophagales; family Cyclobacteriaceae; genus Algoriphagus. The sequence goes on along the minus strand of CAZGYC010000278.1, from coordinate 840 downwards.
GGGTGGACCAACGGGTGAGGGACAAGTTTATCACCAAGGAAATCAGCATTGGGGATTTCGTCCTGTCGGGAGGGGAATTGGCAGCGGCTGTAGTGGCCGACGCGATTATCCGACTGATACCAGGCGTGCTCAATGATGAGACTTCGGCCTTGACGGATTCTTTCCAGGATGGCCTGTTGGCACCGCCCGTTTACACCCGACCCGCCGAATACGAGGGGATGGGCGTACCGGAAGTGTTGCTCTCGGGCCATGAAGCCAAGATAAGCGAGTGGAGATTTGAAGCGTCGGTTCGCCGAACCAAGGAGAAACGTCCGGATCTGCTTAAGGGCAGCGGATGGGAATAGGCGAGACAAAGATTTAAAAGAGTAATTCATTTAAACCGCTGCGGCGGTGCACTGCGAAAGCATAAAAACATAAAGCTATGAGCGATCTAATGAAAATTGTAGAAGCGGAATACAGCGAGGTGAGAGCCAAGTTCCCTTCTTTCAAAGCCGGTGATACCATCAACGTACACGTACGTATCAAAGAAGGTAACAAGGAGCGTATCCAGCAGTTTCAGGGAACTGTGATCCAGCGCAAAAACCCGAACACAAACGGTGAAACATTCACCGTGCGTAAAATCTCCAACGGTGTAGGCGTGGAGCGTATCTTCCCTATCATCTCCCCAGCCATCGAGCAAATCGACGTGTTGAGAGAAGGTAAAGTAAGAAGAGCCCGTCTGTTCTACCTGAGAGGACGTCAGGGTAAAGCTGCACGTATCAAGGAAAAAATCAGACCAAGACATTGAGATTTGTCTTCCTGAAGATCCAAAAAAGGAACCCGGAAATGGGTTCCTTTTTT
>CAZGYC010000277.1:0-2644 GCA_964530015.1 uncultured Limnohabitans sp. | reverse complement strand
AGCTCAAAAAGCACCATCCACTACAATAAGGATTAAGACTAAATTCAAGACTTGGTGACATCGAATGTTAGTTCTCTCAAAAAGCACCATCCACTACAATAAGGATTAAGACGTAAGGATTTGCGGCCGCTAGTTGTATGGCAAAAGCTCAAAAAGCACCATCCACTACAATAAGGATTAAGACGGTTTTCAAAATAACCGCTGGGTTTTTTGGGTTCCTCAAAAAGCACCATCCACTACAATAAGGATTAAGACCTTTCAATGCGCTGTCAGGGGTACAAGTTTGCAGGTCTCAAAAAGCACCATCCACTACAATAAGGATTAAGACATGCAAAGAAATCCTTCTTAGCGTGAGTCTTTAACCTCAAAAAGCACCATCCACTACAATAAGGATTAAGACAGTCCTGCTTGGTGGATTGATAATGTTTTCAATGTCTCAAAAAGCACCATCCACTACAATAAGGATTAAGACACCGGATAAAGATCGAATTGGATTCCATCGTAACTCAAAAAGCACCATCCACTACAATAAGGATTAAGACGGTATGCTATTTGATCAAAGCGAGTTAATTCATTGTCTCAAAAAGCACCATCCACTACAATAAGGATTAAGACCTACTTAGTGTGTAACTTCATTGAGTCGTCTACTTCTCAAAAAGCACCATCCACTACAATAAGGATTAAGACGCTTCTATCCTTTCCTTATCTTCTCTTTCTTTTTTCTCAAAAAGCACCATCCACTACAATAAGGATTAAGACCCTCGGAATACTGTACTGAAAGAATATCCCTTTCAGCTCAAAAAGCACCATCCACTACAATAAGGATTAAGACTTGTTATACTGATTCCTTTATCTCCCTTCTTAGCAACTCAAAAAGCACCATCCACTACAATAAGGATTAAGACCATGGTAAGGAATTCCAATCCTTCAATCACTCTAGCCTCAAAAAGCACCATCCACTACAATAAGGATTAAGACTCCAAAGAATACACATCTACATATTCAGAGCAGTATTCTCAAAAAGCACCATCCACTACAATAAGGATTAAGACTTCTACTTTCCTTATGTTTCATGTCTTGTTGAATCCTCAAAAAGCACCATCCACTACAATAAGGATTAAGACTCAACTGTGATTTGTTGGATATGCTCATACCCAAGTTCTCAAAAAGCACCATCCACTACAATAAGGATTAAGACCTCTATTTACCAGTTCGTTTGTCTTGTTTAAAATTCTCAAAAAGCACCATCCACTACAATAAGGATTAAGACTCGTAAATCGGGATTCCTATCTCAGGGTTTAAGGCTCAAAAAGCACCATCCACTACAATAAGGATTAAGACTTTTTTGGAGTAGGGGGGTCATTTCTTTATGATTTCCTCAAAAAGCACCATCCACTACAATAAGGATTAAGACCCTGAGTTATTTCAGGCAACCTATCTTTTACACTTCTCAAAAAGCACCATCCACTACAATAAGGATTAAGACTCAGAAGATTGATTTCTGATGTTCTTGATAATTCTCAAAAAGCACCATCCACTACAATAAGGATTAAGACTATCTCACGCATGGCCTTGTTCGTCTAGTTGTTTCTCAAAAAGCACCATCCACTACAATAAGGATTAAGACTCTTTTCGTTCATCCGCTGACATTTTCCTTTCAGCCTCAAAAAGCACCATCCACTACAATAAGGATTAAGACCCAGATTAGAAGACCATTTCCCAGCCTTTTGGCTACTCAAAAAGCACCATCCACTACAATAAGGATTAAGACCTGATTTCTTGACCTCGATTCTTGAAAGTGGTAAATCTCAAAAAGCACCATCCACTACAATAAGGATTAAGACAATTCCCTCCGTACTGATTAGTGAAATAGAAGTACTCAAAAAGCACCATCCACTACAATAAGGATTAAGACTTCGTCACATGGCAGCTTCAAGAGGCTTGCAACGTTCTCAAAAAGCACCATCCACTACAATAAGGATTAAGACTGTCACTAGAGATTACCTGGGCAAATTCCGCCCACCCTCTCAAAAAGCACCATCCACTACAATAAGGATTAAGACTTTCTCCGCTACCAAACTCCTCGGTAACAATCTTGCTCAAAAAGCACCATCCACTACAATAAGGATTAAGACGTCCACAAACCTGATGATGCGTTTCCCGCCGGAGGTCATGTACTCAAAAAACACCATCCACTACAATAAGCGTTAAGACGCTCCACGGTCAAGGTCTTGCCAATCAAGTCGGCCAACAGAAGCTCTTTCTCAGACACTTGATTCAAGAAAACATTAAAACCACATTATAATATGATTTTTGTTTATTTTTGTAACTCCTCCTTATAAATTAGGGGCAAAATCACATGATAATGACAATTGAGGAGATAGGAACTGTCATTCGGGAGCGGAGAAAGCTATTGGGAATCACCCAGCCTGACCTGGCGGAGCTGGCCCAGGTCAGTATCAACACGCTCTACAAGTTGGAGCGGGGCGGGTTCAATCCCTCGGTGAAAATCCTAAACCAATTGGCAGAGGTCTTAGGCTTGGAGCTAAGCCTTGGGCTCAAAAAAACTGACCGATGAGGACCGCAGCCGTCTTACGAAATGGTGAGCGGGTTGGGCTTCTGATCAAAGAGCAGCCCAAGCGCT
>CAZGYC010000276.1:946-2650 GCA_964530015.1 uncultured Limnohabitans sp. | reverse complement strand
CCACCGTGGAGCCGGGCCAGGAGCTGACCTACAAGCTGGAGATCCGCAACAAGGGGACCGAGGCGGTGACCAACGGGGAGATCGTGATCCCGATGCCCTACACGGCTTCGTATGTGAGCAGTGAGGTTGTCAATATCTATTTTACCCCGACCAATTCGATAGCGCCGGTGTTTGACCCCACGCGGGGATCGACGGGATCCATCGTGTGGAAGATCGGGAACATCCCGCTTCCGGACAATCCGCAGGATATCCTGGCCACCTTGACCTATACGATCAAGGCGACGGAGGATTGCTTTGTGTTTGTGCAGGAGAGCTGTGAGGCCTTTGTCTCGGTGAACGGGGCGATCAGCGGGAAGGGGGTCACCTCCCAGCGGAATTTCGAGGGGGTGAGCTTTATCCAGGGCTATGATGAGGAGGGAGCCTGCGAAGGGGAGCCGGTCAGGGATCCGCTGGTGATCGCTTTCACCGGTTTGGAAGAGTGGGTGGAAACCCACTGCCAGGGAGAAGATGTGGTTTTGGATTTTGAGTTTTGCAACGTCCCTCCTCAGGGTATTCCGGTAGACTGGATCAGGGGATCGTTTCCCGTTGGGACGCTGTTCTACAGCACCAACGACCCCCAGACTGCAATAGAATACAACGACAACAACCCATTCCCAGCGGGAGGAGGCGAATTTTACGGGATTCCTTTGAATTCTTCGGCCTGTACCTTCCCTTTTACGATCACTGCAAGCATTGTGACCACCAATCCTGGTCAGCCTACCGCAGAAGATTTGAACTTCTGTGTGGGGGAATCAGCTCCGAATCTGAACACGATCGTGAAGCCAAGCAATTTTGGGGAAGAGGATGAGTATGAGGTGTTCTTCTACACCCAGGAAACGGAAGGAACGGCCACCACGGGGATAGTGCCTTCGACCGCAGTGGCGGGCATCCAGGAGTACTGGGCAGCAGAAGGTCCGTCTCCGCAGTGCGTCGGTACTACCCGCGTGAAGATCACCGTGACGGTGAATGCGTTGCCGGATTTCACGGTGACCAACCCTGAGGCGGAGTGTGAGGCCAATACGGTGGATATCACGACGGTACACACGGGTGTTCAGGATGCTGACTTCACCTATTGGAGTGATCAGGGAGCGACTCAGGCCTTGGAAAATCCATCAGCGATCGGAGCCTCTGGAGTATACTATATCAAGGCAACTTTAGGAGAGTGTACCGTGATCAAACCGGTGACGGTAAGCTTCGTTGGAGCACCAAATGCCGGGATTGATGGTCAATTGACCCTTTGTGAAGGCACTATTATTACTGACGCGATGCTGTTTGCTGCCCTTGGCGACAATCCTGATCCCAGCGGAAGCTGGACTCAGACTGGGACTGTCTATACCTATACGGTGGATGGAGGCGATTCTTGTCCCGATGACACTGCCGTGGTGATAGTGAACTTTGTTTCCACACCTGATGCGGGCGGAGACGGCACGCTGACCGTTTGCGAAGGCACGGAAATCACGGATGAGTTGCTGTTTGGAGCCTTGGAAGGCACTCCTGCTGCGAACGGAACGTGGGATGCCGGGGTGAACAATGTCTATACCTATACGGTTGCGGGCGGGGAATACTGCCCTGAGGCGTCCGCTACGGTGACGGTGAGCTACTCCGATGCCCCTGATGCGGGCGGAGACGGCACGCTGACCGTTTGCGAAGGCACGGAAATCACGG
>CAZGYC010000276.1:0-846 GCA_964530015.1 uncultured Limnohabitans sp. | reverse complement strand
CCTTGGAAGGCACTCCTGCTGCGAACGGAACGTGGGATGCCGGGGTGAACAATGTGTATACCTATACCGTTGACGGCGGGGAGTATTGCCCGGATGATTCGGCTACGGTAACAGTGAGCTATGAACAGTTAGAAGCACCAATCTCAGACGGAGACCAAACCGAATGTGCCCTTGAAGAAATTCAAACACTTACAGCAACTGCAGAGGTCGGAGAAGGTGAAAGCTTGCTGTGGTACGATTCCGAGGAAGGCGAAACACCTATCCAGGGTGATCCGATACTCAATGAGATCGGGACGGTAACCTATTGGGCAGAGGCAGTCTCCGAACTTGGATGCAGAAGCGAAAGGATCCCGGTTACCCTGACCATTAACAACTGTTCCATTGCCATCACCAAATCCGCTTCCGTAGCCTCCGAGGACGAGTGCTACGACACCGGTGAGGTGATCACCTATACCTTTACGGTGTACAACCTGGGCAACGTGACCCTGACCGATGTTGCAATCGACGAGGCCTACCACTTCACGGGCACGGGAGAGCTTTCCGACATCGGGTTTGTGGAAAGCAGCGACAACAGTGCCGAGGGAACCTTGCTTCCGGGCGAAAGCGCGACCTACACGGCCACCTATACCATTACCCTGGAGGATACCGAAGCGGGCTTTGTGAACAACCAGGCTCAGGTGACCGCCAAGTTTGGGGACACCGAGGTGGATGACCTTTCAGGCGACAGCGTGGAAGATGACAGGGAAACCCAGACGGATCTCTGCCAGAACCCAGGCCTGGACATCACCAAGGAGCTGGTTTCCAACGACGATGAGGTCGGCGGGAAGCTGAGCTATGAGATCGTTG
>CAZGYC010000275.1:0-2653 GCA_964530015.1 uncultured Limnohabitans sp. | reverse complement strand
GGTCAGGGTCGATTGGCACTTTTTTTCGGTTTAGCCCCAGCCCCTGCAATCACCCAAAGCAATCGTCTCTGCTTGGGATCAGACGGGAACCCAAAGACAATATCCGGTCAATGAAGAAGACGTTCGGCCCAGCGTATTTTTCCGCTTCTGCGGTATAAAACTCCCTTTTATCCTCGTTGTCGATGCGTATAAGTGTTCGGATGTGTCCAGTTGAATTGCGAACGCAGTGCGTTCGTATTTGGAAAAGTGCGGTAAAATTGCCTGTTCATTTCCAATTGACGTATCGTAAATCCAGTACCGAATTGCGGCCGAAACTCATCGGAAATTGCCATCAAAGACCGTAAATGTGTCCAAGTCAATTGTGTACGCACTGCGTACACAATGTTGTAATTTATAATAACTCCATCCTTTCCCGTAATGCTCGGATAGTTTATCGGCAAGAGTTTTCACGATTTCTTTGCCATATTCAGCCCGCTGATTATACAGCACATCTTCTTTGATACGCTTGCCGATATTCCAGTTCATCAAGCAAGCCTCCGCATTTACGGTGGTAGCAATACGAGAGCGAGTGCCGTCTATGATCTGGCATACGTAGTTGTACAGTTCTTGCGAGTTCTTGTTTATTTCCATTTTGTTACCCATTTGTCTGGCCCTGGTCAAATCCCCGTTTTGACCCATAAGAAGTCCCGATCCCCCTAGAAAATCAACGAATACATCTCCTCCAGCTTGCTGACTTGGACCACCTCGATCTTGAATTTCTTCAAGTCCAGGCCCTTCACGGCGTATTTGGAGACCAGGATTTTCTTAAACCCGAGCTTTTCAGCCTCGGAGATCCGGCTTTCGATCCGGTTTACGGCCCGGATTTCCCCGCCCAGTCCCACTTCCCCGGCAAAGCAAATCTCTTCCGAGACGGGCGTATCCTCGTAGCTGGAGATCAGGGAGGCGCAGACGGCCAAGTCAAGTCCCGGATCATCGACCCGCAGCCCTCCGGCGATATTCAAGAACACATCCTGCTGGCCGAGCCGCATCCCGCCGCGCTTCTCCAGCACAGCCAGCAGCATATTCAGCCGCTTGGCATCGTGCCCGGTACTGCTTCGCTGGGGCGTGCCGTAAGTGGCCGGACTGACCAGGGACTGGATCTCGATCAGCAGCGGCCGGTTGCCCTCCAGCATCGCTCCGATGGCAACCCCGTTCAGCACTTCCTCCCGCTGGGTGAGCAGAATCTCCGATGGATTGGAGACCGTTCTCAGGCCCTCCGCACGCATCTCGTAGATCCCCAGCTCGTGGGTGGAGCCAAAGCGGTTTTTGGACGTGCGAAGGATTCGATACGTGAGATGTCGGTCGCCCTCAAACTGCAACACGGTGTCCACCATGTGCTCCAGCACCTTCGGTCCGGCGATGGAACCGTCTTTGGTAATATGCCCGATCAGAAACACCGGCGTGCCGGTCTCCTTGGCAAATTTCATCAGTTCGGCGGTGCATTCCCGCACCTGGGAAACCGATCCGGCAGCGGATTCCACATATTGGCTGTTTAGCGTTTGGATGGAGTCGATGATCAAAAAGTCGGGCTTCAGCACTTCGATCTGCTGGAAAATCTGTTGGGTATTGGTCTCGGAGAGCACATAGCAATCGGGGTTTTTGGCTTCCATCCGATCCGCCCGCATCCTGATCTGGGCCTCGCTTTCTTCCCCGGAGACATAGAGGATGGTCTTTCCTTTCAGGATCAGTGCAATCTGAAGCATCAGCGTGGACTTGCCGATTCCGGGTTCCCCGCCGATCAGCACCAGCGAGCCCGGCACGATGCCTCCTCCCAAAACCCGGTCGAGCTCGGGGTCGCCAGTCACCCAGCGGGACTGTTCCTCGTACTTGACCTCTTGGATTTTTTTGGGCACGCTGGCCTTTTTCATTCCGGCAGAAGGTGCCTTCCAGCTTCCTTTTCCGGACTCCTCCTTCTGCACGATTTCTTCCACATAGGTGTTCCATTCCCCGCAAGCCGGGCAGCGACCGATCCACTTGGGGCTTTGCGCTCCGCAGTTTTGGCAGAAGAAGGTGGTTTTTGTTTTGGCCATTTTCGGATTTACGATTTTTGAAATACGATTTACGAAGCGATGACAACTATTATGTGCAAGAGGCATCTTTAGGAAGCTAACACCGATGTCAGACTGAGCGGAGTCGAAGTCAGTATTTGTACACTTCAAACACCATTTGAGATAGGTAAACGTGTCAAGCAAACTCTGGAAGGAACACTTTCAATCTTGCAATTTTTCAATAACGAACATCGAATGCTGAATGTCGAATAGCGAAGTACTTGATACTTGTGTCTTATGTCTAGCGTCTTCCTAGTGCGCCTGCAGCCAATCCGTCCCCACGCCGACTTCCACCTCGATTGGCACGGCAAGTCGGATTGCATTGGACATCAGGCCGGGGATATGCTTCCTGAGCAGTTCGACCTCGTCCTTGTGGGCATCGAATACGAGTTCATCATGCACTTGCAGGATCATCTTGGATTGGAGGTTTTCGGCTTTCATCCATCGGTGCACGTCGATCATGGCGACCTTGATCAGATCGGCCGCCGAACCCTGGAGTGGGGCGTTGATCGCGTTTCGTTCGGCGAATCCGCGCGTGGTGATGTTTCGGCTGTTGATGTCGCGGA
>CAZGYC010000274.1:0-2667 GCA_964530015.1 uncultured Limnohabitans sp. | reverse complement strand
GCGTTTCGTTCGGCGAATCCGCGCGTGGTGATGTTTCGGCTGTTGATGTCGCGGAGGTAGCGGCGGCGGCCCAGGATGGTCTCGACGTATTCCGTTTGGCGGGCCTTTTCGATGGCGCCGTCCATGTAGTCCCTCACGGCCGGGAACTCTTGGAAATAGGCATCGATGATTTCCTTGGCTTCACTCCTCGGAATGGAAAGTCGCTGTGCCAAACCAAAAGCCGAAATCCCGTAGATAATTCCAAAATTGGCCGTTTTGGCTTTTCTTCGCATATCAGAACTGACCTCTTCCAGCGGCACTTTGAAGATCTTGGCAGCGGTGGTGGAGTGGATATCCCTGCCGTTTTCGAAGGCGTCCAGCATCGACTCGTCTCCCGAAAAGGCCGCCATCAGACGCAGCTCGATCTGGGAATAATCCGCCGAGAGCAGCAGGTGATTTTCATCCCTTGGCACGAAGGCCTTGCGGATTTCACGCCCGCGGGCGGTTCGGATGGGGATGTTTTGCAGGTTGGGATTGATCGAGGAAAGCCGTCCTGTGGCAGCGACAAACTGGTTGTAGGTCGTATGGATCCTCCCTGTTTTTGCATTGATCATGGTTGGCAAGGCATCCACATAAGTGGATTTGAGCTTGACCATTTGCCTGAAATCCAGGATTGCCTCGGCAATGGGATGCTCGTTGGCCAGTTTGCTGAGGATTTCCTCTCCGGTCGCATACTGCCCGGTTTTGGTCTTTTTGGCTTTTGGATCCAGTTTTAGTTTCTCGAAAAGCACATCTCCCAGTTGTTTGGGAGAAGCCAGATTAAAGCGGACTCCGGCCAGCTCATAGACCCGCTTTTCGATTTCCCGGCTTTCTGTCTCCAGCAAAACGGACAGCTCGGCCAAGCTTTGGGTGTCGATCCGGACTCCCTCAAACTCCATGGCCGCCAGCACCTCAATCAGGGGATTTTCCACTTCGTCAAACAGCCGGGTCAAGCCATTGGAGGTAAGGATGGGGTCGAGTTTTTCCTTCAGCCTGAGTGTAATATCCGCATCTTCGGCGGCATAGGCGGTGACTTCATCCTCGTCCACATCCCGCATGTTGCCCTGGGCTTTGCCTTTTTTGCCGATGAGCTCGGTGATGGATACGGGTTGGTACTGGAGGTATTGCTGGGAAAGCCAGTCCATGCCGTGCTTGCCTTCCGGCTCGATGAGGTAGTGGGCCAGCATGGTGTCGTAGATCCTCCCTTTTATGGCAATCCCATACTTTTTCAGCACCAGCATGTCGTACTTGATATTCTGCCCGATCTTGAGGATGGCTTCATTTTCAAAAAAAGGACGGAGGAGTTCGAGTATTTCCTGAGTCTCGCTCTGGTCCGCAGAGACGGGAATGTAGTAGGCCTCTCCTGGAATATATGAAAAAGACAGGCCGACCAATTCGGCCTTCATGGCATCCAGGTCGGTGGTTTCGGTGTCAAGACAGACCTCGCTTTGGAGCTGCAAGTAGTCGACCAACTCCTGGATTTGTTCTTTTCCCTTGATTTTGTGGTAGTGGTGGACGTTGGACCAAATCGTATCCAATACCGGAGGCGGGCCTATTTCGAGCGTGGTCTCGGGTTCATCGGCCTCGTTTTCCAGGACAACCGTCGTCCGGGGTGTGGCGGGGGTGCCAAACAGGTCCATCTGGGCGGGTGTATTGATGGATGCCTTTTTTGCACTGGGCTCTTTGAAAATCCGGGCGGCAAGTGTCCTAAACTCCAGTTCGGTAAAGATCGCCCGGAGTTTTTCCTCGTCAAAGCCCCCGTATCGCAGGTCTTCCTCGTCAAAATCCACCGGCACGTCAATCTTGATGGTGGCAAGTTCCTTGGAAAGAAGGCCCTGTTGGGCAAAATTCTCCACATTCTCCCGTTGCTTGCCCTTGAGTTTGTCCACGTTGGCGATCAGTCCCTCGACGGTTCCGTATTCCTTCAGGAGTTTGACGGCGGTTTTTTCCCCGATTCCCGGAATGCCCGGGATGTTGTCCACCGCATCGCCCATGAGGCCGAGGATATCCCGGACTTTGTCCACGTGGTCGATGTCCCACTTGGCGCAGACCTGCACGGGGCCCATCACATCCACTCCGTTGCCCAAGAAGGCCGGCTTGTAAAGAAAGATGTGCTCGTCCACGATCTGTCCAAAGTCCTTGTCGGGGGTCATCATGTACACGGTAAACATCTCCCGTTCGGCTTTTTTGGCGAGTGTCCCGATGATGTCGTCGGCCTCAAAGCCGTCCAGCTCCAACAGCGGAATCCGGAAGGCCTTGACGATTTCCTTGACCCAGGGAATCGCCGTGGTGATGTCTTCCGGCTGCTCCTGGCGGTTGGCCTTGTAGGGCTCATACTGCACATGGCGAAAAGTTGGGGCCTTGGTATCAAAAGCCACCCCAATGTGTGTAGGTTTTTCCTTCTCCAGTACTTCCAGCAGGGTGTTGGTAAAGCCCAACATGACCCCGGTATTCAGGCCTTTGGAGTTGATTCTGGGGTTTTTGCTGAAGGCGAAATGCGCCCTGTAGATCAGGGCCATGGCATCCAGTAAAAATAGCTTGCAGGCTTGTTTTTGGGACATTTGATGTGAATTAATGTATTTGGTGAAGGCCGGATTAAAGCTTCTAAGTTACAATTTTTCCGACACCGGCTTTCCCGGATTTGTTTTT
>CAZGYC010000273.1:0-2677 GCA_964530015.1 uncultured Limnohabitans sp. | reverse complement strand
CAAAATACTTCGACAGCACCGCCACACGCTGCTCCGACACATACAGCTCCTGATAGTCCTCATCCAGAAAACGATAGTCCAGCTCGAATTCAGGATTGAATTTAGCATGCAACGCTTCGATGCTTTTGATGGTTTTCATCTCCTCCCCGGCGTTGATCTTCGCCATCACAAAGCGGACATTTCGGGGACTGAAGTAGAAAAACAAAGGCTTGATCTCCTCATGAAAGGAGTCAAAGTGAAAATCCCTGGTCACTCCGATGATTTCCATCTCATCCTCATCCCATGTGATTGTCTTGCCGACTGGATCTTCCAAGCCCATAAATGCTATCGCCGCTTCATTGAAGATGATCTTGTTGGACTCGGTGTTGAACTCCCGGGAATACGCCCGTCCTTCTTTCATCTCGATTCCCATCATCTCGATCATCTCATAGTTCACCGACATCCGTTCAAACTCGGTCTTGTCATTCGGGTCTTTTCCCGGCCAGTAGATCCGGTATGTCCCGCCATTGTGGCCTGTCATATCGTGTCCCGAACCGCTGGCCCCAAGGACACCGGGCATGCCTTTCAACTCTGAAACAAAGGCCTCCATCTTATCCATATCCCTGAGTTGCCCTGATCTGCTGATCATGAGGACATTGTCCTTGTCATAACCCAGATGCTCCGTCTGGACAAATTCGATCTGCAGATACACCACCCAGACGGACACGATCAAGATCACCGAAAGCGCAAACTGAAATACCACCAGCCCCCTTCTGATCCACAGTTCGCTTGCCCCGCTGCTGATCTTTCCCTTCAGCACCGCCGAAGGACTAAAACCGGAAAGATGCAAGGCCGGGTAGCTCCCGGCAATCAGCCCGGTGACCAAGACAATGGTGACAATCGCCGAAGCCAACAGCGGGTCGAAATCAAGCGAAAGCTGCTTTTCGGTAATGATATTGAACTGGGGCAGAAGCAGGTACACCAGCAGGATCCCTATAAAAAGGGCGACAAAAGCCATTGCCGTGGACTCGCTCAAATATTGCAGGACCAGCTCCCCACGTCTTGCCCCAGCGGCTTTTTTGATCCCCACTTCCTTGACCCGCCTGGTCGCCTTGGCGGTGGACAGGTTCATGAAATTGATGCAGGCGATCACCAGGATGAAGACGGCAATGGCCGAGAACAGCTTCACGTAGGAAATCCTCCCACCTACCTGCACTCCGTTTTCATACTTGCCGTGCAGGTACACGTCGGAGTATTTGGTGACAAACTGGGATCGGTGGGTGACATCGCCATTGGTTTTGGACTTCACATAGCCCTTGATCTTGGCATTGAACTCCGCCACATCCGTCCCTTCTCTCAACAGCACAAAAGTTGATGGCGCGGTACTTTGCCAGCTCTGTACCCATTCGTTTTGATCCCGGAAATCCTCGAAGGACATCACCAAATCAAACTGCATGGATGCCTTGGCCGGGACATCCTCAAATACGCCCGAAACCTCCAAATCTGTTTGACGATCCCATTTCACGGATTTTCCCAGGGCATTTGCTGAGCTGCCAAAAAGCTTGGCCGCCAGGCTTTCGGAGATTACAATCGTGTTTGGCTGGGACTTGATCCCCTCTTCATTGCCTTGAAGGATTTTGAATGGAAAAAGCTTGAAAAAATCGGCACTTGCAGTCAGATTCCTGGCCGCTACAGCATGGTCATCCACTGACAAAATCCCCTCGCCGATATTGTTGGAAGCAGCCGTCACGGCATATTCCACTTCCGGAAAGTCATCTTTCAGCCCCTGTGCGGTCGGTCCCGAGGTGCTTTGCCTGGTGATCACTCCCCCCGCCTGATCCACATGCTCCATCAATTGATAAAGCTGTGAATCGGTCGCATAAAACTTGTCGATCCGCAGTTCATCACTGACCCAGAGAAAGATGAGCAAGACACTGGCCAGTCCGGTGGAAAGCCCGATGAGGTTGATCAGAAAAGTACTCTTGTCGTTTCTGAAATTGCGGTAGAGAAGAAGGAGATGGTGTTTTAGCATGGCTATCGGGGTGTATAGTGGTAAAGTTCTAAGGTTGTAAGGTTGTCGTCATCGCAGGGGAGGCACGATCCGAAGCGATCTTGGGGTGATTGGTTGTTATGGTTCTAATAGTTGTCATTGTTGTCGAGGTTCTCGTTGTTGTCACCCTAAGCTCGGTCATTGAGCTAGGTCACTGAGTCTATCGAAGTGTGTCGAAATGGAGTCGAAGGGTTGTCATTGTTATCGTAGTTGGATCCGCTACTTGGTACTGGTTTCTTGATACTTATTACATTGACGTTGAAATTGTTAAGTGTTAAAGATGTTAAAATCGTTAAGCGTTAAAGGCAGTACCGTTGAGCGGATGTGGTTTCCTGACTCTTGATACTTGCATCTTGTTTCTTGTTTCTTGTTTCTTGTTTCTTTGCTCTTGATTCTTGCTTCTTGCGTCTTGCGTCTTGATACTTTGACGTTAAGATCGTTAAGCGTTAAAGGCAGTACCGTTGGGCGGATGTGGTTTCCTGGCTCTTGATACTTACATCTTGCTTCTTGATTCTTGCTTCTTGCTTCTTGATACTAGATACTTGCTACTCGATACTTCTTTCTTGACTCTTGCTTCTTGTCTCTTGATTCTTGCGTCTTGATACTTCAAAATCACTCACTCTTCAAGCTCTCCACCGGATTGGCCAA
>CAZGYC010000272.1:0-2695 GCA_964530015.1 uncultured Limnohabitans sp. | reverse complement strand
AGAGCCCGCGGAAATCAGATCAATCCAAAAATATATATTACAAGGACACACTTATGAGACATTCATTCCATTACTCAGTCTAATCCATTATATCTTTCTATCATTATCAATCTTCTGTAAGTCTAAAGTGATCACTTAGCAGCTACAGTTAGCAGCTACAGCATCCCAACTCTATTACCCGAGGCAACCATTCAAACGCCGAGGGAATAGCTTCCAAACCGAAAACCGATTCAACCAAGCCGAATCCTGACTATCCAACACAACCAATCCAAACTATCCATCTAACCAGTTCTATCCCCCGCGACCGCTACGCGAACACCCCGATAACTACAGCAATCCAAGACCATAAGCAGCGACCGATTCAACAGTCAAAGATACGGTCACATTTCCAGATTCCACTTTCATCAAAAGCAAGAAAACAAGAGCAGAAACATCACTGTCACCTGCTACCAATACACACCCTCTTACTACCTCCAAGTACAAGCCAATCACCCCGAGAATCAACGCGAACAAGCTCCAACCAATCCAACAGCTTTTGTGTCACGCGTCCGGAAAGACAGTACAAGGTGCGACAATCCTTCACAGGCATCAGGCAAGCACAGGAACAGCACCATCACCTACAACCAGTACACACCCACTAGCACGTCCAAGCGCTAGTCAATTCCCCCAATAACTAACTCAACACAGGCCCCAACAAGTTTCAAAGATTTTGTGTCACGTGACACAAAAACGCCAGGAGTACCTCACCAACTTCAAGTAACCCTAGCACCAAGCCCAGCAGCAGCCTACACACCATACTCAACGGGCACATACCACCTAGACAGCTACCTAGCCACCCCTCAAAACCAAGTCAATTTGAGAAGAAACAAGCAAGAAAAAGAGGGAGGCGAAAACCAGGAACGCCACAGCACTCACTCATCATCACAGCAGCCAAGGAACACATCCAATAGCACCATAGCTATCAGGTTAACAACGCCAAGCAAAGGGCAGGGCCATTGAAAGCAGTTAGACGAATCGTAGCGCGCCAACCAGGAACTAGGGACTCAAACCTCGCCCTCACTTGACTAGAATCCTCACACTCGCAGTACTCCACTCTCTACCGTGCCCTAAAAAGCTGCTTAGTAGAGTTATACTTGGAGAATCCGCTGTTGAGTAGGTGCCTGGAGTGAGTGAGGTTTGAACACCATATAGTACTGACGCCAACGCTATGGACTACCTTTCTGCGATCAATCTTGAATGCCCGATGCTGGCTGCCGAAGACCTGACGCCGCCAAAGATCAAAGCGTTTCTGAGGCAGAGGGAGATCTACAAGAACAACATCGAGGTGGCGTCTTCAGCGACGAACAAGTTGATCCCGCGCTCCCTTGATAAATGTTTGCCAGCCTTCATTGTCGACTACTGGGTGGAGTCTGAGACTATTAACAACCAGAGCGATGCAGAATTGGAGAAGCATTTGAAGTTCCTGATCACCGACGTGGGAACAACGGCAACTCGACTCCAGGTCGAGGAGGTGTTCACCAAGCACGTGCTCCAGACCCTGGACGAGAACCCGCTCCAGCCTGCATTTGTGCGACATACAGTCTTCTTCGCCAAAGCAGCTCGGTTGATTCGCGAGAACGATCTTGACGAAATTCTGGAGATACCCAAGCACAAGAAGAAGTTCCAGAAGAAGCTTGGCGAGGCGCTGAAGATCCCTCACGCGAAGGCGCGCATCGCCAGGAGGATCGATGACACCGATGGTCCATTGGATGATGAGACTTTGAAACAACTCGTTATGAGTTGGATTGTAGAGCAAGAAGAGCTCAGACTGGTAGGATCATCACCTGCACCGTGGAACAGCATGGTGCCATCGGTCTCACAGGCAGCACCACCAGCACCACCAGCAGTGGCTAAATCAACTGCAGCACCAGCTCCGGTCTACAACAAACGAGGCGCACTCATTCGCTGCCGTCACTGTGGCAAGCAGGGTCTTCACTACGCCGAATCCTGCCCCGATGCCAGTGAGGAAGAGCGCATGCAGCACAAGCTAAACCATCGAAACTATTTGGCTCAGGTCACATCACAGGGAGCACCATCATCAGCTGTGGCAGCGGCATCAGCAAGCACACCGGCTGCAGCACCAAATCCAAAACCAGCTGCAACGATCCCAGCTACCGCTCCCACCACAACACGAACCCAAACAGGCAAGACACCAGCCCCGATTGAGAGGTTCCAGCCATCACGTGCGGTCACCATCCACCACCGCACAGAATCCGCAACCAACACAGCACCGGCGGAGTTCATCGGCTACATCGGCAATGAATTGAAGCAGGTCATCATCTGCCCAGACAGTGGCAGCGCAATCTCGTTGATCGATGCGCACACTGCGATGAGCCTTGTTGGTGCGGAGATCGTCATCCAACCCAGCGAGATGACCATGGCTGATGGTACGTCCAAGAAGAAGTTGATTGGAGTGGCGACATTGCCCATTCGACTCCGCGAGGATGATGCAAATTCATTGACAGTCCAGTTCCACATGGTTGATACCACGGAGAAGACACTGCTGTTATCGAATCAGGTGTTGAAGGATATCGGTATTGATGTTGCTGAGTTGACTGTGCAAGCTTTGAAGCAACGCGTCATCACTGCCTGCTCAGGGAAGTGCAACAACATCA
This sequence comes from uncultured Limnohabitans sp., assembly GCA_964530015.1. Lineage (GTDB taxonomy): Bacteria > Bacteroidota > Bacteroidia > Cytophagales > Cyclobacteriaceae > Algoriphagus. The sequence continues at coordinate 41 of CAZGYC010000272.1, read as the reverse complement.
CGTTGGAAGTGAACGAGGACGGCAAAGTCGAGCACAATCCA
>CAZGYC010000271.1:0-2703 GCA_964530015.1 uncultured Limnohabitans sp. | reverse complement strand
TTGACTCTAGTCTGATGTTGTGAAATGTCTCGCGAGGTGTAGAATAAGTGGGAGTCTTTGTCATTGGTGTGCAAGCACTGGACAGCAGACGAAAGTGAAATACCACTACTCGTGACGACGTTTTACTTAATCCATTGTGGAGGGGTGGTGTTTGCGTGCTTTTCTAGAGTGCGTGAATGCTAGTTTCTGTGTTAAGGTTGTTTATTTAAACCAAACAACCAACCTCATTGGATAACAGCTTCAGGTGGGGAGTTTGACTGGGGCGGTATACCTTTTAGAAGATAACAAAGGTGTCCTAAGGGAAGCTCAGCGAGAACAGAAATCTCGCGTGGAATAAAAGGGTAAAAGCTTCCTTGATTGCAATTTTCAGTGTGAATACGAACCGTGAAAGCGTGGCCTATCGATCCTTTACAGTGGGTGGGGTGAGTGTTGTTTGTGCTCTTGCATAGACAGCACCATGCACCAAGAGATTTTCTTGTTAGAGGTGTCAGAAAAGTTACCATAGGGATAACTGGCTTGTGGCAGCCAAGCGCTCATAGCGACGTTGCTTTTTGATCCTTCGATGTCGGCTCTTCCTATCATCTAGTTGCAGAAGGCTAGAAGCGTTGGATTGTTCACCCGTTGAAAGGGAACGTGAGCTGGGTTTAGACCGTCGTGAGACAGGTTAGTTTTATCCTACTGAACATAGATCTTTCATACAGTAGTCATGATTGGTACGAGAGGACTGTCATGTCCGGACATTTGGTCGTGATTCTTTTCGATGGGAAACGAGTCAAAGCTAAGTCCGTGGGATAATGGTTGAAAGCCTCTAAACCAGAAGCCCGTCTGCTTTGCATGTTTAAAGATATTCGATCGTTGTGACGATTATTACCCGAGTGATGATATTGGTTTGGATTGCTATCCAAGCTGATGGACCGCGTGTTGTTGGTAGTGGGATGTGCGCACTGTAATGTGGTGCGCATGTTGTTCTATTTGTTTGAATGATACTTTGAGATAATTGTTAGATCAAAACCCTTATAGACGATTTGGTATGCACTGACTGCTGTGAGATTTAAGCTTATTCTTAAGCGAGAGTCTGAGGCTCAGGTTGGTTGTTGTGTTTTCTATTCTTTGTTGATAGATTGGATGTGATTGCGATCGCACCCAACTATCTCCTTTTCTTTTCTCTTTTTCGCGAGTTGCTCTTCGTTCCAGCGGGTGACCGGGTGACAGAACACACTCCTGCAGTGCAGATGCAGATGCAGACCATGCTGTGCCAGCCACCACCACGATACACAACATGCCACCAGCATCCTCGTGGTGTGCACGGGCATTCTTGCTGCCACAGCGCACATCACACAGCTCCTGTGGTGGATACCAAGCATGCTGGTTGGGAGAGGCAGGACAGAATGGCCATCAAGCAAGCAATTGGATACTGGGTGAGGCTGCATGGTGATCATCTGTGTGCATTGTGGCGCAACAGGGCAAGTACAGTGCATCCCCAACAGTGTCAGGTGCTTGGACTGCTCTATGCTGCACTTGGATGTGGTGCACTGTGAATTCCGATTTGCAATTGGTGCGAGGGGGAATACCACAAGGTTAGGCACATTGCTCATGGTGATGGCTATGTGTGACAAGTGCTCATTCTATGTCCGTGTCTGTGTCACTCCCATTGTGCTTGCATGCATTCTGGGTTGTGGGAATGGTGCTGTGGTGCATGTATAGGCATCAGAGTGGTGCAGGTGGAGATGATGCACACCACAGGGATGCACCAACCACAGTGCCACGCCATTGCACCATGCGTGGCAACCTGATCCAATTGCACAACGAAGGATCGGCCCAGCAATCACTCCTATTGCAGGGATGTGCACCAATCCTGGTGGAAGGGATGCATGTGGGAGTGATGGAATGGGAATTCCCTCATCGATACCTGTCCTGTTGTGGAATAGTTGTTGGAAATGTGGAAAATGATGGAGAACGTGGCATCCCTGTTCCTCACTCCTGTGGTTGACTCCACGATGCAAGGGATGATGGATGGATACGAGGATGCAAGCGATGCTGGTGCGAGAGGGTGCTTTCCATTTGTCGATCAGCATCGATTTGTGGATTTCATTGGAATGCTATTGATGACAACAACAATGGTGCCTGTGCAATGCGATGCTCAGTGGATGCACATATATCACAATGGAACATCAGAGAAATCACCACACACTCCACTGGAACGAGTGGAGATGTTGCTGCAGGTCCACCATTTGGTTTGTTGAAATCACCGAATGCAGACACACCAAGAACGAACGCAATGCACACAATCAACAAGGATCACTCCCAAACTACTTGAATCAATCATACTTCCACAACGACAGTGCATCCATCAGCATCACTATTCACCATTTCCACAAATTGGTTGAAACCAAATTGGATTCACCATCGCTCAACTGCACCTGGTGCCAATCATGCCACCACCACGCAAGATATCTGCTCTACTGCACCCATACCACCAGTTCATCTGCTCTTTCCTGCAATCCCAATGCATCCACGACTCCGTATCCAATTTCCAGATTTGATTTCATGGAATTCTCCAATATCTCCTCACACAGATGTGTCCCATCACTGTGGATGTGTATGGAACAAGGAATCATGCTGTCTGCACCACCAGGATCCTTATCATCCACATTGCCCACTTCATTGCAGCCCTGTGGACCGCTCCATCAAATCAGCAAACAA
>CAZGYC010000270.1:0-2746 GCA_964530015.1 uncultured Limnohabitans sp. | reverse complement strand
AAATACATAGAAGAGAGCTTTAAATTCTAATATGGCCAAACAGACATCAATCGAGCAAGACGGAACCATTACAGAGGCGTTGTCCAACGCGATGTTTAAAGTGGAACTGGAAAACGGACATCAGTTGATTGCCCATATTTCCGGTAAGATGAGGATGAACTACATCAAGATCCTTCCCGGAGATAGGGTCAAGTTGGAATTGTCTCCCTATGATTTGACAAAAGGCAGAATAGTATATCGATATAAATAGACTGACATGAAAGTAAAGGCATCTATTAAGAAGAGAAGTGCTGACTGTAAGGTGATCAGAAGAAAAGGAAAACTTTACGTCATCAACAAGAAAAATCCTAAGTATAAACAAAGACAAGGTTAATCATGGCTAGAATTGCAGGTGTAGACATACCAGACAATAAGCGCGGCGAAATCGGACTCACCTATATCTTCGGAATAGGAAGAAGCGCCGCCAGAGCGATCCTGAGCAAGGCCGGTATCTCTTTTGACAAAAAAGCAGGGGAGTGGAACGACGAAGAATCTACCGCTATCCGTAACATCATCGCCGAGGAGTTCAAAACCGAAGGCGTGTTGAAGTCAGAGATCCAACTGAACATCAAGCGTCTGATGGATATCGGATGTTACCGAGGTTTGAGACACAGAAAAGGACTTCCTGTACGTGGTCAAGGTACCAAGAACAACGCCAGAACAAGGAAGGGTAAGCGTAAAACTGTTGCTAACAAGAAGAAGGCAACTAAATAAAACCTGATTTAGATTATGGCTCAGAAAAGAAACGATAAAGCAAAAGGTAAAAAAAGAGTAGTAAAGGTAGAAGCGGTAGGCCAGGCACACATCAGAGCCTCCTTCAACAATATCATCATCTCTATTACCAATAATGCAGGCCAAGTGATTTCTTGGGCTTCTGCCGGTAAAATGGGCTTCAGAGGCTCCAAGAAAAATACTCCTTACGCTGCCCAGATGGCTGCCCAAAACTGCGGTCAGGTAGCATACGACTTGGGTTTGAGAAAAATCGAAGTGTTCGTCAAAGGTCCCGGTGCTGGTCGTGAATCCGCGATCAGAACATTGCAAAACGTAGGATTGGATGTGACCACCATCATCGACGTGACTCCAATGCCGCACAACGGTTGTCGTCCTCCCAAGCGTAGAAGAGTTTAATTTTAAAAAGCTAAAAGAATGGCAAGATATACAGGTCCTAAAGCTAAGATCTCCAGAAAATTTGGGGAAGCAATCGAAGGGCATAGCAAGGCACTTCAGAAGAAAAACTACCCTCCAGGCCAGCACGGTCGCGGTAGAAGAAAGAAGCAGTCGGAATATGCAGTTCAACTGGCTGAGAAGCAAAAGGCAAAATACATCTACGGCGTGTTGGAAAGACAGTTTGCCAAGATGTTTGACATTGCTTCCAGAAAGTCCGGTATTACGGGTGAAAACCTCCTTCAGCTTCTGGAAGCTCGATTGGACAACACCGTGTACAGACTGGGAATCTCCCCAACCCGTCGGGGCGCAAGACAGCTCGTGTCACACAAGCACGTCCTGGTCAACGGCGAGGTGGTCAACATTCCTTCTTATACCCTGAAGCCAGGTGACGTAGTTTCCGTAAGAGAGCGTTCCAAGTCTCTGGAAGCCATCACCAGCAGCCTGGCAGGTAGAGGAGCAAACAGATATCCTTGGTTAGAGTGGGATAATGCTTCTTTGACAGGCAAATTCGTCAGTGTTCCCGGCAGAGATGATATTCCCGAGAATATCAAGGAGCAGCTCATTGTCGAACTTTACTCTAAGTAATTTTACTATTTTCAGCTAAAAACCAGAACGAGATATATGTCCATACTAGCATTTCAAATGCCCGAGAAAGTGGTGATGGAAAAAGCCGATGACTTCCATGGCTTGTTCACTTTCAAACCACTCGAAAAAGGCTATGGAGTTACCATCGGTAACGCCCTGAGAAGAATCTTGCTTTCTTCTTTGGAAGGATACGCCATCACTTCTATCAAAATACCGGGAGTGGTTCACGAATTCTCAACCATCGAGGGCGTAGTGGAAGACGTGACTGATATCATTTTGAACCTGAAGCAGGTGAGATTCAAGAAGGTGCACGAAGCATTTGACGGAAAAATCACCGTAGAAATCAAAAATCAGTCTGTTTTCACCGCAGGGGACATTGCCAAGTTCACTTCTTCCTTCGAAATCCTCAACCCGGAGCTGGTGATCTGTCACATCGACGAGACCAAAAACTTCGAGATCGAGATCACCATCGAAAAAGGAAGAGGGTATTTGCCGGCTGAAGAATCCAAACCCAAAGAGCAGGTTTTTGGACAAATCGCAATCGACGCCATCTTCACGCCCATCAAAAACGTGAAGTACAGCGTAGAAAACACCCGTGTAGAACAGAAGACTGACTTCGAAAAGCTGATCCTTGAGGTTTCTACGGACGGTTCCATCCATCCGGAGAAAGCCCTTCAGGAATCTGCCAAGATTTTGATCCAGCACTTCATGTTGTTTTCCGACCAGACCATGGTCCTGGATTCCACGGGCGTAGCAGAGCCAGAGCCGATCGATGAGGAATTCCTTCACATGCGCAAGCTTCTCAAGACTTCCCTGAGCGACCTTGACCTTTCTGTCCGGGCGTTTAACTGTCTGAAAGCCGCCGATGTGAGAACTCTTGGAGACCTTGCCAGACTGGAAATTTCAGATATGATGAAATTCAGAAACTTCGGTAAGAAGTCCTTGGCTGAACTTG
>CAZGYC010000269.1:0-2815 GCA_964530015.1 uncultured Limnohabitans sp. | reverse complement strand
TCCGGTTTTTCTACTATTCCTGCTCTGACCGGATTTTCGTGAATATAGTTCATTCGACTTTCGATCATTTCCGGTCGATACAATTCAATCGCGTGGTTGTCATGTGTCCAAAACTGTAGATCGCGGGATCGCTTATTGAATTCCGCATGGTATTCAAATATCATCTTCAGCCATTCCCTGCGGCTTTCCTGAGGATTTTCGAGAATGAGATTTAACAGCTTCTTGCTGGTAAACTTCTTGAAATCGCGTACCCAGTCCGACAATTTCCCATCCTTTTGTTGAACGACCAGATGAATATGGTTGCTCATGATCACATAGCCATACAGATACAGTCCTTTCTCTTTTCGGGAATAGGTCAAGTTTTCAAGAATGAAATCCGGGTAGATTTTCCGGGTGAAGACATCCGCCCAGCCCACGATCTGGAAAGTCAAAAAGTAAGGCATTTCTTGGTCTCTGATCTGATATGCTTCGCCCATGAAAGGAAATTACGTTTTGATGCTCAAATAGTAAAGACCGCTATTGGCTTTTACTTCGAAGTTCCTCGAGACGCTGGGTGTAGTTTGTAACTACACCCTAGTATTCTTACCAATTTTTAATTGGCTAAAGATATACTGATTGTTCATTTTCTAGCGAATTGCAAATTCGTTTGGATAGAAAGGCGTAGTTACAAACTACGCCTAGGCCGATGTCAAACTACACTCAGGCGGGGATTTAGCAGCTTCTTGCTGGTAAACTTCTTGAAATCGCGTACCCAGTCCGACAATTTCCCATCCTTTTGTTGAACGACCAGATGAATATGGTTGCTCATGATCACATAGCCATACAGATACAGTCCTTTCTCTTTTCGGGAATAGGTCAAGTTTTCAAGAATGAAATCCGGGTAGATTTTCCGGGTGAAGACATCCGCCCAGCCCACGATCTGGAAAGTCAAAAAGTAAGGCATTTCTTGGTCTCTGATCTGATATGCTTCGCCCATAAGTTTAAGTTAAAAATTCAATAAGCGAATTGCATCCCGACAGATGTACGGGATCGTTTTGATACAAAGGCGTAGTTACAAACTACGCCTAGGCCGACGTTCATTAGGTCATTGATCGAGAAATAAGTAGACTACGCTCAGGTGGGAAACTGTTTCCGTCAACTCTGAAGGAGATATAGTTGGTAAGTCGTTGTTTAAATATGATGAAAATGATCACCAGATTGAATATTCATCATATGACTTTGATGGTAAATTAACAAGTAAAAATATTTTTAATAATAATGCAAATGGTGATGTGATAGAATCACTTGATTATGATGAAAAAGGAGATTTGGATACTAAATATGTTTATGATTATGACTCAAATGGACTTTTGATGAAACTTTTGAATTACGGAGAAGATGGTGTTTTGGACTCGGAATCGATTTATGTATATAGCGAACGAGGGGACCTTGTAGAGATATCGTACAAATCTTCGTTTTTAGAGAAAGAAAGAATAACTGTTTATCAATATGAGTATGAATATGATGAGGTTGGAAACTGGATATATAAAATTGAACGTCAAAACACAATTCCATCAAAAATAACAGAAAGAAAAATTACGTATTTCTAAATATTGATTTATAAACAAATGCTAAGGCTAATAATGTAGTTTTTAAACGGCCACTGGATGCTTCCACTCCGGTAACTTTAAGGTATAAATTTTCAGAAAACTCTTGTTTTTAAAGATAGTTCCTGCGCATAGGCGATTGCCCAGAAGGTAAGTGATTGAGAAAAGTGTATCCTCTTAGGGGGAATTTTCTACGGCCTAATAACTACTCTTACGTTTAATCCATTTTCCTCTCGTCTATTTAAATCGTTTTCTAAACCTCTTGGATTTCCAATTAGTCCTTCTGGGTCGTAAGTGAAACAAAGTAAAGTTTCGCAATCCGGATGAGATTTGTATCTAGCTATATCATCAATTAATTGAGTTCCCAATTCCTTTTCAGTTAAACCTTTTCTGGTTTTTTTAACTTCGATTATTATCTTAAAATCTTTAATCAAGAAGTCCATTCGACTGCTTTTTCCGGCATAACTAGGTGTCCATTCTTCTGGTCTAATATCCTCGAAATAAAGATGAAGCAATGAATGAAGTAGATTTTGCATATCATATTCATCGTTCACATTCAATGTTTCACGAGATTCATAACGATATCTTAACTGTCTAGCAACTTTATGAAACTTGTCAAATAGATTAAATAAAGGAATTGTTGGGTCAAATTTTGGCTTACTTTGTTTATTGATTAAACCAATGCTCAAATCTTCTTTTACAGATAATAATATTCCTATGCCTTCTTGGGTAGAGCTTATATATGCTCTTTTTACATTAGAATTAAAAGTTTCAATGTAAGGACTGTCTGATGGAAGTAGAGAGCTTAGATAACTAAGTGCTTGTGTTTTCCATGCGATGAATTTCCCACTATCTAGAGTAGTAAAACCTATCATATGTGACGGATTTGGTTTATGTGTTTTTATAACCTCTTTCCCCTTTTCAATTAATATTTCTAATCTTTCTTTATCTTCCATTATTTTCTTAAATTCTTATTTAAGTTTAATTGAGTCGTTGAAGAGAAACCTCCTCCGTTCGGCTTAGTCAAATCGTGGTTTGGAGTGGGTGAGTTTGCCTACCCAGCATTCCGGCCCAAGGTGAAAATCTCCCACTAGAAGATTTCTAACACCTTGTCCTATCCTAGTATTCTAACCAATTCTTAATTGACTTATATTTCTTTGTTGGTCGTTTTCTACCGAATTACAAATTCGTTTTGATATAAAGGCGTAGTTGCAAACTACGCCTAGGCC
>CAZGYC010000268.1:0-2857 GCA_964530015.1 uncultured Limnohabitans sp. | reverse complement strand
AGTTGGAAGGTGGGAAAGTTGTAAGATTGACCCAGGATCCTCACTTCATTATTCATCATTCGACATTCATCATTCGGTGTTCTTTATTTAATTGAAAGATTTGGAAGTCAGGAAGTTGTGGATTACAAAAACCGTTTCCTCTTCCAAGGACTCGTACCCCGATAGCCATCGGGGCGTATTTCGTAAATCGTAAATATCTTGCCTCTTGATACTAGCGTCTAGCTACTTGATACTTAGCTCTCGGTTCTTGATTCTTGACTCTTGGTTCTCGGTTCTCGGTTCTCGGTTCTTGCCTCTTGATTCTAGCGTCTTGATACTTGTGTCTTGATACTTGATACTTCGAAATCACTCGCTCCTCAGGCTCTTCACCGGATCCATGAGCGCCGCTTTGATGGCCTGGAAACTGATGGTGATCAGGGCTATAATCACTGCCAGGGAACCTGCGACCAGAAACACCCACCAATGGATCGGCACCTGATAGGCAAATCCCTCCAGCCATTTGTTCATCCCATACCAAGCCGCGGGAGTCGCCACCAGGATCGCCACCAAAACCAGCTTGACAAAATCCTTTGAAAGCAAACCGACAATCGTGCTCACGTCCGCTCCGAGGACTTTTCGGATACCGATTTCCTTCGTCCGTTGCTCGGCGGTATAGGTCGCTAAGCCGAGCAGACCCAGACAGGCAATCATGATCGCCAACACCGAGAAGGTGGTAAAGATCTTTCTAAACCGGAAATCCGACTCGTACTGCTTGTTGAAATCGGCATCCAAAAAACTGTACAAAAACGGCCGATGCGGGGCCAGTCTTTTCCACACCTTCTCCACTTCTGCCATGGTCTTGGGAAGGTTTTCCCCTTTTACCTTCAAACTTACGTAGCGGCTGGCATAGGCTTCAAAGGGCAGCGTAAGAGGTTCGATTTGTCTATGAAGGGAGATGTAGTTGAAATCCTTGACGACTCCGATGATTTCGCCCTTTCGCCCCCACTGGTCAAATTTCTTTCCGACCGCGTCCGCTGGATTGGCATAGCCATACTGCCGGGCTGCGGCCTCGTTGATCACCAGCGCCGAAGTCGAATCCGAAGGATAGTCTCTTGAATAGGACCTCCCGGCCACCAGTTCCAGGCCGAAATGGTCGATAAAATCCAGGCCGACTTGAAAAATGGGCTGGGCCTCCTGCTTCATTTCACCCTCGGGAGTTTCGATGGTCGTTCCGGCATTGGGGAAATAGCTTCCCGGCACACTCCGCGAAAATGCGACCGAAAGCACATCCGGCATCGCCTCAAGTTCGCCTTTCAAAGCAGAAGACATGTAGTTCACCTGCTCGTCGTAGTTGTAGTCCAGGACCAGCATGTGCTCCTTGTCAAAGCCCATTTCCTTGTCCAGCAAGTGGCTCATCTGCGAATAAACCACCATCGTCCCGGCGATCAAGGCTATGGAAAGGCTGAACTGAAAAACCACCAGTCCCTTTCGGAGATTCACTCCCCGGGCATCGGACTTGTTGATGCCCTTCAGGATCATCACCGGCCGGAAACCCGACAACACCAATGCGGGATAGGAACCTGCCAAAATCCCGATCAGCAGCAGGATTCCGACAAAAACCGGGATCGTCTGACTGTTCAGTATCTGGTTGATCTCAAACACTTTGCCTGTCAGGTCATTCATAAAAGGCAAAGCGACCGACACCAACAGCAAGCCTACTGCGGCCGATAAAAAAACAATGACCAACGACTCTCCCAAAAACTGGAAAACAAGACTGCCCCGGTCTGCGCCGACGGACTTGCGGATGCCGACTTCCTTGGCGCGCTCCATGGATCTGGCCGTGGACAGGTTCATAAAGTTGATCATCGCGATGATCAGGATAAACAGGCCGATGACCGAAAAGACATAAATATTGGGCAGCGAACCGGTCTCTCCCGGCTGGCGCAATGCAGTGGTTTTTAGGTACACCTCGCTGAGTGGCTCGATGGCGATGGTATAGTTGTATCCGTTGTCCCCGTTTCTTCGGGCAATGAAATCCGGAATCTTCGCTTCAAAAGCAGTCCGGTCAAACTGCTCATTTACAAGAAAATAGGTATAGGTATCCACATAGCCCCAGGCATCGAATATCTGCGGTCTTGACTGGCGAAAGGTCTCCAGGGAGAGCAGGGCATTAAACTTGAAATGGGAGTTGGACGGCAAATCCGCCATCACACCGGTCACCGTATAATCCCCGGCATTGGACCTGCCAGCGGATTCGCTGCCTTTCAGTGTTTTGCCCAGCGCAGGCTCTTCTCCAAAGTATTTCTTCGCGGTGGACTCCGTCAGCACCACACTGTAGGCCGCCGCCAGGGCGGTCTTGGGATCACCCTCGATCAGCTTCCAGCTAAACACATCGAATACCGTGGAATCCATAAAAAACACCCCGTCTTCCTGCGTGATGTTTTCCCCCACGGTAAACAAGATGTCAGACCTTCCCGAGAACTGAACCACCTTCTCGACCTCGGGGAAATCCAGCTTCAAAGCAGGCCCTATGGGCGCATTGCCCCACACCCAAAAGGGCTGGGCCTCGGCACCGTCGGTCACGCCCTCCGGGGATCTGGCCCCATGGGTCACCCGGTAGATGCGCTCGCCTTTCTCATGGTAGTTGTCGTACGAAAGCTCGTCCTGCACAAACATAAAGATGAGCACGCAGCAGGCCATCCCCACTCCGAGACCAACGATGTTGATAAAGGAATAGACCTTCTTCTTCAGAAGATTTCTATAGGCGATTTTCAGGTAGTTTTTCCACATAACTTCTTAATTGGAAAATTGTAAAATTGAAATATTGGAAAATTACTTTGCCCTCGTCATTGCGAAGGGCATTTTTGTACGTAACCAT
>CAZGYC010000267.1:0-2883 GCA_964530015.1 uncultured Limnohabitans sp. | reverse complement strand
CTCGCAAGGACGTGTCCGTCATTGGGAGCGGAGTCGAAGGTGTCCCTGAGCGGAGTCCAAGGGTTGTCATTGTTGTAGTGGTTGTCAGGTTCTTGTCTCTTGCTTCTTGTTTCTTGCTTCTTGTTTCTTGTTTCTTGCTACTTGATACTCGATACTTGATACCATCACTCACTCCTCAGACTCTCCACCGGGTTCATCAGCGCCGCCTTCACCGCCTGGAAACTCACAGTCGCCAAAGCAAGCCCCATTGCCACCAATCCCGCTGAGGCAAACATCCACCATTCCAGGTCTATTCGGTAGGCGAAATCCCGCAGCCACTGGTTCATGGCCCACCAGGCAAGGGGAGTCGCGATGACCAGTGAGCTCAGTACAGGTTTTGCAAAATCCTTCGACAAAATCCGCACGATGCCAGATACGGATGCTCCCAATACCTTGCGGACACCGATTTCCTTGGTGCGCCTTTCAGCCGTAAATGCCGCCAACCCAAACAATCCCAGACATGCGATGAGGATGGAAAGCGCCGCAAACGTGACAAAGATGCTCCCGACGTTTTGTTCTGCCTGATAGATACGGTCAAAGTCCTCATCCATAAAACGGTACTGAAAAGGCTGTTCTGAAACGATTTCCTTCCAGGCTTTTTCCACCTGCCGCAAGGTTTCGGGCGTATTGCCCTCGGCGCTTAGCCTAATCGCCACCATTGCCTGGTGCGGGCGCAGATTCAGTGCCAATGGCCGGACATTCTCCCTAAGCGATTCAAAATGAAAATCACGTACCACTCCTATGATCTTGAGTGTTTGTTTGTCGCTGCCGTCGTGCTTCTGGATCTGCCTGCCGATGGGATCATCGTATCCCAACAATCGCACAGCGGCTTCATTTAGGATCACCCCGGACGAATCCGTGGGGATATCTTCCCTAAATGCCCTTCCCTCCACGACCTGCATGCCCAGGGTGGGGATATAATCCGTATCTACCCACCACGATTGCATATTTACCCCTTGCTGCTCAAGGTTGCTTCCCTCTGGATAAAAGATATCATGGCGCCTACTTGATATAGTAGGGAGCTGCCCGCCAATTGACGCGCTTTCTACCTGGGACAGTTGCAATACCTTCTGTTTGAAAGAATCTGCCTGGCTGCCCAGTATGCCCGCATCACTGACGATCAGCACCTGCTCTCTATCGAAGCCCAGGGGTTTGGATTGCATAAACCGCAGTTGGTTGAAAATGACGCCGGTCGATGCGATCAATACGATGGAAATGGCAAACTGAAAAACCACCAACGCGTTTCTCATCGGCCCATTGCTGCCAGGCGAGGCTCCGGCCTTCTTTAGCATCGACACAGCCGGGACTCCTGACAGGGACAGGGCCGGGTAGCTGCCGGCAAGCAGTCCGACGAACAAGGCTGTCCCCGCAATGGCAGCCCAGAACACCGGACTTTGGTAGGGAATGAGTAGTTCCCTCGCGGCCAGGGCATTGAAAAACGGCAAAAAGAGGACTGAAAGGACAAGGCCCACCAGGACGGAAAGAAAACCGAGCAGCGTCGATTCTGTGAGGAACTGTTTGACCAAGGACAGGCGGGCTGATCCCAGTGTCTTTCTCACCCCTATTTCGTTTATGCGGCTGGATGATCGGGCGGTTGCCAGGTTCATGAAATTGACACAGGCGATCATCAGAAGGAAAACCGCCACCACCGAAAATATGTAAACATGATCCGAATTGCCGTTGACACCGATTTCTCCGGTTTTGTTCGAGTGGAGGTGGATGTCGGTAAGGGGAAAAAGGGAGTAATGCAGGTAATTTCCCGATTCCCCAAATTGAGCCTGGGAAATGCCAAAATTGCTTTGGAGGGCCGTGCCCACGTGTTTTTCGACAACTTTCTCCAGGTTTTTTTCAAACTCCGCCACATCGGCGCCCTCACCGAGCAGGAGATATGTGTGATACGTATGCGTAAGCCAATCATCCGTTTGGCTTGCGGGGAGAGACGGCATTGAAAAAAGGAGGGACAATCCGGCAAGGTGCGAATGCTTGGGAATATCCTCTATGACCGCAGAGACGGTATAGGGTGTTTTCCCGTCTATGATCAGTGTTTTGTCCAGTGCGCCGCCGCTCCCAAAATATTTTTTTGCTGCCTCCGAAGTGAGCACAACCGTATTGGGTGCTGCAAAAGCCGTATGGGCATCCCCTTCCAGAACACCCATGGAAAATACCCGAAGGAACGTGGAGTCCGCAAACGCAACATGCTGTTCCTTTTGGCTTTCGGCTTCGTCGGGGCGTCTGACATACATGCCCCCAGAGTCGCCGCCGGTTGGCTTCAGGATGCGGGTCACCGCTTCGACTTGCGCAAGTTCTTCTTGCAAGACCACCGCAAGAGGAGCCGGAACAGTGGTTTGCTCCACTTCTTTGTCGCCAAATTTTATTCTCGCATCCACGCGAAAAATACGGTCAGCGTGGTCAAAAAAACGGTCATAGCTCAGTTCGTTGACCACATAAAGTGAAATCAACAAACAGCTCGCCAATCCCGTCGAAAGGCCAACGATATTGAGTACCGTATAGAACCGATGTTTGAGGAGACTCCTCCAGGCGATTTTCAGGTAGTTTTTCCACATGGTTTTGCTGATTGAAAGATTTTAAAATTGCAAAATTGGAAGATTGAGTCCACTCCGATAACCCAAATTTGCATGAGATCCACCCCTTATACAATCCTGAAAAGCCTGTTTTTTAGGCTAAAATGACTTTTCGGAGGGGACTCAAAATTGGAAGATTAAGGGTTGGAAAGTTGCAAGGTTGTTGGGGCTGTCATTGCTGTCACCCTGAGCGCTTGCACTGAGCGAAGTCGAAGTGGAGTCGAAGGGTTGTCATGGATTCTCATTATTCTCATGGTTGCAG
>CAZGYC010000266.1:0-2905 GCA_964530015.1 uncultured Limnohabitans sp. | reverse complement strand
AAAGGCAGCATCATGAAGCTCGTGGACAGCGACCACGACGGCGTGATGGATTCACACACGGAATTTGCCAAAGTCGATAATCCCCGGGGAATCATCGCCTTGGGCGATCAGGTGTTTGTTCTCCATACGGTATTTGGCACAGACAGCCTGGCCCAGGGCATGGATCTGGTGGTCTTTGAGGACAAAAACAAAGATGGAATCGCCGACGGCCCCTCCAAGCCCCTGATCACCAACATCAGCACCCAAAACCAGTTGAGAAGCCGGGGCACAGACCACTCCACCAACGGTATCCGGATGGGAATAGACGGCTGGATCTACATCGCGGTCGGTGATTTTGGTTTTGTCGATGCGGAAGACCGCGAAGGCACCAAACTCACGATGCTTGGCGGCGGAATCGTACGGGTAAGGCCTGACGGCACCGGGATGGAAGTCTATACCCACGGCACCAGAAACATCTATGACGTGGCGATTGACCCCTTCATGAACGTCTATACCCGAGGCAATACCAATGACGGAGGCGGCTGGAACATCCGCTTTATCCATCATCTCCAAACCGGGGAATACGGCTACCCGAGCCTGTTTAAGCATTTTACAGACGAAATCCTCCCTGCATTGGTGGATGTCGGCGGAGGTTCGGGAACGGGGGCCTATTTTATGGACGATGCCCGCTGGCCGGCAAAATACAACCGGGTACCGATGATGGCCGACTGGGGCAAAAGCCACCTGTATATCCATCGCGTCGCGATGGACGGCCCGAGCTTTACCCAGGCAGAGGAAAACTTCATCAAACTTTCCCAGATCACCGATGTGGATGTGGACGGTGCCGGCACCATGTACCTCGCTGCCTGGGATGGTGCAGGCTTTAGGGGAAGTCCCGAAAAAGGCTATGTGGTAAGGGTCGTGCCGACAGGCTGGAAACATGAAGCCTATCCTGACCTGAAAGCCGCCTCCGTCGCAGAATTGGCTGAGCTGCTCAAGGCAAGGAACTCGGTCACCAGACTGGATGCCCAACAGGAAATGCTGACAAGATCCAAAGATGAAGCGGCCGCTGCTGCCCTACTGATCGCCCAGGATACTTCGCTGCCTCTTGATGCCCGGGTCGCCGGGATCTTCACCTATGCCCAGGCGGCATGTGCCTCAGGCGTACAGGAATTGATCAAACTCAGCGAAGAGGACAAGGTCCGTGAATTTGCCTTGCGTGCTTTGGCAGACCGCAAGAGCTGCCTTGCGGGCGTTCCGACCGGGCTGTTCATCGCTGCTGCCGAGGATGCCAACCCGAGAGTTCAGGCTGCAGCAATCGTTGGTTTGGGCAGACTGGGAGATCCCAAGGGCACTGAGGTATTGCTGAAATTCAAAGTACCTGCCTCTGCCCAGATCCCCGCCAAGGATACCGAAGGGCCGCACGCCACTCCAAATTCTGCCATTGTACTCCCCCACCTGGCTGTCAAAGCACTGGTGGATCTCAACGCGGTGGACGCTACCGTGAAAGCCGTCGATTCAGACAATTACAAGCTTGCACTTTGGACGCTTCGCAACATGCACGACCCAAAAGCAGTAGACGGGCTGATTGCTGCCTATGGGAAGACCGGCGATGCTGCGAAAAAGGCAGAAATCCTAACCACTGTAGCCCGTCTTTACCAAAAAGAGGCTCCCTACGATGGGAGCTGGTGGTGGGGAACACGTCCGGATACCCACGGCCCCTACTACAAAGCCATTGATTGGGAGGCTTCCGAAAAGGCCAAGGCTTTCCTCCTGACTGAGGCAAATACCGCGGATGAATCACAAAAGCCGTTTTTCGCGGGACTCAATGACCGTCATCGCTTGGGCATCGTTGAACTGGGCACCGAGTCGGCGGCACCAATCGTCGAAGAGGCATCCATCGATCTCGAATCCATCAAAAGCAAGAAAGGGCAGGTTGGCGAATCCTCCATCGAAGATGTGATCCTGGCAGTCGGAGCGATCAAAGGCGATGCTGTCAAGGGAAAAGCACTCTTCACCAGTCAGGGCTGCATCGCCTGCCACAGCATCGAAGCCGGTCAGGTGATGAAGGGGCCTTTCATGGGGCAAATCGGATCGATCATGAACAGAGACCAAATCGTGGAATCCATCCTAAATCCAAACGCGTCGATCTCCCAGGGTTTTGCCTCCGTACAGATCACGACCAACGACGGCAAGTTCTTCATGGGATTCATCACAGCAGAGTCTGCCAATGAACTCACCATCCGGGATATCGCTGGCAATGCCACCAAACTGGAAAAGAAAAACATTAAGGAAAGAAAAGAACTGGAAAACTCCATGATGCCCGCCGGATTGGCCAATTCGCTTTCTTTTGATGAACTGGCCTCTTTGGTAAACTTCCTGTCCCAGCAGAAGTAAGCTTCGTTCCCATCATCGAGAAGCCGGAAGAGGAAACCTCTTCCGGCTTTTTTCTGAGAGTTCTCCAAGGTACGGGACACGACAGACATCCGGCATTCGGCCCTTCGACTCCGCTCAGGGCGGCAATCGTGTCAGGCTGAGCGGAATCGAAGCCGTTTCGGTAGACAGTGGGAATGACCAAACGAAGTTGACAGCAGCCAATTCCTGTGTTCGATGACTTGGGCTGTTGAACGTCCTTGGTGGTGACGCAGGAGCAGTCTGTCCCGATTGTTTTGGGAAAGCATCAAAAACCTGCTTCCAATGATGGGATTGCTTCGGGGCATTGACCTCCCAAATCAATTCAGCCATTGGAAAATGGCTCTACCAATGACAGAGTGTATTAAGTTCTGAAAATGTAAATATTTCCAAATTTTATTCCGATCTACTGGATTTTTGACCGGGCGATCCCTGTCATCCCGTTTTGTGCGTTTTCTTAAATGTTAGGCCTACCGATGACGGATTTTCTGATTTCCGAAATTCAAATGACCAA
>CAZGYC010000265.1:0-2936 GCA_964530015.1 uncultured Limnohabitans sp. | reverse complement strand
TGAGCTACTTCAAAGTTAGTACTTTTAACCGTAGCTGTTTTCGGGGAAGCCTTCACTTTTCTATGTTGATAAACGTGAAACGCTTCGTGCAGTATCGTCATTATATCATCATATCCCGATGGCAGAAATCCCCAAGTGTCAAAATATTTTTGGGTAAATTCTTTGGGGCGGTTCAATGCAACATCTACTAACTGACTTCGCTGATTACTGCTTCTGTCAGCAACTACCAATACGGTAATGCTGTCAATTTCAAATTTTGTGTTTTGTCCGTCAATGTCAAAAAATGTGGTGTCGTTGCGGTAATAAATATTTTTGTCGCCTATCGGATTAAAGCCTTTGTATTCTTCAAATCCTTTTGGTTTGTGCGGAAAATTGATAAGTATTTCCTGCACTTTTGGGCGATAAAACAAAACAGGAATATTCGCAAATTCCCAATTAGGAAAAATGTCTTTGCCTATCTTTTGGGTTATGTTTCTGCACTCTTTTAATGATACAAACATCATCGGGTCAATCTTCAATTCTGTTGGTTGCTGTGCTTTACAGCAAAGTGAAATGCCAATCAGAATAAAGAGTGCAAGCCGTTCTTTAATTTTTGCTGTCATTACTGCCTATTTTTTGCACTTATTTTTTCGCACACTTGTTTCAGGCGGCAAAATTATTTTAACTTTAGCAACGAAAATTGTATCAATGCGAAATTCATTCAGATGAGCAACCCGAATTTTTTTATTCGGGACAGTTAACAAAACCGTTTTATCTTTCTTTCTCACACCCCTGCGTTGTGGCGGGAATAAGTTTGATGCCGTGGGCTGGCAATCTTCTTTATGGTGCAAATGCAAGTGAATTTACCAATCACTTAGTTAAAATCAGCGACCTGAACAAGTATGAACATTTATATTGTGAAGACATCTGTAATACAGAAAAAATAATTCACGATTTGGAAGAATTTATTGAACAAAAAATCAAGATTGCAGATAATGACAAAATCGCAACATATCCTTGCTCAACAAATTATCAGCAACCCCAATAAAGAGTTTGTTCAAACAGCCATTTCAAATATCGGTTTGTCAAGAAGAAGAATTGAGCAACGATTTATTGCAGCTACAGGACTGAATATAGGAACATTTACCCGAAAAATAAGATTTCAACAGGTTCTACAATTACTCGAAAAGAAAAATGACGGAGATATATTTTGTCGTATTTGTTTGAATGCAGGGTTTTATGACCAATCTCATTTTATCAATGAGTTTAAAGATTTTACTTCAATTACGCCTTATGCCTTTTTCCTGTTTTCGTCGCTGGGACACCCACATTAAAAGCGGAACAAGTTTGCCAGTTTTTTCTGCTCCTCAGACTTGATGATCGTGGTGTAAAAGACCTCCTGAGAGACGGGGTGTACTATTTTAACAGCATAAATTGTCTTTGCGATAGCTATAGCTTTTTCCGGGCTTAAGCCTGCTTGCTTTTCCTTAAGTTGCCGTTCCAGTTCTTTGTATATCTTGTATGCTACAAAAGCAATACATATATGGGCTTCTATCCTTCTTTGGACACGGTGATAAATCGGACGGATTTCCAAATCTGTTTTGGCAACCCTGAAGGCTTTCTCTATTTGCCATAGATCTTTGTAGTTTTCCAAGACTTCTTCTTTGGTAAGACTCGTATTGGTGATATAACCTTTCAGTCCATCCCATTTTTTGTCTTCTTCGATTTTTGAGGTATCGATAGATATGCTTACCGGGTTTTCTATCTTTAAGAATTTGTTGTACCCCCGGTTATTGATGCCTGACTTGGTGAGTTTTCCAGATTTGATGCGCTTGTGCAGTTGGGTCAATCCACGCTCCCTGTTATGGGCATCTTTCCTCGCTCTGGATTGAGAATACCCAATAATAAGCTGGGTATGGCCATCTTTATTTATAACCACACTCTCCCCGTCATTGAGCTTGAGCTGTAGTATTCTTTCTTTGATTGTGTTGCTCTCGGATTTGATCCTGGCTCCTAAAATGTATTCGTACCCAGCCTGTTGTAAAAGACTAATGTTTTCCAATGAAAGCAGCCCTGCATCTGCAACAACAACTAATTTATCCAGTTTGTATTTTTCCTTGAAAGCATTGATAACCGGAAGCATCGTGTGCCCTTCAAATTGATTGCCCTGGAAAATATCATAAGCCAGAGGATAACCTCCTTTGCTCACCAATAAGCCCAGGACAATTTGGGGATGCCGGTGTTTGCCGTCCTTGGAAAAGCCTGTTTTACGAAGATCATCTTCACTTCCCGATTCAAAATAAATCGTGGTCACATCGTAGAAGACTACCCTGATCCTGTTGTCCAAAATCCCAAGAGTATGCTGGTAGCTTATTTGCTGAACCAGCTCCTTCTGATAGGT
Organism: uncultured Limnohabitans sp.; assembly: GCA_964530015.1. Taxonomy (GTDB): domain Bacteria; phylum Bacteroidota; class Bacteroidia; order Cytophagales; family Cyclobacteriaceae; genus Algoriphagus. The sequence goes on along the minus strand of CAZGYC010000265.1, from coordinate 556 downwards.
GTATAACTTGTCAAGATAACGGTAAACAACTTGTACGTCTATATCCAAAAACTGGTACCTGGAAAGGTAGTCCGTGGTCCTGAGCTTGCTTACCGGAAAACACAGACGTGCCAGTACCAACTGGCGAAACAAACTATCCTGTATCTGTCCAAAACCGATCTGATCGAAAAGTGGGCCCAACAAAAGCTCGGGGCCATAGACCGAAATCTGTTCTATACCTTTTACAACAAGTTCGGTGTGATGCCGGTAATCGGTGAAATCTAATTCCTGAGCCCCCGTATATCTTTTGATCCATTCCTTACCTGCCTGAACCAATCGGTCAACCTCATAAGAAACCGAACTACTCCCCATCGTTTTAAGCACACGGTATTTACCCGCGCTTTTGTCTATAACCTGCACACTTATGACACCACTGTTGTTCGGCTTTTTCCTTACAAACACTCCTAAACATACACAAAAGACACCCCGGGACACCCAATTTCAAGCACACAAAAATACAATCGATTGATATAGAATTAATTGAAAAAATAAACTAACAAAGATGTCGAAAACAGGA
>CAZGYC010000264.1:0-2962 GCA_964530015.1 uncultured Limnohabitans sp. | reverse complement strand
CGAACGGCTCCCGGATCGGTCTCCAACAGGGGAATATCCTCCCGCTTCGGAGAGGTAAACGGATGGTGCATCGCATGGAAGCGCTTGGTCTCTTCGTCCCACTCCAAAAGGGGAAAATCCACCACCCAAAGCGGTTTGAATTTGGTTCGGTCCCGGAGTCCAAGATCCTCGCCCATCTTCAGCCGCAACTCAGACAGTTGTTTTCGGACGGTTTTGGCATCCCCGCTGAGAACCAACATCAAATCGCCCGGCTCGGCACCGAAGGCATCCGCCCAGGATTTGAGATCCTCAGAAGAATAGAATTTATCCACGCTGGATTTTAAGGTTCCGTCGGCATTGTAGCGGAGGTAGATCATTCCCTTCGCACCGATCTGGGGGCGTTTCACCCATTCGGTCAGCTCGTCGATCTGCTTTCGGGTGTATTCCGCCGCGCCTTTGGCACAAATCCCGACCACAAGTTCGGCGTTGTCAAAAATTGCAAAACCTTTCCCTTTTGCCAAGACATCCAGCTCGACAAACTTCATGTCGAAGCGAAGATCCGGCTTGTCATTGCCGTACAGCCTCATGGCATCGGCAAAAGTCATGTGCTCTACGTAGCCCAGGTCGATGCCTTTGACAGATGAAAAAAGGTGCTTCACAAGTCCCTCGAACGTATTCAGGATATCCTCTTGAGTCACAAAGGCCATTTCGCAGTCAATCTGGGTAAACTCGGGCTGGCGGTCTGCGCGCAGATCTTCGTCGCGGAAGCACTTGACAATCTGAAAATACCGGTCAAAACCACTCACCATCAGCAGTTGTTTGAAGGTCTGCGGCGACTGGGGCAAGGCGTAAAATTCACCCGGATTGGTACGGCTTGGTACCACAAAATCCCGCGCGCCTTCCGGTGTGGACTTGATCAACACCGGTGTCTCAACTTCGATGAAATCTTGCCTGTCCATGTATTTGCGCGTTTCCTGCATCATGCGGTGGCGCAGTTGAAGCTTTTCCCGGACCACACCTCTTCTCAGATCCAGGTAGCGGTATTTCATCCTCAGTTCCTCTCCGCCGTCAGTTTCATCCTCAATGATAAAAGGAGGCACTTTGGCCGCGTTGAGCACCTCGAGTTGGCTCACTTTGATTTCAATCGCCCCGGTGGGCATTTTGTCGTTCTTGGCAGTCCGTTCGATGACCTTTCCGCTGGCAGAGACGACAAACTCCCGCCCCAATTGAGCCGCTTTTTCCAACAGGGCCTTGTCCGTAGACCCTTCCTCAAAGATCAGTTGAGTCACACCATACCTGTCGCGAAGATCCACCCAGATCAAACCACCTTTGTTGCGGACACGCTGAACCCAGCCCGCAAGGGTCACTTCCTGATTTACCTGGTCGAGGCGCAATTCGCCGCACGTATGAGTTCTCAACATTTCGATTCCTTGATTTTTTGGGAGGTCAAAGATAAATAATTGATCCAGAGATCAGCATTTCCGGTTTGAAGATTCGCAACAAAAGCAAGATTTTGCTTCCTAAAAGCCAGAATTTCTTCGGAAAATTTTAAAAAGTTATAAATCAACCGGTTTCAATCTTCCTTTGGTTTTTGCAACATTGCGGCACGAAAATTGGCGATTGCAAACGTATTCTGGGTCTGTTCGTTTGGAAAAAACCCACAATTTGCCTTCATTGAACACCAATTCGACATTACTCCTTATAAATCAGCGATTAATGAAAAATAAATGGGTCGGTATTGCGGCTCTTGTCCTCACCCTCGGAGCCGGTGCCATCTTCCAGATCACCAAAAAGAGTGAAGCTCCGCAAGGAAGCCAAGTGGCCGCTGCGGCTGACAGCACGGCAATTGAGAAAGAACAAGAAGTATTCCTCTATGGCATCAATGTCACCGGGCTGAACATCGTGGAGGGCACCGTCAGCAAGAACCAAACCCTGGCGTCCATTCTTTCCCCCTTCAATGTCCCCTATCAGATCATCGACGAGATCGCCAAGAAGTCAAAGAGCGTGTTTGATGTCCGGGGGATCGCCGCCGACAAAAAATTCACCGTCATTTCGCCCTCAGATTCCGAAAAAGCCCAATTTTTCATCTACGAGCCCAATCCAGCAGAGTACGTGGTGTTCGATCTGGACTCCCTGGATATCTATAAAGCAGAAAAACCGGCTGTCTTCCGGACGAAGGAAATCGGCGGTGTGATTGAGCGCTCGCTTTATCAAGACATGGATTCCAAAGATGTATCCATCAGCGTCATCAACAAGTTTGCTGACCTATTCGGCTGGTCGGTCGATTTTCAGGCCTTGCAAAAAGGAGATGTATTCAAAGTGGTCTATCAGGAAAAGCTCGTAGACGACGTAGTCGTGGGGGTTTCCGGCATTCAGCTCGCCTATTTTCAACACAACGGCAAGCCCTACCACGCGATCCCTTTTGAGCAAAACGGGGAGATGAATTTCTTTGATCAGGACGGAAATTCCCTGAAGAAAGCTTTCCTCAGAGATCCGTTGGAATACACCCGCATCAGCTCCAGATACAACCTGAAGCGATTTCACCCGGTTCAGAAAAAGTACAAGCCGCATCTCGGAACGGACTATGCCGCCAAAACCGGTACCGAGATCCGCAGCGTGGGAGACGGCACCGTTGTGGAAGCCAAACACAGCTCTGCCAACGGAAACTACGTGAAAATCAAGCACAACGGCACCTATACCACCCAATACCTGCACATGTCCAAGATCGGCAAGGGGATTGCTCCCGGAACCCGTATCCGGCAGGGACAGGTGATCGGCTATGTGGGAAGCACGGGATTGGCGACCGGACCGCATCTCTGCTTTAGATTCTGGAAAAACGGAAAGCAGGAAGACTGGCTGGCAGAGGAGATCCCGCCTTCGGAACCGATCTCCCAGGCAAACCTGACGGCCTTCAATTCCAAAAAAGCCGAGTCGCTCAACCTGCTTGCCGCAATCCCACTGGACGGTGAAAAGAGACTGTTGG
>CAZGYC010000263.1:0-2989 GCA_964530015.1 uncultured Limnohabitans sp. | reverse complement strand
ACCCCGTCATCTCCTTTTTGTATGTTTCCGAAATATTTAAGACTCGCAGTGACGTCTCCGGACTTTGTCATGGCCTTCCGGCTGTGGTTTTCTGTCTACCCTTTTATTCACCCGATACAAAACCTTCCCTCCAAGAGGAATGAAGTTTTTAGAAAAGCTTTCCAGCCGATGCACTTTTTTCACATTCCTGCTATCGGGAATGCTGGGATGCTATTCCCCGGTTTTTGCGCAGCAGGAACCCGACGGGGAGGCCTTGCTCAATTTCAACTATCCCGCCGTCGGCAACGTGTATGTCAATGGCGCATTTTTTGGCGACGTGGCTTTCTTGCCCTTGGGCGAAATCCTCAGCCTCCTCTACATTCCCAACGAACGGACTCCGAACGGAAAAGGCCTAAAAGGTGCCTATCCGGGCAAAAACGACGCCTGGGCCCTAGACCCCGTCACCAACCAACTCATCGTCAAAGGGCAATCCGAAACCCTCGAAGCGGACAAATACTACCTGGGAGAAATGGACCTCTACCTCCATCCCGACTACTTTTCAAGGATTTTTGGAATCACCTTTACCATCAATACCTATGCGCTGAGCGTAAGTATGAAATCCGAGTTTACGCTTCCCATCGAGGAGCGTCAAAAAAGGGAAACCATCCGGAGACAAGTCCAGCAGCGAAACAGCAACGCCACCTCCACCGCATCTCCCCTGCTCTATCCCCGGGAGCGCAAGATACTCAGTTTGGGCGTGCTGGATTACAACGTCAACTACACCTCCACCGAGGGGGGCAACTCCACCGGCTTGTTGCTCAATGCGGGGATGGAATTGCTGGGGGGCGATCTGCAGGGCACGTATAACGGCAACTTTGTCAACGGAAACCTCCTGAACAATTTTTCTGGCCTGCGTTGGCGCTATGTACTGCCCGGAGGCATGAGCCCTGAAAAAAACACAGGTCTGGCCAGTGTTTCCGTAGGCCAGGTCAATACCACCGGATTTGCCAACTCAGCCAATCTGGTGGGGGTCTCGGTCACCAACAATCCGGTGATTCCCCGGCTGGAATTGGACGTGTTTGTCATCGATGGGACCACCGCACCGGACTCCGAAGTGGAATTGCTGATCGGGGGACAACTGGTGGATTTCACCCGGGCGGATGAAGTGGGGTATTACCGGTTCAATGCTCCGGTCACCTACGGTACCGTCCGCCTGAGTACCCGGATCTATACCCCAAGGGGTGAAGTCATTGTCCAGGACCGGCAGATCCAGGTTCCGTTCAGCTTTTTGCCCAAGGGCTTTGTCGGATACAATGCCCAGGTGGGTTTGCCCCAGTTTTCTTTTGACAGCCTGGGAACCAGCCTGGCTACCCATGCCGACATTGCTTATGGAGTCACCAATGCCCTCACCGTACGGGCTGGGGCGGATCAGGGGGAAGTATTCGGGGAGAAAAGCATCTATCCGGTGTTTGGGATGTCAGCCCGGCTTTTCCAGCAATACCTGTTGAATGTGGACGCCCTGCCCGACCGCTACTACCGGGCCAATGCCAGCGTCTTTTACGCCACCAACACCAACATCAACGCCCAATACACCGAATACAATCCCAACTCCACCTTCAACCGGGTGGGGCTAAACCGCGATGCCAACCTGAATGTCTTTTTCCCATTCAAAATCGCCGGAAAGTTTTCGGGCTTCCGGGTCACCGGCGAACGGCTCTGGTTTGATACCGGATCAGGAGTCAACAACTACCAGTTGGACTTCAACACCCAGATCAACCGGGTGGTCGCACGGATCAACTACCGGGGAGGAAAGCGCGGGATCGTGGAGGATGGGGAAAACGCTTCCCAATTCCAGCTTGGTTTGTTTACTTCCTCGCTTACCTATACCCTACCCCGGACTCCGGGCATCCCGGTCTATGTCAGGGGCTTGTTTTTGCGAGGCCAGTTCCGATATTCCACCCAGTTTGAACAGGCGGAGTCTATCAGTTTTTTGCTTTCACAGACCCTGTTTAAAAACGGACGCTTCACCTTTGGCTACGACCGGGAACTGATCCGTGACCTCTCCCAGATCCAGGTGGGATTCCTGTATGACTTCAAGTCTTTCAGGACTTCCACGCAGTATGCCAAGCGTACCAATGGCCATGCTTTCCAGCAGGCATTCAGCGGTTCCCTGGCCTACGATCCCGCCGGAAATACGGTGATCCCTTCCAACAGGGACCAGATCACCCGATCCGGGGCTGCTGTCCGGCTGTTTATAGACACCAACGAAAACGGGCGCTATGACGAAGGCGAGGAAACTGTCCCAGCCAAAGCCATCCGGCTGGACCGATCGGCAAATATCCTGATCGGATCGGACGGAATCCTACGGATCACACAGCTCCAGAGCTATTGGATCTATCGGATGGACATCGATGTGGCCGCCCTGCCCAATCCCAACCTGGCACCGAAGACCAAGAGCCTGTCCTTTGTGGCAGAACCCAACCGTCTCCGGGAAATAGACATTCCGCTCTACCAAACCGGAACCATCGACGGCACGGTATTCCTCTCCAAAAATGAAAGCCTGCAGGGACTGGGAGGCCTCAGGTTGGAGCTATTCCGGGAGGGGGAAACTGAACCCGTGGAAATTCTCCGGACCTTCTCGGATGGAGGATTTTATTCCTACGGACTTCTGCCGGGGAACTATACGCTGCGGGTCGATCCCAAGCAGCTTGAATTTATGCGGGTCGATTCCAATCCTTCCGAGATCGGATTTGAAATCAAAGCACTGGCAGACGGGGACTATCTGGAGGGTTTGGATATGGTTTTGTCCAGCAAGCCAGCCCAATGATTTGGGGGCTTTTGGGTTGGGCTTTGATTCGGATTAAGGCAGGATTTGAGACTGGGGGATTCTCATGCCCGTTCTTCCCGTTCTTCAGGATTTGCAATCCTGAAGCCCTGTTCGGGGATTTGTAATCCCCCTTCAACATTGCAGACCTTCCAGGTTTTGAAAACCTGGAAGGTCTCTGCTGCC
>CAZGYC010000262.1:0-3002 GCA_964530015.1 uncultured Limnohabitans sp. | reverse complement strand
TGTCCTTGGGTTCGGGATAACGAACCAGCAGGTCGTCTTCCCAGTCTTCGATGGACTGAAGCGGGGCGATTTCGGATTCTGAGAGCTTGGTTTTCATGGGCTTGGAGTTGAACAGAAATGAAATATAAAGACAAACAGGATTATCCGCAATCTTGCCGGCAGCGTAATTTTGCCACGGGCAGAAAAGCGTCCAATCCTGTTGTTTTCAAACCTGCAAGAACTATCCCGCTCCTACTCCCGCGCTTTTCTGACCAAGGGAATTACCTCTTCCCCTATCAGGGCAATACTTTCCGAAAGCTGCCCGTGGCTCAGCCCGGCATTGTCCATCTGGAAAGTAAACCGGTCGATGCCACCGAGAGACTCGCTGTGGCGCAGGATTTTCTCAGCCACTTCATCCGGCTCACCGACTAGGTAGGCACCGCGTCTTGCGTTTTGGGCTTCGAAATGTCCCCTGGTCACAGGAGGCCAGCCGCGTTCCTTTCCGATCCGGGTGAACGTCTCCGCGTAACCGGGATAGTAATTTTCGACGGCTTCTTCATGGGTTTGGGCCACATATCCGAGCGAGTGGAGCCCGACTTTCAGTTGATCCCGGGAAAATCCCGCCTTGTCACCGGCCTCCCGGTAGAGGTCCACCAGAGGCCTAAACCGATGCGTCTCTCCGCCGATCACCGCCACCATCAGCGGCAATCCCAGAGACCCCGCACGGACAAAGGAACCGGGGGTTCCGCCTACTCCCAGCCATATCGGCAGCTTTTCCTGTACGGGCCGCGGATAAATCGGCTGGTTGTTCAGAGCCGGCCGGAACTTGCCCGACCAAGTAACTACTTCCTGTTCGCGGATTTGGAGCAAAAGCCCGAGATTTTCCGCAAACAGCTTGTCGTAGTCCTGGAGGTTCAGTCCAAAAAGCGGGAAGGCTTCCGTGAAGGACCCTCTTCCCACCACGAGCTCCGCCCGACCCCCGGACACCAGATCCAGGGTGGCAAACTGCTGGAATACCCGCACCGGGTCGGCCGCACTGAGTACCGTCACGGCACTGCTGAGGCGGATGTTTTGGGTCATCCCGGCCGCAGCGGCGAGGATCACCGAGGTGGCAGAGTCCAAAAATTCCCTGCGGTGGTGCTCCCCGATCGCAAATACATCCAAGCCTTTTTCATCGGCAAGTTTGATCCGCTGGAGCAATTCACCCATGGCATCCTGTGCCCTGCCTACCGGATTTCCTTCCGAGTCGGTCACAAAAGCCGCAAAACTGTCAATTCCGATTTCCATCGATTTTTTTCCTTTCTTTTTGGTTGAAGGGAAAACCGGATGCAGAAAAAAAAGATTCCCAAACCAAAGTCCGGGAATCTTTAAAAGTATTTGGTGCAGGGCCCGAAATCAATCTCCAGCCACCCACCGATAAATTTTCATTTCCGAGTCATGTTGATTTTTTGGAAACGCCATCATCAACCCCCGTGAGGTCACCCAGGGAGCGGCAACCAAATATTGCTGCCCATTGATGGTCTGCACAGGAAACACTTCATGAGTGCCTGGATTTACTCGATAATATTCATAGGGGCCATGAAACAAGAAAACCTCATTTCCCATGGTCGCCACATAGTGGGTTCCGCTGGAAGAATAACCCGGCAACGCAGCCACCTCCTCTCGGGAGACGCCAGGAACATATTTTATCAATTGGTTTTGCTCTCGGGGAACATAATAGATCCCTTCCCCATTGGAATCCTGATATAGGGTACTTTTAAAGTCCTCCGGCACTACGATGGAAGTCAATGTCCAGGTATTTGAGTTGGTTTCATAAACAACAAAATTGGAAACATCATATAGGACGACGTAGATTTTCCCCTGAAAGAAAAATGACTTTTCAACGGTGCTCGATTCAAAAGGAAAATCCCGCAGCTTTTCCCACCGCTTGGTTTGTGTATCAAACCTGTTGAAGTCTTTCAGTGAATTATAGCTATTACCCAGCCCGAAATACAAATACCTGTTTTGGACTACCTGAATCAGATAATTGCTTCGGAACATTTGATTGTCTGGCATTTCCGGCAAAGGTTCGAAAACCTCTGATTCCAACGGCAGTGAATAGAATTTCTGGAAATCCCCAATCTCGTTTTTCCAGAACAACATTTGATCCCCTACACCTACCCAGTTCCAATTGTAAAGTGAGGAGATTGGAAATCTATCCTTAAAGGGAGTCCAAGAATTGGCTACTTTCATTTTTTGGGAAAACGCGTGGAAAAACCCTCTCCCTACCACAGAAAGTGTATAGTCTCCAGGAGGCATGTTCCCGAGAGGAAAACGAAGGGTATTGGGAGCAATTTCGGCAGGGATTCCGCTATAATATCCAGGCCCAGAAAGCTGAAAACGAAACTCCAATGCTTCCAGGGAGGTCAATTTATTGAAATACACATCAAAAGACTGTCCCACGAATCCTTCAAGTACAGACACAGATTCTATTTTTGGCAATACCACAGTAAAAAAGTCCGGCAATACGGTGGTATTGCCTCCACTACTTACCACCAAATCAAACTTTCCTTCCGGTAAGGAATAATTATATGCCTCAAGCCAAACTTTGATTTTGATTTGGGAATGGGATTGCTCCAATATATCGACTGAAAATATTCCCTCGAGCTCAGGAATTCGCACTTCCAAATATTCCGGAGACTCATTAAAATACTCTCCTGAAATCGTCAATACATGGGATTGGGTAAGTTCAGAATCTGAGATGTCTGTTATTATTGGGGGATGGACTCCCCGACTGTCAAACAGCAAAATTTCACCATAGACTACATTGTTCCCGTAGCGAGCATAAGGCCTAACCGAATAGTTTATCCCCTTGACCAAAGTATTGTCAATTCTGATGGAAACCAAAGATTCTGTAGGGGAACCAGTGGCCGATACCGAATAAAAAGACGGAGCAACATGAGCATATTTCAGCTTTGCGGACTCTATAAACCCCTAACTCCGCAACCTTTTACCCCGTCTAATTGAAAAAATGCCAAAAACCC
>CAZGYC010000261.1:0-3008 GCA_964530015.1 uncultured Limnohabitans sp. | reverse complement strand
CGCTTCCAGGCCTATCAAATACTGATTTTTGAGGTTTGTCGGACAATAATGAAATTTAATAGAACTAAAAGATAAAATAATAATCGACTTAAATCGGAAGTCTGGAGTTCCTAAAAAAGATATTGAACATAAATTATTAAGTGACTTTGATAAAAAAACATCTTCGATTTGTTTTGTGATATACATCAGCAGGAATTGACAGACAATTATTCTTCAATGAAATATGAAGAGTTGTTTCATCAAGATGTAATAGATTTTTTATCCAAGCCAAATGTTAAAGGCAAAATTGATGAGTACTTTAATGCGTATAACGAATTAATTAAAAACTCCTCGGTTTTTAAGTCTGGGGTCTTTAATCCAGGAAGAGCAGATACAGTTGCCCAATCATTGAACAAGGAAAATTATTTTCACGCTAATCATAAAATTCTTCTTGATGGAGATAATGACCCAATTATTGACGATAAGCAATTTGCGTCAAGACTTCTTGAAGAAAAGAAAGTCATCATTGAGAATGAACATCTTCTTAAAATTGAAAAAGAAATTAAAAAGGTAGCAGTTAAACAGTTCAGAGAAATCATTGAAAAAGAGCCATTAATAGTTTCTGAATATATTGACATTAAAAGTTTTAAGAAAAAAGTTTGGATTTCATACTTTTCAAATTTAATCTTCTTCTTGACTGAAATTAATGATGCTTATACAACGGGCAAAGAGCGTTTGGCAGAAATTGAACAAGCTGCTAGAAATCAAGAAACTGAATGGGACAAAATTGTAAAAAAATTCAATGATCGGTTTTTCGTTCCATTCAAGGCTATAATTAGAAATAAGGATAGCTCAATTTTAGGAAAATCCGCTCCAATAATTGCATTTGAATTTGAAACCAAAGAAGGAGAACCTCCAATAGTACTAAATGATGATGAATTAAGTAGACAAGATTTTTTAAGTCAAGGAGAAAAGAGGGCAATGTATTTAATGAATGTTTTATTTAATATTCAAGCAAAAAAGAAAGATAATAATGAAACCTTACTTATCATAGATGATATTGCTGATTCTTTTGATTATAAAAATAAGTATGCCATCATACAATACCTTTCTGACATTCAAAAAGACAGTTCCTTTAAACAAATAATTTTAACTCATAATTATGATTTCTATAGAACTATTCAATCACGTTTATTAGACGGAATCGTTATAAGGGATTGTTCTTTTATGGCACTAAAAAATTTAGATGGAATTGATTTAATAGGGACAGGACATAACTATCAAAGTGAACCGTTTAATCATTGGAAAAAGAACCTGAGAAATCCTTTAATGCTAATAGCATCAATTCCTTTTGTACGTAATCTGATTGAATTTAAGGATGGTAGTTCTTGCGTTGATTTTAAACTATTAACCTCGTTATTACATCTCAAAAATGATACAAATACAATTACAATTGGACAACTTAAGTCAGTCTATGACAATATTATAATTTCGAAAGGATTAGAGTCTTATAACCAATCAGATACTATCAAGTCAATTCTTGATAATGAAGTTGAAAAGCTTATTTCAGAACCTTTTGCTCAAGGAATGAATCTTGAACAAAAAATTATCTTATCAATTGCCATTAGAATAAAATCAGAAGAGTATATGTTTTCTAAAGTAAGTGATAAATCACCCTTTAGTAAATACCAAACAGCTAAACTATTTGAAAGATTTAAAAATGAATTTGATGGAACAATGGATACTGAAATCAGTAAATTGGACGAGGTCAATCTTATAACACCTGAAAATATTCATATCAACTCCTTTATGTTTGAACCCATAATTGATTTATCAATGGATCATTTGGTTAAACTTTATAAGGAAATCAAAAATTTGACATAGTATGGCAACAATAAAAATAAATCAACAACTCAAACGAATTGAAATCAAAGAATTTGAAATCGAAAATCAAATTGTTTTCAATTACTTTGACAATCTTCCTGCAAGTGAACGAGATGATAAGTTACTAAAAGCAATTTACATTGGAGTATTGGCTCTAATGGAAGACCGAATTTCCTCTTTTCTTTCAAAAACATCCAATGAGTTAGGAACAGAACTCGAAAGTTTGAAGATGATTTTTGAAATGAAGAAAGAACTTTTCTACAAATCAACCATTAAAGGCGTTTTGGCAGAAGATGAAATTGCAGAATTTTTAAACCAATATTTTGCAGACAAAAAACTAAAGGACAGAGCATTTTTAACGGGTAATACAGCAGGGAATTTACCGAAAAACAAAACAGGTGATATAATTTGTGAAGTAAATGGATCACCTGATTTGAAAATAGCTATTGAATGTAAGTTTGACAAAAGTGTTCGTTTAGGTGACATTGAAAGTAAAGACATTTTTACTCGTAAATCTGATACTGCTTGGAGCCAGTTAATAGAAGCACAAGCCAACAGAGACAGCAAAGTAAGTTTGATTGTATTTGATATTTCGTTAGTAGAAAACTCCATTCTTAAGAATTTTGAAAATGTAGGGTACATTCCCGGTGTTGGTTTTATTGCAATTATAAATTCTCAAAAAGGAGATTACAGTAATTTGGCTATTGCGTATATGTTAGCGAGAGACATTGCCTTAAATGCAAAAGAAATCGAACTCGACAAAGATATTTTGGCAATGATGGTAAACCGAATCATCAAAGACATTAACGAAGTATTGACGATAAAATCACTTGTTCAAAACAACATTGAAAACAACAAAGCCATTTTGAAACAATTGGAAAAATCAATCATTTTAATGGAATTCAATCAAGAGTATCTGAAACGTTTTTTAAGTCAAGGAACATTGACTAAAAAAGATTTGCTAGATTTTTATTCAGGAGAAGACATCAAAGACAAGTATCGTTTAATTGAAAAAGAAATTAATGAACTATAGAGGAAAACCAACACACAGGTGTAAGCACATTTGCAATTCGCACAAGTCAACACACAGACCAAAAATTGCAAAAGAGCTTCCACCTTTGCCACCCGAAGGAAAAATTATTTTA
>CAZGYC010000260.1:0-3010 GCA_964530015.1 uncultured Limnohabitans sp. | reverse complement strand
AGGCCGGAATTCCTATAGAATCAGAGTGTCCGACTACCGCGTGATCTACGAAATCAAAGACAATGTGCTTTCTCGAAGTAATTGCAATTGGTCACCGAAAGGATATTTATGGGTGATTGTTCTGATCGATGCGTCTAAGCATTATTGTCGTGTTGGAGACTTTGTGCAAGCAAAAGTTTATGAGGCAACGGAATTTGATCTGTACTCAGAGGTGGTGTAAAGAAAAAAGCTGCCCCGAATGAACGGGGCAGCGTCATATAGTCAAAGTGGTGGATACTTTCCGCTGGAGTGATCAGAACCAGCCCACCAGCCCGAAGGTGAGGGTATTCTGGAACTTGGCATTGGGGGCATAGGGCTCATGTGGATCGCCGGTCTCCGCCAACTGCCCTTTGTAGAACCAGTCCAAGGCGCTTCGGTCGTGCCGGTACTCCGTGCGGAGCGTGAGATGATTTGGCACAATCGGCACGGACAGGGTGGTCGTAAAGCCGTACAGTCCTGCGCTGTTGTCTTCTTTCAGGCTTCGCAAAAAAACCGGAGAGGAGCCAGGGGCGACTTTTTCGATCAGATGCTCGTACCGCAAGGCCAGCCGGACATCGTTGTCAAACTTCCAGCTTGCATAGAAGACATTGATGTTAAAGAGGTTCCTTCCGAAGTTGGTCTCTTCGAAGCCCGGGACAAATTGGGTCATAAAGGCGAGGTTTTCCGTGACTTCCCACCGGGCTGTGAAATCAAACAAGTGCCTCCATCTCTCGCCTTCAGGAGCTCCTGTCGGACGCTCGGCACCTCCCATGTAAACCGTGCTGAAGTGAAACTTTGGGTTGGGCATGTACAGGTAAGAGAGAGCGATCGTTTTTGAACTGTTGTTGTCTGTAATCATATTTTGTCCATTCAGAAGGAAGAACCCGAAGTGGTTTCGCTCGTTTCTGGAATACAGCGCGCGGACACCGCTGTGATAGTCGGGGACATTGATGAAGGAGTTGCTGCGGGACCAGTTCCAGTTTTCCCGGTAGTCTTTGGGCAGCATGTGGGGAGAAGCCATGCTTTCTTTCCAGGTTTGGTGGTTGGGGAGCCCTTCGATCCCGATCGGGGTGGCCATGACCCCTGCCTGCAGCGTCAGCCCGGGGATGCTTTCCACCTCCCAGCCGATCAGGGCTTCCTGAATAAACTGCCACGTATGTTGGCTCAGGCTCGGAAGCTGCCAACTGGGAATGGTAGTAGGTTCCTGTTCATAAAACTGGGCTGGGTTGGCCCCGACGTTGATGGCCAGTCTGGCTGAAAAATTATTGTAATTGGCATCGAGCGCCATCACAAAGTTGCCGACCATCAGTGAGCCGTTGATGTAGTCAAATCCCCGGAGTGCCGTGATGTTGTTTTCCGGGCGGTTGAAATTGTGGGAATAGAAGAACTCGAGGTATCCGCTCGGCGTGACGGTGAGCTTGTCGTGGGAGGATTTCGCGGTGTCTCTTTCTGTGTCTGGCCCCTCATTGGAAGGGGAATGGGGTGATTGGGATGCGGTGGAAGCCGGAGGGCCGGTAATTGGGTTTATCTGTGCATACAAGGTCGGATTATGGACCACGGATGTCTTGATAAACTGGGCTTCGGCCAGCAGGGTTTTGTCGAGTGGCACTGTTTTTCCCAACTCGATCCGAAAGTCTCCGTTGATGACGGGGACCGCTTTTTGCACTTCGCTCCAGCGGACTTCCCCGTCGTAGAGCTCCACCAGTAGATCATATACCCCATCATCGACGGGTTCGTTCTGAGCGCTGTCCATGAGTTTGCCCTGAATGAGTGTCGGAGGGATGGATTGTCCCAGCACAAGGATGCTGGACAGTATGAGTAGTATTGCAAATATGTATTTCATCGTTTTGTTTGTTGGAAGGTTTGTAAAAAGGAGAGTCGTAGGGATATACCTCTCCCTGACGGATTCCGGTTGACATTTGACAGAACCGTCGGTTGCCGCATAAGGCCGTGAGTTTCACATTAACCTGCCGACCGTTCGGTCGAAGGAGATGTACCCAAAGCTTATCAGCGATTGAATGGGAAAGGAAAGGGCTTCTTTTCGTCGGGGTTATTCCTGGGCACAGGTATTCACGCGACAACTCGCCCCGATCATAGGGGACAGCAGTCCATGCAAAATCAGACCACGCGGAATTTCAGCCTAACGAGGGGATATAGGTAACGGTGTATGGTCCCCGACAATACAGTGGGGCAAGAAACCCAACGTATTGTGCCGAGGGCTTGTCCTGAAAAGAAGCAGCCAAGAAAAAGGAGATTGGGTTACCAGAACCAGTGAAAAGGGAAAACAATGTCAGGCTTGGCAAAGCCTACAAAGATGAATTTGAGAAAAGCGTGCCTTATCGAGAAACCATCCAGAAAAAGCAAGCTGTTGGATGCGGGATAGGCACTTAGGTGGTTTGCGGTATTTTTGAGGAGAGGGAGATGGTGTGCGAGGTGGGCGGTGTTCTCAGTCAGGATCACATGCCCCTTAAAGGGATGGTCGGAGGGGAGGTATTGCGAAGGGCTTGCGGTGCCAGGCAGGGCTACACTGTCCGCCACTTCTACGGCAGCCGACACTTCGAAATCATCCATATACCGGTCACCGCCAGCTCCCAATACAAACAAGAGACAGCCGAGAAGCCAAAGGCGCATACGGAAGGCAATACGATTCACGGCACAAAAGTACTTTCTTTTGACAATGTGGCCAAAATGGTTGATGACATTGGCTTAAAAAGTTTGGGTTGTCCGGCACAGTTTTGAAGAAGCTTTGTAGGAAACTGCTTTTATACTATGTCTGGTACTTTTCCCGAAACGGTGGCATTCCTCCCCGACACCGCTGGTTTTTCCCTGTTATCCGCCTTGCTCAAGTTGATTTGAGGCGGATAGCGAGTGCAAAATTTTCTGAAATGAAACCTTTCGGTATCTCTGATCAATCAAACAGGGCCGCCTCGATTCACCCACTTTTTGCCCTTTCGCCCTTTCGCCCTAATTTAGCCGACTAAAATCACCCGAA
>CAZGYC010000259.1:0-3035 GCA_964530015.1 uncultured Limnohabitans sp. | reverse complement strand
TTATACTTAATTCAGAAAAAATTATTTCACAATAAGGAATTCCGAACGTCTGTTTTGAGAATTTTCCTCTTCGGTACAATTCTCTTTACAATCAATTTTTGGTTCTGATTCTCCCATTCCTTTTCCGGAGATTCTTGTAGCCTCAATTCCTTTAGAGATAACATAATCTACAGTAGATTTGGCACGTCTTTCAGACAATTTCATGTTGTAATCGGCCTTACCTTTTGTATCGGTATGAGATTTTACCAGAATAATCATCTCTTCGTTTTCTTCCATAATCTGAACTAATTTGTCCAGCTCAGCGGCTCCTTCAGGGGTAATTGCCCATTGGTTGTAACCAAATTTAATCTCTTTCAGAATAATCTCTTCCGGTGTTACAAGAACATCAATTGGTTTAAGAGAAAGTGTTAATTTAACTTCTCCCGTTTTTGTAGTGGTAACATTGGTTACAGCACTTTCATATCCGTCTTTTCCTGCCTGAACTGTGTAAGGTTTGTTGCAATCTACCGCAACCTGTGCTATACCGGTAGCATCGGTGGTTGCAGTGTACAATATAGAAAGTGTCTTTTTTGTTTTCTTGTTAACTTTCTTTTTCTTCCGACCTTTTTTGGTAACATTTTCTTCTCCTAAGAAAGAAACTTTTGCATCCGGGATTACTTCTCCTGTTTTTAGGTTTGTTACCGTAACATAGGTTTCAATCATGCAATAAGGTTCTGCAATAAAGATGTCTTCATTACCGTTTCGGTTGCTGGCAAAAAATCCGATATTTCTTTGAGTGTTCAAAGAAAATGAAAAATCGTCTTTTGATGTGTTTATCGGTTTTCCTAAGTTGACAGCTTCGGCATTTGGCTGATTCATATCAACAGAAAAAATATCTAAACCTCCGTAACCCGGTTTTCCGTTTGAAGAAAAATAAAGTATATTTTCGTCTGTGATAAACGGAAACTGCTCGTTGGCTTCGGTGTTGACATTAGGACCCAAATTCTCAGGTGTTCCGCAAGTTCCGTCCTTATCGATAGCAACTTTCCAGATATCGATTCCTCCCAAACCACCCGGTCTGTTAGAAGAAAAGTACAATGTTTTTCCGTCTTTACTGATAGAAGGACCGCTGCATGAAAAATCAAGTCCGTTGATGCTAAGTGGTCTTATTTCGTTCCAACCATCATTGTATTTTTCGGCTCTGTAAATATAAACCTGATCTATTTTTGATTTATTGGCTTTATCTGCTTCATATTTCTTGTCTGCGTGGCTGTCTCTCGAAAAGTAAGCGATTTTTCCATCGGCAGTAATGCTGACAGGTCCATCGTGCCATTTTGAATTCAAATCAGAAACCGGTTTTACTTCACCAAATTTACCATCGGTTCCGTAAGCTACACGATAAATATCCAAATAAGATTCTTCTTTATAACCGTCTTTTTTGCCTGAATTGCTTCGGGTAGAAACAAAATAAATGTTTTTATCATTTGCCAAAAATGGAGCAAAATCGGTTTTATCTGAATTGAAACTTACTTTGTTTACATCAAAAGTTTTAGTTTTTGCATCCAATTGGGCAATGTAATCAGGATTTTTGTTAAAGCTGATTGCTCTTTGGTCATTTGGAGCCATAGAAGCAAATTTTTGCATTTGCTTATTGGCTTCGTCCATTTTTCCGTTTACTTTAAGAACCTGTGCATATTTAAAATACACTTCGGCTTCTTGTGGCTGGGCAATTAATTTTGCATACCAGTTGGCCGCTTCTGCGGTGTTGTTCATATTATAATTACATTCGGCCAATTGCTTGTAGATGTAATTCTTGTCGGTTTCTTTATCAAGCAATTTCATATAAGCTTTTGAAGCTTCAAGGTATTCAAATTGATTGTAAAGTTTGTCGGCTTTTTGGGTTGCTTTGTTTTGAGCAATAATCGCTGATGAACTCATCAATGCGAAACATAATATTACATATATATTTTTCATAATCGGAATCGATTTTAATCTTAGAAATATCTTGGAGAACGGGAAACTTTTTTCTGTAAATTCAAATCATACAACAAAATAAATTCGTGCGATGAAGTGGTAGTGGCGTTAAGAGAGGAAAGGGTATAATCATAAGCATATCCAATTCTAATGGTAGGATTTATTGCGTAGTTCAGCAAAAGGCCAACACTGTCACCTAGTCTGTAAGACAAACCGGCTTCATATTTTTCCTGAAATAAAAAGTTAGCATTCAAATCAACCGAAAGCGGTGCTCCCAAAGAAGAATTAAGCATGGTAAACGGCTTGAATTTCAAATCAGGATTGATGTCAAAAACATACCCTCCGGTTAAATAATAGTGAATTTGTTCTTGTCCGTATTTTGCACCATTCATATCCAAATGAGTTGATTTAATCATATTTGGAACCGAAAAAGCCACATAATATTTGTTGGTATAATAAAATACTCCGGCACCTAAGTTCAGGTAAGTACTGTTTGTATCCTGCAAAAACGCAATATCAGACGGATCCGGAAGCGAACTGGCAATGTCTGAGAAAAGACCTACTCTTTGAAAAGTAACTCCGGTTTTTAAACCGAATGCCAATTTGCTTTCTTCATTCAGATTAAGTGTGTAAGAAACATCGGCAGTGGCATTTTGCTCACTTACCGGACCTACTTTGTCGGATACAACAGACAAACCAACTCCTACATTCTTTTCTAAAGGAGTAGAACCCGAAAATGAAAAAGTAGAAGGAGCTCCGTCTAAATTTACCCATTGTTTTCGGTATAAAAGTCCAAAAGAAGGCCCTTCTTTTGAACCTGCATAAGCCGGATTGATAATATTCATATTATACATATACTGTGTATAATGAGGCTCTTGTTGTGCGCTTACTTCATTAAATGCAGCCAAAGATATCAGTACGGCTAAATATAATTTCTTCATATTTTAATGGTGTTTTGGTAATGCTTTGCCGAAATTATCCGGCAAAGCGGTCATTAATAATTACTGTTTTCTATTGATGTAAATCCAACCTGTTTCGGTTTTTCCGTCCAATAAATGGATTACGTAAAAATAAGTCCCGTC
>CAZGYC010000258.1:0-3075 GCA_964530015.1 uncultured Limnohabitans sp. | reverse complement strand
CTGGGCAAAAAGTGGTTTGCCTTCTCCCGGATGGACAGTCTCTCTGGATTGGTTTTAAATCAATTAACCGAAGTAAAATGAAGGGGTGGGAGGAGATGAATCCAGGCGATCTTATCGCTTTCAAAAGAGGGTACGATCTTCCGGAATCAATTGGAAATGATGGAAAAACACCAGTTACAGGCTCTGCAGGAATAACTGGTTCCCTTAATGTTTCAAAGTACCCAGTTCCCTTACACCTCTGATTGACCATGGAAAAAGCTCCCAATTCCCTGATGAAAGCAACGGCTCACAGATTGCAGCATTTGCTGGAGAAAGGCTTGGAATATATCCAAAACACCGACGAGGAAATCCTCCGCAGGAAAATATCCCCGGAAAAATGGTCCAAAAAGGAGATCTTGGGCCACTTGATCGACTCCGGGATCAACAATCTCCAGCGGTTTACAGAAATCCAATACGAGGCCAAACCCTACCAAATCCGAAGATACAAGCAGGACGAATTGGTCAGGGCCAATAGCTACCAGCAGGCGGACATGGATAAGTTGGGCGACCTCTGGAAGTCAGTCAATCTTCGGATTCAGGATGTAATGCTCTTACAAACTGATCGAACTTTGGCATATTCCATTGATTTGGGAAACGGAGACTTGGTGGATTTGGCCTTTTTGATCCGGGATTATGTGGATCATCTGGAACATCACCTCCATCAGATTTTTGACCCTCTTTACCCGACTGATCCCAGATTGGCTATTCCGAAGCTACTGGCATAGGTTTCCCGCTTTTTTATTCGAGAGGGAGGGAGAAAATAGATTTTCGCCCTAATATTAACCTTGAAATCAAATACCGAACCCCATACTTCCGCTACCGATGAAGATCACCAAGTTCCCGGCGCTTTTGGCGTTTTTTGTTTTTAGCTGTTCACTGACATTGCTGGCCCAAGTCAAGCCCATCTTTGAAAACGGCGAAGCCCAGATTGTACCCGAATTGGCGGATTCCGCCAACTGGATCCGCCATGACCTGTGGGTAGAAACCGAATTTGACACGGATGGGGACGGCAAAAAAGACCGGATGCATGTGGACGTGACCCGTCCGCGCCAAACCGAGACTGAAGGGCTGAAGCTACCCGTGGTCTATGCCAGCAGCCCGTATTATGCCGGAACGGCGGGAAATGTACCGGGGCTTTTTTGGGATGTCAAGCATGAATTGGGGGCTTCCGCCCCACCGAGAACCCACGTGGAAGTACAGCGCAGGGGAAAGCGTCCCATCATCTCCAATGACGAAATCATGCGCTGGGTGCCCCGTGGGTACATCGTTGTGCATTCTTCCTCTCCAGGAACAGGCTTGTCTCAAGGTGCTCCGACAGTAGGCGGTGACAATGAATCTTTGGCACCAAAAGCCGTGATCGAATGGCTCACGGGAAAAGACAACGGTTACACGACTCCTGATGGCAATGAAAAAGTAAGGGCATTCTGGTCCACGGGCAAAGTCGGCATGACCGGCACTTCCTACAACGGTACCCTTCCCCTTGCAGCAGCTACTACCGGAGTGAAGGGGCTGGAGGCAATCATCCCCATCGCTCCCAATACGTCCTACTACCATTACTACCGCTCAAATGGCCTGGTGCGCTCACCGGGGGGCTACTTGGGAGAAGACATCGACGTGCTCTATGATTTCATCCATAGCGGGGACGAGTCCAAAAGAGCCTACAACAACCGGACGGTCCGTGATACCGAGATGGCCCAGGGAATGGATCGAGCGACGGGAGACTACAATGACTTCTGGGCCGGTCGCGACTACCTCAATGACATGGAGCCGATGAAGGCAGCCTTGCTCATGTCTCACGGATTCAATGACTGGAATGTGATGCCGGAGCATAGCTATCGGATCTACGAGGCGGCCCGCGCCAAAGGAATTCCTTCGATGATCTTTTACCATCAAAACGGTCATGGCGGACCTCCTCCATTTTCGATGATGAACCGCTGGTTTACCCGCTACCTGCATGGGGTGGAAAATGGCGTTGAGCAGGAACCCCGGGCTTGGATCGTCCGCGAGCAGGACGAGCAATCCAAGCCTACCGCCTATGCCGACTACCCCAACCCGCAAGCTGCGGATGTGAGTCTCTACCTGAAGGGAGCCGCGCCAGCCGCGGGCTCGCTGAGTCTGGAGAAAACAAATTCAGGAGCCAAAGAAACCCTGATCGACAACTATTCCTTCTCGGGATCGGCTTTGGCACAGGCAGACTATACCGAGCACCGTCTGATCTACCTGAGTCCCGTCCTGAAAGAGGCCGTCCACATCTCCGGCACCGCCAAAATCACCGTCAAACTGGCTTCGAATAAACCTGCCGCCAATCTTTCGGTTTGGCTGGTATCCCTGCCCTGGACCGAGGGAAGAAACTCCCGCATCACCGACAACATCATCACGCGCGGCTGGGCAGATCCCCAAAACCATGCGTCTATTGAAAAAAGTGAGCCGCTGGAGCCGGGGAAATTCTACGAGGTCAGTTTTGACCTGCAGCCTGACGACCAGATCATCGCCCCAGGTCAACAGATCGGGCTGATGATCTTCTCCTCAGATGCGGAGTTTACGATCCTGCCTAAGCCGGGGACAGAACTGACGGTCGATCTGGACGGGACAGTATTGACCCTTCCGGTAGTCGGAGGGAAAACTGCTGTGGAGAGGGCGCTGAAGTGAGGGTTGGATAATCAACGACCCTTCGACTCCGCTCAGGGTGACACCGTATTCACGTGGTGCCGATAGTTTTTGTGATCGTCGTGTCAGTCCGAGCGGAGTCGAGGACTTGTAACGGTTCATCGACTTCGCTGCCAGCACGCTCATTCCTCTTTTTTAAATCTGGGTTCTTAAGACTCTGCCAGACATGGACATTGCTCCGCAGCGTCGGACTCCGGAGATCCGGTCCAAACTTCTATAGCGGGATTTACTCAAAAAAATATTTAACCCCGCGTAGGGGTAAAGCCATTTTCAGTTGTCTTATTCCAAAAAGAAACCAAAATCCTATCTTGCACCGAAAGCACTTTTATTTCCATGCAGGAGTCGGATCAACAGGTTTTTTTAGCAATA
>CAZGYC010000257.1:0-3077 GCA_964530015.1 uncultured Limnohabitans sp. | reverse complement strand
GAATTGCAGTTTACGATGTACACCAACGGGGACAGGACCGACTACAGCCAGATGTCCGTGAAGTTTGGAAAGCGGGGAGACCGATTATTATTCGGAGAAAATAGTGGAGAAAAAGATGCGTTTCATCAATCGTGACATCGGTGGGCATCGGATGGATATCCATACCTTGTGGTTTGACGAAGTGAAAACCGGGAAGATTGAAAAAATCCGATATGGAGATACGCAACGGGGAGATGGGGATATTGCCTCTCAACCTGCCGAATACAATCCGGATTTTTGGGATCGAAGTGAACTGTTGAAAAACCACCCGCTGGATTCTGCGATCCTAAAAAGCCTGGAACGACAACGGAGCCTGGAGGAGCAATTCAGGGGAAATGGGAAGCGCTGACGGGCAAGGCATAATTTGGGGCAATTGAAAATTTTTATGAGGATATTGATCGGTTTGATGGTTTTGGTTTTGCAGTTTGGGACGGTGTTTTCCCAGACCCAATCCTCTTCCCATTTGGTTTCGGGAGTGGTTTTGGACGAAATGGACGCTACTCCGCTGCCGTTTGCCTATTTGTTTTTGAAAAACTTCCCCGAGTTCAATGTCGCTACGGATGCGGACGGTATGTTTCGGCTTTTGTACCCGGAAGCCCTAAAAAGGGACACGCTGGTGGTTTCCCTGATGGGCTATGCCAAAGTGGGGATCCCGCTGGCCAGCTTGGACAAAACGGATAATAGGATTTCGCTCCAGCGGACGGTGATCAGCCTGAAAGAAGTCATCGTCAAGCCCGAGGACAGGTCTTTGGAAGAGATGATATCCAAGGCAATTGACCAGATTCCGGAGAATTATCCCGGTCACAGGCATCAGATGAAGGGATTGTATCGCAAAGTTTCCTACAACCACGAAGAAGTAACCCATTTGGTAGAGGCGGCCTTGGTAGTGGAGGACGTCGGCTATACCAAAAACATTGAACTGGCTAAAATCAAAGTGGAACAGTTGAGGCAAACCGGGGATGTGGAAGTGGCCGATTCTGCGGTGGCTTTGCTGACCAAAGGGATCAGGGATAAGTTGGCCGAACGGGGTCAAAAAACCGCGCCCCTAAATCCACTGGTATCAGGCTATTCGTCCAACTACCTCCGGATTGCCTATGATCCGATTACCCATTTTGGCAAAAAAGGGGGGAAGTTTATGGGTATTCCTGAGGTGCCGATGTATCACAGACTGGTAGGGGAGGAGCTGGTCGGTTCGGACACGGTCTATCAAATCGCATTTGGCAATACGGATCCTCCCGGCGGGAGCAGCTACTTGAAGATCAACAGCAGAAACCACGCGATTGTGGAGTATCAGTTGACGCTTCAGTGGGGGGAGCAGCAGGTTTATGCCAAGTTCCGGGAAGTTGAAGGGCGATATTATCCCGAGGTGATCCGGCTAAAGTCCCTGAGGCTCGTCAACCGTGACGTAGGCATCCACCATGTGGACGTCCAGACCTTTTGGTTTGACCAATTGAAAACGGGCAGGATGGAAAAGATCCCAGGTCGCCGTGTCCAGAAAAGAGATGAACCCATTGCATCACAGGATTTTGGCTATGATGGGGAATTTTGGGATGAGCTGGAGTTTTTAAGGGGTCATCCCCTTGACGCTGCGGTACTCCAAAGCCTGGAGCGGAATGGGAAACTGGAGGAGCAATTCAAGCGAAATGGGAAAGACTGATGTTTTGTTGAAACTGGGATATGCCCTTGTGGGACTTGCCGGTCTGGCCTTTTCGGCCTGCAGCTCCCGGCCAGCCGGCGAAGCCCATCCCACCACTGGCGTCACGTTCGTTTTCGAAGACAGTGCTGCGCAGGGATTTTTGGGCCAACGCAAAGCCGTATTCAGCTACCTGGATGGCAACAGCCTGCCGGTGGAGATTCGGTTTCCCAACGACAGCATTTCTTGGGAAATGGTTGTTCCCAGCCGGGGAAAGTGGCTGGAGCTGATCTATCGGGATCATGGGGGACAGGAATACGTCCGCCTTTTTGGGGAAGGGGACAGCGTATTGGTCAGTATGGCAAACCGAAACCTGTGGTTCACTACGCTAAACCGGGAAGTATTGCCCTATGATGACAATCTGGAGCTTCAAGGGAATACCAACGGCCCCAATTCCAGCTATACGCCACTTCAGGACTTTTATTTCCTTTGGGAGTCAAGCCGGGCTTCCGTAGCGGCAGCGGATGGAGGAGACGAGTTGCAAGAGTATAAGGACCGTGCGCTGGAAAGCCTGAAACTGGAGGCGGATTGGCTTGATTCCCTTGAAAAAGCCGGCCAACTGTCATCATATCTGGCTTCCTTTTTTCTTTCCAAAAACCAATTTGAACAGGATAAATTGCGGTTTTTTGATTTGGACGGGGAGGTTTTTGACGCAGACGCCGCATTGCGGTATTTTGTCCGGTCCGAAAGCGTCAACGCCAATCAAGCCCATACACTTTATTTGGACAGGTTTGGGGATTTTTTGATCGATCGCCTGGTTTCAGAGGAGTACAGGGAGCTCGCCAGCCGGTTGATTTTGGAAGAAACGGGTGTCTTTTCGGATTTGGTTTTGTACAAATTCCTAAACCGGGAGCTTTCAATGCTTTCATTTCAGGAAGCGGAGAAACTGTTTGAAACCTACTCAGGCAGGCTTGACCCGAAACCAATGGATCTTCTAAAAGCCGAAAATGAAAAGCTGCTCCATCTCGAACAGGACATGCAGGCAAAATCACTGGGGGAGGGGATCCTGGACTTTGGGGAGATCGTGGAGAAGAAGAAAGGGACGATTTTGTACGTGGATCTGTGGGCCGCCTGGTGCATTCCATGCATCCGTTCATTTCCGGAATCCCGAAAACTCCAGGCGGACTATCATGGACGGGGCATTGAGGTCATCTATCTCTCGGTGGACCAAAACCATAAATTTTGGGACCAAGTCGTGCGGAAGTACGACATCGCCCTCCCGGATCGCTCTTTCATCGTGATGAACAGTGCGGAGTCGGCGTATCTCAAGGAACTGCATGTCGAATCCATCCCACGTTACCTGCTGTATGACCGGGCTGGACACTTGATCCACAAAAATGCCCCG
>CAZGYC010000256.1:0-3078 GCA_964530015.1 uncultured Limnohabitans sp. | reverse complement strand
TCGATGCTTTCACCGGCCTTGAGTTCCAGGTCGATTTCGGATCCGTCGGCATAGAGGACGACTTTCTTGCCTTTGGCGGAGTGGACTCTGACTGTTTTTACCTCGCCGTTTTCCCAGGCAAAATCCAAGGTAAATCCACCCCTGGCTTTGAGTCCCTTCACCTGCCCGGATGGCCAGGCTGTCGGCAAAGCAGGCAAAACGCGGATGATCCCTTCCTCGTGGGACTGGAGCAGCATCTCCGCAACTCCCGCTGTATAGCCGAAATTCCCGTCAATCTGAAAGGGGGGATGCGCGTCAAAGAGATTCGTGTACAGGCCTGTGGCCAGAAGTTTTTGGATATGGTCATGGGCCATGTCGCCATCCATCAGTCTCGCCGAAAAGTTGATCAGCCAGGCACGTGACCAGCCCGTTCCTGCCCCGCCGTTGGCGAGACGATAGTCGAGCGTCTTTTTTACGGCTTCGAATTGCTCAGGGGTTCCTGCCTGGGTGATGGCAGCTCCGGGATGAAACGCGTAAAGGTGGGACATGTGTCGATGCCCTTTTTCGGGCTCCTCGTATTCCCGGTCCCATTCCAGAATCCTGCCA
Organism: uncultured Limnohabitans sp.; assembly: GCA_964530015.1. GTDB lineage: Bacteria > Bacteroidota > Bacteroidia > Cytophagales > Cyclobacteriaceae > Algoriphagus. The sequence goes on along the minus strand of CAZGYC010000256.1, from coordinate 2,493 downwards.
TCCGAACCGAGTTGGACCCCGGGCCGGAGCTGGTCGAGTTGGCTGTGGATCTTGTCGGTCAAGGCGGATCGTTTGCCCAAGAGTTCGTTGGATTTGAGGTAGATACCGAAGATGTCCGCGATCAGTTGCTGATCCATGGCTGCGCCCATCGTGGAGGCGGCTTGCTGGCCATTTTTATTGATAAACTGGTTTTCCGGTGAGGTGGACGGAGCGGAAACCAGCGTGCCGTCCCGGGGATCCGTGATCAGCCAGTCGGAATAAAATTGGGCAATCTGCTCAAAGGCAGGGAGGGCTCTTTTTTCCAGAAAAACCCGGTCTTGCGTAAACAGGTAATGCTCCCAATAATGCCTGCCCAGCCAGGCTCCCGCGCCGATCCAACTCCCCCAATAGGCAGTTCGGGACTGGAGAAAGGGGATCTTCCAAAGATCCGTCGTGTGGGGAAGCATGGCTCCTTTCATGTTGAAATTCACCGAAGCCGGCTTTTTACCGTTTTCGATCAGCTCATCCGTGAAGTCAAACAGAGGTCCGTGGAGTTCGCTCAGATTGGTGACTTCCGCGGGCCAGTAGTTCATCTGCAGGTTGATGTTCAGGTGGTAGTCGGCATTCCAGGGTGCGGAGATGTGCCGGTTCCAAAGCCCCTGGAGGTTGGCGGGATTGGTGCCGGGGCGGGAGGAAGAGATCAGGAGGTAGCGGCCAAAGTCAAAAAGGAGCTTTTCGAGATGGAGGTCTTGCTGTCCCGCTTTGGCATTTTGGATGCGGTGATCCGTGGGGATTTCATCCGCCGTTTCGGCTCCCAGACTCAGGCTCATCCGGTCAAACCAGGCACTGTATTCCCGCTCATGGGCTTGTTGGAGTTGTCCCCAACTGCTGAAGGCGATTTCGTCGAGTTTTGCCTCGGCCTTTTTTTCGAAATCCGGGTGGTAATAGCTCGTCTCCGCCACCAGCGTCAGGTAGATCTCTTTTGCCCCATTTACCCGAAGGCCCTCCGGGCTTGCCTTGACTTCCCCGTCCTGGTTTTGCGCCAGCAGGAGAACCCTGAATTTCACGCCGTTCCGGATCGGAAATGGCTTGGAATCAATCTGCCCGCCCCGTTGGGTTGCCATGCCGGTCATTTCGAGCAGGTTGTCATTCAGCGCCTTGGTCTCGGCTGTCGGATGGTCCATATCCGTCGGCCGGTCCATCCGTATCAATCCCCGGAATCCCTCCGGATGGGTGGTATGCAGTTTGACCAAGATCGCTTGGTTAGGTGCTGAAGCGAAAACTTCCTGCGTGACGGTATGTCCTTCACTTTTGAACTCGGTCAGGGTAATGGCGGTGCCCAGATCCAGACTTCTCTTGTATTCCGTGACCGACTTCCAATCGAAATCCAACCACAGGTCCCCCATGGTCTGATGCGAGCGGGTGACTTCTTTTCTGGAAAATTTCAGGACCAGCAGCGAATCGGATTTTTGGTGCTCTCCGGCGATGAGGTATTCCCGGATTTGGGCAAGGTCGGCCGGAGTCCCGTCTGCCAGGCCCCAGTCGTCGGCACCGCCGGGCCACATGGAGTCCTCATTGAGCTGGATATGTTCCTTGCCCGGGATGCCAAAGACCATGGCCCCAAGCCTTCCGTTTCCGATCGGAAGGGCATCTTCCCATTTCTCGGCCGGCTGGGTGTACCAGAGGACGGAATTTTGAGCGTAGGCGGTGAATACAGTAAAAAATGCCCAAAGGGCTAAAATGGGAGACTTTTTCATAGGTTACTTGGGTATCCGCCAAGATTACGACAAATCATCAATCCTGCCAACCTGTTCGGTGAAAAAATGCCTGCGAGAGCCTCTTAATGCCCCTTTTCCGACAAGGAGAGGAGAAAATCCCGAAACTCATCCGTATTGAAGTTGCTCATGCCCTGCTGGTAAAAGACGATCTTTCCTTCTTTGTTGACCACCAGCGTGGTGGGGATGGATTCGCTTTGCAGGCTCTGGTTCAGCCCGAAACTGGCATGGACCACCGGAAAACCCCAAGCTTTTCCTTCCATAAATTTTTGGCTTTTGCTGATGTCATTGTCCAAGCCTATCATCAGGAATTCCAGATTCGGGGTGTCTTTTACCGATTTGTAGAGCTCGGAGATATGCGGCATCTCCGCCCGGCAAGGCCCGCACCAGGAAGCCCAGAGGTTGATGAAGACGGTTTTTCCGCGATAGCCCTGCAGGTCGATGACATTTCCCCCAAAGTCCCTGAACTGACCCCGGTAGTCGAATTTCTGATCCGTCAGGTCGGGAATTTCGAGTTTAGGCTTCATCAACCCCGTCGAAAGCAGGACGGATTGTAGTCCTCCCTGGATCACCGGAAGCAATCCCGTGAAGTAGAGAAAAGCGAAAAAGGCCAGGATCAGGCCCCAGGATTTAAGTTCTTTGTTCCAAGACATTATTTGATTTACGATTTATGAATTACGATTTACGCAGTTAGAGAGAACCTTTGAGGTTTTTAAAACCTCGAAGGTTTTGAACTTCA
>CAZGYC010000255.1:0-3130 GCA_964530015.1 uncultured Limnohabitans sp. | reverse complement strand
GGGCTTCTACGGCATTGGTTACGACAAGAGCCGACAGGAGATCTATCTGGCCAATGCCAACGGTTTTCAGGGAAATGGATCGGTCACTGTTTTCAAGAAAGACGGGACCGAAATAGGGGGTATGGAAGTGGGAAGAGGGCCTTCTGGTTTTCTTTTTAGGTGATTTTTGGATTGAAAATTGAAAAATTGAGTCCACTCCTAAAAGCCATTTTCTTTGAAAAAAAGTGCCTCAGGAGTTAAATTAAAGGGGCAAATCTCTCGTTTTCATACTTATCGGAGTGGACTCAAAATTATAAAGCCCGGTCGATGGATCGGGCTTTTTCGGAAAGTCCCTGAATGGTTCCCGCAGATTTCCGCGGATTTTTTGTCGCCCGACCTTCCGTCTCCCGTCTTGCGTCTTCCGACATCCAACAAAACCTCTTTTTTCCGAAAGTCTCCCGATTTTGGTTCCGGCTATCGGGATGCAATTTCGGATCCGACAGTGTGGGGCCGCAATTCAGATTTTTGACTTCTCACTTCTGACTTCCAGCCACCCGACACCGAACATCTGGCCCCCCACAAAATCACTGTCATCCCCGTTTTTGAACCCCGATTCATGGATGTTTTTTATACTCACGCTTTTTGGCCTTTGATCAGGATGGAAGACCGGATGGACTGCTCCTTCAGATGCAGAAACCGTCTCCTTTCTTCGTCTTTCATGAAATTGTCAAAGTCGGTCTCGGCACTGAATTCGACCAGGTGGACTTCGTAGGGCTTTTCGATCGAAGATTCGACAAAGGAGCTTTCTTCAGGTCTGATCCGCAGCAAAAGCCGTCCGTTGTATTTGGAGATGATGGGAATGGCGACTTCCTCAAACTGATGGAAGACCTTTTCCTGCCCTTCTTTTATATAGATGAGTTGGGTTACAAAGATCATTGTCAGGTCACCTTGATTTTGCTGTCCAGGGTTGAGACAAGGAACCGTCCTGGAGCTTTGTCGGAAAACCACTGAACTGAGGCTGTGGGCAGGGGCAAAACCCAGGGGATCATTCCTCCAATCTTTTGCTCATCGTGTCTCCGAATCTTTCGAAAAGCGGGAGATACCGATGGCGGATATTGTCCAGGAATGTTTGTTGGGTGTCCAGGGCATAGATCGGGTTGTATTGGATCCGGTCGATGACCATGTCCAGCCAGGATTTGCCGTCATCGATCAACTCCGCATAGAACGCCTCGACGGTGGCGTCCCTGGATCCGGAAAACGGGCCTTTTCCCATCAGGGTGAGGTAGGAGGAGATGACTTTGAGAGCCAGCTCGTGGGTCTTTTCAAAACTGGAGATCAGCTCCCGGCCCTGTTGTTCTTCCAGGCCGCTTTTTCCTTTGCGGTTGGAGTAGGCATTCAGGTCTTCCAGCGCAAGGGAAAACTGGGACAGGAATTGTTCGCAGGATTGTGGGATTGTTTTCATTTGGGATTCTTTTGAATCAAATTAGAAAAAATCGGCAGCTTATGCGAGAAACGGCGGCTGGATTTTCCGGATCCAACCGCTTTTTGTTTTACCTCACATTAAAGCTCTGCAAGAATGGCTGGCCGTTGGGGGCCACTCCTTCGAGCCTGAGCCGACCGCTGTATTTTTCGAGGTATTTTCCCACCTCATCCGGGTCCTTTGCCGGGATCTGGTTGATGTGGGTGATCACGTATCCGTCGCGGAATCCGAGGTCCCTCAGATAGCCTCTCGTCAGCGAAGAGATCTTGACTCCATAGGGGATCTTCAGCCGGTCTTTTTCGAGCGTATTGACGGCCTCCAGTTTTGCGCCCAGCAATCCCGAGCTGTAGAATTCCCGCTTGATCACGCCCGTGGTGCCCTCCAGATTCTGCAGGGTCAGCTCGGCGGTGTTGGAGCTTCCGCCCCGGGTATACTCCACCGTGATCCTGTCACCGGGGTAGTAGTAGGAGATCGCCTCTTCAAAACTCCCCTTTCCGGCGATTTTCCAGTCGGCGATCTTGGTGATCACGTCGTTCTTCAGGAGCCCGGCATTTTCGGCGGCACCTTGGTTGACCACATGGGTGATGATCACACCATCCAGGCTTTTGACCTTCATCTCTTCGGCCAACTCAGGGGTCAGCTCGACCACATCCATCCCGGGAATGGCCTTTTGTACCTCCCCGTATTTGATGAGGTCGTTTGCGATCTTCACCGCGATATCCACCGGCACGGCAAAGCCATATCCGGTGTAGGTTCCCGTCCGGGAAAGAATCGCCGTGTTGATCCCGACCAGTTCCCCGTTGACGTTCACGAGTGCTCCGCCGGAGTTGCCGGGGTTGATGGGGGCGTCGGTTTGGATGAAACTCTCCAGGGGAAACTCGCCCCCGAGGATATTGATCTGGCGTTCCTTGGCCGAGACGATGCCCGCCGTTACCGTGGAAGTCAGATTAAATGGATTTCCGACAGCCAGCACCCACTCGCCGATCTGCAGGTTGCGGCTGCTTCCCCGCTTGATCTCCGGCAGGTCGGTGGCTTCGATCTTGAGTACCGCGATGTCCGTGTTTTTGTCGGTGCCCACGAGCTTGGCGGGATAGGTCCGTTTTTGATGGACCACCTCGATCGTTTCTGCCCGCTCGATCACGTGGTTGTTGGTGATGATGTAGCCGTCTTTGGACAGGATCACGCCCGAGCCGGTGCTGACCTGCTTTGTGGGGCCCGAGCCGAAAAAGTAATCAAACATGCTGTATCTGCTGGGATCGGTTCCGCTGAAATTTTTGATGAAAACGACCGATTCCGTGCTGTTTTGGGATGCTTCGACAAAAGAAACCGTCGGATCAGGCCGCATTTCGGAAGGGGCGGATTCCGAAGCAAAACGGGTCGAAAGGACGGGATAGGGATCTTGCGGACGGATTTCGGAAGGGAGTTTTTCGGCGTCTATACTGGTCCAAAGTGCCGCTCCAGCCAGTCCCGCAACGAATGGAACCGCAATTGATTTGATCAGGGTTTTCATGGGTGTGTTTAACCGGATATGTGTGATACAAGTTGTTTACCTTGGGTTTCCTTTGCAAATTTTAGGAAGAATTTACTCGGCCTGGAGTGCAATAATTTTTCCAATTCCCAAAATCTGACGGATTGTACAAGGAAAAGTCTTTCCAATTGGTAATTTTGTCA
>CAZGYC010000254.1:0-3192 GCA_964530015.1 uncultured Limnohabitans sp. | reverse complement strand
GAGGTGCCATCAAGAGTTAATTTGGCCACTGGCAAAGTAGCGGATATACACATTGTAAATTTTCATTTTTTCAAGACAGACCGAATCTCCCGATTGATCTCGGCCACTTTCCGCTCGGACTCTTCCATCGAAAGTCCCTGCGGGATCCCCGGCCGTTGGTGTCCCGTGGCGCTGAGCCAGGCGAGTTTCAGGATTTCCTGCCGCTGCTGTACCAGTTGGAGGATTTCCGTTCCGTGTGGAAATGCAGCAAGCAATTCTTTGATCGTTTCGGCTTCCTTCACGTCATTTTCCCCCAGCCCCAGGAGAATCTCCCGGGCCATCAAAAAATGTCCCGCCTCGCTTGGATGGACGCCATCCTGCGCAAAAGCGAAATCCTGATCCAAGGAACGCCGGTCCTCCAGCTCCTTTCTCATCGGCCAATGCAGGTCAATCACTTTCCAGTCCTCTACGTAGCGGCGGCTGATCAGCCAATCCGAGTAAATGTCCAGGACATTGGCGTAGGCGGCATCTTTTCTTTCGTCATAGACAGGCGGAGTGACGTGGATGATTTGCGCCCCGGAGTTTTCGATTGCCTGGTGCATCCCTTCCATCCCCGCCTTGAATCTGTCAAAACGGTCCTCGTCGAAGGGGAGATAGATCCCGTCGTTCATGCCGTAGTTGGCGATGACCAAGTCTGGACTCACCTGGACCAAAAGCCGCTGAAGGCGCTCCCGCAGATCCGGCCTGGGAAATTGTCCATCGGCATGGTTGGGCTCAGACAGACCCGAAACCGTCTCGCTGGGCAGGCCTAGGTTGATGATCTCATAGGCCCGTTCCGGATAGCGGATCGTGAGGTAGGCATCGATATAGCCGACAAAAGTACCCTGATAGGTGATGCTGTTGCCCAGGAAAACGATGCGCTTGGATTCTTTGGGCAAGTCATATTCTTGCGCTACTGACAAAAGTTGAAGACTGAAAAGCAGGAGGATTCCGAGAAGGTATTTGGTCATGGGAAAATTTGAGATCACTCATCCAAATTAATAATTTACCGGACGTCTGTCGGATTCTCGAGACGAACAGGAGATAATTTTGATTTTTTGACTATTCTATAATTTTATTTCTTATTTTGAGTTCTTGACCCAATTAGACCCTGCGTATTACCCCATGAAAAATTCGCTAAAACCCAATGCCCTATTTGGACTCCTGTTCTTTGGCACTCTCGCATGCGCTGCCCCAAAGCAGGAAAAAGTTTCTGAAAAACCGGTTGAGGACACCCTGGCAGCCAAGTTTAACCACCAACCGCTGGTGACTGACATTTTCACGGCAGATCCCTCTGCGCATGTTTTTGAGGGGAAGATTTACATCTATCCGTCTCACGACATCCAAACTGAGGTGGCACAGGATGACATGGGATCCCACTTTGACATGAAAGATTATCATGTTTTTTCCATGGAAAAGCCCGGGGCTCCGGTCACCGACCATGGGGTGGCATTGAAGTTGGAAGATATTCCCTGGGCCAGCCGACAGCTTTGGGCGCCGGACGCGGCAGAAAAAGACGGGAAATATTACCTCTATTTTCCCGCAAAAGACAAAGAAGGCATTTTCAAAATCGGAGTGGCTTCATCGGACAATCCGAGCGGGCCTTTTCAGGCAGAGCCTCACCCCATCCCCGGTACCTTCAGTATGGATCCGTCCGTTTTCCAGCAGGGATCAGACTATTTCCTGATCTGGGGCGGCATCTGGGGCGGGCAGTTGCAGTGGTATGAGGACCAAAAACCAGTCGCGGGAAGAAGCGGTCCGCTGACCGGATTGCCAGAAGCCGGGCAACCTGCTTTGGTTCCGTATATTTCAAAATTGGGAGGAGACATGAAATCCCTGTCAGAAAGGCCCAAGAAAATCCAAATCCTGGACGAATCAGGAAGTCCAATCAAAGCCGACGACAACAACCGACGGTTTTTTGAAGCTGCCTGGATGCACAAGTTGGGGAATACCTTTTATCTGTCGTATTCCACAGGCGACACCCACTTGATCGCCTATGCCACGGGGGACAATCCTTACGGGCCTTTTACCTATCGGGGCAATGTACTGAATCCGGTACAAGGCTGGACCAATCACCATTCGATTGTGGAGTTTGAGGGGAAATGGTACCTGTTTTACCATGACACGCAGTTGTCTGGTGATACGCCCCTTCGAAATATTAAAATGGCGGAGTTGATCCACAATCCAGATGGGACGATTCAGACCATTGACGCGATGAAAAAATAGGTGTAAAAACCTGCCGGATTCTTGGCGGGTCTATTTCTTTCGCTCGATCGTATAGCTGACCAAATCCCCCAAGGAGGTCTTGTAATTCGAGTCGGGGAATTGCTTCAGGATTTCCAGGGCATCCCGGTAGAATCCGTCCATCTTTTCTTTGGCGTAGTCCAGTCCACCGCTTTTCTTCACAAAATCAATGACTTCGTTCACGGCTTTTTTGTCTTCGGAGCGGTTGCGGATCAGGTAGATGATCTTTTTCTTGGTGAGCCAGTCGGTGTGGCGAAGCGCATAGATGAGCGGGAGTGTCATCTTTTTCTCCTTGATGTCAATGCCGACGGGTTTGCCGATCTCGTCGTCACCGAAATCGAACAGGTCGTCCTTGATCTGGAATGCCATCCCGACTTTTTCCCCAAAGAGGCGCATTTTCTCGATCATGGCTTCATCATTTCCCACACTGGAGGCACCCACGGAGCAGCAGGAGGCGATCAGACTGGCGGTTTTCTGCCGGATGATCTCGTAATACACTTCCTCGTCCACGTCCAGTTTCCGGGCTTTGTAGCTTTGCAGCAATTCGCCTTCCGACATTTCCTTGACGGCATTGGACACGATGCGGAGCAGGTGAAAGTCCCCGTTGTCCACGCTGAGCAACAATCCCCGGGAAAGCAGGTAGTCTCCGACCAAGACCGCGATCTTGTTTTTCCAAAGGGCATTGACCGAAAAGAACCCGCGGCGGTAGTCCGCATCATCCACCACGTCATCGTGTACCAGCGTGGCGGTGTGGAGCAATTCGATCAGGGCGGCACCGCGGTGGGTGGACTCGTTGATCGTGCCGCATACCCCGGCCGTCAAAAAAACAAACATCGGGCGCATCTGCTTTCCCTTTCGCTTGACGATGTAGTTGGTGATGTGGTCGAGGAGCTTGACCTTGCTTTTCATAAAGTCCCTGAACTTATGCTC
>CAZGYC010000253.1:0-3214 GCA_964530015.1 uncultured Limnohabitans sp. | reverse complement strand
CCTTATGCAAAACAAAGGTGTCATTGTGTTTTTGACGGTTATCGTGACGGCGCTGTGCCTGTACTACCTGTCGTTCACATTCGTCTCCAACGGTATCCAGCAAAAAGCGCAAGCCTATGCTACGGATGCCTCCGGCAACATAGACTTTGCCAAAAAAAGAGCTTATCTCGATTCCATCTGGAGAGAGCCCGTGTACAATTTTCTCGGAGCGGACTTCACCTACCAGGAAATCAAAGAAACCGAGCTGGGTCTCGGACTTGACCTCCAGGGCGGGATGCACGTGACTTTGGCGGTGTCCCCGATGGAGATCGTAAAAGGCCTGGCCGGAAATCCCAAAGATGCCGGCTTCAACCAAGCCATCGAAGAGGCCAGGATAGCGGCAAAAACCTCCGATTCGAAATACGTCGACCTGTTTTATGCTGCCTGGCAGAAAAACAACCCAGGCAAGAAGCTGAGCACCATCTTTGCCACCGCCGCCAACAGGGGCCGGATTTCCCTGGAATCCTCCGATGCTGAGATTCTCAGTCTGGTCAATACCGAGGTGGAAAATGCCATCGAGCGTTCGTTTAACATCCTGAGAACCCGTATCGACCGCTTTGGAACTTCCCAGCCAAACATCCAGCGGATCGCCGGATCGGGAAGGATCCAGATCGAGCTTCCCGGTGTGGACAACCAAGAGCGTGTCCGAAACATGCTGCAGGGCGTGGCCAAGCTGCAGTTTTGGGAAGTATTGGAGCTGAACGAATACGGGGGGTCCATCGAAACCATCAACTCCACCTGGGTAGCCGACCAAAAAGCCACTCCTGCCGCCACCGATGCGGATTCTGAGGAGCTTTCCCAGGAGGATTCCCTGAAAAATGCGCTGGAAAAACAACTGGCACAACTCGACCCGGCCAACAGCGCAAATTCCGTCTCTCCCATGATCAGCCTGATGAAAGCGGGCTATGGCTTGGTTTACGACGTTCGCGATACGGTAGCCATCAACCGGATCATCAAAAATGAGCGCTACAAATCTTTCCTTCCCAGAGACCTGAAGCTCCTTTGGGGTGTGAAGCCCCAGACAGCGGAAGACGGAAGCCAGCTCCTGGAGCTCTATGCGATCAAGACCACCCGTGGCTCAGACCAGGCCCCGCTCGAAGGGGACGTGGTCACCGATGCCCGCCAGACTCTGGACCAAACCTCCCGTCCGGCCGTTTCGATGCAGATGAACGCCGAGGGAGCCCGTAAATGGAGAACCCTGACTTCGGAAAACATCGGCAGAAGAATCGCCGTGGTTCTGGATGACTACGTCTATACCGCCCCTGTGGTCAACGGCGAAATCCCGAATGGACAGTCTGAAATCGCCGGTAATTTCTCCCTTCAGGAAGCCCAGGATTTGGCCAATATCCTGAAGTCAGGCTCACTGCCCGCCCCTACCCAAATCGTAGAGGAGAGCATCATCGGCCCGACTTTGGGCAAAGAGGCCCAAAGCCAGGGGATCTTCTCCATGGTGGCCGGTTTGGCCTTGGTGGTGGTATTCATGGTGGCCTACTATGCCAAAGGCGGCCTGGTGGCCGTGACGGCATTGGTGTTCAACATCTTCTTTATCCTGGGAATTCTCGCCCAATTGGGCACGGCACTGACCCTGCCGGGTATCGCGGGCATCGTCTTGACCATCGGGATGTCGATCGATGCCAACGTGCTGATCTTTGAGCGTATCAAGGAAGAGCTCCGAAACGGGGCCGGTCTCATGGCGTCCATCGAAGTCGGCTACAGCAAGGCATTCTCCGCAATCCTCGATGGCAACGTGACCACCTTCCTGGTCGGGGCGATCTTGTTTGCATTGGGCCAGGGGCCGGTCAAGGGCTTTGCCATTGTCTTGATGATCGGTATCGCCTGCTCCTTCTTCTCCTCGGTGTACATCACCCGGGTGATCGTAACTTGGATGACCAAAAAAGGGGATAAAAGCAGCATCAACTTCACTGCCCCTTTTGCAAAAAATGCGCTTACGGGCTTGAATATCGACTTCATGAGCAAGCGAAAATTCGTCTACGTCATCTCGTCTTCCATCATCGTGATCGGTTTTGCCATTGCCGCCTTCAACGGACTGAAATTCGGCGTGGACTTCACCGGGGGGCGCTCCTACATCGTCGAATTCAATGAGCCAGTCGTACCCTCTGAGCTGAAGGTCGGCCTAGACGGGGAGTTTGACGGATCGGTGGAGGTGAAGACTTACGGGTCAAGCAATATCCTGAAAGTCACGACTTCTTACCTGATCAATGAGGACGACGATGCCTCCAACAAGGAAGTGGAGGCCAAAGTAAAGGATGGAATCGCCGCGGTGACCGGATTTGCCTTCACGGAAAATCCGGATCAGATCTCCGAGGGCCAGTTTTCCATCACGGGTTCGTCCAAAGTAGGGGCCACCGTGGCCGACGACATCAAAGGCTCCTCCATACAGGCGATGGTCTTTGCCTTGATCGGCATCTTCCTGTACATCCTGCTGAGATTCCGCAAGTGGCAGTTTTCCCTGGCATCCATCGTGGCATTGCTCCACGATACGCTGTTTGTGATCGCCGCATTTGCGATTGCCAGCGCATTTGGGGCCACGTTTGAGATCGACCAGGTGTTTATCGCCGCGGTACTGACCGTGATCGGGTATTCGATCAACGATACGGTGATCATCTTTGACCGTATCCGCGAAAACGTCGATGCACGCGGATCCGGCAAGCTGATCAAGGTATTCAACGACTCCATCAACCAGACCCTGAGCCGTACGCTGATCACGTCCGTCACGACCCTGCTTGTGGTGATCGTGTTGCTGCTGTTTGGAGGCGAAGTGTTGCGAGGCTTCTCCTTTGCCCTCTTTGTGGGCATCGTGGTGGGTACTTATTCTTCGATCTACATCGCGACTCCGATCGTGGTGGATCTCATGAAAAAAGAACTGGAAAACGAAGCGGCAGCCGCAAAAGATTCCAAGAAAGTAGCCTAAAAACCAGAGATTGTGGATCATCGTCCATAGCGGGGAAAATCGAACTTCGGACCGAATTCATTTTTCTTGACCTAAAAGGAGCGGGAGTTATTCCGCTCCTTTTTTGTGGCTATTGGGAAGGGTACACATCGAGCAATTGAGCGTGTTTTTCCGGCCCTCCCCCGATTGCCATCCAGGATTCCGAAGGGCGGAAGGAATGCGAAATTGAATTTGACGGGAACTGTCTTTTGTGGGTTCAACCCC
>CAZGYC010000252.1:0-3218 GCA_964530015.1 uncultured Limnohabitans sp. | reverse complement strand
ACATCTGGCTGTAGTCGGTCCTGTCCCCGTTGGTGTACATCGTAAACTGCAATTCCAAAACGGCGTAGTCCCTGCTGTTTATCCAGCAACTCTTCCAATGAACTCCTGTCTGGGACGACCACCACCTCGTCCAAAGAGATCATGGATTTTGTGAGTTCAATGGACAAATTGGTGCCCTGTAGGAACGTCAGGGCCATTTCCTCCCTTTGATACCCCATGTAAGTGATCATCAGGGTGTCCCTTTTTAGGCCTTCCGGATAGTGTAGAACAAACTTCCCGTCCTCATCGGAAAGCCAGTTGAATTCGGGATAGTTCTTGAGGAAAAAATAACAGTTGTCGAGCGGGGCCCCCGTATCCCGATCAACCACGGTACCCGAAATCAGCGGTTTGCCAAGCGATTGTGAAAACAGACCGGAAAGCGGAATGAACCAAAAAAAGAAGGGCAAAAGCAACGTCACCGCCGTAAAAGAAGGGACAAGATACCCAGTGCGCTCACCCCTTGCTTTTTTTGGGAACATCACAACAACCGGAAAAAAGGCCTCCATTCGATCATCGCACATTCTGATTTCTTCACCCATTGGATCTTGCTTCTTGTCTCTTGCCTCTTGCCTCTCTTGTCTTGATACTTACCTCTTGCTACTTGGCTCGGATGTCTGTCGTGCCTCGTACCTCGGGGAGATTTTCAGAAACAAAAAAAGCCGGATCCCTCCGGCTTCTTTGTTTGGTTTGGGTGAAATCAGTTTCCGTCCACCTCAAAGTAATATTCCGTGCCGTCGGGAAACATCCCCAACACGACGATTTCCGCACCCCTGTTGGCCTCCAGGAAGTCGATCATATCCTGGGCGTTGTTGATGCGGGTTCGGCCACTGTCAGAGATGACCGAAGTGATGACAAACCCGTTTCTTGCGCCGGCTTTTTTCCAGCGCTCGTTGGCGTTCATCTTGATCACCGCCCCACCGGCGATGTCCAGTTGGTCCTTCATCTGCTCCTTGACTTCCTCAAACTGGAGGCCGTCGAAGGTGTAGGTTTTGGGGACTTCGCGCTTGACGATGTTGGTGTCCCCGGAGAAATTCTTCAGCGTGGCAGAAGTCTTGGAGGTCTTTCCCTCACGGATGTATTCCACGTCGATCTTGTCACCGGGCCGCTTTCTGGCCACCAGTTCCTGCAGGTTGGCCACATTGTGGACTGCTTTGCCGTCGATGGCGGTGATGATGTCGCCTTCCTTCAGGCCAGCCTCTTTGCCGGCGGAGTTTTCGTTTACCTCACCCACATAGACGCCCTGCTCCACCGGGAAAGTCTTGCCGAGGTAATCGGCCAATTCCGGGCTCACATTTTGGATGCGGACACCCAAGAGGCCCCGCTGTACGGCTCCATGCTTCAGGAGGTCATCCATGACCTTTTTCACCAAGGTACTGGGAACCGCAAAGGAATAGCCGGAAAACGTGCCTGTGCGGGTGGCAATCGCGGTGTTGATCCCGATCAGCTCCCCGGCCAGGTTGACCAGTGCCCCCCCGGAATTACCCGGATTGACCACCGCATCCGTCTGGAGAAAGGACTCGATTTGCAGGTCGTTTTCCACTCCCCGGAGGATTCCGATATTTCTTGCCTTGGCAGAGATGATCCCAGCCGTGACGGTGGAATTCAGGTCAAAGGGATTCCCGACCGCCAAAACCCACTCCCCGATCTTGGTCTCGTCCGAATCGCCAAACCTGACAAAGGGGAGGTTGTTTGCCTCGATTTTCAGCAGGGCCAAGTCGGTCGTCGGGTCGGTTCCGATCAGCGTGGCTTCGTACCGCTTGTTGTTTTCCAGCGAGATGTCAATCTTGGTGGCTCCATCGACCACGTGGTTGTTGGTGACGATGTATCCGTCGCTGGAGATGATCACCCCCGAGCCGGAGCTCACCGGCATGTTTCTTCCCCGTCCACCTTGTCCGTCCCTGGGATCCGGAAATCCGAAAAACTCCTGAACCGGATCCCGCTCCTGTCTTGGAGTATAGGAAGTCTGGCTTTTGACGTGTACCACGGCGGGAGTCACCGCCTGTGCCGAGGCCACGAAATTGATGCCGTCGGGAATGGTAAAATCCCCGCCTGACAGCAGGTTTACAAAACTCGCCTGCTGTTTTTCGTCAAAAGTCCCGGCATTTTGCGGTTTGATCAGAAAAACCACACCCGCCAGCGCTACGACACCGCCGATGATGGCGGCAAGCAGCATACCCAGAAAGAACTGTTTTTTGTCCATAGTTTTTTTCCGATTTTCTTTTTTAATCAATACAAATGTTGAAAGTATAGACTCAATTCCATACCGCCGCGATCAATCCGAATGTCCAAATTAACAAGAATTAACCGCTTTTTTGGAGACTTCCCGGGGATATCCCCAAATAAAAAAGAAGTGGGAAACCCCACTTCCGGTTTACTTGACTTCGATGGTCGCCTTGCTGGTCTTTTTCTCCTTTTTGGGAAGGACCAGACTGAGCAGTCCGTCTTCGTAGCGGGCCTCCACGCTTTCCTCCATCACATCCTCGGGCACGTAAAAGGATTTTTTGAATGAACCGTACTGCGTCTCCACGCTGTGGAAGTTTTTTCCTTCCTTTTTCTCCTCCCGCTTTCGCTCCCCGGAAACCGTCAGTCTGCGGTCAACCAAGTCAATCTTGATCTCCGACTTTTTCATTCCCGGCAGGGCAAGCTGGATTTCATAGGCCTTTTCGTCTTCCGCGATGTCCACGGCGGGGTTAAACTGCCTCAGCGTTGCGCCGATGGATTCACTAAACAGTCGGTCGAGCACTGCGCTGAATGTGGCAGGGCTTTGGTTTTCGAGTTGGTTGTGTCTCACGAGTTTCATTGTTTTTTGTGGTTAGATGAGTTACAGCTTCCCGGGTGTAAATTTCGTTCCAAAGGGGATTTCCGGCCTTTTTGTCTTGTTTACGCCTCGTATCACCTGAATTTTCAGCCAAATTGGCCGGATTTTATCCCATTGATCGGAATCGTTGGCAAAATCATCCGTCCCATCCACCGCAGAAAAAAAATTAACCGCAGGGATTAATCCGTGCATCCGTGGCTGTCATTTTTTTGTGGGCAGATGCACCGATTCTGCGTTTGGGAGCCGGGGATCAGGCGGTTTTTCCGTTTCAAAAACAAAAAATCCCCTTGCGTTTTTTGGCGTCTCCGGTTAAAAATTTCCCGCTGATCAACGCGGAAAAATCTGCGGAAATCTGTGTCCT
>CAZGYC010000251.1:0-3229 GCA_964530015.1 uncultured Limnohabitans sp. | reverse complement strand
CCGTAACTGGCAAGTAAGCTATATTCCTTTTGTATCGTTTCGATTTGCAGTAAACTCGCTGTATCGATGATGCTTTCTGCAATGATAAGCTTTTCCGTATCCGCTTTCGGATAGCAGGGATAAAGCCCTGCACTGTCTTTTAAGTAGTAATGTTTCTGGTCTTGGTCGTTTATCGTGCTTCTAAAGTACAAGCCCGTTACCTGACCCACACGGTTCTTTAGAGCAAACACCAAGGAGTATTTAGCAAAAGGACGATACGTATTACCGCCATTCTGATTGCGGATATGGCTTTCTGACAACAAACCTACCTGCAAACAGCTTTGTATTAACGCTTCGTCTTTTCGGCTCCCATGGTGGAACTGTCCTGTATTGTAGCCGATTTCAAGCTTTGTAGAGCCCAATCCTCTTTGCTCTATGTAATCCCGTGCAGGCTTGCTGTTGGCTACAGCATTTCTAAAGTAAAGGAACATTTTAGTAAGGATGGCCGTGCGTGTGGGCTGTTGGGCAGTGATAAGGGTTGTCGCTGCTCCGTTTAGCATAACAGTAGCTTTCTTTATGGCTTCTCCTTTACTGCAGCTTTCTTTATACATAATAAAATCGATCACGTCAAGGCTTTTGCCGTGGGTCTGGCAGTTGGAACTGAAACAGTAACAGGTATGCGTTTGGTGATACACCTGCATGCTCGGGGTCTTGTCGGCATGGAACGGACAGTTTAAACGCTGACCCTTGTCAGGCTTCAAACCATAATGCTGTAAGACATTGGCAAGGGTCAAGCGAGTTTTAATTTCGTGTATCTCCATCCTACAGAGGTTTGATGGTTAATTGGTTCTGCTCTATGCTAATACTGACCCGCCCACCAATCTTAAAACCATTTTGCTCTAACCAGACGCCTGACAAACGTAGAACGGGAACCATCTTTTCGCTATAGGTCAATTTCCTGTATTCAGGCTGTAACTTTACTTGCTTGTTTTTTTTATCTCCCATGGAAAAATATTTTTTTGTCAAACTTACTTGGCAAAAGTACATACCTCTTTCCATTTATACAACAAATACCTATTTCTTTTGTCAAACTATTTTGCCTATTTTTGAGTTAAATCACTAAAACAGCTTGACTTTAGGCAATTATGTTGAACATTGGAGAACGTATTACACAGCTTCGTAAGCAACTAAATCTATCTCAGGATGAACTGGCTAAAAAAGCCGAAGTATCCAGAACCATTATTGGCAACTACGAACGCAACACCAATACACCCTCTATTGAAGTGCTTATAAAGCTGGCAAAGGTTTTCAATGTAAGTGTTGATTTTATAATTGGAGAGGGAGAGCTTTCTACTTTTGACAAGGATTTATTAAAGAGGATTGAGGATATTGAAAAACTTGATCAGGATACTAAGCAACATTTGTTTTTTCTGATTGATAACGTCATTCAGAACTTTAAAACTAAAAAAGCATTTTCTAAATAGTGAGGATCGTCCTACAAAACGTAACCATGATATCTACTAATAAACAAACATTCTGAACATTCAAGACGTTTGTATTTTCTCCCCCTTCTTCGGACTATTTTTTAAAATCTTGTTTTAACAAAAACAACACTTTCACGTTTGGCTCTATAACATGCGTGAAACAGTCCGATTGCGGGACTCCTGCCAGACCCTCAAAATAACATAAAAACCTATAAATAAGATACTTAAACCCAAAACAGCTCTTTGGGGGATTTTGAAGCTTCACAAACCTTTGATTATTGGGAAAATCCTATTTTTAGGCATAAAAAAACGCCCCGATCTCTCAGGGCGTCTTTTGCTTTTTTCATTTCAGTCCAAGTTACCGCTACACTCAAACTTGAACTAGGATACTAAACTTGCACTAGTTGGGACCCGACAGCATAGTAAAATCTTTTTCGTTTAAGATTTTACCTTCTACAATCAAAGGAGCTTTCTTCCCATCACTTACTATCACACCAAACATTTTATTATTTACTGTTCTATCAAAAAAAGTATACCCCTCAGATGTTTTGATCTTAAAAATCTTATTGCGAACGTTATCTACTTTTATCCCTGTATTAGCAAACTCTGTAGTAGTTTTTTTTGCATATGTATCAAAGTCTGCTAGACTATCATTTATTTCGATACCATGATCAGTATGTTCCATTACAATATCAAATTCTTCTTGAGTTATCATGAAAAACACAATTACTTTCCCCTCCAAAATACAAGTATCGTTTTCAGTCACTATATTACTCTCATGATTCTCAACATCTTTTACTTCTCTATTAATAACTTCACTGCTAGCCTTTATTTCTTTGTTATCTCCAACATGGACATTATTACATGAAATAAACAACACACACATTGCAAATACAATTCTTGCCATATTACGACTGATATTAATTACTTTATTGACTTCCACCACTTGCAGGCGGCTGTTTGTCATTTTTATACCTCTTATTAAAATCATCAGCTACTTTTTCACCAGCTTTCCGAACCTCATTCATTATCTTAAATGGAATAACTAAGACTTTTAAGATTTTGAGTGGATTCTGCACAGTATTTTTATTCTGACTACCCGTAGCTGGTATTTCTACAGGGGCTCCATTATCATCTACTTTTCCGTCAGGTGTCTCAGCTTTAGGTCTGTAAAAGCCATGGAATTTTCCAGATCTGTATTTATCAGATGTTGTAAAATAAGGATTTTCTTTTGATTCTTTCCCCACACCACGAGCATGGGTTAACTTAAACTTTCCATCCTTATCAACATCTGTAACAATTCCCACATGCCCTTCCCAAACAGCTACGTCTCCTACTTTTGGTATCATTGAATGGGTAAATACCTCTTCATTAGAAAGGAATGTTTTCAATCCATGGGAGTTCTTATGTTCTACTTTCTTTGTAACGCCGTCAGCATGTAACACTCGGCAAACAAATTCAGCACAGTCCATAAATTCCAACGCCTCTTTGGTATCTTCCGTTCGCAATTTTGATTCTGTTTCTTGCTTGTAAGATTTTCCAGTCATACTTCTTGCTTTCTTCACTCTATCACCTGGCCCGGCTCCCATTATATCAATGTACCTAATAGGGTTATTACCCGCAAAAAGATATGGTCCCCAATCTGGGTACTCTTGCCAAATAGGGTCAATGCTTAAAAATCTACCTATTTTCGAATCATAAATTCTCTCTCCAAAGTCATTTAAACCCCTATTCTCCTCATCCTTTTCCTTCCCATTGAAGCCATA
>CAZGYC010000250.1:0-3229 GCA_964530015.1 uncultured Limnohabitans sp. | reverse complement strand
CGAAAGCACTTTTATTTCCATGCAGGAGTCGGATCAACAGGTTTTTTTAGCAATACAATCAGGCCAAACTCCTGTCTTTGAAATGCTGTTTAAAACCTACTATCAGCCACTTTGCCGCTATGCCACAAGCTATCTGAAAGATCCGGACGGGGCTGAGGAGATCGTGCAGGCGGCTTTCATCGGCTTTTGGGAAAAGCGGAAAACCATTTCCATTGAGACTTCGCTAAAGTCCTACCTGTACCGGGCTGTCCGAAATTCCTGCCTCAACGAGCTGAAACACGAGCAGGTGAAACAGAAATATTTCGCCAATGAATCCCTTAAAGGAGAGGCACATTCCGAATCGGCAGATCACCTCGCCATCCATGTGGAGTTGGAGGCTAAAATCCGCGCGGCGATTCAAACTTTGCCCGAGCAGTGCAGGCTGATCTTTACGATGAGCCGCTTTGAGGAGCTGAAGTATCAGGAGATCGCCGATCAACTGAATCTGTCTGTGAAAACAGTCGAAAACCAAATGGGCAAAGCGCTGAAAATCATGCGCGCCCGGTTGAAAGACTATTTGCCTCTGTTGGCGATTTTGATGGGCAATTTGTTGAAGCCATGAAGTGGGAGGAGGAATATATGGAAGAGCTGATCGGCAAATTCGTAGTCGGTGAAGCCTCGGAAGAAGAAACCCGGGATTTGCAGGATTGGTGTGCGCGCTCTCCTGACAACCAAAAATACCTGGATGATTCCGTCTTTATCTTTGAAAATGCCCAGTTGGCAGACCAGCCGGAATTCGACGTGGACCTTGCCTGGGATAAGGTGAAAAGTCAGATCTCCGAAAAGAAACCACGCACGCGGATGATGCTTCCGCTTTGGAAAGTCGCAGCCGGATTGGTCCTTTTGGCGGCTGTCTCTTATCTCTTTTATTGGAATCTGGCTCCCGGAGACGAATTTGTCTACCTGAGCGAAAACCAGGTCATGACCCAGACACTTCCCGACCAGACGGAGATCTCGATGAACAAAGCCTCTGAGGTCAAGGTGGACTACAATGCCCGAAAGAAAACCGGAACGATCCAGCTCAAAGGAGAAGCAACCATCAGCATCGGCAAGGAGAAAGATATCAAATGGACCGTAGAAGCAGAAAATCTGCTAATCCGGGATATAGGAACGGTTTTCCATGTCAAAGCCTATCCTGACGGGCAACAGGTCGAAGTCTCGGTTTTGGAGGGTGCAGTGCAGTTTTACAGCGCCACTCATGAGGGGATCATGCTCCAGGCCGGAGAAAAAGGAACCTATGACAAAGCCTCCGGCAGCTACAGCAAAACCGTGGCAGACACCAATGTGGTTGCGTTCAGGACCCGCTCTTTTCAGTTTACTGAGGAAAGTCTCCAGTCTGTCGTGGATCGGATCAGCGAAGTTTATGACCGGAAAATCACACTCTCCGGAGGAATCGGAGCCTGCAAGATCACCGTTGAATTTACCGATGAAGAATTGGATGCCATCTTGGGGATCTTGTCCGAAACGATGGGCTTGGAAATCAACGAAAACGGAGACGAAATTATCCTGAGCGGCGAGGGATGCTCTTAATCTGACGACATAGCATGACGAAACCGATACTATTTTTTGCGCTGGTTTTTTTGTTTTTTGGAAATGTACAAAGCCAAACCATCCCGGTTTTGGAGCGCAAAATCACTATTTCTGCCCAAAATGAACGGATCGATCAGCTCCTCAAGCGGCTTTCGCAGGAGGCCGGATGTGTGTTTTCCTACAGTCCTTCGGCAATTGATGTGAGCCGGACCTTTTCCGGGAATTTCGACAACAACCCGCTAAGAGAAGTGCTGGAGGTGGTTTTCGAAGGGCGAGTTCAGCTAAAACCCAAGGGCGTCTATGTGATCCTGACCCCTAAGCCCGAGTCTTCGAAGGAAGTGACGATCAGCGGCTATGTGGTGGACGAGAGCGGTAAAGGAATCCGGGATGCGACTGTTTATGATCCGATCACGCTGAAGTCCTCCACGACGGATGAGTTTGGCTACTTTCAGTTTGAGGTGAAAAATCCGGCGGAGGAAAACTTTGAGCTGATCGTCAACAAGAAAGACTTTTCCGATACGCTGGTCTTGGACCAGTCCGGCAATTCCTTCCAGAAGATACTCCTAAAAACGGAAGGCGTGGGCAAGAGCCTTGCCGAACCCATGAAGAATTTCTGGCTCTGGACCAAAAACTCGGTGGGCGTCACCAACCTCGAAAACGTAACAGACACCATTCACCGAGGTTTTCAGTTCTCCGTGGTTCCCTTTGTCGGTACCAACCGAAAGATCTCCGGCAGCGTCATCAACGACTATTCGCTCAACCTGTTGGGAGGTTTCTCGGGAGGAACCGAAAAAGCCGAACTGGGCGGATTGTTCAACATCAACAAAGGCGATGCTGGAGTCGTCCAGATCGCTGGTCTTTTTAACCAAGTCGGGGGTCAGGTCAGAGGCTTACAGCTGGCAGGCTTGGTCAATTCCGCCATGGACTCGGTAAAGGCCGCCCAGATCGCCGGGCTTGCCAACTTCACGACCGGAAACGTTCGTGGATTCCAACTGGCCGGCTTGCTGAACTTGGGTACACAAAGCGTCCAGGGAACCCAGATTGCCGGAGTGGCCAATTACACCCACCGCGATGTCACGGGCGCCCAGATCAGTGCCATCCTAAATGTCGGGCGAAACGTGATCGGCTCGCAAGTCGGTCTTTTCAACTATTCCGACAGCACTACGGGGGCTCCGGTGGGTTTGATCAGCTTTGTCCGCAAAGGCTACCACAAGGTGGAAGTGGGAGCCGATGAGATGATGCCTTTGAATATCTCCCTGCGCACAGGCACGAGATCCTTTTACAACATGCTTTTTGCGGGAATGCGACCCGAGCAGACGGACTCCACTACCTGGGCTTTCGGCTATGGCATCGGTTTTTCTCCAAGGCTGGGCAAAAAGACCTACCTGAATATCGAACTGAGTTCCCAGCAGCTAAACAAAGGCTATGTGAACGCCGTGAACCTGGTCAACCGGGCGTATCTGGGCTTTGATTGGCAGCTTGCCAAAGGCTTCGGGCTCTATGCCGGACCGAGCTTGAACTGGAGGGTGTATGACAGCTCCTACACGGACCATCCGGAGACCTTCACCTATGCCGATCCCAAGATCCTTTCCGAAAAAACCTATCCGGTAGAGGATTTGGCCAGTCAGTTGTGGTTTGGAGTTCGGGCTGGGGTGAGGTT
>CAZGYC010000249.1:0-3262 GCA_964530015.1 uncultured Limnohabitans sp. | reverse complement strand
AGGCCACGCCCAGCGCAAGGCCAAGGATGTTGATGGCCGAGTACGCTTTGTTTCGCACCAGATTTCTAAACGCGATTTTCAGGTAGTTTTTCCACATGGTTTTGAGATTGAAAGATTGGAAAATTATAAAGACTTGTCCGCTACGCCTCAGGCGCACAGGCGTGGCGGATTGGAAAATTATAAGGTAGCAAAGTTGTATGCTTCGACAGGCTCAGCACAAGAGGTGGCAAGGTTGTCGTGGTTATCATTGTTCTCACCCTGAGCGCTTGCACTGAGCGTAGTCGAAGGATTGTCATAGTTCTAATGGTTGTCGAACTCCTGTTTGCCGGACTCCCTACTTGGTACTTTTTACATGGTACATGGTACTTGCTTCTCCCTTCTTACTTCTTGGCTCTCGGTTCTTGGCTCTTGATTCTTGATACTAGCGTCTTGATACTTGCATCTTGCTACTTGATACTCACTTCTTGCTTCTTCTATTCGCTTCTTAATGTTTCGGCAGGGTTGACTCGGGATGTCCTAAAGGTGAAATAACCGAGCGTGATCCATGCAATGAGGATCAGAAACAGCCCCGAAGCCAGAAAAATGGCCGGATGTATGCCCACTTGGTAGGTGAAATTGCGCAGCCACCAATCCATCGTGAACCAGGCAAGGGGCGTGGCCACAATCACGGCGATGAAAATCAACCGGGTGAAACTGCCGAGTAGCAGAACCGCGAGTTGCGCCATGGAGGCACCGAGTACTTTCCGGACGCTTACTTCTTTGGTGCGCTGATTGAAGTCGAGCATGGCCATACCGAACAAGCCAAAGCAGGCTATAAGGATGGCTATGCCGGCAAATGCCCCGAAAATAGCCCCGGTACGGCTTTCTGCAAGATATTGTCGGTTGAGCTGTTCGTCCAAAAAGGCATATTCAAAATCAAAGGAATCGTCAAATTCCGAATATGCTTTTTGGATGGCGGCGATTTTATCGGCAAAGTCGCTGGTGTTGATATTGATCGCCAGGTGGTTGTAGGAAGGATACAGCACAAAAAACAGCGGTTGGACCGGGCTGTGCAGCGACTGAAAATGAAAGTCCTTCATGACGCCGATGACACGCCCGGTCATTTCGTCGCCAAAGGCTACCCATCGGAGCTCAGTCCCTACGGCCTCCGACAGGTTGAGCTGCTTCACGGCGGTTTCATTCAGTACAAATGAGACGGTGGTATCGGCCCTGTTTTCGGGAAGGAAAAACCTGCCATCCGTCAATTCGATGTTCATGACCCGCAGAAAATCATAGTCAACGAACGCATTGGAGCTGGAGAGGCGGTTATCAAGGTCTTCCGACGGAAAAATCACATGCTGGTTATACTGTCCTCCGGGCAAGTTGGAGCTTGCCGAGACAGCATTGACCCCTTCAATCTTCAGCAATTCCGATTTCAATGCCTCCATCCGCTGTGACACGGACCGGTCTTTCAGCGGTATGACAAGCACCTCCTCTTTGCCGAAGCCCAGGTTTTTGTTCCGGATATAGTCCAGTTGACTGAAAATCACTGCCGTGCCCGAGACCAGCAGCATGGAAATGGCAAACTGGAACACAATGAGCACTTTTCGCAGCCTGTCCCCCTGTGCCGTGTGTTGGAATTTCCCCTTCAGGATTTCGTAGGGCTTCACGGATGACAGATAGAACGATGGATAGCTACCGGCCCCTATGCCGATGATCAGGACTAGCCCCGCCAAAATCGGAAAAGCTTCGAGGTAGTCGGGGGTCAATGATTGCCCCGTGATGGAACGGTACAGCGGGAGACTCAGATTGATCACGAGGACAGCAAAAACCACCGAGACAAGCGCTACGATCAGGGATTCGCCCATAAACTGAAGGGAGAGCTGTCCCCGCAGTGCGCCCAATGTTTTTCTGACCCCTATTTCCCTTGCACGCTCCGCCGACTTTGCCGTCATCAGGTTCATGTAGTTGATGCATGAGATCAGCAGCGTGAGCAGTGCGGCGGCCATCATGATGTACACGTATTCGATATTGCCGTTGGCCTCCAGTTCCCAGCGAAGATTGGAGTGAAGGTGGATATCCCTGACGGGCTGCAGCCGGAAGCCGAAATCGTTGGCTATCAGCGATTGGAAAACTTCCTCCGGCACGTGGTCGATGTGATTTTTGGCCCAGGCCATCAGCTTGGCCTCCAATGCCTTTGCATCGGCATTCGGATGCAGCCTCACATAGTTGAAATGCCCAAAATCGGCCCAGGTATAATACTCATTGTCCGGGTCAAAGGACTTTTCGCGTACATAGGAAATCAACATGTCGAAGCGGAAATGGCTTTGGTCAGGCACATCTTCGAACACGGCCATGACTTCCAGCAGACCCGTCTCATCGTTTACGGCAAGGTGCTTGCCGATAGGGTCTTCGTCTCCAAAATATCTCCGCGCCGTGGACTCGGACAGCAACACTCCGTTTACACTTTTCAGTGCCTTTTTGGCGTCACCTTGGATGACCGGAAACCGGAACACATCAAAAAAAGTGGTATCGACGGCCAATATGCCTGTTTCGTCAAAGCGCAGGTCTTTTTCAAGGTTGCGGACCGAAAAAACCCTCCGGGTCAAGCCTGCTCCCCAAAGCGGAGAGAGGCTGGTGGCGTTCTCCACTTCGGGAAAATCCTCCACCATCGCCTGTGCCATCGGATGGGGAGTGCGTGTCTGGGGGTTTGTGTCCTCCCAGGTGATGCGATACAGGTTTTCGCTTTCATCATAATGCCTATCGTAGCCAAGCTCATGGATGACATACGCCGTGATGAGAAAGACGCTTGCGATACCCAGCGCCAATCCGGACACATTGATCCCCGTATGGAGCTTGTTTTTGACAAGGTTACGAAAGGCGATTTTCAGGTAATTTCTCCACATGGTTTTGCTGATTGGAAAATTTTAAAATTGGAAGAACTTGTCCGCTACGCCTCAGGCGCACAGGCGTGGCGGATTGGAAGATTAGCAACGCGATCCCAACTTCATTATTCGGCATTCAGCATTCGGTGTTCGATATTGAAAGATTTGGAGATCAGTAAGTTGGGGATTAGAAAAACCGTCTCCTCTTACAGTCTTGATTCTAACTATTTGATACTTTGTACATGCTACTTGACACTTGGCTCTTGTTTCTCGTTTCTTGGCTCTTGTTTCTTGCTTCTTTCATCTTGATACTAGCGTCTTGATACTTTGATTCCCGGCTCTTGGCTCTCGGTTCTTGGCTCTTTGATCTTGATACTAGCGTCTTGCTACTTGATACT
>CAZGYC010000248.1:0-3301 GCA_964530015.1 uncultured Limnohabitans sp. | reverse complement strand
AGAACTGAAAAAATCCATCTTGCAAAAAGCGTTTGCGGGGGAATTGAAAACGGGAAAAGAATTAACAATATGAAATTAGAGACAATACCAACCTCGTTGCTTTCGGCATATTTGGAGCAAGTCCCAAAGGATTTGCAAGCCAATTTTAATGCCTTGCACGAAGCAGAAATTTCCACTTCTACCTTTAGTTTTTACACTTCGGTGGCATCGGTGTTCAGCAGTAAAATAGAAGGCGAAGACATTGAGTTGGACAGCTACATCAAGCATAAGGCTATGGGTATGGAGTTTAAACCCGACTACACAAAAAAAATAGACGACCTATACAATGCCTACACATTTGCTAAACAAAACCCACTTACCCCGCAAAATATCAGCAAGGTTCACGCTTTGTTGGCAGCCAATTTTGTAGAAGAAAGTAAATTAGGAAAATACCGTACGCACAATATGTATGTGGCTACCCCTGACGGTAAGATAGAATATGTGGCAGCTTCGCCCTACGAAGTTGAAACGGAAATGACCAAATTTTACAACGACATTGCCGAGTTGCTCCAACAAAAATTAAGTATTGAAGAAGTATTTTATTATGCAGCCTTTATTCATTTGGTGTTTGTAAAAATCCCCCCGTGGAATGACGGCAATGGTCGCAGTGCAAGGCTGATAGAAAAATGGTTCATCGCACAAAAGTTGGGCGACAAAGCGTGGTTTTTGCAGAGCGAAAAAATGTATTACAATCAACACAACACCTACTACAAAAACATTCGCTTGTTAGGTTTGGAATATCCCGAATTGGATTATTCGCAAGCTTTGCCGTTTTTGTTGATGTTGCCAAAAATAACCGAACAATGAACGAAGCAGAAACAAGAGCAGAACTCATAGACCCAAAGCTAAAAGCTTGTGGTTGGGGCGTTGTAGAAGGCTCTAAAGTCCTTCGTGAATACAGCATTACAGCAGGTAAAATTCAAACAGGCGGTGGCAGGGGCAAAAGAGAAATTGCCGATTATGTGTTGGTTTACAAAGGCATCAAATTGGCAGTCGTAGAAGCCAAAAGTGATGAATTAGAAGTGGGCGAAGGCGTAATGCAAGCCAAGAAATATGCGGAAAAATTAAAATTAGAAACCACCTACAGCACCAACGGAAAAGCCATTTACCAAATCTGTATGAAATCAGGCGAAGAAGGTTTGGTAACGAATTTTCTAAGCCCTGATGAACTTTGGAAGAAAACATTTGCAGAGCAAAACAATTGGCGTGAGCAATTTGCCAATGTTCCGTTTGAAGACAAAAGCGGAAGTTGGCAGTTACGATACTATCAGGAAATTGCCGTTCAACGCACTGTTGAAGCCATTGCACAAAGCAAAGAAAGAATTTTGTTGACCCTTGCCACAGGAACAGGAAAAACGGCAATTGCTTTTCAAATTGCGTGGAAACTGTTTCAAACCCGTTGGAACTTAAAACGAGACGGCAACCGCAGACCGAGAATTTTATTTTTAGCCGATAGAAACATATTAGCCGACCAAGCCTACAACTCATTTTCGGCATTTCCCGAAGATGCTTTGGTGCGGATAAAACCAAATGAAATAAAGAAAAGCGGTAAAGTGCCAACCAACGGCAGTATTTTCTTTACCATTTTTCAAACCTTTATGAGTGGCACGGATGCAGAAGGAAAAGCTGCACCCTACTTTGGCGAATATCCAGCCGACTATTTTGATTTTATAATCATTGACGAGTGCCATCGTGGCGGAGCAAATGACGAAAGCAATTGGCGAAGCATTTTAGAGTATTTCAGTCCGGCAGTGCAATTGGGTTTAACAGCAACGCCCAAGCGAAAAGACAATGTTGATACTTACAAATATTTTGGCGAACCTGTTTACATCTATTCGCTGAAAGAAGGAATTAATGACGGTTTCTTAACGCCTTTCAAGGTTAAACGCATCAAAACTACTTTGGACGATTATCGCTATACTTCGGACGATACCATTGTAGAAGGCGAAATTGAAGAAGGCAAACTCTATGAAGAAAAAGACTTTAACCGCACGATTGAGATTGTAGAACGGGAAGCGAAAAGAGTAAACATCTTTTTAGATGAAGCAAACCAAAACGAAAAAGCAATTATTTTTTGTGCCAACCAAGCACACGCAGCATTGATAAGAGATTTGGTAAACCAAAACGCCAAACCTGCCCTGAGCGGAGTCGAAGGGAGCAAAGACCCTTTTTATTGTGTTCGTGTTACAGCCAATGATGGAGAAGAAGGCGAAAGACTGTTGAGAGAATTTCAGGACAACGAAAAAACAATTCCAACCATTCTGACCACTTCGCAAAAACTTTCTACGGGAGTGGATGCAAGAAACATTCGCAACATCGTTTTGCTTCGTCCTGTTAATTCAATGATTGAGTTTAAACAAATAGTTGGACGTGGCACAAGATTATTTGACGGTAAAGAGTTTTTTACCATTTATGATTTTGTAGATGCTTACAAACATTTTTCAGACCCCGAATGGGACGGTGAATCGATTGGAGAAGAACCCAAAGAACCAAAACCATATCCAACACCTGAACCGACTGACCCACTTATTGTTTCAGAACCAAGTGAGCCAATTCCAAAAAAGCAGAAAATCAAAATCAAACTGCGAAACGGAAAGGAAAGAGAAA
Organism: uncultured Limnohabitans sp.; assembly: GCA_964530015.1. Lineage (GTDB taxonomy): Bacteria > Bacteroidota > Bacteroidia > Cytophagales > Cyclobacteriaceae > Algoriphagus. Next base: position 655 of record CAZGYC010000248.1, on the reverse strand, counting down.
TACAATCAATGATTTCCACTTCGTTTTGGAGTGCAGACGGAAAACCCATTTCAGCAGAAGAATTTTTGAATAATCTGTTTGGGGAGTTGCCTAAACTTTTCAAAGACGAAGAAGAATTGCGGAAACTTTGGAGCAATCCAATTACCCGAAAAACTTTGATGGAAAATTTAGATGCAGCAGGTTTCCCAAAAGACGATTTACTGACTTTGCAAAAGTTGGTAGATATGGAAAAAAGCGACTTGTATGATGTATTGGAATATGTTTTTAATGGCGACTATATCGCAATGACAAGAGAAGCCAGAGCAAAAGCAGCCGAAGCGACCATTTTTTCCCTACTCAACGACAAGCAGAAAGAGTTTATCACTTTCGTATTGAGCAAATACATTGAAACAGGCGTGGACGAACTCGACCAGGAGAAACTACCAATCTTGCTGACAAACAAGTATCAATCTTTAGAAGATGCGAAAGAAATTTTGGGAGACGTGGCAAACATCAGCAGACTGTTTATAGAATTTCAAGAACATCTTTACAAACAGAAAGCAGCGTAATGGCAGGACAACAAAGACATATAGCCAACGCACAGCAGCCACACACATTGCCAAGCCGCACTACTTGTCCCGACCCTTCGGGAAGCCAACGCTACGACCAAAGCTTT
>CAZGYC010000247.1:0-3313 GCA_964530015.1 uncultured Limnohabitans sp. | reverse complement strand
TTAAAACGCTTACAAAACTTCGTGATACTTTATTGCCGAAGTTAATGAGTGGGGAGGTGCGGGTGTCTGCCCCAAAAGAAAAACGATGAAATACAATCCAAAAATCCATCATCGCAGGTCAATCCGGTTAAAGGGATACGATTATTCGCAGGCAGGATTGTATTTTGTTACGATATGTTGTCAGGATAGGGAATGTTTGTTTGGCAAAATTGTAGGGGCAGAAAATTTTCTGCCCGAAATGGTTTTGAATGATGCAGGAAAAATTGCAAATGAATGTTGGTTGAAAATACCGGAACATTTTCCGAATGCGGTGTTACACGAATATATCATAATGCCCAACCATGTTCACGGGATAATTGAATTGACCGAAACGGTAGGGGCGAATCAACATTCGCCCGAAACAAATACGCCCGAAACAAATAACAATGCCGTAATGGCGAATCAATATTCGCCCGAAACAAATGGGGCGAAACCCGAAACAAATGGGGCGAAAAATGTTTCGCCCCTACGGTCACCGTCAAAAACCATTGGTTCCATTGTTCGTGGTTACAAAATAGGTGTAACAAAATGGTTTCGGACAAACGCGGATATTAAAAATGTATGGCAACGCAATTATTATGAACACATCATCCGCGATGAACAATCCTATCAACGCATTGCCGAATACATCGTCAATAACCCTGAAAAATGGCAGGCGGATAAATTTTACATGCAATGAAACCCATCACCGAAAATAACACAGCGCATTAACATGGCAGAAAATAAAAACAATTCATCCGACATCATCTTGTACAGTTCTCCCGAAGGGAACATCAAGGTAGAAGTCATTTATTCGGGGGAAACCTTTCTGCCTGTGCGGGACACGCAGACAGGTTGGCTTACGCAAAAACGTTTGGCAGAGCTTTTTGGCGTAGAAGTGCCTGCCGTGAGCCTGCCTGTTCGGCAGACAGGCAAGCACCTGAAAAACATCCCTGCCTGTTCGGCAGACAGGTTTGGGACAGGAGAGTGGAAGGAAGATGCGGTTATTTCCAAAATGGAAACAACTGCATTATTTTTTTAAGGCATGAGTAGAAAGAAAAACATACCACCCACGGAAGGTTTCAACGAAATACTGCTCTACACCACGCCAAGCGGCAAGGTGAAGGTGGAAATTTATTTGCAGAATGAAACCATCTGGCTGACACAGCAAAAAATAGCCGAACTGTTTGGGGTGGACAGGAGCGTGGTAACCAAACATTTGGCAAACATCTATGCCGAGGGCGAGTTGAGCAAGGAGGCAACTTGTGCAAAAATTGCACAAGTTCAGCAGGAGGGAACAAGAGCCGTAAGCAGGCAAATAGAATTTTACAACCTGGATGCCATCATTTCAGTTGGTTACCGGGTAAACAGCACACAGGCTACGCATTTTCGCATCTGGGCAACAGAGCGGCTGAAAGAGTACATCATCAAAGGCTTTACCATGGATGATGAACGGCTGAAAAACCCGGACAATATCTTTGGCAAGGATTATTTTGAAGAGCAGCTTGCCCGTATCCGTGACATCCGCAGCAGCGAACGCAGGTTTTACCAAAAGATTACCGACATCTATTCGCAATGCAGCGCTGACTACAGCCCTGATACCGACATCACGAAAAAGTTTTTCGCCACTGTTCAGAACAAATTGCACTGGGCAATTACCGGGCAAACAGCAGCGGAACTAATTGCAACAAGAGCCGACAGCGCAAAGCAAAATATGGGCTTGACCACATGGAAAAATGCCCCGAAAGGCAAAATCAGGAAATCGGATGTGGGCATTGCCAAAAATTATTTGAATGAAAAAGAACTGGACGGATTGAACCGCATCGTAACCATGTACTTGGACTATGCCGAGAATCAGGCTAACAAAGGCATGGTGATGTATATGAAGGACTGGGTGGAGAAGCTGGATGCTTTTTTGAAATTCAATGAGGAAGCGGTGTTAAAGCACCAGGGGAAAGTGTCGCATGAAGTGGCGTTGGCCCTTGCAGAGAGTGAATTTGAAAAATACAGGATAATACAAGACAAGCTGTACGAAAGTGACTTTGATAAAACGCTCAAACAACTAAGTGACGGTAAAAAAAGAGGATAAAGTGAAGCTAATCTCCGAAAATATCATCGAACAGTCAGCGATTGAGATTTTGCAATCGCAGGGATGGGAATATGCCAACGGAAAGCAGATTTCACCCGAAGGGCTTTTTTGTGAAAGGGAAAATTACAGTCAGATTGTTTTGGTTAACCGTCTGCGAAATGCCATTGCCAAAATCAATCCCGCTATCCCTTTGGATGCACAGGAAGCAGCCGTTCAAAAAGTATTGCGGATTGCTTCACCCGATCTGCTGCACAACAACGAAGAATTTCACCGCTTACTGGTAGAGAAAGTAAAAATCCCTTATCAGCAAAACGGCTATGAACGCAGCCATGAAGTGGCTTTGATTGATTTTGAAAACACCGACAATAATCAGTTTACGATTGTCAATCAATATACCATTGTTGAAAACAATCCCGCCTTTGGCGGGACAGGTCACCACAAACGACCTGATGTTTTGCTTTTTGTAAATGGTTTGCCTTTGGTGGTGATTGAACTGAAAAATGCCGCCAGTGAAAACGCCAACATCAAAAGTGCTTACCAACAAATACAAACCTACAAAGCCATTATTCCGAGTTTGTTTACTTACAATGCTATCTGCATTCTTTCAGATGGTTTGGAATGTAAAGCAGGAAGCGTTTCGGCAGACCTAAGCCGATACATGACTTGGAAAACAGCAGACGGCATTAAAGAAGCATCACGCTTTAAACCACAATTAGAAACCTTGCTGAAAGGAATGTTGCAACCTGCTACGCTTTTGGATTTGGTTCGCAACTTCATTGTTTTTGAAAAATCGAAAAAAGAAGATGCCAAAACGGGATTGATACAAATTCAAACCGTAAAGAAATTAGCGGCTTATCACCAGTATTACGCAGTAAACAAAGCAGTGCAATCTTCTATTGTTGCATCTGGCATCAATGGCGATAAACGAGGCGGTGTAGTTTGGCATACACAAGGTTCGGGCAAGAGCTTGAGCATGGTTTTTTATTCAGGCAAACTCATCACTTCTCCCGAAATGCGAAATCCTACAATCGTTGTTATCACCGATAGAAATGATTTAGACGACCAGTTGTTTGACACCTTTGCTTCTTCGGTTCAGTTACTAAGACAAGAACCGGTTCAGGCAGAGAACAGAGAGCATTTGAAAGAACTGTTGAAAGTTGCAAGCGGTGGAATTGTATTCACGACCATTCAAAAGTTCTTACCCGA
>CAZGYC010000246.1:0-3314 GCA_964530015.1 uncultured Limnohabitans sp. | reverse complement strand
TCTCGGTGGCCTCCGCGGTGAAAATTTCTTTGCGTTCCTTCGCGGTCTTCGCGGTCAAAAATTTCCCGCCGATCAACGCGGAAAAATCTGCGGAAATCTGTGTCCTTTTCTGTGAAAATCTGCGGGAACTGTTCCGGGACTTTCAGAAAAAAAATATCACAGCCACCCAAACCGGGATGCCAGCAAGCCCTTGCTCTTTCTTCTCGGTGGTGAAAATTCCTTTGTGTTTCGCGGTTTGAAACAGTTTTTTCGCGGCAAAAGCATCGCGAGAATAATCCAAGAGGGCAAAAGTCTCCGGAGTGTGGGGCTGGGACCGTTCCTCCCACCCTTCAGTCCCATCCTGTTTTCAAAGTCTCCCGTGGACTTTCTGTTTTCTCCAACAGAAATGAGGCGATTTCTTCAAAAGCGGTTTACCTGACCACATCCCTTCTGCAATTCTGGATTTAATCCTTATTTTTAGTTGCCCATCCCCTACACGATGAAAAAGCTTTTTGCCGTTGCGTTGTCCCTTTTCCTAGTTGGTTCCAGTCAGGTATTGGGACAGGATTCCAGCGCATCCAATCCACTGGACAGCCTGCTGCTGTCGGCAAAGGACAGCCTGATTTTCCTGGATTCTTCCCAGCTTCGGATGGAGATTCCGCAGCTTGCACTTATTCCGTCTTTGGAAGACCTGATCAAAAAAGGACGCACCTACAGCCTGCAGGCAAACGAAATCATGCTGGAGCTCCAGATGGGCATCGATACCACGAGATTTGCGGAGGAAATCCCGGCCATGGACCAAACCATAGCTGCCATCCGGGAAAGGGCAAAAAGTCCCAACGCCAATTTCAACTTCAGGTATGTCAATGCGCTGCTGCGGATTCTCAACACGACCGAAGAAAACAACGAAGACCTGGATGTCCTGCTGCAGGCAAGACTGGATCGCCTGGAGGTCTTGGACAGCCTGCTGACCGGGATAAAACAAGACGACTTTTTCAAATACAAGATCCGGGACACCCTCCTGCTCCCCATGTATTCGGATGAAATAGAAAAGCTGAAGGGAAACCTCCACTACCTGGACAGTGCCATCTACCGGCAGGAGCTGCAGGCGGCCAGGTACCAATCCCAACTGAGCAGCATTACGATCGGCATCATGGAACTCAGGCGGTATGTCGAAAACAACAAATCGCTCCTGGAAAAAAAACTTCTGAAAAAGGAAATCAACTACATCTGGGAGTCCTATTCCATCCCCTCGCCAAAATCGATACTCCAGATCACAGCCGATTCGATCAAGCTCAACTACCTGTTTCTCCTGAGGCAATTTCGGGCAAATCCCCCGGTCACTTTCCTCGCCCCGGTGATCCTGATTCTGTGCTTCTGGATGGTGAAATTCACCCTGGGGCGGATCGAGAAAGACAAGGAGTTTGGGAAAATCATCCTGGGGAGGGTAAAATACCTCGCCAAAAGGCCCTTTGCTTCTGTCATGGTGGCCGTGCTCCCGCTGGTCTTGTTCATGTTTGATACCGGATCGATCGCCCTGCTCACCTTTTTCATGTACCTGCTGGTTGTTTTTTCCTCCATCCTGGTCTTCACGGCATTTTCCATCCGGGTATTTGCCAAATGGATGGTCCTGGTCTTGATTTTTTTCTTCTTTTCCCTCAGCAATCTCTATTGGGAAGTCGCCTATCAGGAGCGGCTTTACTTTCAGGCCGGCAATCTCATCTTCCTGTATCTCCTCTGGCAAATCCCCCGAAAATTCAAATCCGACAACAAGGAGGAAGTCAGGTTTTTGGGCAGGCTCAGGCTCGTGACCATGGCTTTCCTCATCCTGGGATTCATCTCCAACGGACTCGGCCGATTCAGTCTCGGGAAGATCCTGAGCGTATCCGGAGTCGTGGGATTTGTCTATGCCGTGACGCTGTATTTCTTCATCAAGGTGGTCATGGAAATCATCTACATCATCGTCGAAAACAAAAGGGACGTTGACGCATTTACCTCCTACATCGACTTCAAGGGGATCCAGAAAAGAATCCGGGGCTTTTTCACGCTCCTGGCCGTTATTTTTTGGGTGGTCATTTTGCTGCACAACCTGGTTCTGAGCGATTATTTCTACGAAAGCCTGGAGCAGTTTCTCTACAAGGAGCGCGTCCTCGGGGCCACGGGTTTTACCTACAGCAGCATCCTCCTGTTTGGGGTGGTCATCTATGTGGCCTACATCCTGGCAAACAACATCGCCTACTTTGCCTCGCTGAAAGACCAGCAACACTCCGGAAACAGGGCCAAACGCCTCGGGAGTTCGATCCTCCTGATCCGCCTGGCGGTGTTGATTGTCGGTTTCTTTATCGCGGCGACTGCGGCCCAGATCCCCCTGGACAAAGTCACCATCGTCCTGGGCGCTTTGTCCGTCGGCATCGGCTTTGGCCTCCAGACCATCATCAACAACCTGGTGTCGGGGATCATCCTGGCTTTCGAACGGCCCATCCAGATCGGTGACGATATCGAGGTCGGCACCATGAGCGGCGAAGTACGCGAAGTCGGAATCCGGGCAAGCAAGATCCTGTCCTATGACGGTGCCGAAGTCGTCATTCCAAACGGCGACCTGCTTTCCCAAAGCCTGATCAACTGGACCCTGTCGGACAAAAAAAGAAGGATCGAACTGCTCATCGGGGTAGCCTACGATTCGGACATGCAAAAGGTCAATTCAATCATCGAAGGCGTGTTGAAACGGGACAAAATCCTCAAAACCCCTGCCCCAAGGGTTTTGATGCAGAATTTCAACGAAAGCTCGGTGGATTTCAGGGTGCTCTTCTGGATCGAGTCCATGGACCTCATGCTGGAAATGCGCCACGAGGTCATGAAGGCCATCTTCCAGGCGTTCAAAGAAAACGGCATCGAGATCCCCTTCCCCAAGCGGGACCTGTATATCAAAAGTGGGGGGGCAGAAGACGGAAGTCGACTCGAATGATGTTGGAAGACGTCCCGATAGCCGGGTGTTTTGGACACGTCCTTGCGAGTGGGAAAAATTTGGGATTTACATGGGTAAACAGGGTAGTATCAAATGCCGTAGGCATGGGCGATCCTCTAGCCAGCCATTTCAATGGCTGGAAAAAAGATCGATCGGGGGGTACAGCAAAATACCGTAGGCATGGGCGATCTCCATTGGTTTCAATCCAATTGGATGTTGGTTTTGCCCGCTATCCATTCAAATCGCTGGAACAGATCGTCCGTCCCTACGGGACTTTTCCAGCTCATACTGCCATCAATAATTCCAGCCATTGAAGTGGCTGGCAAGAAGATGGCCCGTCCCGATGGGACTGGAAAAACTTGTCCGCCGC
>CAZGYC010000245.1:0-3322 GCA_964530015.1 uncultured Limnohabitans sp. | reverse complement strand
CCGAATTACAAATTCGTTTTGATATAAAGGCGTAGTTGCAAACTACGCCTAGGCCGACGTCAAACTACACCCAGACGGGAGGTGTCGCCACAAAAAGAACCTGTCTATTTCCGGGGTTTCTTTGGTCGGGTTGATGCTGCTTTCTTTATGACCCATTCAGGACTCCATGTGCTCTTATTCGGAAACATAAATTCTGAACTGGTAAAATCCCCTGATATCTTATTGTATATGAAATGAACTAATTCGCTTAGGGATTCAATCACGGGCCATGAAATAAATCCATCCTTGAAATTGGGATCACTATGAGCAAATACTTTGTCTCTGGCATCAGTCAGTTTTTTGATATCGGATTTATGCTTTTCGATCGCGGTTTTTATATCTTCCTCCAGCTTCATTAATTGGTGCTTCGAGTAAAATTCAGTTTTAACTTCCATAACTTCGTATCCGGAGATCGTCTTAATTTCAGGAAGCTTTTCGGACTGAAGTCTTTTAAGGAATTTTTGGAAGTTCAGTTTTTGATTTTCATTTTGACTCAAAAGCTTTGCGAGCTGAATAACAGCTATAGATTTCATTTGAGAAAAGTAATGCCTAAAAAAAGGATGATCTTTAACCCAGTCTTCGTCTTCAGTTGAAGAGTTTCCGACAATCTTCGCATTGTATATCGTGACTTGGATATCGAACATAATCTGGAGTACCTTTTCTCGATATGATTCAATTTCTTCAAGCGTCATCCTTTCTGAAATTGCGAAAGTCTTTTGATTTTTTCAAAGTAGGCATCCCAATGCTCTTTCTTATTAGTTGCGGAAGGATTGGATCCATCATTGTAGAGCCATATCTGATTTATTTTTCCATCCTCACCTCTCCTAATTCCGGAGTCATTCCATGCTAAGCGGATCAACGTTTTTTCATGTAAGGCTTTATACTTAGTCCATATTGGGTAGCCCTCCATGGCCTTTGGTAGTCGATCCTTGTAACTGGTATCATTGAAACCCAACGGTAGATATTCTCGGTTGAAGGTTGTCCATTCGCCTTGATCATTTCGGATAATGCCATACGGCATGTTAATTCTGAAGAAGTTATTTAGCATATGATTCGATTGTTTTAAGTTTAATTCTTATCCAAAATATTGGAAGTAGTTCTCTATTAAATTGGTATTAAAACAATATTTCCACCATTCTTTAGTTGGTTAATCATATTTACCTTTTGACTTCCTTCCAAATTCGTTTGGAAATCAAGGTGTAGTTGCAAACTCAACTAGTCCAAAGCCAATTTGGAATCTGACAGAGAAATTAGTAGACTAAGCACCGTCTGAGGGAAATAAATTATGATCTGTCAAAACATGATCATTTTAATAGTATAGTTAATCCTTTAATTCTAATTCCAAATTCATTTAAGGTATTGATTTCTGATTTTGTCAGGCCTTGAATATTTTTCCCGCAATTGTCACAAAATTCTACATTTGGATCATTGTTATGATTGTTTTCACATACATATTTTTCTTTTGAGCCAAGTAGTCCTTTTACTATTTCAATTTTTCCGGTTTTGGGAATTTCTTTTACGAATTTCAAAATAGATTTCATTACACTTAGATCTTCAATTGAATAAAATCTCTTGTGTGCTTCTGTTGTGGATATTCCGATATGGGTATTGATTGACTTTATAGTACTTAAAGTTAATTCTGGATCAAATGAGTCAGATTCTTTTAATAACGAAATGATAATTTGAGTATTTACTTGAATTTTTTCGTAAAGAATTTTTGACACAATATCTAGGTCGAGTTGTTTCAAATATAATGGAAAGAATTTTCGGAGCCTTTTTTGTATTTCTGAAATTGGTGTCGGATAGTCTTTGAAAGCTAAAAGATAGTCCTCTAATAAATCAGGAAGAATTTCCTCAACCGTATTTTCTAAAAGAAATTCCCAATCATTTTCCTCTAAAATTATCTTGTTTTTCGCTTTTGATATTATTTTGAGTCTAGAGATCACATTTTCAACTTCTTCAGGAGTAACTGATAATCTTTTTGCATCATCTCCTTGATTTGGTTTTTCGAGAGACTTTAAACGAACTGCCATTCCGGTAACAGAAATCATAAACATTGATTTACCTCCGCCTGAGACTTCGTCGAAATCGATATTAACTCCAATGATTCCGTTTGCATTTAAATTTTTGGCCTTTTGCCTCAATTTATCAATGGCAACCTTGTAAATCCTTTCAAGTTTATTTTGATATATATCTGAAGTGCCTCCGAAAAAATCCGAAAATGATGCTCCTATATCTGAAAAAACATTAGTGCCTAAAACCACATTTGTAGAGATTAATTCGAAATATTTTTCAATTTCCATCCCTTCAATGAAATTTGTGGTTGTTACTATGATTTTTTGATTCATTGAGAATTGATTTAGGATTTACTTAACTTAATATTTTTAAGGATTTTTTCATCTGTTCGTACAAGACCTGTCCGGTATTCCATCACCACAGGTCTGATTTTTCAAAATTTATTTCCTCAACCCCTCCAAATAACTCACCAAATCCACCAATTCTTCTTCAGTCAAGGGGAATTTGGGCATAAGGGATTCGTCGAGCTGGGTGATGGAGGCGATGTCGGCGAGCTTGTAGATGGTTTGTTCCCCGCTGCCGACCAGCTTCACGATCAGGTCGATCTCGGTCTTGGAGTTGACGATGCAGCGGATTTCCTTGCCGTCTTTGAACTTGACGAGCTGGGTTTCGTAGCCGAAGCCCATGCCCTCAGACGGGTTGATGATCGAGTTGATCAGGGCTTCCTTGCTTAGTTTGTCGCCGATTTCAGTCAGCCCAGGACCGAAGTCGATGCCTTCAGTTCCGATCTTATGGCAAGCCACACAGTAGGTTGCGGCGATGGTTTTTCCTTTCTCGATATCCCCGCTTGCTGCCAGCATCTTGGGGATGTCATAATTGGTATTCAGGCTGCTGCCATACTTCTCGGTGGCGGCTTGCCGGATAGTAGAATTCCAGGTAGACATCAGGAGCTTTTGGGCGATAGGCAGTACTTCTGCCGGGATTTTGTCCGCTTGGGCAAACTCCCACAGTGCGGCCTCGGACTGGTAACCTTTCATCTCCTCCATGGCTGCAGTGCGGACTTCGGCAGGGGCATTTGGATTGTTCCAGAACTTGCTCAGGAGCGTCGCCATCTCCTTGTTGTCCACCACGCCAAACTTGCGGATGGCGGCAATGGCTTTGGCCTGATCCGGATCTTTCATGGCTTTTTCCACTTCTCCCAGTCCATAGAGACTGGTGAAGATTCCCGCCGCGGCACTGGCCATCCGGGTGTCGTTTTCCTGATAGA
>CAZGYC010000244.1:0-3329 GCA_964530015.1 uncultured Limnohabitans sp. | reverse complement strand
TGTGGTGAGACCATTGGTGACGGGTATGGATGCTCGATCAGAATCTGCGAGGAATGCATTATAACGTTTTGTCCTGGCGGGAATATTCCTGCCTGTGGCCCTACTATCACATAGTTATGAAAATAGGTTGTTTGGTGCTTGCTTGTGCCGTGTCCTTGCTGGGATGTAAGCCTGCGGATAGGGAAAGCGGGCAGGCGGGCCTTTTGGCAATGAGCATGATCGACTCTGTCAGGGTAGATGAAAACGGCTTCTATCTGAATGGCCAAGGGCAGATAAAAACCATAGGAGACTCCATCATCGGAGTCTCCTCCATTCGGAAGCCTGCCATTGGCTTTTTTGACCTTCGCTCAGGCGAGCAGCTCGCACAAATCTCGTCGTCTGATTTTCCAGAAGCTCCTTTTTTTCCCTCGTCGTTTGACGTTAGGGACTACCCAATCCTGTATGTCGCGGACAGATACACCGGATCCATATTGGAATTTGAGGTCCAAAAAAGTCGCTTTGTACGAAAGACCAAGCTTCAGCTTCCGGACGACAAAGTGGTGAAAATCGCACTGGGAGAGTTTCACAGAACGGAATCGGGATTTGTTGTGGAATTGACCACCAACAGGGTGGACACCTTCGACCCGGCGTTTTATGGGAGTGCCGGAGACTTGATTTATTCCTTTGACGATACCGGAAAGCCTGTCGGATCCTTCCTGAACTACCCGGAAGTATTCCTGATGCAAAAGGGGACGGTCAGTTCGGATGCCTATTTGGAATCAACCTATGCGGATGGTTCGCTGCTTTATTCGTTTCCCCAGGAGAGGAAGCTCAAAAGAGTGGTCGAAGGCAGACCGTACAGCATTTCGGAGGAGATTCCCTTGCCTGCGAGTCGATACTTTGACTTCAATCTCAAGAGCCTGGATCGCGTGGTTTCTTTCGACGATCTCCAGAACGGAGAGCAGGTCGTGCTGCCCCCCAATGATTATTTCAATTCCATGATCGAAACCGAAAACAGGATATATATCCAAACATGGATGATAGGCGATGAAAGCAAAGGGCTGAACCGTACTTCCCACCTGCTGATCTACGACAAATCGGCCAAAAAATGGTCAGAAACAGCCAATCCTCGCAATATCCTCGACATTGGAATGCTAGCCGGAGTGGTTAATGACACACTCTACTTCTACGAAGGCAGCCTGATGCAGCACGACGAGAAGTATATCAAGCGGGCGGTGCTACGGCCTATCGAAGAATAGTCCGAAAACGGCGCCGTGATATTCAACTTTTCCAAAGTTCTGAACTTTGGAAAAGTTCGATTCCAAGACTAAAACAAAAAAAGGCCTCCCGTTTTCACAGAAGACCTTTTTTTATTTTGAGTTGGGATTGCTTAGGCTACTACTTTCTCGGCCAAGACCACGATCACATTATCCTTGACTTCCACGACTCCGCCGTCCACGATCATAGACTGCTTTGCGCCTTCACTGGTGGTAAAGGAAACAGTTCCCTTTGCCAGAGCAGACACGATCGGGGCGTGGTTGTTCAATACCTGAAAAGAGCCGGATGCTCCCGGAAAGCTCGCTTCGGAGACTTCCCCCTGAAACACTTTCTTTTCCGGCGTGACGATTTCCAATTGCATAGTGTATGGTTATTGCTTGTTGGTTATTGGGTTATTAGCGGATCCACTTGGCCGAAACCAAATAACCCATAACCAGTGACTTTTTCTCTTATTTTACTTCAGCCAACATCTTCTCACCCTTGGCGATGGCATCTTCGATGCTGCCGACCAGGTTGAAAGCGCCCTCAGGCAGGTGATCCAACTCACCGTCCATGATCATGTTGAAGCCTTTGATGGTGTCTTTGATGTCAACCAACACACCCTTCAAGCCGGTAAACTGCTCGGCTACGTGGAAAGGCTGGGAAAGGAATCGCTGCACACGTCTCGCCCGGTGTACGACTTGCTTGTCCTCTTCGGAAAGCTCCTCCATACCGAGGATGGCAATGATATCCTGAAGCTCTTTGTACCGCTGAAGGATCTCTTTCACACGCTGCGCGCATCCGTAATGCTCCTCACCCAGGATGTCCGGAGAAAGGATACGGGAAGTGGAGTCCAAAGGATCCACCGCAGGGTAGATACCCAGTTCGGCGATCTTTCTTGACAATACGGTGGTGGCATCCAAGTGCGCAAAAGTCGTCGCCGGAGCCGGGTCAGTCAAGTCATCCGCAGGTACGTAGACGGCCTGTACGGAAGTAATGGAGCCGTGTTTGGTGGAGGTGATTCTTTCCTGCATGGTACCCATCTCTGTTGCCAGAGTTGGCTGGTAGCCTACCGCGGATGGCATACGGCCCAACAGTGCGGACACTTCGGAACCTGCCTGGGTAAATCGGAAGATGTTGTCGATGAAGAACAGGATGTCTTTTCCCTGTCCGGTACCGTCCCCGTCTCTATAGTATTCTGCCAAAGTCAAACCTGTCAGGGCTACCCGCGCACGCGCTCCCGGAGGCTCGTTCATCTGGCCAAACACAAAGGTTGCTTTCGATTCTTCCAGCTTCTTAAGGTCTACTTTGGACAGATCCCAACCGCCTTCGGTCTCCAGGCTATGGACAAAGTCCTCCCCGTAAGTCACGATGCCAGACTCGATCATCTCTCTCAAAAGGTCATTTCCCTCACGGGTTCTTTCACCCACACCGGCAAACACGGACAAACCCGAATACGCCTTGGCGATGTTGTTGATCAATTCCTGGATCAATACGGTCTTACCGACACCGGCACCACCGAAAAGTCCGATCTTACCGCCTTTTGCATAAGGCTCGATCAGGTCGATGACCTTGATACCGGTAAAAAGCACCTCTGTGGCCGTAGAAAGATCCTCAAACTTAGGGGCGGATCGGTGGATCGGAAGCCGCTTGCCCGCAGGTACCTGAGGAAGACCGTCGATCGCCTGGCCCACCACATTGAAAAGACGGCCCTTGATCGCTTCACCCGTAGGTACGGAGATGGGCTGACCCAGATCCCGCACTTCCATGCCACGGACCATCCCTTCGGAAGCGTCCATTGCGATGGTACGTACTCTGTCTTCACCCAAGTGCTGCTGAACCTCCATGACGACCACCTGGCCGTCTTCTTTGGTCACTTCCAACGCGTCAAGGATGTTCGGCAGTTTTCCGCCTTCAAAGGAAACGTCCACGACCGGGCCGATTACCTGTGTTATCTTTCCAATATTTGCCATTTGTAGAATGAAATGTAAAAAGGATACGCTTTTTTAATTCGAGCGCAAAATTAGGCAGAAAAGCCTAATACCAAAGGATATTTGGAAAATAAATCCGGGCAAAAGCCCTGTTTGCAAAAA
>CAZGYC010000243.1:0-3358 GCA_964530015.1 uncultured Limnohabitans sp. | reverse complement strand
TAAAGCCCAAAAATTCCCTGTCCAACACCAAGTCAATATCTTCCGAAAAGCGTTGCATCAAATTACTCACATAGTTTTATATTTTTTTATGGTGTTCGTGATTGCTTCGCAGTTCCAACCTTTGCTCAAAGAAGTTCCGCCTTTGAAAATCAAAGCCGATGCACATTCCATTGAAAAAATTACGGCTAAAGTTTGCACTACCCACCAATCTTTTTCTACTGCCGCTATGGACAATTCTTTTTGATTGGCAACTTCTGTAAAAATTTCCTGTCGGTCTTGCTCAGATAACTGAAACCAATATGGTATGCTATTTTTGCTCATTTTCTATTTGTTGTAAAACGGGTAACATTATTTCTCTTATCCAAGCAGGGGCAAGCCGTATGTCGTGTTCAAGCCGTGTTGGTTTTTCGTGTTTCAGTAGTTCCTGAATGTGTTTTATTTCTTTGTCAAGCACTTTGTCCTTCCCGATTTCCTTTAATGCCTGAATTGCCAAACCGCTTATTTCACCAACTGTGGCTACGTTTTTTGGGCTTGCTTTTTTAAATGTAATGGTTCGATTACCGATTTTGATTTTTCGTGCCGAACCGTCTGTAAGATAAACGATGTTCATTGGCACTTGCGTGGAAAGCCCCAAACGGTTGAGTGCATACGAACCTGTCGGGACAATTCTTGCCCTGTCTCTTTTGGCAATGGCAATGGCAACCGCTTCAAGGCTTGGTGTTAATTTCCCGATTAGCTCGCTTGTTGCAGGACGGTAATAAATTCCTGTGGCAAACCGTTCCAACTCACCTGCTTTTACCAAGCGTTCCAATGCTTTGTTGGCTGTTTTGGCATTGGCTATCCTGACAAAATTTTCCACGAAAAAGAGCGAACCCCTCTTGGCTTTCTTAATCTTGTCAAGTACCTGTATTTCAATGCTTTTATGCACTTTTATCTGTTTTCTTGTCGCAAATTTAGGAAATATTTACGACAGAACGAGGGTTTTCAGGAACTATTCGTTTTCGGCTTCACAAAAAGAGAGAGGATAAGCCCAACACCCACAACCACATCTACAACATTCCAAAGTTGCCGACCAAGTGCGATTTTGAAAAACGGTTGAAAGAGCTTGGCGCAGCGGCGAATTTCGGAGCTCAAAACTGTCAATACACCACAAAAGTTGATGCAAGGCAGAATTTACAATTAACCACTTCACCCGCCATTACGCCAAGCCCCTATTATATCCAAGGTTTGTAAAGTATCGATTGCCATTGTCAATTTAGTATGTTGCCCGCCAATAATTCCGCTTGTTTTAATACCGTGTCAATTGCTTTTTGTTGTTTGTCTGGCGGATAGCCCCATTTATTAAGTGTCCGCCTTACAAGTACCATCAATTTTGCTCTTGCACTTTCTCTTATTGTCCAGTCAATGGTTGCGTTGGCTCTTACTTTGTCTGCGATTTCCCTTGCAATTTCTTTCAAGGTGTCGTCACCTAAAACCTGAACTGCACTGTCATTAATTTCCAAGGCATTGTAAAAAGCAACTTCATCGGTATTCAGCCCGAGTTTTTCTCCTTCTTTGTCAGCTTCTTTTATTTGCTTTGCAATGTTGATCAGTTCCTGAATGATTTCAGCCGTTGTAAGTAAATTGTTCTGATAGCGTTTTATTGCGCCTTCCAACATTTCCAACAATTTCTTGCTCTTTACAAGGTTTGTCTTGGCTCTTGCTTTCAGTTCATTGTTCAAGATTTTTTTCAGCAACTCAATAGCCAAATTCTTGTGCTGCATTCCCTGAACTTCCATTAGGAACTCGTCCGATAAAATTTCAAGTCCTGAAATTTCAGGTTTGTCAATTCCTGCTGCATCAAAAATGTCAATTACTTTATCGCTGCTCAATGCTTCGTCAACGATTTGTTTGATAGCGGTTTCAATTTCCAAATCGCTTCTGCCTCCGCCTGTTGGCGAATTGAATTTTGCCAAACGTGCTTTCACCGCTTGAAAAAATGCCACTTCGGCTAAATGTTGTTGCATTTCTTCTTTGGTAATGCAAAGCGAAAGTGCCTGGCTTAACAAACTTACTTCACGGATAAATCTTTCTTTACCGTCCTGCAAGCCTAAAATGTGTTCTTCTGTTTGAAGAATGATAGAAAGTTTCTCTTGCGCATTTACCGCAAAAAATCTTCTGTAATTAAACTTGAAACTGTTTTCGTAATACGCCTCGGGTTCTGCGGCAATCAGTCCTTCGTAAGTGTCTGCTTCTTCGTTAAACATCTGTTGCACCACTTCCAATTTCTCTTTGAAAACCTCAAACGCCTTTTCGATGTTTTCGGCAGGGTCGCCTTTGCCGCCTGCTTCGCCGTAAAACGAAAGGGCTTTTTTCAAATCTGTGCCAATGCCCAAATAGTCCACAATCAAGCCGCCCGGCTTGTCTTTGAAAACACGATTTACCCGGGCAATGGCTTGCATCAAGTTGTGTCCACGCATGGGCTTGTCCACATACATGGTATTCAAACATGGCGCATCAAAGCCTGTCAGCCACATATCCCGAACAATTACCAATTTCAATTCATCGGCAGGATTTTTTACACGCTCTGCCAACTCTCTGCGTTGTTGTTTGGTGGTGTGGTGCTTTGAAATTTCAGGACCGTCCGCACTGTTGGTTGTCATTACCACTTTGATTGCACCTTTGGTTAAATCATCGTTGTGCCAATCGGGTCTTAGTGCAATGATTTCTTTGTAAAGGTCCGCTGCAATTCTGCGGCTCATAGCCACTATCATTGCTTTGCCTTCAAATACGGTTTGCCGCTTTTCAAAATGCGAAACAATGTCTTTGGCCAAGTTTTTTACCCGTTCCTGATTTCCGACAATGGCTTCCAGTTTCGTCCATTTTGCTTTGGCTTTTTGTTTTTCGGTTACTTCTTCGTCTTGTTCAAGTTCCTTGTCAAAATCCTCAATCAATCGTCTGCCGTCTTCGTCCAGATTCACTTTTGCCAAACGGCTTTCGTAAAAAATCTTAACTGTTGCTCCATCATCAACGGCATCTTTTATATCGTAGCGGTCAATGTAATTGCCGAAAACCTGTGGTGTGTTTACATCTGTTCCTTCAATGGGTGTGCCTGTAAAACCAATGTAGGTAGCATTAGGTAAAGCGTCCCTCATATATTTAGCAAAACCGTAGGCTATTCGTTTGCCAATTACTTCTTTGGTTTCTTTGTCTTTTTCATCAATCAATTTTGCTTCAAAACCGTATTGTGTTCGGTGTGCTTCATCGGCAATTACTACTACATTTTTTCTGTCGCTTAGTTGGTCGTAAACGGATTTATTGTTTTCGGGTAAGAACTTTTGAATGGTCGTGAATACAATTCCACCGCTTGCAACTTTCA
>CAZGYC010000242.1:0-3370 GCA_964530015.1 uncultured Limnohabitans sp. | reverse complement strand
TGGACAACTTTCAACACCTACAGGAAACATTGGGGCCGCTTATGCCAGTAATCATCGTTCTGATTATTTGGGAAGCAATCTGGAAATTGATTGCCATGTGGAAAGCAGGACGGAACAACCATCTTGCCTGGTTTATCTGCCTTGCTTTGATCAACACGGTGGGGATTTTGCCAATCGTTTATATGTTGATACACAGGAAAAAACCCGAGACCGCAAAGGTAACGCTGTAGCCTGATCGGGTAGGTAGCGACCGACGGAAACCCTGCCATCAAGTGTACCACCAATCGAGGAGATCCCGCGGCAAAGGCGCAGCTTGTTTATCTCCCGCAAAGGCGCAACGGCGCAAAGATGTTTCTTGCGGCGGGGAGGCATTTGATAGCGGTCGTTTTTTTTGCCCCTCGAAGGGCTTGTTGATGAAGGTTCTGCTGCGCAAAGTCTCCCGCAAAGGCGCTATTTTAGGCTTCTAAAGCCTTTTGTTTTAATGGAAAGGATCCAAAGGAGGTTTCCCCACTTGCCAGACAGACCATTTTGAAATCGAAGCAAACAGGTTAATTTTAGTCCATGAGGCAGGCTTGTGTCTTGATACTTAGGTCTTAATACTCACGTCTTGCTACTTATCCGGCCAGCAACCGAAAACCGTATGGACATGGGACGATTTCTTCTATTCCTTTCATTCCTTCTTGCTTTGGCAGCCTGCTCAGACAAGAAGCCGACTTTTGAAGCTCCGATCCTCCGGAATCTCGGCGACTATCGGGTCGGCGTGACGACCCAGTCTGCCTACGCCCGGCTTTTTTTCAACCAGGGGATCATCATGGCCAACGGCTTTAACCATGCCGAGGCCGAGCGCTCCTTTCGCGAGTCCATACGCCAGGACTCCACGTTTGCCATGGGCTATTGGGGCATCGCCTATGTGCTGGGCCCCAACTACAACTCCGGGGGCGAAAACATGGGCGCCGTCAGGGAGATCAGCGACGCGGTGAACAACGCGGTACGGTTTGCCGGCACGTCCAGCCCTTGGGAAATGGCCCTCATCCAGGCCATCCAGGCCAAATTCCCGGCGGACTCCTTGATCACGGACGATGAAGGGTATTCCGCTTCGATGAAAGCCGCCTATTCCCGGTTTCCGGACAACGATTTTGTGGCCACGCTGTATGCCGAATCCATCATGAACCTGCATGCCTGGGATTTCTATTCGAAGAAAGGAGGCGAGCCCCGGCCCTGGACTCCGGAGCTGCTCGAAGTGCTGGAGCGGGCCATCTCCATCAATCCCAACAACCCCCTGGCCAACCACCTCTACATCCATGCGGCCGAAGCGGCACCTGATGTCGAAAAGGCCCTGGCAAGTGCCGAAAGGCTAAAAACCCTGGTTCCCTCGGCCGGGCATTTGGTCCACATGCCCTCACACATCTACATCAATACAGGCGACTACCACCAAGGCTCCCTTGCCAATGAGCAGGCGGTGATCGCGGACAGCATCTACATCGCCGAATGCCAATCCCAAGGGGTATATCCCCAATTGTACTACCCGCACAACTACCATTTCCTGGCCGCGACCGCCGCGTTTGAGGGGAGAGGCGCAAAATCCATCGAAGCGGCCTACAAAACAGTAAGTATCCTCGACAAAAGGTATTTTCGCGAAGCGGGCTATGAGACGGTTTTGCACTACGCGACCATCCCCATGCACGTGCTGGTGAAGTTTGAACAGTGGGAAAAAATCCTCGCCAGCCCAAAGCCCGACGAGGACCTGGCTTATCCCAAGGCCATCTGGCACTACGCACGGGGAATGGCCTTTGCCAATCTGAACAGGCCAGCCGAAGCCCGGCATGAACTGGACTCCCTGAACAAATTGTGCGAATCCGAGGACCTGAAGCGGATCATCATCTGGTCCATCAATCCGGCCGAGCAGGTTTGCCACATTGCATCGAATGTCTTGGAGGCCGAATTGCTCGCCAAGCGTGGCGACTACGGATCGGCCATCCGACTGCTGCAGCGGGCCGTTGAGCTGGAGGACGGACTGAACTACACTGAGCCACCGGACTGGTTTTTTTCGGTAAGGCATCTCTTGGGGGATGTCCTGATGAATGCCGGGGACTATGCCCGTGCCGAAAGGATTTATTTGGAAGATTTGACCCAATGGCCGAAAAACGGTTTTGCGCTGAGCGGACTGTACGAAAGCCTGAAAGCGCAAAACAGGCCCACGGAGGCGGAAGACGTCAAAAGGCAGTTTGACGCCGCCTGGAGCCATGCCGACTCCGAACTGCACTACTCGCGCATCGACGGGAGCAAACGGAAAGACCTGGCCCTGAAGATCGACGGGAGTTCCCCAAACAGTTTGGTTTACCTGGCAAGCGCGCTTTGCCTGTCGAAATGAGGAGCCTGACGCAATGGCCCGGCCCGCCAACAAATGGATATGCCCTGCTCCGGTCTTTTTGCTTTGGTTTTTCAGGCAGCGTTCGGCCCGCGGATTTGCCGGATTCGAGGTTTTTGATTTCGGCTTTGGTACTTTTGGCCGATAAGCATAACATCCAACGCATTTGACCATGAAATTTGACAAAGCGATTCCAATCCTCTATTCCACGGATGTTTCGAAGAGCATCGCCTATTTTGTTGACCAATTGAAATTTGAAAACAAATGGGAATGGGACAGTCCGGCAACATTTGGCGGTGTTTACAGAGATCATGTGGAAATATTCTTTTGCAAACAGAATCAGGGAAATCCCGGTGCCTGGCTGAGCTTGGTTGTGGACGACGTCGACGAGTATTACGAACTCATCAAGGACAGTGGGGCCAAAATCCTTTCCAAACCTGACAGCAAGGAATGGAATATGAGGGAGATGTTGGTCGAATGTCCCGACGGGCATATCCTCAGAATTGGGCATAACACGTCGTGTGACTGAAAACAAGCCGGGGCTATCCCTGAATGGTTTTCGCTTCACTGTACCGGCCGGATTTGTTGAACCGGGCGGAAGTTTGCGTTTCGATGCCGCAGGGGATGGTCCCGAATCCCACAGTGCCAGGCGATGGATTTTTGCAGTCAACGGTCTCCCGGGGGTATTGGAACGGATATGAAAATTAGGTCCATGACCCAAATCCAAAAAAAGCAGGCGTGTCGGCACGCCTGCTTTTTTTGGATTTCCGACCAGCGCCATGCAGGTCAAAAGGGCAGGTCGGCTTCGGCCATTGCTTTTTTCTCGGATTTGCCGCTGCCCATCAGGAGGATTTCATTGACCACGACCTCGGTGATGTACTTTTTCTCCCCGTTTTTGTCGGTATAGGAGCGGTTGCTGAGCTTGCCTTCGATGGCGATTTCGGAGCCCTTGTCGGTGTACTTTTCAAGGATTTCGGCGTTTTTGCCCCAGATGACCAGGTT
>CAZGYC010000241.1:0-3374 GCA_964530015.1 uncultured Limnohabitans sp. | reverse complement strand
CAAAACATTTCCAGGCTTTAGCCAAATCATCCGCCATGAAATCGTTTTTTGAAATCAAACTTTGGAAAAGACGGACAAAAATGACACCCTTGTAATTTCAACTCACGGACTGATAAAAAAAACAGACAGAATTCCCAAAAGTGAAATCGAACGGGCAGAAAAATCAAGAGAAAAGTATTTTAACGACAAAAACAACAAGAAATGAAAACGTATAGTTTAGATGATTTGACCGATGAATACATCGGTAAAAAGGGAACAAAAAAACGTGACGAATTTGAAAACGAACTTCGTCTTGACTTGTTGGGACAAGCTATAAAACAAGCTCGACAAGAACGTAACCTGACTCAGGAAGAATTGGGCAAACTTGTAGGAGTTAAAAAAGCTCAAATCTCAAAAATTGAAAACAGCACGACAGATGCGCGATTTGCAACCATTTTGAAAGTGTTTAAAGCGTTGGACGCAAAAGTGAACTTTAACGTGGAGCTGAACAAACAAAAATTAGCCTACTGACAATACGCCCAATGCACAACAACCGGTTTGGCAAAATGGTGGCTTTTGTGCTAAATCCAAGAGTAGTTCTTTGATTAAACTTTTGTACAAACCCGAACATTTGTGCTTCGATTTCCGCCATTTCACCAAGTTGCTCACCGATAGAACTCATTGATCGGATTCTCTGCCTCAATTCCCTCCAACTTCAGGAGGGAGCGGTTCTCCCTCAAAAACGGGCATTGATCCCGATGGAAAGCGGCAAGATCCGATAATTGACCCGGTCGTCAACCGGCATCGAGCCGGAGCCTCCGGGGATTGACCGCAGGTTCATGGAGTAGTCGAAATTCGCCCAAAGAAAGTCCAGGTTTGCCGAGATGCCTATCCTGTCCACAAACCAGTAGATCCCGGAAAAGCCCGCCCCCAGCATCAGGGCATAGCTCCCCTTTTTCTCCCCATCATGTCCCCAATAAGGGGTCGGTTGATCGGCAGTATAGGCAAACCGATAGTCGGTGAACTGCAGATAGCCCAAGCCCGCCATGAGTTTGGGAACCAATTCCAGCCTGCCGGAGACGATCCGGTACCCGGCATGAGCCAGCCCGGAAGATACCCGATAGGGATCGTGCTGCCCGCCGTCCCGGTCAAAATGGGTGACATGGTAGGCGATGGCCTCCGTGATATCCACCGAGTTTTTTGTGTAATAGAATCCAATACCCAGCAACAGCTTTTCATTCATCGAATAGGAGGCATCCACCGCCAGAAAACTCCCGGTTTCCGCATACCCGTTTCCTTCCTTGTAAAAGGCCGCGGGGTAATACCTGCCCTCGATAAAGTTGATGGAATTTGAAAAGTCCTGGTTCGCAAACGCCCCCACAGGAAGGGCCCATCCCCCTCTTGCGCCAATTTGGATCCGGGAGGTGTCTTGGCCGATGCCATCATGGACGACGCATAAACAACAACATACTACCAACAAAAAAAGCCTGAAATTAACCCTGTTCATATCATTTGTTAATTATAATTCTTTGTTCTCCCACCACTTTACCCTCAAACAGAACCCGAAGGACATATTCACCTGGAGGAACGGAGGTAAAATCGACTCCTCCGTCTTTACCGATTGTCGAGCGGGAGACTGACCTCATCTCCTTCATTCCCACCAAGTCATATTCAAACGTAAGGTCGGGGTTCACATCCACGCGCACCAAACCCTGGCTGGGGTTTGGATAAACCAGAAACGACCCAAAATTATAGAACGTGACTGACCGGGAAGCGATCACCTGGTTGGAGGAGTTCCTTGCCTTCACGTCAAAGCTGATGCTTCCCCCGCTGGTCATGTTGAACAATACGTCCTTTGTGTTCCAGTTCATGTAACTTAGGCTTCCCGATGTCTTGGTCCATTGTATGGACGCAGCCCCGGGGCAAACGATGTCTGTGATGACCTGTCCGGTGGATAGGGAATTAGCGGTATTTAGACTGAACCCACTCAAAGAACCGACCGAATAGGTGCCGCTTAAACACGTTGGGGGAATAACAATCTGGAAAATCTGAGTTTTCTTTGTACCTGTCCCGCAACCTGTGATTTCCAGCTTGAGTTCATCCGTACCGCTGTAGTAGGGGTGGATTGTTACCGTGGCTGTTCCCTGTCCACTGGCTATTTGGAATCTCCCGTAGGTGGAGGACCAGTTGTAAGTGACCCCTGAGACAGCTTCCACATTGTAACTTTTTGACCCTCCAACCTGGATGGGAACGGACGGGTTGCTATCCTCTATGCTATCCACGTATGTCCAATACTCAGTTTGGGAAATGTCTACTTGACCGTTGAGATGGTACCATGATCCGTTCAGGTCGTGGGAGACCAAAGGTCCATCCGCCCCGTATTTGGATACGTACTTCGCCGTCCCATGCGTTACGGTTGGGTCTTTTACCGCCGTATGGTCGTAGGGATTGTTCAATGTTTTGTAATAGACGACCTTTACGTCGCTTACATTGCAGACCCGGACGTATTTATGACTGTTCTTGATGTTGATTCCTGCCTTTTGTCCTTGGGAATTCGGGCACAGATAGGGGGACGGCGCTGATGTATTCCATCCGAAGTTGTTGCAGCCGTTTTCAAAGAACGCCAATACAAATCCGTGGCAATTGTTAAGTATCATCGGAGTGGCAGGCCGAAACGAGCTTGCTGTTCCAGGTGGGCCCGATTTTCCAAAAACTAGGATCCTGGTCCCAGTAACAGGAGATGGATTGCCCAAAGGATTCCAAACAGAAGAGAAGAAAAAACAAAGAAACGGTGATCCTGTGGTTCATTGCCTGAGCTTTGGGTTTAGAAATTAATGCAATCCAACTTGCTCCCCTTTCTTGTTACCGAGGGGGATGAAGTGGCTCGCCGTCGAGGATTGAGCCAGAAAAACATCCTTACTCACTATTGGGTATTGGATTATGCATGTCCTAAGAAGTGAAATTTTCTAATAAATAAAAAACCTTGCATCAGTATTTTTATGCCAACCTGACCGCATAAGTTTACAACCAAAATTGTATACACATTCGTGATCTTGCACCTAATCAAATGCAATGAATATTTGATGCTGGTCTTTGACCGATTCCCTCCGTCGTGACGGAGGGGTTAGGGGATTTTTTCTTCAGACACTAATGGAAACAATGCCCTGTAGAAGGAACATGAATAAAACTCTATGGAAACCCCATCCTTCATTCCCCATTTCACATTCTCCCTACCTCCCCAAAAACCAATAAATCAGCACCGTCACCAGACAAAGCACCAGGGAAAGCGGCTTGGCATACTTCCATTCCTGGAGATTGAGCGGGCTGCGGGGAAGCTCCCCCATCGCCTTGGCCGGAAACCTCAGGCTCACCAGATACATCACCGCCAGATTCAG
>CAZGYC010000240.1:0-3378 GCA_964530015.1 uncultured Limnohabitans sp. | reverse complement strand
CGTCAAATGCTAGAAGGAGGAAATATTGCACGGCGCACAAGGATATGCGTGAGGACGCCTCGTCAGAGGAGTCTGCAGCTGCCCGAGTGCCACGATACTCTCAACGGCTACTTGCCAAATCAGGAGGCTCCCCTTCCTCTTCCCCTCCCCCATCCCCTCGTTCTCCAGTGATGTCCCAAGCCGAAATTGTTAATGAGAATTCGTTTTTTGAAGTTGAAGAAATTTTGGAAGCTGCCCAGGTGGAGGTGGAGGAATTGCTGGAAGAGTCAGCGGTCTTCGAAGTTGCGTCGCAGCTTGTCGCTGTGCCGGACGACGATGCCGCCCTCAACAGCGCTCCTTCGCAGCCACCTAGTCAGCTCAGCGAATCGTATCACGCTCCCGACCGTATCCCCCTTCTTCCCGAGTGGTCCCACGATAAATGGCATCAAGTTCTCACGCAGGCGGCAACAGAGCGATTCGCGCAAGGTTTTAAGATCCCAAAAGTGATCCGCCAATCTCACGCTGCTCTCGTCTCCGGACTTCTCCATCTAGCCTCTGCCCTTGATCTCTCCATAGATTCATTTGCTGCAATTGGCGCACTCCTTCTAGCCCCTCGTATCCTTGTGAAGCCGCCTCGACGCGTGGCCAACATTGTTGGTTACTACGCAAAGAGAATGGAGCTCGCCTGGAACGGGAGGTGGGATGAACTTCTCGGACAGACCGAGTCTGTCCCTAGAGGAACATCCGCGCCGCTAGATCTGTCCCGTCAGCTCGATCGTTTCATGAGATCCGGAAATCTGGGTGGGCTGTCGAAGCGTCTTACGTCGAAGGGCATTGCGCCGTCTACACTGGAGAATCTAGCAAAGATCAAGGCGAAGCACCCAGAGGGACCCGCCATTCCTTATCCCGATTCATTCCCACCCGTATCGAAGCCGTTATATGCTTCCAGAAAAGATATTCAGCTCGTCCTCTTTAATTTTCGGGACGATGCCTCCATGGGCCCCTTCGGCTGGTCAGCCTCTACCTTAAAGTATTATTGGAAACGTCAAATTTCTAGTTTCGATTATTCTTTCAGGAGATTCGTTAATCAATGGATAACGGGTAAATTACCGCGCGAGTCAGCAGAGTTTTTAAATTCCTCTATGATCGTGGCACTAAACAAAGGGGAGTCAGATATTCGGCCGATTGCTATCGGGGGTGTAATGCGAAGATTGGTTCATAAAATAGCAATGAGGAGTGTAGCAAAGAGCGCGGCGAAGGCTCTCACACCGCTCCAGCTAGGGGTCAGTGTTCAGGGTGGCTGTGAGGCGATTGTGCACTCAACAAGGGAATATTTACGCATGAAAGCATCTGAGCCTGATTGTGTTGTCATGAATATCGACATCGAGAACGCCTTTAACTCTATTTCCCGAACTCAATTTTTACAACAAGTCCTGACCAAAATGCCCCATGTCGCGCCTCTTGCATATTTTTGCTATAGTTCTCCTTCCCTGCTTGTATTTGGTTCCCATGCATTCTACTCTCGACAGGGAACGCAGCAAGGAGACCCAATAGGAGGCTTGCTCTTTTGTCTCGGCTTTCACCCCATCATCGAGGAGATCAAGCGACGAATTGAATCTCTCCATTTCCTCGTTTTCTACATGGACGATGGTACAATAGCCGGTCGCGCACCCGATGTCGCTGCTGCATTCAATATGCTCCGCGATTTGGCAGGGACGGTGGCGGGCTTAAAGGTGTCTACTAGCAAAAGTACACTGATGATGGTATATCGCCACGATGAAGATGCCATGGACCTGGATCGCTTGGATCTGGCTGAAGTACAACAGCTTTTCCCTGATGTTCAAATCGCGGAGCAGCTCCTGACGTTGGGTGTCCCAATGCCAAAACCTCCTGAAGGAGGGCCGATGCGTCCGCTTGATCTCTCAGAGAAGGTGGAGAAGGTGAAGAGGTTCTTCGAAGCAGTCATTGGTCTCAACAATCCTCAAGTCGAATACGCCCTTATGAGGCAATGCGGCGCGTTTCAACGGGCCGTGTACTTGATGCGCGCATGTCCTAAGGCTGAAATCATCGACTTCCTCCGCAAACTCGACGACATGGCACAGGCCAGTTTCGAACGATTGGTGGGGGTCAAACTAACGAACGCGCAGCTGATTCAAGCTCAGCTAAAGTCCTCGCTTGGTGGACTTGGTATGCGCAACTGTGTAGACCATCAGAGCGCTGCTTTTATCAGCTGCACTCTACAGGTTCGATCGCTCGTCTCCAAGATTCTCAGCCTCAACGCTCCAAACGATCCATCCCCCGACGACGATCGGCAAAGCCTTCAAGAGCCCCACTTGGCGGAGCATGTCCGTGACTTCAACTCGAGAGTGAGGGGGAAAGATAAACTGGGCGATTTGACGAGAGTGCATGGCAAACCTCAAAAAGAACTCTCCAAAGCAATCGATGTGAAGAAGAAATCACGTCTCCAACGATTCTTCCGTGCAGACCTCGAGAATTTGGCGCGTTTGAAATCAGTGGGCTCAAAATACTCTGGTGCTTTCCTCAATGCTCCCCTCAACTTCCATCGTGGCCCCACGATGACGGGTCCCGAATTCATCGAAGCGATGCTCTTCCGTATCGGAGTGAGCCGATTCCCAGAGGGCTCTCGATGCACGCTGGGTCACCGCGGTACGTTTGTTCATGACTCACTTTCAGGTCACGCCGTCACATGTCCGATTGGGGGCGATGTCATTCGTCGTCACAACGATGTGGCCGATTACATCAGGTCCATCATGGCACAACGGTTCAGAGTAGCGAGAGAGGTACCCAATATACTCCCTAACATAGGTGGTGGTAGGCGCAAACCGGCAGATCTCTGCATCTACGGTTACGCCACTTCGACGCGCCCCTTGGCGTGCGACGTCACCATTGTGAGCAGCGTGCAACAATCATCCCTCCCATTCGCTGCCGCTCACGATGGTGCCGGTGCCGCCCTCAAGCGCAAGGAAGACGCGAAGATCCTCAAGTATGCTGCTGATTTGGCGGCCGCTGAGGATCCTCACGAGTTTGCCCCTCTTGGTCTCGAGACTTATGGATTCGTCGGTGAAAGACTCAAGTACATGCTCAAGACTCAAGCCCGAGCGATCGCGCGTGAGTACGATTTGAATGAGTCGCAGATGACGCATGCCGTGTTCAGTGGTCTCTCCGTCACGCTCCAGCGTAACAACGCACGCGCCATCCTTCGCCGCCGCCCACGCCGCCCTCCACCACACTCCCTCTATGATCTCATTGACCCTGCGCTCCCTGAGCGATAGAATTGAGATCCACTGTAAAATATATTTTGCGAATGGCGAATAAATCTACAGTAAACCTTTTTATCCTTTGTCGACTGGAATAAGCTGGATCGAGGAACTGACGGAT
>CAZGYC010000239.1:0-3394 GCA_964530015.1 uncultured Limnohabitans sp. | reverse complement strand
GTGCAACAACATCACGTTGGAAGTGAACGAGGACGGCAAAGTCGAGCACAATCCATTGGATGCAGTGCACTGGTTGGAGAACGAGGAGGTGCTCTTGCCAACCGAGATCCCTGCAGATGCCACAACCGTACCGGACATCACCGCATTGTGTCCCATCTACGACCAAGCCACTCACGAAACGAAGCAACAGCTGGAAATATTTTTCACCCATGCCAAGAGTCTGTTCTACTTCGGTGACGATCCCATCATCGGAGAGGACTTCACCTTGCAGCTCCTCGATGACAATGCCACGTTCCACGCAGCCAACCGCAACTTCGAGCCTAGGAAGCGGGACTGGTTGATCGCTGAAGCAAATCGATTGCTTGCGAAGAAGCAGATCTCTGAGGCACCACCTGGAATGCGATTCTCGTCTGTGTTGTTCCCCGTCAAGAAAGGATATGACGAGCAAGGAGTGGAGCAATTCAGGAGCGTCATCGACTACGTTGCCATCAACAAGCTCATCAAGCACGCTGACTTCCCAATGCCGAACCTGCACACATGGGATGACAAGCGCTGCAACAGCAAGTACTGGGCAGTCCTGGATGCTGAGAAGGGATACCAGCAGATCCACATGGACCCGGACTCAGCGCACATCATGTGTGTCCGCATCCTGGACAAGCTCTACATTCCACATCGACTCTTGCCAGGCATCTCCACCGCCACCAGTTTCTTCCAGAGGATCATGACAAGGGTCATCCACGATGAGTTGACCAAGGAAGAGGAATCACGAATGAAGTATCCATTGGACGAGATGGAATTGGACCACATGCACATCGTGGTGTGGTTGGATGACATCAAGGTGGATGGCAGCACATTGCCGATCTTCTTCGGTCGGATGGAGCGACTCCTCTTCAAACTGAACAAGTACAGGATCCGCTTGAACCTCAAGAAGTCCACTCTGGTTGCAGAGGAGGTCAAGCACTGCGGGATCTTGTACAGCCAACAGGGCATGCGATTCGACGACGAACGCGTGCAGGCTCTACTCCAAACATCCACACCATCATCCATGGACGCGTTGATGACATTCGTGTTCTCTGCCAACTGGATGCGCACAGCGATGGAGAACTTCACTGAGCTTGCATTCCCAATGTTCCAGGAGTTGGAGCGCGCATATCAGATCTGTGGTTCGCGCGAGAGGATCAAGGTGAGGCGCGTCGCGTTGGATTGGACGGAGTCATTGGACATCTCCTTCAACGCGGTCAAGAACAAGTTGATCGAGGCCGCATACCTGCAATTCCCAAACCCGGATATGGAACTCTTCCTCTTCACCGACAGCAGCGACTTGTTCTGGTCTGCTGTATTGATGCAAAGCCCGCGATGTCTTCAGGAGGGGGTAGCCTTGGAGGAGCGCGAGTACAAACCTCTTGGCTTTGCTTCAGGTCGATACAATGACACCGAGAGCCGATGGGATACCCAGTCCAAGGAGACAGCAGCAGTGCTGAATGGATTGGACAGGTTCAAGTACCTGCTCGTCAACGAGGTCCACATCGTGGTGGACCATCTCAACTTCATCAATCTGTTCGGAAACGAGGACGTCACCAAGAACAAGGCAACGCAGAACAGGTTGTACCGCCAGCGACAGACCATCGCATCCTATCGCCACGTGTTCCACCACATCAGCGGAAAGATCATTCCATTCGTGGACTACTTCAGCCGAGAAGGAGCTCCCATTGCCAGGAACATGGTCAACTCCATTCCATTCAGGGTATTGGCGGTGACAATCAACACAGCGGATATCCACACCATCGGATCCCCATCTGAGAAGCATTGGGTCCTACCAAGCTTGCAAGACACGGAGTTCATTGCAGCGTCCAAGCAAGTGCAGGCTGACAATCCAGAAGTGGAAGGCATGGCACAGAACAATGATGGAGTGTGGATGACTGCAGCAGGAATCGTGTTCATCCCGAGTGAGCATCTGCGATTGAAGTGCATGATCGGTGCGCATTGCGGACTCGCTGGCCATGTGGGTTGGGAGAACATGAAGGACAACTTGGTCAAGTCATGCACGTGGAAATCCATGCTTGCAGATGCCAAACGATTCTACTCCAACTGCATGCACTGCATCACCACCACAGAAGGGTTCAAGATCCCCAGGCCATTCGGCAACGTGCTCGTTGGATCCAGACCAGGTGAAGTCATCGGTATCGATTTCCTGGACATGAAGATGGACAAGAGTGTGGATTTCCAGCACCTCTTGGTCCTGGTGGATAGCTATAGCAAATTCGTTTTGCTGCATCCGACCAAGACCACGTCCTCCAAGGAAGCAGTCGAAGGATTGGTGAAGTGGTTCAGCGCATTCAATCCCCCACAATTCATCACCGCTGATGGAGCCAAGGCATTCCTGTCCGAGATCATGGCATCGCTGATGGAGACATACGACTGCAACCTCCATATCTGCTCAGCGTACATCCACACAGGCAATGCGATTGTGGAACGCTCCAACAGGATCATCCTCAAGATCTTCCGCACACTGATGAGCGAGATGAGGGTTCATGCCGATGATTGGATCCGACTCGTCCCATTGGTTCAATTGTCCATCAACAACTTCACAAGACAGCGCCTTGGTAACCATGCCGCATGCCAGATCATGACTGGTACCAGGGCAATCAACCAACTGAAGTTGATGCTGCACCCTGGAAAGGGCATCGAAGTTGTTTCGATTGAGGAGTTCCAAGAACATCTACTCCTGTCAGTCAAGGACTATGTCGAGGCCCAGGAACTCGAGCAAGTACGACTGGTTGAGATCCTGAGTGAGATTGGCAACAATCGTCACAAGGGAAACCAGAAGCGTCAAGAGAAGAAGAAGAATTACCATCCCATCGATGTTGATGTCGGAGACTTCGTGCTCGTTGCAGTTCCAGAGAGCAAGGTCCCATCCGCGAAGCTGTTGGCCAAGTGGAGGGGTCCGTACGAGGTGCAGGCGGTGCTCAGCAACTTCGCCATCGAAGTTTGTGAGCTGCGAGACAACAAGGTTACCAAAGTCCATGTCTCCCGCATCCGCAAGTTCAACAACGTGTTGGACAACACTGTTGAAGACCTCAAGGAGCAGTTCTCCTTCTACGCCGACAACCTGTATGTGGAAGCAGTTGTTGGGCACAAGAAGGAGGGAAGCGACTTCAGGTTCAAGGTGCATTGGCTGGGCTTCGAAGACAGCTCGGACAGCTATGAGCCAGCCAAGTACATCCAGGAAGTGGCTCCCGACCAAGTGGAGTTCTACTTGGGCACCATTCCAGCAAAAGAAAAGAACATTTTACTCCGGTTTCTCCAAAGCAAATCGGATTGATCCTTAGAGGGGTGTGTAGAGCCCGCGGAAATCAGATCAATCCAAAAATATATATTACAAGGACACACTTAT
>CAZGYC010000238.1:0-3424 GCA_964530015.1 uncultured Limnohabitans sp. | reverse complement strand
CAAAGTCATTTAAACCCCTATTCTCCTCATCCTTTTCCTTCCCATTGAAGCCATAACGATAAGCTCCTGCACCACTTTTTTCATTGGTTTTCACAGCGTTATACACCACTTTTAGCGGTGTAGTTTCTTCGCTGTATGTAAGTTTCAGGCAACCCATTTAAAAAACAAGATAACACTTTTATTTTCAGTTGAAAAAAAGAAGGTTAACGTTTTTTTGAAGGATGTGAGCTTTGGTTAGTGTGGTCGGTTTGTGGGGCTTGCATGCTTCAAAAAAATGCTCCTGGGGTTTGGGGATGGAAGATTCCCCAAGATAACGTGCGAAGCACTCCATACGCCTGTGGCTATGCGCCTTTGACTGAGCGAAGCGAGATGCGCACTAACGCAAGTGCAGGAAAGAAGCTTTCGGCGTAGGTTTTCTTTGAGCGTAGGGAAAGATTCTTGCCTGCTCTTGCTTCCTTTTCAATGCCGTATGCCGGGTAAAGACAAAGGGTTTTTGCGGTGGGTTGGTGCGTATGCAACCCTTTGGCTTTACTTGGCTCAGGCACACTTACCGCTATATAATGGGCTTCGCCCTTGTGCGCTGGGCGCGGTGGGTTTTGAGCGGCTATTTAATATAAAATGAATTATAGGGCAAAAAACACCGCTTAAAATTAATCCAATACGTTTTTTGCCCTATAATGGAAGCGATTTTATGTTAAATAGCTTGGGGTGGTTTTTTCTGGCGGGCTTTTTTGCTGTGCGGTGGGTGCAGCTCTTTATTTTTTCAATTGCCTTTAAAAATCAAAACTCCTATTGAAAAAATAATGTGCTGCGGGCGGGTTGGCGCAAAAAGCATGACAGAAAAAACCACAGAAGGGCGGGCAGAGCGGGGAAGGAAGGCAAGCACAGGGAGAGTGTAGCCAATGCCTTAAAAAACTTACACTACATTGGCTACACGGCTGGGCTTGCCTTCCTGTGGGGTGCGATGGGTTAACACGTTTCCTTTTACCTGAACGGATGATATTGAGCAATAGCCGTTTTTAAAGCTTCTACATTGGTTTGCTTGTAACGTTCTGTAGTGGATGGATATTTATGACCTGCGAACACCTGAACGATTCTAAGGTCATTTCCTGTCTTTAAAAGATTTGTAACCACACTTTGCCGTATCGTCTGACAGTTTACCTTTCTCGGGCTGTAAAGCCCTTTAAAGCTTCTTTTAACGTGTTTGGTAATGTCTTCACTTGTCATGGGGTTACACCGATGCCCAATAAGAAAAAAATCATTCTCACCGCCTTTTAGAAGCTTTGTTCGGATTTCTGTTTGATATTGATGGAACAATAATATTTGATGGGGCTTTAAACTCAATTCCCTGCTGTTGGTCTTTCCGCTTGCTTTGATGTAAATAGTTGCTTGGTTCAGGTTGATGTCATTGAGGGTAATTTGGGCGATTTCATCGGGCTTTAAGGCTTGGTAGATAAGTAAACCTATCAGTACTTTGTTGCGGTACTCCAGGGCATTGTAACGCTCTTTCCTGTTCAGTAAATTTTCCAGTTCTTCACTTGTAAAAAGGTCTTGTAACTGTATGTCTCTGTTCTGTTTGTCCCGTAATCGTATGGCTTTGCTTGGGTTGTCTTTCCGCTTGCCCGTGTAGTTCAAAAAATCATAGTAAGCTTTGATACTCGATAAGATCCTATTTAGTGTTTTGGCATTGCTGTAACGGTTTCTTAATGTACCAATATAGTTCACTAAACCCTTGTACAGAGCTTTGTTTGCTTCGGGATAATTGTCCAGGAAGATTTCTATTTCACGCTCGTAGGCTTTCGCTGTTTTCTCTGTGTACCTTGTCTTTAAGTAGTCGGATAAGTTCATAGTTTTTTCAGTTGATTGGGATGTACTTTGGCATATATCTGGGTGGTTTCTAAAAAGCCATGTCCTAAAAAATCCCTGACCTTTTCGATCTCTAAACCACTTTCTAAAAGATGTGTAGCAATGCTGTGTCTTAAATAATGTAAGCTGGCTTCCCTGCTTAATTCTATTCGTTGGAGTATATTTTTCAATACCCTGCTATACCCGTCTCCGCTCATTCGTTTCCCTACTCGGTTAAGTATAAAAGCTTCGGTATCTTTCACTTTGGCTTGTGCTGTTCTTTCGTTCAGGTAATAGATTTCCAGTTCTTTGCTTACTTTTTCTGTCATAGGTATAGCCCTGCGCTTGGCTCCTTTCCCTTCTCTCACATAAAGTACCTGTTGCTTAAAATGTACGTCCTGTATGTTCAGGGCTTCTCCTTCGCTCCTCCTTAGTCCGCAACTGTAAAAAAGGTGCAATACGGCTTTTTCTTTGAGTGTTTGGGCTGCTTCAAAAAGTGCTTTGATTTCGCTGTGTGTAAGTGGCTCTCTGGGGTTCTGTTTGGGGCTTTTAAACTTCATTACACTCATGGGATTGTATTCGAGTTGTGCGGTCTGCTCCTGCCAGTTAAAAAACACCCTGAGCGCATAAACATGGTGGTTAATATACTGTTCGCTCAACCCTCCTTCTTTGTTTTTATGTGGTCGTATTTGTAACCACTCATAAAAAGCCTGTACGTGCTTTGTAGTGATGTTTCCTATAATCGGCTCGGCAGCATGCCGCAAAAAGTCTTTCACGCACTCAGGGAGCATATAACAACTGCTTTTGCTGTAACCGATTTGTATCAGATAATTTTTAAACTCCTTTAGTTGATTTTCTATTTCTGCCGTCATACTTTATATACCTCTATGGTGTTTTTGTTTTTCCTCCTTGAGCATATTTTGGGAACACGGAACAATCCCTAACAAAAAAGACTTTAATGATTCATTTCTAATCAATTAAAGCCTTTCTAATTGTTCCAGGATTGTTCCCTATTGTTCCACCTTCTCTTTTTTTAGTGTTTCCAATTGACTCATAAGATTGGTTTTAATACGTTCCCTCAATGCTGCATAATTGTCCCAGTAATCCACTTTATAGGTTACTTTCCTTAGGTTATGACCTTGCTTGGTGGTGATGTATTCAAACTCGGTAAGCTGTGTAAAATAACGGCTGCACTGGGCTTTGCTAAGGTTAAAATACTGGCGTATTTCACGTTGGGTAAACTCTACTTTATCATGTGAACCTTTGTAAGTCTTCTTTAAGTAATTTTTTAGTTTCTCATAGAACTGGCGTAGTGAGCCGTCCAGTTCATCCACTTTCAGAACGATGCTTTCGAACATGATTTCTACTGCGGTGGCTATGTCGGCTATTTCTGTGATCAGTCGGCTACGTTCGTCTTTCCTGCGTTGGTATTGGTTCAGGACGGTGGTCATTTTCACGAAGCTTTGGAACAGGTCGTTTAGTCTTCTGATCTTGTGCGCTTCCTCAGGAAGATGGATTTTATTGGCATAAGGGTTGAGTACTTCGTAGGGTTTTAACTCTCTGATAAAGTTCTGAAGGA
>CAZGYC010000237.1:0-3456 GCA_964530015.1 uncultured Limnohabitans sp. | reverse complement strand
CATATACATCACCTGTTATTGCAGCGGGGTCTCCACCTGCACAGACGGTCTGGTCACTTGCAATTACTCCTTCGGTAGGCGTGTCTTTTACAATGATTGTACCTTCAGCACGGGCTTGCAGACATTCCCCGGTGGTCACGACGGTGTAAGGGTAGATCCCTGCGGTGGTAGGTGATCCGCTGAACCGCAGCGTCACTCCGTTCCAGGTGGTGGTCACTCCCGGGGGCAATCCCATGACCACCGGACCTGCAATCCCACCGCCTACCGAGTAGGTAATATCGGCTATCGGCGATTCTTCGCAGACCACCTGACTGTCGTCCGTGCCCACTGCTGAGGTCAGGGTGATAAATGTCGAGAGCGTCCCAAAGGAGATATCATCCAGTGCGAAGTCGTTTCCGGGCAACGACCCGTTGTTGTTTACGATACGGATAATAACTGGCCCCTCGTAATCCCCCGAATACCAGGGATTGTCCCCACTGTGGAACCTTGTCCAATAGTCGTCTGAATTGGCCGCTTGCGTGGCGTTCGAAGGGCCAGGCCCCAATACTGCAACAGTTCCTACCTTTACCCCATCCACTTCAAACTGTAGTTCTGCATGAGGCCCCACTGTATTGATACTCATTGCCCAAGCGGAGAAATAATACTCGCTGTTGGGACGTACATTTACGGTTTGTTCCCAAATAGTAAGGGTTCCGTGCCCGTTGAGAATCATCATGTTTCGGGGGCCGACGGCATTGTTTGTGTGGTCCACTCCCCAGAAGTTGGTGTGGTAGTTTTGCCCATTGGTACCTACACCATAGCCATTAGTTCCACCATGTGCATTATGGTCGTTAAGCTCATTGTTTCCTGCCACATCTGGTTGATAATAATACTCTGAATAGAAACCTGTATTTCCCGCAGTAAAGTCGCCGTTCACCACCAACTCCTGAGCCACACTGAAGGATTCGGAAGTGGTACAAGTTGGTGAACCCGGTGCGGTTGCTGTCACCGTGTACAGTCCTGCAATATCTACCAAAATACTTGAAGTGGTTCCAAACGGAATGGGGAGGTGCGGCGTATTCCATGACCAATTGACCGGTACAGAAGAAGTGGCCACCAGCTCTACCTTTCCATCCGCCGCGCAATAATCTGCCAATACCGTGACGATCGGCGTGGGATTCACGGTGATCGTAAAGTCTTGTGGCGGGCCGGGACAGCCATTGGCGGTAGGTGTCACTGTAATCGTGGCCGTGATCGTGGCCGGGCCTGTATTGGTCGTGGTAAAGGAAGGGATATTTCCCGTGCCAGAAGCCGCCAATCCAATGGACGGATTACTGTTTGTCCAATGATATTCCACACCCGCTACCCCATTCCCCGTGAAATTGACTGGAATAGAGAGCGAACCGCTACAAACAGCAGCCTGATCCGCTGGGTCGTTTACGGTAGGCGTGGGCTTGACCGTCACCGTCAGCGTAAAGGGAGCTCCCTCGCAGCCTTCCGCTGTCGTGGGTGTCACCGTGTAGGTAGCGGTTCCGGGCACATCGCTGGAATTGCTCAGTGTGCCTGTAATGCTGCTTGCTCCGGTACCTGACGTGCCTCCCGATACCCCCGGGCCCATGGAAGGGATAGACCAGGAATAGGTCGTTCCGTCCGGAACCAGACCATGCGTGCCGTCAATCGGCACAAAGGAAAATTCCTCCCCGGGACACACCGGACCGCCCGGATAGGCGAGGTCGTCGATTGCCGGTTTGGGGTGGACCGTAATGGTTCCGGCGGCGGCCACGATCCCGCATCCCCCCGTCAGCGGGATGGAGTAGGCGAAGGTGCCCGATGCGGTAGCTTCGCCCGAGATGGTGATCGTATTTCCCGCCCAAGTGGCCGAGACTCCAGGAGGCAGTCCGTTGGCACCGGGTACGCCGTTATCGGCGATGCCCGTGGCCAGCGCGGTGGTATGGGTGATGACAGGAAGCAGCTCCTCGTTGATACAGACCGTTTGGTCGGGAGCGGCAGAGCTCACCCCCATGTCGGGCGTGACGGTGATGGTTCCGGTGGCGGTCTCGGTTCCGCATCCCCCCGTCAGCGGGATGGAGTAGGTATAGGGGCTTCCGGCTGCCGAGGTTGGCGTACCCGAGAGGGTGATGTTGTCTCCTGCCCAGGTTGCAAAAACTCCCGGAGGCAGCCCGTTGGCACCGGGTACGCCATCATTGGCGATGCCCGTGGCCAGCGTGGTGGTATGGGTGATGACCGGACCAAGCGCGGCATTGATACAGACCGTTTGGTCGGCAGCGACATCCGTCACGCCCATGTTGGGAGTCACGACAAACGCTCCCGAGAAGCCGGAAGTGACCACAGGCCCGCAGTGGCTGTTTACCACCACGTAATAGTACATTGGCCCAGCCAAACTTGGCGATGGCTGATAGCTGGGAGAGTCGTCTCCCACTTCGGTTGCACCGACAGTCGAGGGGGAAGTGTTGCTGTACCATTGGTAGCTCAGGTCTTCCCCGATGGCCTCCACTGAGATAAAGATCGGGTCAAAAGCCTCCCCCTCGCAGATCGTCTGTCCGTCCAGGTGCTCTTCGATGATCTCGGTCAGGGGATACACGGTGTAGGCTCCCGATATGGCTGTAGGCACGGTACCGCACAAAGATGCCGCTGTCGCATAGTAGTAAAGGGTTGTTCCTGCGGTCGCTGCATTTGCCAAGGGCGTGTAGGTCGCGCTTGTAGCCCCCGGGATAGGAGTACCGGGAAATAGTATGGGATCGGAGGAATCCGGTTTGCTGTACCATTGGTAGATGATCTCCGGGAAAACAATTGGATCAAGCTCTCCACTGGCAGCTACCTCCAATTCATCGAATGTTCCTCCGATGCAGGTAGAATAAGAATCGGGGTCGGGATCGTCATCTATTTTGGTGATGGGATCATACACTTCATATTCACCCGACAGCGTGGAAGTTACTGCCCCACAAGCTCCCGTGACCACCACATAGTAATAGGTGGAGCCCAATACCGTGGAGGGTGGGTTGAAGGTGGCGGAAGTAGCCCCTGGGACAAGGGTACCGGGAACTAGTTCGGGATCGGAGGGATCCGGTTTGCTGTACCATTGGTAAGTAAGGTTCGAACCCTCGGCATTGACCGACAGATCATCAAATCCGTCACCGTAGCAGTCGAATTCACCTCCGTCGTCGGGCTGGTCAATGATTTGGGTGGTTTTAAGGACCACAAAAGCCCCCGATACGCTGGACGTGACCAAAGGCCCGCAGCCGTCCGCATCATGGGACACCTCCACGTAGTAGTAGAGTGGATTGTCAATCGTGGGGAAATCCGATTGCAGCGGCAGGTAGGTGACGGAAGTAGCCCCTGGAATAAGTGTTCCGGTGGTATTGTTCTCATCGGTGTTTTTGTACCATTGGTAGTGCAAGATTCCCGGCCCGGAGGCGGTCACGGAAATGGGGGAAAAGTCATCCTCTCCGTCACAGC
>CAZGYC010000236.1:0-3458 GCA_964530015.1 uncultured Limnohabitans sp. | reverse complement strand
TGGTAGGATGCAGAGACTTTCCGATCCACCACCAAGAATCTTGAGAATTCGACTACATGCTTTTCCGTCAGGGTATCCAGGTCCTCTTTCGGGAAATGGTTGATAAACTCCTCAAAGAGAGGGGTATATACTTTGGACGTATTCGCACTATAGCGAAGCTCTGCAAGCTTATTGCGGTATTCCTCCGGGCATCTTTTGTAGTTGACTACTTGATCGGGGCTTAATTTGGGAACGCCTTCTACTTTGGGAGCTTCTGTCTCATGGATGGTTTTGAGATTATTTAGTTCACAAAATCGCCTGATTTCCTGCTCAAACTGAGCTGAATAGGGGATAGTCCACCAGTTGTTTTTGGTATCCCAACTGTGATAAGGGATTGATTTGATTAGTTTGATCAGAGAAGTGTGGTATGGGAAAATCAATTTCAGCCTACCCGATTGTGTCCGGACCATCAGCACCTCATCCTTTAGGATGCACGGGTTGCCCGTTATTGGGTTCGGGATTTCCTCCTTTATTTCCAATGATGAAATCCGACTGCCAAAGTGTCCCTTTAGCTTTTCCAGATTGCCCGGATAATGTGGCACCTCCCAAAGGAAGTGTTGCTTATTCCATCTTGCATAGGGAATCGTTCGGACCAAAGAGATGTCAGCCTCGTTTTTGGGCATTTTGAGCAGGATTTTCCTGCCAATGACTTGGATTTCTATACTGGTAGGGTTCATCATTGAAAAAGTAAAAAGTTGCGGATATTTTCGGCTATCCTAAATATCCGCAATAAATCCCGTGACAAAAAAAATCCCCCGGACTTCTCCGAGGGATTTTTTCCAGAAGTTCGAAAAACTGAATTGGAACGCTATGGTTTGGGGTTTCGAAATCTCAAATTTCAAACTTTAAATTTCGAATATCGAATATCGAACACCGAACGTCGAATATCGAAGATCAGGAATTCTCCTCCACCCATTTCCTCGCGTTCACAAAAGCCTCCATCCAAGGCGTGAAGTCCTCCTGCCGGTCGTTTGGATAATGGGGCCAGTTCCAGGGCTTTAGGCTTCGCTCGATATGCGGCATGATTGCCAGGTGGCGTCCATCCACGGAGCAGATGCCCGCCGCGGCAAAGCCCGAACCGTTCGGATTGCCGGGATAGGCTTCGTAGCTGTATTTCATGGCAAACCGGTAGGCGCTTTCATCCTTGGGGAAGTAGAAATTGCCCTCTCCGTGTGCTACCCATACACCGAGGCGCTGTCCGCTGAGCGAACCCAGCATCACGGATTCGTTTTGCGGGATAGTCACATTCACAAAGGTAGATTCAAACTTGTGGCTTGCGTTGTGAAGCATCTTCGGTTTGTCGGCATGATCAGGAGTGACCAGACCCAACTCCACCATCAACTGGCAGCCGTTGCAGACGCCGAGGGAAAGCGTGTCAGGACGGGCGTAGAAGTTGTCAAGTGCCTGTTTTGCTTTCGGATTGTAGAGGAATGCGCCCGCCCAGCCTTTTGCAGATCCCAATACGTCTGAGTTGGAGAAGCCTCCCACGAAGACGATCATCTGGACATCCTCGAGATTTTCACGGCCTGCGATGAGATCGGTCATGTGGACGTCTTTCACCTCAAAGCCCGCCAACCAAAGCGAATAGGCCATCTCCCGGTCGCCGTTCACCCCTTTTTCACGGATGATGGCGGCCTTGGCTTTTCCTTTGGCAGTGCGGAATGGATCGAGTCCAGCAGCTTCGAAACTGCCTTTCCAACCTTGTGCAAACTGATAGGCCAAAGGCTGGTTTTTATAATTGTCAAAGCGGTCTTTTGCGAGTGTCTCGCCGCTTTGCTTTCTGTCAAGTAAGTAAGAAGACCTGAACCAAACGTCTCTCAGCGTGGCTACGTCCAGGGTTTGCGATTCCAAGGCGACTTTTCCGTCCAAGGTCACCTCAGCCAGTTCGACAAAGTCCACGTCCGCCTGAGTCAACAGATCTTCCACTGCGCGATCGTCCGCTACTTGGATCAGGATGCCCGGATTTTCTGCGAAAAGTGCCTTGATGACATCGGATTCGCCCAGGCGGGATTCTTTGACCGCAAGTCCGAGAGACTGGCTCGGGAAGCACATCTCCAGCAAAGCAGTCAGGATGCCGCCGGAAGAGATGTCGTGTCCAGCCAGCACCAGACCTCGGTCGATGAGCTGCTGTACCCCTTCGAAAGCTTTGGCGAAGTAGGCCGAATCAGCGACTGTTGGGGTTTCGCTGCCAACTTTGTTTAGAATCTGATAGAGGGAAGAGCCAGCCAGCTTGGCGGAGTCCTTGGAGAAGTCCAGATAGAGAACCTTCGAACCTGCGGTTGGCAAAAGTGCGGCTTTGACGGTTTTCTTGATGTCAGAGCATTCGCCGACCGAGGAGATGATCACCGTGCCGGGAGAGTAGACCACTTTGCCGCCCGGATACTTCTGGGTCATGGAGAGGGAGTCTTTTCCGGTAGGAATATTCACACCCAGCTCAATGGCAAACTCGGAAACGGCCTGAACGGCGCGGTAGAGGCGGTCGTTTTCCCCGGCGTTTTTCGCAGGCCACATCCAGTTGGCGGAGAGGGAGATGCCCTTCAGTCCATCTTGGATCGGCGCAAAGATCAGGTTGGTCAGTGCTTCGGCAATCGCCAGTCGGCTACCCGCCTCGGGATCAGCCAAAGCGGCTACAGGCGCATGCCCGATGGAGGTGGCGATTCCTTTGTTTCCGGTGAAGTCGAGCGCCATCACCGCCACGTCGTTCAGCGGAAGTTGGATCTCGCCGACGGTCTGTTGCGTAGCGACCCGGCCGGTTACCGAGCGGTCCACCTTGTTGGTGAGCCAGTCCTTGCACGCGACAGCCTCGAGTTGCAGGACTTCCCGGATGTATTCGGAAAGCTTCCCAGCCTGATAGTCTGCTTCCGCAAAGACCGGAGTCAGGCCACTTTGGTCTTCCAGGATGGTCTTGGGAGAGGAACCAAACATGTAGCTGAGGTTCCAATCCACCGGTTTTTCGCCTGTTTTTTGATTTTCAAACTTGAAGTGCATGTCTCCGGTCGTCTCGCCCACCACGTAGAATGGCGCGCGTTCGCGGTCGGAGATCTGATGCAGCGTGTCAACATCTTTTTTGCCGATCACCAATCCCATTCGTTCTTGGGATTCGTTGCCGATGATCTCTTTGGAAGAAAGGGTCGGATCGCCCACCGGCAATTTGTCTATATGGATCGTGCCTCCGGTGCTTTCGACCAGTTCGGAGAGGCAGTTCAAGTGTCCACCCGCTCCGTGGTCGTGGATGGAGATGATCGGATTGTTTTCGCTTTCGGCCATGGCGCGGATCACGTTGGACACGCGTTTTTGCATCTCCGGATTGGAGCGCTGGATGGCGTTCAGCTCGATGGCGTTGGAGAGCTCTCCGGTGTTCAGTGAGGAGACAGCCGATCCGCCCATGCCGATGCGGTAGTTGTCGCCGCCCATGATCA
>CAZGYC010000235.1:0-3472 GCA_964530015.1 uncultured Limnohabitans sp. | reverse complement strand
GCCAAGATTTCAGAACCAAGCTTGCCTGCCGCAGTAGGAACCAAGAATTAAGACACTTGGTAAATAATGAGTAGTAAGTGGTGAGCAGTAAAGAGTATGGGTTCTTCATTTCCAAGGTTCATTCGTTAAACGTTCAATTCCCACGCTTAGCGCTTTCAACGCTTAACGTCTTAACGATTTCAACGCATCTTAACGCTTTAAGCAAAAAAACTCCGCGTTCCTCTGCTCCATTTTCGGGCAGTCCAGTGGCAAAACAAAACAGGTGACGAAGGAAAACATTCAAAATATCATCAACAGGGGTGAAGGAATTGATGTCGAGTTCAAGACTTCTGCATCCGAGTTGAGCAGGAATGCCTTTGAGACGATTTGTGCTTTTTTAAACCGCAAAGGAGGCCATCTGTTTTTGGGAGTCAAAGACAACGGGACAATTGAGGGCATAATGGAAAACCATATCGGGCATATAGTCAGCAATATAACCACCAGTGCCAACAACCCCCAGAAGCTCAATCCCCCCTTTTATTTGTCTGTGGAGCCGATAGACATGGACGGCAAAAAGATCATCTACGTATATGTTCCCGAAAGTTCGCAGGTACACAGTACCAATGGCAGAATTTTCGACAGGAACGAAGAAGGGGATTTTGATATTACAGGACATACGGAACAGGTGACGCAGCACTATCTCCGTAAGCAGGCCACTTATTCGGAAAATAGGGTTTTTCCATACTTAAAAAGCGATGATTTCAGATCTGATCTGTTTTCCAGGGTCCGGATCTTGGCAAAAAACCAACGACCAGACCATCCCTGGCAGGATCTGGACGACGGGCCGTTGTTGAAATCGGCAGGTTTGTTCAAGACAGACCACCAAACGGGAAAAACGGGTTATACGATGGCTGCGGCTTTGCTTTTCGGGAAGGATGAGACCATACAGAGTGTATTGCCACACTATAAAACTGATGCCATACTGCGGCGGGAAAACAGGGATCGCTATGACGACCGCGACGATATCCGGACCAATCTTATCGAAAGTTACGGGCGTTTGACAGATTTTGTCCGTAAGCATTTGCCCGACAAGTTCTATCAGGAAGGTAGCCAGCGAATCAGTTTGCGCGACCGCATCTTCAGAGAAGTGATCGGGAATTTGCTGGTGCATAGGGAGTTTGGCAATGCCTTTCCGGCAAAAATGATTCTGGAAGAGGATAAGGTTACAACCGAAAACTGGAACCGTCCACATCATAACGGCCTGATTGATCCCAAAAATTTCTCCCCATTTCCGAAAAACCCCGTCATTGCACGTTTTTTTAAAGAACTGGGCTGGGTGGACGAACTCGGTTCCGGCGTGCGGAATATCTATAAGTATTGTGGGGCCTATACTCGCGGCGCAGAGCCCCGTTTTGAGGAAGGAGATGTTTTTCGGTGTATTGTGCCCTTAGTGGCAACACCGGTACCCGCTCCGCCCAAAAAGCAAACCTTTATAGTGGGCCAGGAGGCACCGGATGAAAGGTGGGGGCGATTAAATGGTGGATTGCCTGGCGGGTTAAGTGGCGGGTTAAGTGGCGGATTAAGTGGCGGATTAAAAACATTGCTCAAAATAATTAGAGACCATCCCGGCATACAGACCAAAGACATCTCCGGCCTGTTGGATACGGTGTCACTGAGAACGATCGAAAGGCAGGTTAGTATGTTGGTGAAAAACAGGCTGGTGGAAAGAAAGGGAAGCAGAAAAACAGGAGGATACTGGATAAAAGAGAACCATTAAGCACTCCGCGTTCAATGTTAAATGTCCATTCGTTAAATGTTAACCGTTCAATTCCCATGCTTAACGTTTTAACCCTTAACGCTTTAAGCCCTTTCCCTGAGATCGCTCCGGATTGTGACTCCCTTCGCGATGATGTCCCCGACAACCGGAATAAGATCGCTTCGTCGCAGGAATGAGTAGAGTCAATTGTTGATTCGGTGTACTGCTCCTACCAATGACAACGTATATTATATTTTGAATCAGTAAATATTTCAAAATTTTATTCTGACAACTCAAGAATTAAGCAAAAAGCACTGTCATCTCCTTTTTGTATGTTTCCGAAATATTTAAGACTCGCGATGACGTCAGTTGAACACCTGAAATGGCAAGCAAATGAACGACAATGCGGTAGGGATTCGACACCTGACAGGGTCATACCCGGTTACCGGACGGGGGTTCGACTCAGGCTCTGGGTATATCGGCGGATCATTCTGGCGTCACGTGCCTCCATCGCGATGATGGTCTTGACGCTTAACGTTTTAACCCTGTCCGTTTGATTTCCGTCCAACGTTATGCCGCTGATCATCAAAAATCCTGGGATGGATTCGTGGAAAAGAGTGCGTCGCCTTGTTTTATGTTTCGGCGAACATTCATGGAATACCACCGGGACAGATTTGAGGATTATTCCCTGATGTTCTATCAGGACAATGAACTGCTGGCCTTGCTTCCGGCCCATCGGATAGGGACAGCCCTCTTTAGCCACCAGGGAATGACCTTCGGAGGATGGGTTTGCTCCGTAGAAATGGAAGAAAATAAGTTTTGCCAACTGGTGCATGCCACGATCGATCACCTCAAGCAGGAGGGAATACAGAGCCTGCTCCTCAGGCCCATGCCGGAGTTTTACTCCGATACGCCCTGTACATCACTTGCCCTGCTGGCGCAATTGGGTTTTAAAACCATCGGAGAATCCTCCACCTATGTCCTTCCGCTCCCTGCACAGGTCCAGGACAGGGGAAAAAGATGGGGAGCCAGAAAGGCCGCCAACTTGGGCGTTCGGATCGTGGAGACAGCGTACTTCGAACAGTTCTGGACAGAACTCTTGGTTCCTTATCACCAGGAGAAGGTAGGCAGGCCCCCCGTACACCGTTTGGATGAGATCAATTACCTAGCGGCACGTCATCCGGGTGCGATCACCCAGCTCCATGCCTACTTGGGGGACGAACTGCTCGCCGGTATCTGCCTCTTCGATTTTCATCAGGTACGCAAGATCCAATACACAGCATC
Source organism: uncultured Limnohabitans sp. (assembly GCA_964530015.1). Taxonomy (GTDB): domain Bacteria; phylum Bacteroidota; class Bacteroidia; order Cytophagales; family Cyclobacteriaceae; genus Algoriphagus. Next base: position 453 of record CAZGYC010000235.1, on the reverse strand, counting down.
CACTGCCAGAGGGCGGGAAATCCGTGCCGTCGACCTGTTGCTACAGGAACTCATCCAGCGCACCGCCCAGCCCTATATTGATATGGGAGCCGTGCTGGATCCGACTACGGGAAAAGAGAAAAGTAGCCTTCGCCGCTGGAAAGAAAGCTGGGGTGCCAAAAGAACAGCACTTCCGCTTTTTCAATGGGTGGATTAGCTGAGCCAAGACAAACTGCGACTGATCACATTACTAAGTAGCAAGTATTAAGTATCAAGTATTAAGACACAAGAGCCAAGAAGCAAGAAAACTGTCAACTGCAACTGGGCGCTGCTCTCGATAGCACTGAATACTGCCAACTGCGACTGATTACTGATATACCCATCAAAGCCAAACGATCCTTCGTCTCCGAATCCCGGGTTAAAATCCTGAACACAAAAGATGCGGTCTATGTGGTGTCCTGTTCGGGCGATGCG
>CAZGYC010000234.1:0-3473 GCA_964530015.1 uncultured Limnohabitans sp. | reverse complement strand
CTTTTTCTTACTTCTTCCGCCCCTTGATCTCCGCATAAACCGCCGCCAGCATCTTCACCAGTTCCTTCTTAGCAAACTTCGACTCACAGAAATCCACGATCAGTCCTTCCACCAGCTCAGTCGAGAAGCCCTTGGGAATTTTGATCCAATTCTTCCCTTTGCCATTCCGATGGCATCGACGGACATGTTCCGCCTCATGCGCAATCGCCTTGGTGAAATCTATGCAACTGTCGCGCTCAAGAAAATCTTTGTGATCATTCAAAAACAAACGCTTGTACTTCCCGACAGGGAACCGCCTGAAATCATCATGCCAAGTTTGGACGCTCAAAAACACAACCAAATCCTTGTTTCGCCCATTGTTCATCGCGGCATGGCGATGCTTGAGGGTTTTCCGAACTGAACCCTTCCCGGGTGAAATCACCCAGAAGCACTCACCTTTAACAACAATCGATGCAACGCCAGCGCCTTGAAAAAAACGCTTATTTTCAAAAAGGCTCATCCAAGAAGCTCCTTCATCCCTTGGGCGATGGCGTATTCCTCCTCAACTTCCTCTTCCACGCGCACGATGGCTTCTTCGCTCCACCCTTCTGCTTGTTCAAGAATGGCGCGGTCGGTGATCGGTGTTCCAATCTTCTTTCCGTGTTTCTCAGGCCACTCAGGAAGGTCGTGAGTCAATTTCACCAACTCCTCACGGGTCATTGCTCCGTAGGCCGCATGAACGCGATCAAGAACGCTCTCGTCATACCGGCTCAAGTGATCAAACTCGGATGAGTCTTCCTTGACGGAGTAACCACCGGCGGATTTGTCATAGGACACAAACCGGGTCCAGTGATCATCCAACAAGGTGTTGTTGGCAAGAGCGTAGACACCGGAAACCACAGGCCCCTCAGGCATTGAAGTTATTTCACCTCCACACATGTGGATACCAGCCTCGACCAAGGCCTCGCGTTCAGCCAAGTAGAGCAACTTCATCATCCGAACGCCATCCACAGGCGCCCCGCCGATCTTGGCGATCAGGTAGCGGGTCATATCGGCGGCAACTTGGGGGCGGAACATGGTGTTGAACCTCCAGAAGAGGGCTGGAGAATTTACTCCATTTTATCCCCTGTGTCTACTCACACCTTAGAAAATCTTTTGCAGCACTTTTGCAGCACTTCACCAAAACCCCGTAAAACAAAGCCTAAAACCATCTTCCAATAGCATTAAAAATACTCCGCGATTTACTGCGATTTACCCCACCCAATCTACGGCTTCCCCCCCCTTGAAAACCCGTATAGAACGCACGCCGGACGCCTTGTTTTTTTCATCCCCCTGCACCAGATTAGGAGTCTTCGCACAAACCAAGGCCCAACCTTTGAAAAAAGAGCCCTTTGTAAAAGAAGCCAGTTTGCGCCGATTTTTTATCATTTTTCCGGCTTGAGCCACTACACCGGTTCGATTCGCCCCCTACAATCCCGCCGCCTACAAAGCCGCTCTATTCCACTCCTTCCGAGAGGCTTTGTCATGGCATCCCATCACGCAAACACTGAGAATTGCCGCGAATTTCAATCGTTGGTGTCTGCCACGCTGCGTAAGAAATTCGGTCATGAAGCAGCTGATGAGGCGGCCTGGATCACCTTCGAGGCGTTGCTCGCCTACGACTCCGACAAGCACGCCCGCTGGTCGCTGCATGGGTTCGTGCAGGTGAAGGCAGAGAAACTTTTCTTGGATTTTGCACGCAAGGCGAATGGCCGGGCGGGGAGCGCTCGCCGGGCAGGCGTGCCCCAACGCCTGGGTAACGGAGAGTGCGCGATCCAGGCCCCGCCCGAGCAGTCGGAGGCCCATCCCAACACCCTGGAACAGGGGCTGCTTGATGCGGCCATCCTACCCCGCAAGGTCAAGGCTGCTGTGATGCTCATGTGCTTGTACGCGCCACTCTACTCCATGAAGAGGTCGCTACCCAAACCCCGCATTGCCAGAGCTCTGCGACTAACAATGGGTGACATCGAACGCCTACTGCGTGCGGCTCGCCCTGGTGGCGACGAGCGGGACCAGGAAGAGCAAGAGGAGCCAGCACCCCGTCAGGCAGCCCCTGTGGGAACCTCCACAGGCGTGGTGATTGAGGAGGTGGCTGTCGGCACGCTGCTCACAGTCAAAACGCAAGAGGCATGGCCTGCGCTGGGTGATTTGATCGGTGAGCGGGTCTGCCAAGGCGCTGATCCACAAGTGGTTTTTGCACGCGATGGTGCGGTCTGTGTGATTTGCTTAGGCACCTTTCATATCTGACACTGGCTTTTTTGCTGTTTTTTACGCCGTAAAGTTGGAGTGATTGACGGGAAACACAGCTAGTTGGGAGACAGCACACGCTTTTTTTGTGTCAATCTCACCATAGTTTTTTTCTTTTGCTGGAAACGGCTTACAACTCGGCTCCCTAAAACCTCATGGGGGTAAGGGGGTAAAAAAGCGGGTGCCAATAAGTCCGAGACCTAATAGGCAAGTCTTCCGCGTTTCTTTTGGGGTTTTGGGTTTGGGTTTGGCTTGCGGCGGGTGGAGCGGTTGCGGCGGGTGGGCCGGGTGCAGCGGGTGTAGCGCCTCAAACGGGTGGCTGTGCCGTCTTCCCGGCATGGCAAGACCGAAACTACTCACGATCCAGCAAGCGGCCCAGCGGATTGGGACATGCGACGATGTGATCCGCGACATGATCCGCTTGGGGAAGTTCCCCGGCGCCTTCGATGCCTCCGTCGGCGGCAAGCGCAAGCATTACCGCATTCCCACGGCGGAAGTGTCCGCCTTGATTGCCGCCAGGCTGCGTGACCGCCCCATTGCGGAGGCGCGCTGATGGCCCGCAAACCCCCATCCTGCACCTGCGCCATTCCCGGCCGGCGCGCCGCCGTCCGACCGTCCTACGATGTTTCACGCGGGTCCGCCGCCTCTCGGGGATATGACGCCGATTGGCGCAAAACCCGCGAAGCGGTCATCCGCGAACAGCCCATTTGCGCCTTCCACGGCGTGAGCAAGGTATGCACTGGGCTGTCGGAGACGGTGGATCACATCCAGCCATTGAGTGCCGGCGGCGAACGCCTGGGGCGCGCCAACCTGCGCGGTTTGTGCAACGAATGCCACTTCCGGGTGAGCGGGAATTTCCGCGCCACTGGCAACAACGACCTTCCCCGCCGCCATCGGATGGAGGCCCCCCATGGCTAAGCGCGGCCCCCAAAAGAAAACCAAAGCCCTCAAAGGCCTCGCCATCGCCGCCCCGCCATGCCCTGATTTCCTTGGGGAATCCGGCAAGGCCCTGTGGGCACGGGTGTGCGCGCAGATGCTGGCCGTGTCCACCATCACCGAGAGCGACGAGCACATCATCCTGAAGTTGTGCCAAGCCAGCGAGGAATTCGAGTGGGCTGACAAGGTCTGCAAAACCAACGGCCGCACCGTGGAGACCCTGCGCGGCACGCCGATGGAGCGCCCGGAAGTCGGCATCCGCAACAAAAACT
>CAZGYC010000233.1:0-3500 GCA_964530015.1 uncultured Limnohabitans sp. | reverse complement strand
AGAAGCTGCGCTTTTCACCTAGCGACTAGGTGAAAAAATCTATTTTCTATGCCATTCTTTTTCCTATGTATCTATGTGGTTGAAACTTACCGGCGTCCGTGCGGAATTGCGAGACCCTTCATTTCCTTAACTCATGGTTTAAGGTTTTACAAAAAGCATTTTCACTTGTATTCAAGTAGAAAGGTGGTGATTTCTTAAAGGCGATTTCCCTGTTATTCCGGATGGAAAGGTTTTGGGCTCAGGGTATTTCGGCTAATTTGCAATTCTGACTTTAGGTGTCAATACGATTCCTCCTTCGTTTGAGACAACCTTTTCCCTCCCATTCTGTATCTTTATAAAAAACAGACGACATGAAAATCGAGCGGACAAAAAGTGAAGTTATTATCCGGATTCCCGCCTCTGTCAATGCAGATGATTTGCAGGATTTGGCAGATTTGATCCAATACAAGGAGATTTCCAAGAAGTCCAAGGCGACCCAAAAAGAGGTAGATGACTTGGTGGGCGACATCAAGATAGGACGCTGGGAAAAAACAAAGGCAAAGCTGGGCCTGTGAGAATTGTTGTTGACTCAAATATCGCCTTCAGTGCAATTTTGAACAGCAATAGCAAAATCGGCAGAATCATCCTTCACCCCAAATCCAGGATGAATTTTTACTCCACCAATCAACTTCTGGAAGAAATCGAAGATCATAGAGGCAAACTGAAACTCCTCTCAGGCTATTCTGAAACCGAACTCGATCAAATTATCCACCTCGTCACCCGAAAAATCCGTTTTATCAGTATCAGGTTGATACCGCTTGAAATTTTTGGGAAAGCGGCACATTTAACCCATGATGCAGACATCAATGATACAGAATTCGTAGCACTCGCAGAGCATGCCAAAGCGAAACTTTAGACCGGAGACAAGAAGCTTGTCCAAGGATTGGACAGAAAAAACTGGAAAAAGACCATTTCTACAGAGGAGCTTTTTATCTTGATTCAAAAATCAAAATAGTTTCGTGTTGAGGTCTGTGTCAATTCCATCCCAATGTTGTCTGGGGAAAGGATGAAGGGTTGGGCCTGCCAAGAAAAAACCGCACGATGTAAACATCCCATGCGAAACCTCTTATTCTTCGTTCTAATCCGTTTGCTACTGGCCTGCAAACCCAATCCTGGTTTGGAAGAGCAAGCAGGACATTCTACTCCGCCGGACTCCGTCTTTACCACCCCGCTGGGAAAAACCTACACCATACCCGAGCCGTCTGGGAAGCTTTTGGCACAATACGGGGAGGCAAAAGCTGCCTACGAAGCCAATCCCAACGACGTGGAAGCCACCATCTGGTACGGCCGCCGCACTGCCTACCTGGGGCAATACCGGGAGGCCATTGCCATCTATACCAAAGGCTTGGAAAAATTCCCCGATGAACCCCGGCTCTATCGGCATCGGGGACACCGCTACATCAGTCTTCGGGAGTTCGATCTCGCAATTGCGGATTTGGAACGGGCTGCCGCTTTGATCGACGGAAGGACCAATGAAATCGAACCCGACGGCATGCCCAATGCACAGAATATCCCGGTGAGTACCCTGCACGGTAATATCTGGTATCACCTGGGACTGGCCTACTACCTGACCCATCAGGATGACAAGGCCTACACCGCCTACCTGCGCTGCCGCGAGAGTGGCTCCCATTACGACAACATCGTCTCCAGTACCCACTGGCTCTACATGATCCAGCAGCGACTGGGCAATCCACACAAGGCTGATTCCCTGCTGGCACCGATCCACGCCGACTCCACCGTGATCGAAAACCAGAGCTACGCCGACCTCTGCCGTCTGTACAAAGGCTGGATTCCGGTGGATTCCCTGCTGGTTGAGGGCCCCGGCAACCCATCCAACGATGCGGTTCGTTATGGCGTGGCCAACTGGTACCTGTACCACGGGGATAGCGCAAAAGCCAGGAAGCTGATGGAGGATCTGGTGGGTGAAAAGGCCTTTTCCTCATTTGGGTATCTTGCAGCAGAAAGTGATCTGATGTTCTATTTTAGGCAAGAGTAGGGGAAAACTACAGCGTATTCCAGCCGTTGGTTTTGTAGTATAGCCCGCAGGTTTTTTGGCGTCGTTGATGCCCGCCAAGCGATTCAGACTTTATCCGACTAACTGATATGGGAAAACTGATCATGTGGAATGTCATTACCCTGGACGGGTATTTTGAGGGCACCCAGAATTGGGACTTGTCCTTTCACGGGGATATCTGGGGCGAGGAGCTTGAAAAGCTGAGCATAGACCAGTTGACCTCCGCCGACTGCCTGGTCTTCGGAAGGGTGACGTATGAAGGCATGGCCGCTTATTGGATGAAAGAGACGGGAGCAATTGCCGATTTGATGAACAGCATTCCCAAGCTCGTCTGTTCCAAAACACTGACATCAGTGGACTGGAATAATTCGACGCTCATCAAAGAAAATGCTTCTGCTGAGATTGCGAGACTTAAAGAACAAGGCGGTAAAGACATGTATGTATTTGGCAGCGCAAACCTCTCGGAGACTTTTGTAAACGACGATCTGTTTGACGAATACCGCATCGGAATAGCGCCTGTAATCCTGGGGAGTGGACGGCCCTTGTTCGCGCAAGGCATTTCTCCAAAGAAGTTTAGGCTCGCTTCCACACAGCAGCTTTCGAATGGGGGTGTGGTTTTGACCTATGTGAAGTGAAAAAGGTGGCAGGCTGGGCTCCGCGACAGCGGAAGCAAATCCAATTCCCATAAGTTCAACCCATCTCGGGGTTGTTGTTTCCATCACTTTTTCCGATCCCCCGCCCCGATAGCCATCGGGGGCACCGGGGGTTATTGAAAAGTTCGATCCCTTCGGGATCGTCTCGAAACTATCCGACAAAAATCCCGACCCCGATAGGGGTCGAACCTCTCAGTAACCGCGGGTGTCCGCGATAGCTATCGGGACCCGTGGATCTGAGAACATACGAAAGATCTCCCACGACCCCGGAGGGTGTCGAACTCATTTTTCCGTCTCTATAGTTTTCCGGAACCCGAAAAATGTCGGGAGCAAGTTTCTTACCCATAAGTTCAACCCCTCACGGGGTTGTCGTTTCCATCACCTTTTTCCGATCCCCCGGTTGCACCGGGGGTTATTGAAAGGTTCGACCACTTCGTGGTCATTTATACCAGGGATTGGTATTGCAAAAAAATGACCCCGGCAGAGCCAGTCCCGAGAATCGGGAGGTCAAACTTCTGAATGCCGTGCCAGCCGTGGCGGAGCCGCGGGTGTCCGCGATGACTATCGGGATCAGCAGACAACGGATGTCCAGTCGTGCATCCTCCCGACCCCGATAGGGGTCGAACTTCTCAGTAACCACGGGTGTCCGCGATAGCTATCGGGACCCGTGGATCTGAGAACACACGCAAGATACCCCGCGACCCCGAAGGGTGTCGAACTCATTTTTCCGTCTCTATAGTTTTCCGGAACCCGAAAAATGTCGGGAGCAAGTTTCTTACCCATAAGTTCAACCC
>CAZGYC010000232.1:0-3598 GCA_964530015.1 uncultured Limnohabitans sp. | reverse complement strand
ACCCCGTCATCTCCTTTTTGTATGTTTCCGAAATATTTAAGACTCGCAGTGACGGCTCCGACTGGGGACAGGCTGTTCGTTCCCCACCCGCAGTGCCGACCCCCGACGTCCTATTTCTTCTCAGGGCTTTTCGCCACACCAGAATACGTTGATCCCCAGCGCGGAAAACACCTCCGCCTTGAGCTTGGCGGCCTGAACCGCAGACTCCCGGTCTTTGGCATAGGCCACCTGGATATGGTTGGCTTTGTGGCGACCCATCATCTGGTCTCGGGAAATCCCCGGCAACACGGCGTGCATGATCGGCCAGGCTGGAGTGGTCGCTTGCCATCTTCTCTGGGTTTCTTCCTCAGGAAGCAAAACTGCCTCGCCCACACCCAAATCACAGCAGAGTTGGTCATTTTCGATGTAAACCCTGCTCCACACGATGGATCCCGGCTTGGAGATTCCTTTCAGGCTTCCCCCGCCTTTTTGGAAATACATCGGCGGCTGGCGGTCGCTTTCCGCACCGGCATACCCTCCGATAAAATGGGCCGGAGGCGCCGCTCCGGAGATCAAAAACACCCAGACAAACTCTTCTTTTCCATTCAGCCTAAACTCCTCCCCCCAACGGATGTCGTGAAGGGTGTTTTCGGGGGAAAGTCCCAGTTTTTCCCACAGTTGCGTGGTGATGAGTGCATCGATACCGGCACATTCGTCCACTTCGTTGAAGTGGGGCAGGGATTTGCCTGCAAAAAGCGCTCTTCCATCCAGACTGAAAACAGGCGGTCTTTCCACATTATTCAAAAGTCCCTCGACCAGATCACTGGCAGCAACCAGGTCTTTGAGTCCCTGCTGGTATTGAATCCCAATGGTCTCACAACCAAATTCATCTGCTATCCGGAGAGCGGCGATGTACATCTTGCATTGCTCGAGGGTCTGGGCTTTGGTCAGCTCGAGCGCCGGGTCACTTCCCCAGTTGAATTTCATCCCTTTGTCAAGCAGCCAATCCAGCACTTGCTCCGCTTCGGAGTCGGTCACTTTCAGCATCTCGGCATACAGCGCAGATTGGCTCAGGCGTTCCTTGAAAAGCCCCAGAGGATTTAGGAGTTTATCCGGCACGATGGCGTTGAACATGCCCATGCAACCCTCGTCAAACACGCCCATGATCGCTTTTCTTCTTTGAAAATCGCCTGCAAATGCCGCCGCTTCCGCCTTGAGACCGGCATCCACAGCCACTTGCCCCAAAGCCACCACATGGGATTCGTCATGAATCACTTCCCCGGTTTTCAGCCATTCTTCGAGTTTGGAAAGGAAAAAACCATCTTCGAAATCCACACTCCAAAGCGTGCTGTACTTTACGCCTGCCTTGGTAAGCGATCCATTTAGATTGAGCAAACCCACCAATCCGGAAGACGCCCCGTCAAAATTGGCGAGCGTGAGAATCGGGCCTTTGTGCGTAGTCAGCCCGGGCAAAACATGGTGTGTGTATTGCCAGACACTTTCGGCCACGATGATCGGAGCCTGGGGATCGAGGTTTCTAAAAACCTCCAAGCCCATCTTTTGGGAATCGATGAAGCCGTGCTTTTTGACCGGATCATAGGGATGTCCCCTGGTTATTTCGAAGCCGAGGTTGCGGAGTGCGGCTTCCAGCTTGGACTCCATGGTTTCCTGATAGTTCCATCCCACCTGATTGGCCGATAGCCGAAGGTCACCACTGGCTACCAGTTGAATTTTGTTGTTCACGTCCATTTTTGTCCGGGGTATTTGCTGTCTGAATTTGGCAAAGATGAAAAAAAACAGAGGCGGCGATCTATCGCTTATTGCCAAAATACTGTACGATCTTATCCCAAAATCCCAAGCTGGGATAGTCCATCGGTCCGGGATCGACGGTATTCCTACCAAACCAAGAACACCATGAAGCCCCGCTACCACAAAGTACCCATCGGATTGGCACATTCCTTCGGTATCCGGCATGACCGGAAGGCCAATTTCGGGACGATCTGGCACTATCATCCCGAGCTGGAGCTTCATTTCATCCTCAAAGGCCAGGGCATCCAGTACATCGGGGAGACCGTCAGCGGGTTTTCGGACGGTGACTTGATCCTGCTGGGAGAAAACCTCCCCCACGCCTGGCGTTGCAGCCAGGAATATTTTCAGGGAGACCGGGACAAAGAAGTGGAAGCGATCGTGCTGCATTTTTCTTCCACTTGCCTGGGCAAAAACTTCCTCGATCTTCCCGAAGCCCAACTCATCCCGCTGCTTTTTGAAAAAGCCAAAAAAGGGCTGAAAATCAACGGAAAGACCAAAGAAAAAACCAGCCAATTATTGCATTTGCTGCTGCAGGCTTCGCAGTTGGACCGATTGATCATTTTGCTTCAGATCCTCAACCTCCTTGCCGAATCCCAGGAGACAGAGACCATTTCTCCCGGCTACGCCTTCAGCCATCTCCACAATTTTTCGGAAATGGAGCGGCTGGAAAAGATCTACTCCTATGTGATGGGAAACTTCCACAAAAACATCAGCCTGGAAGAAATGGCGGCACTCTCCCATCTGAGCGTCACCAGCTTTTGCCGGTATTTCAAGAAGATGACCAACAAATCCTTCTTCGGTTTCCTGATAGAAGTGAGGATCTCCAACGTCTGCAAACGCCTCTTGGCAGACCGGCTTCCCCTGGAAGTCATCTCCTCGGAGTGCGGATTTCAGAACGTCAGCAATTTCTACCGTCACTTCCGAAAAATCACCGGCATGACCCCTTTCGCCTACAAAAAAAGCGCAGCCGCCGGCCTCAAGACTTCCGGCCGGAGACAGCCCGCTTTCACCTGAAACACCCCGTGGAAAATCTGCCGTGAATCCCAATGCGCGATCCAGGTGCAACGCTGTAAACGAAAAAACTCCGGAACTTTGCATTTCCGGAGTTTGGTCTTTTTCCAAAGTCGAAATCCGCCGACGATGGCTCTATTTGGGACTTTGTACTGTTCCTACTTGATGTCTAGCTGGTAGACCTCGTCCAATGTGTCATTGGATTCGATGTTTACCCCAAGATCCTTGATGACCCCGGATCCCACGCCATACACCCATCCGTGGATGGTAAGCTGCATGTCGTTTCTCCAGGCATTCTGCACGATGGAAGTCTTGGCCAGACCCTGAACCTGCTCCACGACATTCAGTTCCACAAATCGGTTGAACCGGTCTGCCTCATCGGCGATCTTGTCGAGTTCCTTGTGGTGAAACCGGTACACGTCCTTGATGTGTCTGATCCAGTTGTCGATCAGGCCAATGGTATCCGAGCCCATGGCTGCCTTGACTCCGCCGCAGCCATAGTGGCCGCAGACGATGATGTGCTGCACCTTGAGCACGTTCACCGCATAGTCGAGCACACTGAGCATGTTCATGTCGGAGTGGATGACCATATTGGCGATGTTGCGGTGGACAAAGACCTCACCCGGCTGGGCTCCGATGATTTCGTTTGCAGGCACGCGGCTGTCGGCGCATCCGATCCAAAGCAGGGGAGGCTGCTGTCCGTTGGCGAGCTTTTGAAAGTATTCGGAGTCGAGGGCCAGCTTGGAGGCTACCCATTTTTTGTTGTTGTCAAGAAGGCTTTTATAAAATGCGTCGTTCA
>CAZGYC010000231.1:0-3614 GCA_964530015.1 uncultured Limnohabitans sp. | reverse complement strand
CATACTGGGTCAGCCAGACGGTCAGCAGTTGCGAGAGCGGGCGGACCAAAATCGATGTTGTAGTGAATGCTACCCCATCAGCGCCAACAGTTGCTACATCTGTAAGCTATTGCCAGAACACATCAGCACCTGTCTTGAGTGCAGTTGGTACAGGCTTAAAGTGGTATACCCTTGAAGTGGGAGGTACCTCAAGCGGTACAGCGCCTACACCGTCTACAACGACGATAGGTAGCCCCTCCTCAAGCCATTGGGTAAGTCAGACCGTTAACAGTTGCGAGAGCCCAAGGTCCCGGATAGACATTAATATAAGCGCGCCCCCTGCGCAACCTGTTATAAGCAGCGGAGCCGTTGCTACCTGCCCGGGTAAACAATCTTACACAGTAGCGTCAGTTAGCGGAGAGACCTATGAATGGAGTATCAGCGGCGGCGGTTCCTTTACAGGGGGCAATACAGGTACAACGATCGAGATTGACTGGCTTACCCCGGGTGGTCCTTACGATGTTACAGTTGTTGCCAAACTGACGGGCTGTAACAACAGCGCCCCTTCATTGGCACGTAAAGTTACGGTTAATTCAGGTACCGGAGCTACAGTAACAGGAAGTGCAATCAACGGTTCTTCGAAGTTCTGTGTTTCCAGTCCGTCGCAGCAATATACGGCATTGGCACCAGGTACAGGCATAAGCTATGTTTGGTCCGTGAGCCCCCTTACGGGAGTAACGATGACACAGACAGGCGATACACAGGCAGATTTCACATGGTCTGCGTCAGCTTCAGGCAAGTACACGATCATCTGTACGCCAAAGAACACCTGCGGTGACGGTACAGCAATAAGGAAAGACGTGTATGTTGTTGCCCTTCCCAAGTTTACCAACAGCCCCTCAGAACTATCAGAGACAGTCTGTTCGTCCAACCCAAGCAAAGGCTTAACCGTGAAGAGCGATTCATTGAGCAGCTACAGCTGGACCTCACTTGCATCAGGAGCAAAAGACAATACCCTTTCCGGTAACGGTAATATCCCTTCCGAGCCCTTAAGTACTACCGGAACCACTCAGGGTACAGTAACCTATACAATAACAGCAACGAGCACTAACGGCGGTTGCGTGAGCGCCACTACAGAATCATATGTAGTCAAAGTAGACCCGGCGGCGATAGCATTGTTGACAGGGTCAGCCCCTTACGGTTCCTGCAGCGCCTCACAGACCCTTCCTGGTTCTAACCCGCCTTCAGGTACCGTGAAATGGACCAAAGAGAGCGGCTCAGGTACCTTGGACAACGATGCATTGTACAACAGCACAGTTTCTGGCCTTCAGTCAGGGCAATCAGGTACCTTCAAAATGACAGTCACCAGCGGTACGTGCCAGAAAGATGTAACAGTTACCATTACGCGTACAGCAGACGAGACGCCAACAGTGGCGGTAAGATCAGATGCCCCGTCAGACAAAGTTTGCGAAGGCACTGTCGTAAACTTCACAGCAGAATATACCGGCGGGCAGTCTACGAGGACCTTTGAGTTCTGGGATGCATCCACAAACAGCGTTGTGCGCCCAACGTCGGGTATTAACACTTATACAGTAACCGCTACATCCGGGAACAACCTTCAGGTTTATGTAAAGATGGATTCGAAGAGCGCGTGCGCAGCACCTGGCTATATAGAACTTGAGCCATCGAATATAGCGACCGTCAACGTTGACAGCAAAGCTACAGTCCCTGTTTTTGGTCCAGGTTCAGCTTCCGGCAGTATCTGTGCATCAACAGCCAACCTCTCGATCAATGCGATCGGCAGCGGCCAGACAGCTACATGGTCATCACTTCCTGTAGCCGGCTTTACGCCCGCTACAGGAGTTTCTACCGAGATGTCCCTTTCCGAAGGCACCAGCTACAGCGTTAGCGTTATAGTTACAAGCGCTTTAGGCGTTTGTAATTCAGAATCCAAAACAGTCAATATCAATCGAGTAAAATCACTGAGCACCGCTACCATCGATGCAATAAGCAACCTTTGTTATAGCGCTACACCTAAAGTAGTCGTACTTAAAGGTAGCACCCCTTCAGCAGGGGAGACCGGTACGTGGACAGCCCTTAACGGTTCCCCAGCGCCTTCTCCGGTTACAGGGAGCAGCAGCAGCGTAGTTATCCCAGGCGGTACTTCAGCCACTTATAGCTACAGCTACACGATCAGCAACGGAGTTTGTAGCCCTGGCAGTGCTAATACAGACAGCAAAACATTCCAGATGCTTCCGCAGCTTTCATCGACCCAGCCAGGCCTTACCGTGAAAGATGCCTGTTCCGGGAGCCTTCCTGTCGTAACGCTGTCGACCCCGTCATCCGGTCTTAGCTATACCTTATTTAACAGCCAGAGCAGCGCCGAAGTCGGTAAAGTGACCGCCACTTCCACGTCCACCTTACAAATCCCGGTGAGCGGCCTTGTCATAGGCTCAGACGGAGGGGGTATTACGTATGTTGACCTGGTCGTTTCAGACAACACAGGCCAATGCCCTGAGACCATCCGCCAGGACATCGAACTGACGGTCATCGGCAAGCCGGGCATACTAGAGCCAGACAGCGTTTGCCCTGACTTTACGAGCACCATCAGGCTCAAAGGAGTTAACGGTAACCCTCCTAACGTTAACGGCGCGGACAAATATTCATGGCAGATCGATCAGGAAGCAGTCAAAGTAGACCCATTGAACCCACTGTCGTCGCAGTTCCAATTTAATCAGGCAAGCCGTGAAGTGAAGATGTGGGTTACTACAGCTTCCGGGTTTACCTGCCCTGCCGATACTGTTCGTAAATCAATAGGTGTTTACCGCCCTTACCAGAGAGTAACAGTTACGCAGGCATCAGCAGTGTGTGAAGGCAGCATTGTCCCTTACGTTGTGAATACCAACAACAACAATGCCTCCTGGATGAAGTACCATTGGGATATCCCTGCCGGTGCCACTATCGTCAGCTCTAATGGGGACAGTACATCGATCCGCGTCTCGTACCCTTCCGACGGAGTTTATCACCTTTCCGTGAAGCCATTTTATACCTGTTCCGGTATTGATCCGAAGCCATCAGAAGGGGTAGTTCAGGAAGTTACCAGACAGCCTGTTGCGGATGTCGGTCAGCCTTACTACCATTTGGACAAGTCAGTCGACCTTGTCCTTGGTGGCCCTAATACAACTACCGGCCCGGGATACAGCCTGAAGTGGACAACAGACGACCCCAAGTCCGGCATCAGCGATGAGACAGCACAGTACACCACAGTGCGCCCAGAGTCAGTAGAGAGCAGCTATACGCTTACAGTTAGCGGTGGTACCTGCCCGGACGATTCGAAGACAGTGAAAGTTCGTATCGACTTTGTTATCCGTATCCCTAATGCATTTTCACCTAACGGAGACCAGGTGCACGATGTATTGGAGATCCCAGACCTGTACAGGTTCCCCAATGCCGTGTTCACGATCTTTAACCAGTGGGGCGAGAAAGTTTACACTAGTGGCGCTGGAGGTTACAGGCCATGGGACGGCCGTAATGCAGCAGGTTCAGACCTTGGCGTAGGTACATACTACTATATTTTGGAGTACCACCAGCCCGGTTATGAAAACAAAGCAGGGTATATCACATTGTTGAAATAA
>CAZGYC010000230.1:0-3617 GCA_964530015.1 uncultured Limnohabitans sp. | reverse complement strand
AACCCGCGACCTGCAGCTTGGAAGGCTGCCGCTCTACCAACTGAGCTACTCCCGCTTGTAACCGGCGTACCGGATTTTCCAAAGTCCTGCAAAATTAGAAAAAAATCTTGCATTCGGACAACTTGGGTGGGGGAAACAGGATTCGAACCTGTGAAGACATAAGTCAACGGATTTACAGTCCGTCCCAGTTGGCCGCTTTGGTATTCCCCCAACTGCGCCAAAATCACTGGTTTTGAGCCCTTGTGACCTTAACGGATGGCAAAATTATAGCCTTTTGCCAAAGTATCAAAGGATGCTTGCCAAATTTGAAAACTTTTTCGGCCCTGACAATTCAATGTTTTAGAAATCAACCGATTAATTTTCTTCCCTGAGTGCTTCCAGAAAATAATTGTAGTAGTTTTTGAGCTCCGGGTCTTTTTCCAGGGCTGCCACTCGGTCCAGTTCCTTCACAACCAGCCCATCATCCGCAAAGCCGAGCAGTGCCTGAAACGCCCCCAAGCGGACAAATTTCTTCGAATCGCTTTCCATCAGCGTCAGCAGCCCCTGCACCGCCCCATCCTTGCCCTCCTCCGGGTATCTCGAAAAATATTCGCTGAAATATCCCATGAAATAGTAGAGCCCCTCCCCGGACAGCACCGTCAGCCTGCCTGAAAACCATTCTCCTTTTCCCGCCACGTTTTGCCGGATGTAATATTCGGCAACAGGGATGGTCATCCTGAAATTTTCATCCTCCGAAAACCGCTCGATCACGGCAGGATCCGCCGGCTTTTCCGATGCGCTCACCAGGCCCATCAGTGCCGATCCGGCTACCAGATAGGAAGGCTCGTTGACCAGTCTCACAAACATGCCCTGATAGCTATCCGGATTCCAGACAGCCAGCAGATCCAAAGCCGCGGCTCTCACCGAGTTTTTCGGGTCTTTCTCGGCGAGCTGATAGACTTGATCCTCCAAACCCGGAATACGGGCCCGCCACTCCGGGTCATTTTGCAAAAAACCGAGGGCTTTTTCCCGCACAGACCAGAAGGAATCCGCCACTGCCATCGGCAGCACGGCAGCCAACTGGTCTGTGGCCTCCCTTACCACCAAACTATCCAAGGCCTCATACCTGGCCACGCCCATTTTGGATTCCCCGAACTGGACCACAAACCGGTCCGAACTGATCTCCTGTGACCTTCTCGCAAGGAGATTTTTGCCCTCGTCCACGTACACCTGGGTGACTGGAGATTCGTTCTCCAAAGGAAACTGCTGAAACGCCTTGGTCATGTGAAACGTCCTCGACTTTCGCTCCCCCTTTTCGTACCAACTCACCTCCACCGGCAGTTGAAAGACTGGGGATTTCTCCAAATCCTGTACCTGATAGGCTGACACCAGGATGTTTTCCGGCTGGGAATAGTCCACCTCCACGTAGAGCTCCGGATGGCCTTTGTCCAAAAACCACTGGTTGAAAAACCAGTTCAGGTCCTGTCCGCTGACTTTCTCACAGGCCAATCTCAAGTCATGGACCTCCACGGACTGGAAGGCGTGTTGCTGGAGATACTGGTTCAGTGACTGGAAAAAAGCCTCGTCCCCCAGGTACTGCCGGAGCATGTGCAGGATGATGCCGCCTTTGTTGTAGCTGTGCGCGTCAAACATCTCCTCGGAATCGGCATAGTCAAACCGAATCAGGTTCACCTGCTTGGTTTCTGATTCGGCAAAGTAGCCTTCCATCTCGGAGACCAATTTGAGGGCCGCCTCGTCCCCGCCGTATTTATGCTCGTTCCAGAGGTACTCGCTGTAGTTGGCAAATGCTTCATTCAGCGTCAGGTTTGCCCAGGATTCGGTCGTCACCATGTCCCCAAACCACTGGTGAAACAGCTCATGGGCGATGATATAGTCCCACTCGGAATCGATCGCCTCCCGCTCACTCAACCTCAGTTCTTCCATAAAAATCGAGGCAGTGGTGTTTTCCATCGCTCCGGACACAAAGTCCCTCACCACAATCTGGTCATACTTGGGCCAGGGGAATTTCACCCCAAGCTTTTCTTCGAAAAATCCGATCATCTCCGGCGTATGCCCAAATACCCGGGCAGCCCCCTTTTCAAAGCCCTTTTCCACATAATATCCGAGCGGAACATCGCCCCACCGATCCTCTATCTTCCCAAAATCCCCGATGGCAATCGCCGCCAAATACGGCGCATGTGGCAGCTTCATCTCCCAGTAGTCCTTCCGCAGTCCGTTTCCCAACGGCTCCTGTCTGACCAGTTCTCCGTTGCTGATGGTCACCATCGTGTCCGGCACGGTGAGTTTGAAAAGCTGTGTCGCCCGCTCATTGGGCTTGTCGATCGTCGGAAACCACTTGCTGTTGTGCTCCGTTTCGCCCTGGGTCCAGATCATGGTCGGCTTTCCTGGGATGGTATCCATCGGATCGATGAAATACAGCCCCTTGGTGTCGGTGATGGCGGCACTTCCATTTCCGGCATTCCGCTCCGGAAACGCCGTATAGTCAATCTCCACTTGGAACGTGTCCTTTGCAGACAGCAATTCGGGCAGGTAAATCCTCAGTTGCTTTTCGTCATAGCGATACGAGAGCTTGGACAACTGCTCCCCCTCCACCCAGTGAATCGCGCCCACTTCATAGTCCTGGGCATCCAGCACCAGTTCTTTTTGGGGATAGAAAAATGGCCTCAACGTCAGTCTGGCCTTTCCCAAAACCGCCTGCCTTGTCCAGTCAAATGACAAATCCAATTCGGTATGCAGCAGGTCAAAATCCCTCCTGGAGCTGGGCTGATAGGCTTCGATTTCCGCCTCTTTTTCCCTGATCGTCCGCAAAAGCGCCTCGCTGTCCACCTTGGAAGCGGGATCGGCTTCCGCAGTTGAAAAAAGTACGGGATCGGTCTCTACCACGGATTTTTCCGATTTGCAGGATCCGGCAAAAAGCAGGAGGGCGGCACTTCCCAATGCCAGGAAGGTATTCGAAATTTTCTTTGGACTCGAATGCATTTGTTTGATATTTTGGAAAATCTGGGCCGGGCGGTTCCCCGAACAATGTATATTCAAGCCCAAAATAGCAGGAATGTTTTCAGTTATCCTTCAAAACACCGCCCATTCGGTCGAAAAAACCGAGGACTCGATCAAAGTCAACCAAAAGCCGATTGCTTGGGATTTGAAGTGGATCGAAGATCGAAAAATCCATCTGATCCGGGAAAACGAGTCAATCGAAGCGGAATTGCTTTCCATCGACCGCCCCTCCAAAACGCTCCAAATCCGCATAGGCCATAAGACCGCCACGCTAAAGCTGAAAGACCGATTCGATCTTCTGCTGGAAAAAATGGGGATGGGCACCAATGACAACGGAAGCCTCAAAAACATCAAGGCACCCATGCCCGGCCTGATCCTGGACCTGAAGGTCAAACCCGGTGACGGGGTCAAAAAAGGGGACGTGGTGCTGATCCTGGAAGCGATGAAGATGGAAAACATCATCAAATCTCCCGGAGACGGAGTGGTCAAGGACGTGAAGGTAAGCCTCAAACAAAGCGTGGAAAAAAACCAAGTCCTGATCCAGTTTTGATCGCCTGACAAATTGCCCCCCCATGAACTGGGCTTCCTGCCGATCGGCAAGGCAATCACAAAACGGGGAT
>CAZGYC010000229.1:0-3619 GCA_964530015.1 uncultured Limnohabitans sp. | reverse complement strand
GTTTGGCTGAAAACCGGATCAAACCGTTGAAAAATATTCGCACCAATAGTTTTAGCTTTCGCCTTATTTTCCAGCATGAAAAAAACGCTACTCTTTTTGTTCTTTTTGATCAGCCTGGGCGTCCAAGGCCAGATCCAACTCAAAGTCCTTGATCAGGGGACCGGCTTGCCCTTGGAAAATGTCCGCGTGAAAGCCGAAAACCAAGCCTTCCAGCGAACCAATTCGGCTGGGCTCGTTTCGATTCCGGGAGAAAACCTGAGGATTTCCTTTGCTTTGGAAGGATACGAGTCCCTGGAGAAACTTTTTGAAGCAGGGGAACACGAAGTACCGCTTGTGCCCACGGTGATGAATTTGAGCGCGGTGACCGTTCGGGCTTTTGAGTCAGAGCGGCCGCTTTTGGAGCAGTCTGCCGCCGTGGTCACCCTCAACGAGCGGGATTTCAGCCGGTTCAACGAAAGTTCCCCGGTCAATGCCTTCAACCAAAAAGCCGGAGTACGGATCGAAGAGCGGGCTCCCGCCAGCTACCGGATTTCGATCCGGGGGAGTTCGCTTCGCTCGCCCTTTGGTGTGCGAAATGTAAAAGTCTATTGGAATGAGGTTCCCTTCACCGCCCCTGACGGAACTACCGCCCTGAACCTCCTCGACCTGTCCAATATCCACACTTCCGAAGTGGTCAAGGGGCCCTCCGGCAGCATCTATGGAGCGGGAAACGGCGGGGCGATCTCGCTTTTCAGCCAACCCCATGCCGTCGGCAGCCGGGTTTCTGCGGATTACTTGACCGGGGATTTTGGACTTTCGAAGTACCGCCTGGGAATCAGCCAGGAGCTCGGTCAGGGTGCCATTGAGGCTTCTTTCGTCAGTCAAAAATCTGATGGATACCGGGAGCATTCCGCCGTGGATCGGCAGGTATTTCAGTTGGGCGGGTTTTTTCCGGTTTCGGAAAAGCAGGAAATCCGCACCCAGTTGCTGGTTTCTGACCTCGACTACCAGATTCCCGGCGCGCTGAATGCAGACCAGATGGCCGCAGACCCCACCCAAGCCCGGCCGGGCTCAGCGGCGCAAAACAGTTCGATCTCCCAGCAGGCTGTGTTGCTTTCCATCGGCCATTTGTACCGTTTTTCGGCCAAGACCAGCAACAACACGACGCTCTACCTGAACACCAATGACTTTGAAAACCCGTTTATTCTCGACTACAAAAAGGAGCTGGGATTTGGCTATGGGCTGAGGAGCAAGTTCACGCATGACGGGGAGTTGGCCGGAAAAGCCCTGCGCTTGGTCGCCGGGGGTGAGTACCAAAACGGCCTGACCGATGCCCAGAATTTTGGAAACCGGGAAGGAGTGGCTGACACGGTTCGCTTTGCCGACAAACTCCGGGCCTATCAGGGGTTTCTTTTCCAACAGGCCGAATGGAACCTGAGCGACAGGATGCTCTTTACGCTGGGGATCAGCGAAAATTTCTCCGGCTACGAGATAGATCGGCAGATCGACGCTTCGGGAGGGGCCACCGGGCTGCAAACACGGACGTTTGACCCCGAAATCGTCCCCAGAGTCGCCCTTAACTATCGTCTGAATTCCTCCAGTTCGATCTACGGATCGGTCAGCAGCGGCTTTTCCCCCCCAACCATCGACGAAGTGCGGACCAATGAGGGAAGTGTCAACCTGGATCTGGAAGCCGAAAAAGGGGTAAATTACGAAATAGGCTACCGCATGGGCAGGGAAAAACTCAACGTGGAACTGATTGCCTACTACCTCAAACTGGACGAAACCATCACGACCTATACCAATGAAAACGGCGTTGTGCTCTTCCGCAATGCAGGCTCGACGGACCAAAAAGGAATCGAAGCCTCTGTTGACTACGCCATCCTGAGAAATGCGCCCGGATTTGTCCGGGACCTGCTGGTCGGCACGGCCTATACGGGGCAGTTTTTCACGTTTAAAGACTACCAAAAAGAGGACAATGACTTCTCCGGAAATGACCTGACCGGAGTACCGCCCAACAACCTCGTGAGCAGATTGGACCTGAAGACGTCCCTCGGGATCTACCTCAATCTTACCCATCAGTTCACCGACGAAATCCCGCTCAACGACGCCAATACGGTGTTCCAAGACGCCTATAATCTGGTCAATCTCCGGTTTGGGTATGCAAAGACGCTCGGCAGTTGGGACCTGGAGCTCTTCGCCGGAGTGGACAATCTGCTGGACGAAAGCTATTCTCTGGGCAACGACCTGAATGCCTTTGGCGGCAGATACTATCAGCCCGCGCCGACTCGGAATTGGTATGGCGGGGTGAAGTTGGGATTGAATTATTGAGCTTGGACTTTAGAAGCAAGACATTAGAGGCAAGACTTTAGCAGAAGACAGGAGACGGGAGGTGACTTTTCGGGCGACGGTCGCCAACGGGTACTACGATCTGATCGCGCCGTTTTTTGATGCGGAATACACC
This sequence comes from uncultured Limnohabitans sp., assembly GCA_964530015.1. Classification (GTDB taxonomy): domain Bacteria; phylum Bacteroidota; class Bacteroidia; order Cytophagales; family Cyclobacteriaceae; genus Algoriphagus. The sequence goes on along the minus strand of CAZGYC010000229.1, from coordinate 1,176 downwards.
TTTGCCCGGTACAATTTTCCCCTATTACGAGGCCGGACACATGATGTGCAACCGACAGGAGGATTTTGATGAGCTGGCTAGGGATGTGCGGGAGTTTTGGGATGGGAATGTTGAAATGATCTGTCGACAAGCTATTCTATCAATTGACCAATTTTCCCTTGATTTGGGATTGGAAGACCGATGACGGAAGACCGAAGAAACCAAAGATCTGGAGTTTTTATGGTCATCAGATGAATTGAAAAAGATATTTGCATGATTCCATGCTTCCACAAAAAAATAAGGACTATGAAAGACAAGCAAAAAAGTCAACCACGAAAAGGCTGGGCAAAGCGGTTTAAGAAAATGCATGAAGCTGGTGATGACAAACTCTTGATCCCAGATATTTTTGAGGATGAAAAATTCCTGACGGACCAGCAAGCTTGGACATGGCTTGGAAATTCAGACCAATCCAAAAAACATCCTTAAATTAATGGCTATGAACTACACGGATTATATCAGTATTGGCCCAACTATCCGATTTGGCAGACCCTACATCAAAGGCACACGCATAAGTGTAGCAGATGTGTTGGGATGGATGGCCTCAGGAATGAGTATGGAGGGTATTTTGGCTGATTTTCCCAAACTCAACTTGGATCAATTGATGGCCTGCTCGGCCTTTGGAACTGACGGTAAGCAGAAGTGTTCCTGATCAAAGTATGTACCTACTTTTTATATCCGAATATTTGGTAAAAAATCCCCCTAACCCCCTTGAAAAGGGGGAATTTGCCCACGTCAAACTTCAACCATTTATTCCTCTGGCTATTGTGGCAAAAATTCAACAAGAGGGAATTTTAAAAGTGCAATCTGCATTTTAGAACTCAATGGAGTTTTAAACATTCAAATTGGAATATCATTTAAAGCAGCTAAAATCAAGATTATGCAAAGACCAGATTTCAACATCGAAGAAGTCAATAAAATCATCCGCGGTCGCCGCTCCCAGTTTGTCGCCCAATTCAGGGAAAACGATCCCGTCGACGACTCGATCATCGAGGAAATCCTCGAAAACGCCAATTGGGCACCGACCCACAAGCTGACCCAACCTTGGCGCTTCATCGTCTATACCGGAGCCGGTTTGAAGAAATTTGCGGATTACCAGGCCGAGCTATACAGGATGCGGGCTGAGAAAAACGGCACCAA
>CAZGYC010000228.1:0-3625 GCA_964530015.1 uncultured Limnohabitans sp. | reverse complement strand
GGCAGTTGCACCTCTTCATGGTATCCGTAGGAATTGTTGCTATAGCCGTACCCGTAGCCATATCCGTAGCCGTAGCCGTAGCCTTTGTCTATATGGAGGTCATTGAGGATGCCATACATCTTGGTCACCCCTCCTTTTTCGATGAGGTTGTTCAGTATTTGGCTGTTTCCCTTCATGGAGTATCCCTGGCGGAAAACGTAAAAATTCACATCCGCAAATCCAAACAGTTCCTTGGTCTCGGAAACCAGGCCTACCGGCGGACAGTCAAATACCACCACATCATACTCCTCCTTGATTTCATTGACAATCATCCTGAATTTGTCCTGGAGAAGCAATTCTGCCGGGTTAGGCGGAATCGGGCCGGATAGGATCAGGTCCAGGTTTTCGTAGCCGGAGGGTTTGACGACCTCTTTCCAGGAAATATTGCTGCTCAGGCAGGTGCTCATCCCCTTGTCATTGACCATGCCAAAATCCTGGGCAATCCTCGGCTTCCTGAGGTCGAGACCGATCAGGATTGTCTTTTTGCCCATCAGCGCAAAGACCGAAGCCATGTTCATGGATACAAAAGTCTTTCCCTCACCGGATATCGAAGAGGTGAAGAGCAGGGTAAGATTGGTCTTTTGCGGGCTTAGGTATGCCAAATCCGCACGCAAAGAGCGGAAAGATTCTGTAACCGTGGACCGTGGATTGTTGAAGACAGGAATTGCGTCCTCAGAATTATTTCTGCCGATCATGCCGATCAGCGGGACTTTGATTTGTTTTTCGAGCTCCTTTGGATCCTCGATCTTGGAATTGAGGAAGTCCTTGGCCGTAATAAAACCAATCGGCAGGATCATCCCCAGAATCAGCCCGATGAGCAGGTTGAGGGACCGCTTTGGCGCCACGGGGATCTGGCCTGATTTTGCAAAATCCAGAACGCTGTTTTTGGGCATGTTGGATGCCTTGGTGATCTCTGCCTCCGCTTTCTTCTGAAGCAAATACACATAGATGTTTTCGTTGATCTTAAACTGCCGCTGGATACTGAGCAGGTTGCGCTCCGTCTGGGGAAGGGAATTTACGTCCCTCTCGATCATCCTGATCCGGGCGCCCAGATCCGCAAGGACATCCTCCGTATTCTGCAAAGCAAGGTTCACGTTTTCCTGCAGCGCCCGCCGGGCATTCTGGATCCTGCTGGCATTTTCCCTGACCGCCGGGGTCTGGTCGGAAAAGTTGGCCTTCAGTCTGGTCTGCTCTGCCTGAAGCTCACTCAGGGACTGAACCAGCGAATTCAACAGGGGGTCTGTCACGCCAATCACCGATGGGGCCACCAAGTCGCCTGTCTGGCTGTTGGCAAGGTAAGACTGGAGCGTCTTGTAATACCTCAGCCTGACCTCTGTTTGCGCCTTCTCCTTCTCCAACTCCTGAAGCCTCTCGAAGATCACGGAGCCTTCTTCGGAGAGGTTAAACACCCGGTTCTCGGTCCGGTATTGCTGCAGCCTGTTTTCGGAGTACCGGAGGGAGTCCGTGATCCCGCTCAACTGCTGGTCTATGAAGAGGACGGTGCTTTCCGAGGCTTTGTTTTTTTCATCCAATTCCCGCTGAAGGTACATTTCCATCAGCTTGTTGATATAATCCTGGCCGAGTCTCCTTACGGGGGTTTCCACACCCAGCGTGAGGATCGACGCCTGTTTGTTGATGGGAGCGACGCTCAAATTCTCACGGAATCGTAAGGCTAAAGTAGGTGTGTCCAATATTTGGAAAAGGATTTCATCTCCCGGCAAGACATTGATTTGGTCGATCTTGAACGAAAAACCATCACCCGAGACCGTCTCTCCAAAAGCGTAAACCTCCTTCAGCGCCAGCTTGCCTTCAAATCGGGACTTGAAAAACTTGTCCGAAGGCGAATAAATTGAAAACTCATCGTCTGAGACACTCAGATGGTAGGTCGATTCATCCACTACTTCTATCCTGAACATCCCCCCGACCAACTGCGGCTGCGTCCAGTCCACACTGACCAGTATCGGCAATCCGCCATAAATCTGTGAGGTTCTCAAAAAACCTTCCTGAAAATACTGCACATTGAGATTGAGCGCATTGACAGTTTGCTCTGCCAGGGAATAGGACTTGAGGATTCCGATCTCATTTTCGATGTTGTTTTTCCCCTGAAGTGCTCCCAAACCACTGGATTCAAAGAGATCCGTTCCCAAACTGGGCTTGTCGTCAGCTACCAGGATGCTGGACTCCACCTTGTAGATCGGAGTCGTGTAGCGGTTGAAAAGAAATGCGGCGACCAGGCCCGCAAACATAAAAATCAAGATGACGGGCCAATATTGGAGGTAGTTGAAAATAATCACCTTCAGATCGATCTCGTCTTCCTGGTTGACCATGAAAGGAGACTGTGGGTTGGGAGTTGACTGCAAAGAATTCGGGTACATTTTATTGGGTAGCAACATTGATAATCAAAACCGCCGCTGTAATGGCAGAAATCAAAAGCGTCAGCGATTGGGCGGCGTTTTCACCCGCACCTACTTCACGCACCTTCATTGGCTCTGCATAGATCTGGTCATTGGGCTGGATAAAGTAAAACGGAGACCCGACCAGATGCCGGTCGTTGAGATTGAGCCGGTGGAGCTTGGTGCCTTCGGGGTACTGTCTGATCAGCAGGACCTCATTTCGCTTGGCCACCACGGTGAGGTCTCCCGCATTGGCGATCGCCTCGAAGATCGTCATCCGGTCCTGCAGCACCACGAATTTGCCGGGCCTTCTGAATTCGCCCAATGCCGAATACCGGATGCCACCCAGCTTCACCTTTACATAGAGCTCTGTGGTGACAAACTCTCTGAGCTGGGATTCGATCTGCAGACGGGCCTCTTCCAGGGTTTTGTTCTGGACGTTTACCTCGCCGATGATAGGCAGTCTGATGTTTCCCTCTTTGTCCACCGTGTAGCCGGTCATGTAGTACACGTCTCCGCCACTTTGGCCAGCCACCTGCATCTGCTGGTTGTTGCCGATGGCCGCTCTGTTGTTAAATCCATTTTGGATCAGATCGTCTATTGTCTGTATGTTGACATCGATGATGTCGTTGTACTGGAGCTTATACTCGGGGATCTCATAGGAGATCAACTCGCCTTCCGGAATGGGCTCGCTGCCCTCAAGATTTTGTAAATAGATGATTTTCTCGTTTGAAACACAGGCCGTTACAGCCCAAAAAAAGAGTCCAAAACCCAATACCCTAAGGAGTTTTCTCATAAATCTCAATTAAATCGCAATTCGCAAAAGCTTGGCAAACTTAGAAATTTTCCGCCAAAATTTTGAATTTTTATAATCCGGGATACCCTCCCCCCGATTTTTTTGGTTTTTTGGCAATTGGACGGTGACAGGGACAGGACTAGAATTCCTTCCCTCTTACGATCAAAAACCAGTCCCCTTCCAGCTCCAAATATCCAAAATCGTAGCAATAACGATACTGGTTGCCCTTCTTGTTTTGGTAAGAGTGGGTAAAATACCGGAAGTTGAAGCCAGCCCGGGTCAGTCTTTCCCGGGTGGTTTTGGCCAGCTCTTCGCGTTCGGGAATCAGAGACTCCAGAATGTTCCTGTTTTTCTTGAGCGAATGGTTGATGTTTCTGATCAGGTTGACGCTGCTTGC
>CAZGYC010000227.1:0-3642 GCA_964530015.1 uncultured Limnohabitans sp. | reverse complement strand
ACGCAGGCGGAAAATTCGACAAGGACACCTACAAAGTTTCGGGCGGTCTCCACGGAGTGGGGGTTTCCTGCGTCAACGCGCTCTCCACGGACCTGAAGGCAACCGTCCACCGAAACGGAGTCATCTTCGAGCAGGAATTCAAGATCGGTGTGCCCCAGTATCCGGCCCGACAGATCGGCCCGACAGACAAAAGGGGAACCATCATCCATTTCAAGCCGGACGCGAGCATCTTTGTCATTACCGAATTCAAGTACGAAACGATTGCAAACCGACTGAGGGAAATGTCCTTCCTGAATGCGGGAATCAGGATTACCCTGACCGATCTCCGGGAAGTGGAAGATGGCGAGCCAAAGAGCGACGAGTTTTACTCCGAAGGCGGTTTGGTGGAGTTTGTCCAATACCTGGATGAAACCAGGGAAAAAATCATCGACCATCCGATCTACATCGAGTCGGAACAGAACGGCGTGCCTGTCCAGGTGGCGATGAACTACAACAGTTCCTATGCCGAAAATGTGGTTTCCTATGTGAATACCATCAACACCTACGAAGGCGGTTCGCACGTGACCGGTTTCAGGAGGGCCTTGACCAGAACCCTGAAGTCTTATGCCGACAAGTCCGGGATGCTGGACAAGCTGAAGTTGGAGGTTTCGGGGGACGATTTCCGTGAAGGGCTGACTGCCGTGATTTCGGTGAAAGTGCAGGAACCCCAATTTGAAGGGCAGACCAAAACAAAATTGGGAAACTCTGATGTGGTCGGTGCAGTGGACAGCGCGGTATCCGAAACGCTTCAATCCTGGCTGGAAGAGCATCCGAAGGAAGCCAAGACCATCGTGGGTAAAGTGATCCTCGCCGCCCAAGCGCGACATGCGGCACGAAAAGCCCGTGAGATGGTCCAGCGGAAAAGTGTACTCGGGGGAGGCGGACTTCCCGGAAAACTCGCCGATTGTGCCAACTCTGATCCGACTGTTTGTGAGCTGTACCTAGTCGAAGGGGACTCCGCAGGCGGATCCGCCAAGCAGGGCCGGGATCGGGATTTCCAGGCCATCCTACCCCTGAAGGGCAAGATCCTCAACGTGGAAAAAGCCCACGAGCACAAGATCTATGACAACGAGGAGATCAAAAACATCCTCACTGCGCTGGGGGTCAAGTTCGGGACGGCCCACGATGACAAAGAACTGGACCTTTCCGGCCTCAGATACCATAAGATCATCATCATGACCGATGCGGACATTGACGGATCTCACATCCGTACCTTGATTTTGACCTTGTTTTTCAGATACATGAGGGCCTTGATCGAGCATGGCTACGTCTACATTGCTTTGCCTCCTTTGTATCTTTTGAAAAGAGGCAAGGACGAGCGTTATTGCTGGACGGAGGAAGAAAGAAAGGCTTTGACTGCTGAAATGGCCAAGGACGGAAGAGAGGACAGCGTCGGAATCCAGCGGTACAAAGGTCTCGGGGAAATGAACCCGGAGCAACTGTGGACGACTACCATGGATCCGAATGTGAGGACCATCAAGCAGGTGAACATTGACTCTGCAGCGGAAGCGGATCACCTCTTCAGTATGCTGATGGGGGATGAGGTGGCGCCCCGCAGGGATTTTATAGAGAAAAACGCGAAGTACGCAAAGATCGATACCTGATAAAGAAGGGGCTTTTCAGGCCCCTTTTTTTAATTATTTTTGGTTTTCCCTTTGGATCAGAAAGAGTTTTATCGTGATTTTATATGAACAAATTGGCAGTTGGGGACAAATATGAATCCGTCATCCAAAAGAGCGATCTAGTCAGCAGGGACCTGAGTTGGGTGAGGTTCAACGAGCGCGTACTCGACCAGTCCAAAAAAGAACACCGCTCCATCTTCGAAAAGCTGAAGTTTCTCGCGATTACTGCGTCCAATCTGGATGAGTTTTTCATGATCCGGGTGGGCTCTTTGTACAACTATCTGGACTATGAAAAAGAACGGATAGACTATTCCGGACTCAGGGAAGATCCCTTCAAGGAAAAGCTGATGAAGGATTGTCAGCAGTTTCACCAAGACCAGCACGACCACTTTGCAAAGACGATCCTTCCCAAGCTCCACGAAGAGGGCATCACCGTCTGCAATGTGTCCAAACTGACCGCAGAAGAGCAGGAAAAGGTCCGGCAATACTTCCTCAAGGCGATCTATCCGATGCTCACTCCGATGGTCTATGACGGCTACCGGACCTTCCCGATCCTGATGAACAAGCTCTTGGTGTTCGGGGTCGTCACCACCAGTCCGGGTGAGCGAAAAGACATGCGAAAGATGAGTTTTGTCCAGATCCCGGCCAACATCCCGCGATTTTTTGAGCTGGAGCGGGAAAACTCCCTGATTTTGGTTCCCATCGAGGAGGTGATCCGCGAAAACATCGTTTCGCTGTTCAGAAATGTGGAGATCGAGTCCGTCAGCTTGTTTCGGATCACCCGGAACGGGGATTTCTCACTGGAGGAAAGCGAAGACATGGACGCCAATTTCCTCGAAGAGGTGAAGCGCAAACTGATGGAGCGAAAGACCGGTCGCGTGGTTCGGATCGAGATCGAGGAAGGGTATTCCAAATGGATGCTCAATTCCCTGCTCGAGCGCTGGAATCTGCGCCCGGATTCGGTCTATTTGATCAAAAGATCCAGCATGATTGACTTTACCGGACTCTGGCAGATCGTGGGAAACAAGCGATTCCGTGAAAGGCTTCCGCAAATCCAGGAGCCGGTCAAGCCGCTTTCCTATCCCGAGGAAGGGACGGCGGATATTTTTGAAACGCTCAAGGAAAAGGACATCCTGCTGCACCATCCCTACAACAACATCGATTCCATCCTGGACCTGATCGAAAAGGCGGCGGATGATCCGGACGTGATGGCCATCAAGATGACGATCTACCGGCTGGCAAAGGAAAGCAGGATCACCAAGACCCTGCTTCGGGCGGCCGAAAACGGAAAACACGTCTCGGTACTTTTCGAGGTAAAGGCAAGATTTGATGAGGAAAACAACATCCGCGAGGCCAAAAAGCTGCAAAAGGCCGGCTGCTTTGTGATCTATGGTATTTCCAATGTAAAGACGCACACCAAACTCCTGCTGATTGTCAAGAAAGACGATTCGGAGATCACCCGATATGTCCATCTGGGATCGGGAAACTACAACGAGGACACTGCCCGCCTGTACACCGACATCGGTCTCTTGACGACCAACGAGACCCTGGCCAATGACGTTTCGGAATTCTTCAACGTCATCACCGGGCACTCCGTCCCCAGCACCTACCGCAACCTGATCACCGCTCCGCGGGACATGCGAAATCAGCTCATCCAATACATCGAAGAAGAAGCTGAGAATGCCAGAAACGGCCTCCCTTCCGGGATTTTCATCAAAGTAAACTCTCTGGAGGATTCCGAAATCATCTATGCGCTGTATCGCGCGTCCCAGTCTGGGGTGACGGTCAAGTTGATCGTACGCGGGATTTGCTGTCTCCGGCCGGGAAGGCCCGGATTGAGCGAAAACATCGAGGTGCTGTCCCTTGTCGGGGACTTCCTGGAGCACAGCAGGATCTACCATTTCCACAACAAGGGCAACACCCGGACCTACTCGGGAAGTGCGGACATGATGGTGAGGAGCTTCGACAAAAGACTGGAATC
>CAZGYC010000226.1:0-3642 GCA_964530015.1 uncultured Limnohabitans sp. | reverse complement strand
TTGGGTTTTGGTTCTTGCGGGGGATATGCCGTATTTTCCGGGGTGAAAAACCAATGGATCACCGGGCTGGCATTTTTTCGTTACCTGACTTTTCAAAAAGTGGTGAACCTCCTGCTGTTGCGCAGCTCCTTTCACCTCAGCCAGCTCCTGCAAAGGCCCGTGATATGGGGAAAACCCACTACCCTTAGCATCGAGCCGACCACGAGTTGCAATCTTCGATGTCCCGAGTGTCCGAGTGGCTTGAGGTCATTTTCCAGACCAACAGGCATGCTTCGGGAGCGGCTGTTTGAGCAGGTGATCGACCAAGCGAAAGGGCATCTGACTTGGCTTCATCTCTATTTTCAAGGGGAACCGTTTTTGAATCCCCGGTTTCTTGATATGGTCAGCTATGCAGATTCTAAGGGTATTTTCACTTCTACATCCACCAATGCGCATTACCTGGGCGATAAGACCGTTCCGGAAATTCTGCATTCCGGACTGAAGCAATTGATTGTCTCCATGGACGGCATCACCCAGGAAGTCTATGAAAAATACCGGGTAGGGGGAAATCTGGAAAAAGTCCAGGAGGGGCTCAAATTACTGATTTCAGAGCGGAAGAAAGCGGGAAAAGATTTCCCAAGAATTGTCCTTCAGTTTCTGGTCACAGGCCAGAATGAGCATCAGATTCCGGCCCTGAAAACCTGGGCCAAGGCGATGGAGGTGGACGAACTCCAGCTCAAGACCGCCCAAATCCAGGATTTTGAAAACGGCTCGGACCTGATCCCTTCCGACCTGGGCTACTCCCGGTACATCCCCACCGAAAATGGAAAATGGAAGCTGAAAAAGAAGCCGGAAAACAAGTGCTGGCGAATGTGGCAGGGAACGGTGGTCACCTGGGACGGCAAGGTGGTGCCCTGCTGCTTTGACAAGGATGCCAGCCAGGTCATGGGGGAGCTCAAGGAGCATTCACTGGCCTCCATTTGGCGTTCAATTCCCTATTTCAACTTTCGAAAACAGTTGCTTTCCGACCGAACCCAAATCGAGATCTGCCGGAATTGTACGGAGTAGCCGTAAAATGTTGCCAGAAGCAAATTTAGCCGAAAATTACTTTTCTATTTCCGGATTAATGTATAACCTTGTGTAAGGTTTGAAAACATGGAAAAGTACTTGACAATCGGTGAGGCGGCAAAAAAACTGGAAGTGAGTTCGGAAACTTTGCGCCGCTGGGACAACTCCGGGAAATTTAGCCCTCTTAGGCATCCCATAAACAACTACAGGGTTTATACCGAGGATCAACTGAATTCTCTGGCCGAAGATCTCCAGTTGGAGATACGGTATCTGAAATCATCCGAAATCGAGGCCATTTCCAATCCGTATTTTGAAACGAGTCTGGGGAAATTGTTCAAGTTGGACGCTTTGATGTTTCTGAAAACACTGGAAACCAACAGTATCGACCTGATTTTTTCGGATCCCCCCTACAATATCGGCAAGGCTGATTGGGATACCTTTTCCTCTCAAAAGGATTATTTAGACTGGTGTTTTGAATGGATCAGAGAGTCCCAGAGGGTTTTGAAAAAGAGCGGGACATTGTATGTATGTGGCTTTTCGGAAATTCTCGCTGACATCAAATGGGTGACAAACGGGCTTTTTCACAGCACCAAATGGCTGGTTTGGTTTTATCGAAACAAAGCCAATCTTGGGAAAGATTGGGGGAGGTCCCATGAAAGCATTTTGCACCTACGCAAGTCAAAGGATTTCTTTTTTGACATTGATGAAGCCAGAATACCCTACAATGAACACACGCTAAAATATCCCGAAAGATCCCAGGCGGAAAGTTCCCAATATGCAAAAGGGGACAACAACAAACATGCTTGGACTCCTAACCCCCTGGGAGCAAAACCAAAAGATGTCTTCGAGATTCCCACGATTTCGAACGGTTCTTGGGAAAGATATCCGCACCTCACCCAAAAACCCGTTGAGCTGCTTCGCAAAATCATCCTTTCCAGTTCCAAACCGGGAGACGTAGTCTTGGATCCCTTTGGCGGCTCGGGGACTACCTATGCGGTAGCAGAATCTTATGGACGTAAGTGGCTGGGTACCGAGCTGGATGAGGAGCACTGTCGGATCATTCAGGAGCGCCTGTTGGATCAGGAACATTTGAGCCGAATCCGAACCGAAAAGGACACGCAGGAGTCAAATTCAAGAAGAACAAAATTACGTGGAAAATAGCCTGAAAATATCCTCGGAGATCAGTTCCGAAAAACGCTTCATGTGGTTTGAAAAGGGTTTTTTGGACGCATTTGGCGGAGGATCCAAATAGTAAATTCCCTCAAGAGGCGCGAGAAACTGTGTATATACCATAAAAAGGCCGGAAACCAGGGTATAAGAAATTCCGCCGCTTTCTTTCCGCTGGACATCGTTCAGAAAAATGCCGATTACTTTTTGGGGATGGCCCACAAATTTTTCCAGAAGCATCTTGTCGATGAAGATTTTCCCCATCCGGTCCTTGGATGTGGTTTTGGCAGAAGCGACGATTTCAGACTCATCAAGGTGGGAGGAAGTGGATCTTACCTTTTCAAAAGGAGAAACAATCAAGTCATTTTCACATTTGTAGATTTTCTTTTATGAATATCCGCCTATCTACAAGAGGCGAAACAATATACTTTGACAGTTAGTGACAATAGCTTTATGAGGTGAAAATGAATGATTTACTTGGCTTAACCTAAAAGAAGAAGCCATGAACATCATGCAATTTAATGAAAGGTTTCCCGACGAAACGAGCTGCGTCAGTTTCATCAGATCCGAAAGGGAGAAAACCGGAGTGATATGCAAAAAATGTAAGGGTACAGCGCATTACTGGCTTAATTCTCTGGATATGTTTCAATGCAAAAGCTGTTGTTTCAGAACTGGGCTTAAAAATGGAACAGTGATGGAAAACAGCAAACTCCCTTTGAAAACATGGATGCTGGCTTTGACCCTGATCAGCGCCACCAAGAAAGGGTTCAGTGCCCTGGAACTTCAGAGACAGATGGGACACAGCCGCTATGAGACCGTATTCAGACTTTACCATAAAGTCAGGGAGATCATGGGGAAACGCGATAGCCTGTATCAACTCGAAGATATGGTTGAATATGATGAAGCCTTTATCGGAAAAGCAACCAGTGCCTCAGACCAAAAGAATCTAAAAAGAGGCAGAGGAAGCCAGAAACAGGCTCCAGTCGCTGTAATGGCAGAATCCACCATTCTGGAAGATCATATTACCGGAGAAACAGAAAAAAGCTGCAGATTCTTCAAAATGGTCAAGATATCAAACCTAAAAGCCAAAACAGCTGAAAAACTCGTCAAGGAGCTGATTGATAAAAGGGCAGTTCTCCAAACAGATGAAAGTACGACTTTCGTCAACATTGCTGACTGTATTGACACCCATGTGAGCTACCTATCCTCCTCCCAAGAAGGAAAGGTCAACCTGAAATGGGTACACATCGCCATCAGCAACCTGAGACGAGATCTCCAGAAGTATCATATGGTATCTGAAAAAATGCTTCAGAATTACTTAAATGAGTTCTGTTACAAGCTAAACCGAAGATACTTTGGTAGAAAACTGTTTGATAGACTCCTTATTGCCTGCATTTACCCATACTTGCAAACAAGCGGATAATCATA
>CAZGYC010000225.1:0-3691 GCA_964530015.1 uncultured Limnohabitans sp. | reverse complement strand
GCAATCCCGAGCAACCAAAACATCTTTCGAATAAAGTCTTTGCTGATATCTATATTGATGATTCAGCTCTTGGTTGTCCCATTGATTATATAGACACACGACGTGTAGTGGATTGGCGCCAAGTCTGGACTATACTAGCATCAAGAAACTTCCTGCCGACTACTATTATAGGAGAAGCTTAATAAAATGACGACTATCCAAGGCGCAACAATGGTAGAGACAGCGACACCAGATACTCTTGAAGTCGATATCCAAATCAACGGTATTGAATCTCTGATTGAAGAGATCGATCGTGTCTTCGCCGCACTCCAGACAAAAGACAAGATGGGCGACTATGTACGCTTTGATGCCGCCGCAGACCTCATCTTAGACATTCGCTGCAAGGCTAGCACACTTCTTAATTGAGGACCTACTCCACTTCTTTTAAGGTAGGGCAAAAGATACAGAGAATAGGTAGTAAAGAAGTATACACAATTACTGAAATCTATAGAGGTATGAATAAAGTAGATACTGTGTATATTACACTTCGCCATTCTGATAGTGAGACATGCTATATCTTAGTGGAAGATAGTCATAGCTATTTAGAACTAGCATGAAAACGTATAGTTTCTACGAACCAGGCAATTTAATTCGCCTTAAGTTTGGTAGCAATCTCTACCTTATCTTAGGAGTTTTTCCCGATTACGTTTACGTTAGGGACATAGATTCCGCTACTTGTTGGGATATCTATAACAAGCGATTAGAGAGAGACTTCGTAGTAATCAATTGAGAGTCTATCCACTTTATTTCCACGTAGGAGATATTGTACAAGGTCGTTCTGGCGAACATTATCGCATTACTGGCGTTTACCCTCGTGATGAATACTATTTTTACGAGGCTGTCTCAGTCATTGATACTTATAACTATGGTTTGAAACCCAATACTGCTGATGAAACGTTTTTTTGGTTTGCGCCGTGAGGACCTACGCCTGCAGCCTTCAGATAGGCGATATCATCTCTTGTGAATGCAGTAATTTCAAAGAGACCTTCGAAGTGGTTGGCTATGAAGGTAAATATCTCATCATAGAATCAGAGAAGAGCGGCAGGGAGCAGATTACTTGCTTTCTAAACGACAGACATTGGAAGCAGATAGGTTGAGGGTCTATTCCATGTTCGCCGAAGGCGATATCATCTGTAAGAAGAAGTATGGTAGTTCTCGCCAATACAAAATCCTTCAAGTCTTTGAATCAGATAATGAAATGAAGGTTCAAGCTTTGGATACAGGCAAATGGTATATGGTAGGTCGTCATAGTTCAGAGATGGACTACTGGATTCTGGTTTGAAAACTTATTCTATATTTAGATTCCAAGTAGGAGATGTCCTTCGCTTTGAAGACTTTCTTACACGTTATACCGTTATTCGTATTGGTTATCATAATAATAATACAGCTTTTTTAAGAATAGACCTTGAGTATCTACAAGATCACGAAGTAAAAACTACAAGAGTCTTAGCTTTTTGTGATGAAAACGATTACGAGCATTTCTATGCTGCGTGGAATTATTATGATTAGAACTCAGCTTATACCCTTTAATGTAGGAGATGTTTTGGAGTTGCCGTTATCTCTGCGTCATACATTTAAAGTTAAAAAGATATATATTACAAAGGGAAACATATATCATATGACAGTAGTCATAAATGATACTAAGATTGAAGGTCTATATTACGGAACAATCAACCAGCTCCACACTACATTTAGGATTAAGAGATGACTACCGTTAAGGTATGCGTGGTTGGAGATGTACACGCTAATGTAAAGTTCTTATCTTCTGTGTTTGCGGCGGTTGACGCTGACAGAGATAGATATCCTTCTGCTGAGTTGGGATGTAATACGGTCATTCAGCTTGGTGATTTTAATCTGTCTCTTAAACAAGAGATTATAGATGTAGTTCGTGAATGGTTGAATGTGGATGAGCGGCGGAAATTCTATTGGGTTGACGGTAATCACGACCATCACGACTTCATAGAAGAGACAATTCTATCTACGGTAAATAAGATTTCAGATGCACCAGTATCTTATTGGCATGAGCGAATGTATTATTGCCCTCGTGGTAGTCTTGCTACAATTGGTAATTCTAAAGTAATGTTTATTGGCGGCGCATACTCTGTTGATAAGTCTCGGCGTACAGCACACGTATCTTGGTTTCCCCGTGAAACTATTTCAGCTCGTGATGTATACCAAGCGTTATCTTATACTGGTCCTCTTGATGTTATGTTTACCCATGATTCGCCGGACAACCCTGGATTAGATGCTTATCTAGAAGAGCATAGTTATAAACTGGACTATCATTCTGGAGAGAATAGAAGAAACCTATCACGATTAGTAGATGAGTTGCGGCCAAAGCTCTTATGTCATGGCCACTATCACTACAGATATAGCTCTATTTATCAATCGCCGCAAGCCTACAAAACCATTATCGAAGGCATAGGTCGAGATTGGCCTAAAGCTATCTGCGATGAGAACTATCTTTACCTGGAGCTGTGATGCTGAATAAAGACACCTTCTATAAAGAGATAAACGATCTACTGCAACTCCATAGGAATAGACATCAAGAAAGAATCAGCAAGGGTAATTACGGCGAAACGGGTGAATGGCGTATTATCCTTAGCTACTACAATGGTCACTTTGCCCATGGTATAGATAGCCAAGAAGAATTCATTGACGCTTTGTACGCAGAGTTCGTTGATATGGAAAAGCGATTCGAAGGTACTGGATTCCCAGCTTATTTTGATATTGGACCAGGTTGGTATCGTTTAGTCGCAGAACTTAATGTTTGGTTGAAATCTATTTCGCCGGAATACCGAATCCTACAGTGTAAGAGTAAGTTTGCAGGGCTCAGATACTATCTCGAAGACTATACTATCGATGAAGATAGTCCTTTCAATATAGTATCTAGACCTCTTATCTCTTATGCAGAGATGATTAGTTATCGTACCTGTGAAACTTGCGGTGATAATGGTAAATATCGTGATGGTGGATGGGTTAGAACCTTGTGCGATGAGTGCGAAGAAAGGCGCAATGAGAATAGTTCGTAGTCGCTCTATTTCTAATGTTGATACAGAGAGACTACTAAACGATTTAGACCGCTTGCACAGCGATATACACACCTCTGAAGGGCTTGCGGACTTCAATGGTAGCCGCCGCAAACTCCTTGAAATCGGTGTGAAGATTAAAATGATTTGCACTGAGTTAGTTAAGCGTGAAGCATTCGAAAGTGATTGTGAATTCTGTCAGCCATTTTCAGATGGCCGCACTACCTCTCCTCTAAAAAGGAACTGATATGTCATACATGCGTAAACCCCACTATGTCTATTGCAATGGTGATGAGGTAGTGTTTGATTCGCTGCACATCAACGTTGATGACTTTGACGCTATTGCTCTGATGAGGGTAGTTAAACTCTTTACTGAAGAATCAGAGCGTATTGATGCTGTGATGGACGTGATCGAAGCTAACTATGATAATATCGGCACGTGGAAGATTCGTGAGATGTTTGGCGAGAATCCAAGTTTAGAGTTAACCAATTGGCTATTGGAAGTTCAGGCGAAAAGGAAAGCTGATGACTGATTACAAGGAACTCCAAGCTCAAGCTAAGCTAGAACTGTCTGAAGCTATAAAAGGTTATTCTGTACTGGATATGATAGCTCAGGATTTGAT
>CAZGYC010000224.1:0-3711 GCA_964530015.1 uncultured Limnohabitans sp. | reverse complement strand
GTTGGCGGAAGGACCAAGCCTCTCCACCAACTCCCTGTATACTCCCAGGCTTTTTCTTCTCTTACAACACTTCAAAGAACTTCTCCCCCGGCTTGCCGGGAGCTTGTGAGACCGTTGTCCCAAATGCGAGTGCAAAGATCGGATTTTGTTTCTTTTTTCCAAAACCCAGAAGAAAATTTTTTTGGTTTTTTCTTCGCTTTGACCACCCTATTTCAACTTTCCCAGAGACGTATTCTCGAATGGGAGTGCAAACATAGAAGAGTCGAATTGATTAAACAAGCCAAGGCCAAACAAAATTTCAATCTTTTTTTGCCCCGACTTTTAGCCTTTCTAAATCAGGACTTTGTCTTTTTGAAGAGCGGTACCGTGCTGCAAGGCTCGCCGAACATCAGGCTCTTTGCGCAGCTTTGCAACAGGGAAACCAGGCGCCCATAGGCAAAAAGAGGGATCGGGAATTTTGAGCAACCCTTAATCACCACCGGACGGTCTTTGTATTCCTCCACGTCAATGCCGGACAAAGCAGTCTCCGCAATGTGCTGTTCCAAATTGTCCAAGCTTCCGATGACATAGCCTTTGGCCACACTGTCCAGGCAGGTACACACCAGCATAAAAGCCCAAGTGGGGACTATTGCATCGGCCGTACAGGTCACCGCCACCCACCTGTTTTCATAAACAGACCAGTCCAGTTCCTTCAGTGCCTGACGAAAATCCCTTTCCCTCAAAATCAACTCCTGAAAGAGGAAGGGCTTCAAATCAAAAACAACCCGCTCCTCCTGGGGATAAAACTCCTCCATATTGACCGAAAGAATCGGACTGGCTGCCACCCGGTTGACTATCCCACTCATAGGCTTAACAAAGGGTTTTTCTTGGAATGCAAGGCTTTGAATTCTTTCAGATAATTGGGAACAAAGTAAGCCAAATCCGCGAACTGGGCTTTTTGATATCTGTCGAGTGCAATTTTCCCCATATTCTGGGCGGAAAACGAGACATCTGTCAAAAACCTGGCATTTTCGTGCTGCACCAGTGATCTCACTTTGTCCACTGCGTCTCCCAAAAAGTAAACCCTGTGATTTTCCAAAAAGTTCTGAAATGAATCCGGGGAAAGTACTTCTGCATCCAATTCCGCAACGGAATCCAATTTCCAGTCAAACACCTCCCGGTACACCTCCATCCTTCGGGCATCCAATACCGGAATCACCAATTCCCCTTTCTCCAGACGAACCGCACTTGCCAATGCCTGCAAGGTATTTATCCCAAGCAGCGGCTTGTTCAATCCAAAGGCCAAGCCCTTTGCCGTGGAAACCCCGATGCGCAAACCGGTATAGGAACCCGGACCTTCGGAAACGGCTATCGCATCCAAATCCTGAAATCCGATCTTTCCTTTTTCCAGCACTTCTTCAACCAACAACATCAACCGCTCCGCGTGGGCACCGGTCTCATTCAGTTCGGAAAGCGACACCAGCCCCCCATCCGTATGGACAGCCACCGAACAAATGGCCGTAGAAGTTTCGATGGAAAAAATATTGACCATGCTATTTGGCCGAAGCCGTAAGGACTTTGGTGATCTTGGCCGGGTCGGACAGGTAGGCTTTTGCCAGATCAATGGCAGGATCCTGATCGAGGCCTGATTCTATCATGCCTTCCTGAAAGTAGTATCTGGAAACGATCTCCTCGCTAAGGATCTTTTTCACTTCTTCTTTGTGGCTGTCCAAGTCCTGTTCCTTGCTGTGGTTTACCTTGGCTTTGATTGCCTCAAGCTGCGATTTGATTTCGTCAAAATACTCCTCTTTCCCAGCGTACTTTTCCAAATCCTGCACGGATTTCTCCACATAGGTTGTGTAGTCGTATTCTTTCCCTACCAGAAACTTCTTGAAATCCTCGTAATCCTGGTCTGTCACCGTAAAATACATCGGATCAGTGATCGACTCATGCTTATAAAAGTATCGCGTTGCAAAATCAAAGATGTGATTCCCCGCCACCAGGGTATAGGAGATCGGCGCATAGGTCACTTCCTCCACCAAATCATCCGGTTCGATCCCTGCTCCATCCAAGACTTTTCTTCCGTTTGCGGTCTTGAATGCTTTTCTCAGGGAATCCGGGACAGACGTGATCTCCCCGTTTTCCCTGGTTTGCGCATAGTCGATGGCCTGAATACACCGACCGCTTGGAATGTAATACTTGGCCGTGGTGATTTTCACCTGCGCATTGTAGGTCAATGGAATCGTCGTCTGCACCAGGCCCTTGCCAAATGATTTTCTCCCCACCAAGACCGCCCTGTCATAATCCTGCAGTGCTCCTGCGACTATCTCCGCAGCGGAAGCACTCCGCTCATTGATCAACACCACAATCGGGATGTCCTTATCTACCGGTGTCTTTGTGGTTTTGTAGTTATAGTTCACATTCTGGAGCTTGCCGAGGGTTTTGACCACGTCTTTTCCCTTGGGGATAAAAAGATTGACGATCTCCACCGCTTCGCTTACCAGTCCGCCAGGATTGTCTCTCAGGTCCAGGATCAAGCGCTCCGTTCCCTGTGATTTAAGGCTTACCAGGGCATTTCTCACTTCCGCGGAGGCATTGGTCGTGAAGTCCGCCAACTTGATATACCCCGTCTTTTCATCGAGTTTGCCGTAGAAAGGTACATTCTTCAGCGAGATCTTTTTCCGGATCAAAGAAAACTCCAGGGTATCCCTGTCCCGCAGCACCTTCACATGCAAGGGTGTGTTTGCCGGGCCTTTCAAAAGCTCGGACACCTCAGAAGTAGGTTTCCCTACCACATCGATTGAATCAATTTTCAGGATATAATCGGCAATCTTCAAGCCGGCCAGTTGGGCCGGAAATCCGGTATAAGGCATCAATATCATGTTTCCCTCCCCCCTGTTGCCGATCAGGGCGCCGATACCGGCATACTCTCCGGTGGTCAGCATCCGAAAATCATCCGATTCTTCCTCCGGAATGTATTCGGTATAGGGATCGAGTTCCCCAAGCATGGCATTGATCCCGATGGTCACCAGCCGGTCCGGATCTATCTCATCTACATAGTAGGAATCCAGCTC
Organism: uncultured Limnohabitans sp.; assembly: GCA_964530015.1. Taxonomy (GTDB): domain Bacteria; phylum Bacteroidota; class Bacteroidia; order Cytophagales; family Cyclobacteriaceae; genus Algoriphagus. Next base: position 658 of record CAZGYC010000224.1, on the reverse strand, counting down.
CCGGACCAGGGTGGCAAAAATGTCGATGTTTTTAGCCAGGGCAAACAGCCTGTCATTTTTTGCCTGAAAGGCAAAAACACCGGAAAACAGCACCAGAATCAAGGGAATAAAGACAACCGGTTTTTTTAATTTTTGGATCATGAGGGAAGTGTATTTTGAGGGATTTCCTGGTTCAGTCGAGTGAGTGCTTGGATCATTTTGGGTTGGAGCTCGGCAAAAGACATGTCTGGTTTGCCCACAAATATAAGCCCCAGGATGATTCCATCGGGAGGCACGATGTGCTTATTGAGCCGGTATGCTTCTTTGAGCCTTCGCTTGATGAAGTTTCTGCCGTTTGCCCGTTTGATTTTCTTTTTCGAAACGGAAAAAAGCACCTGGTTGGTTTGGCCCAAAAGCTCAATTTTCCTCAAAAAAAGGACTTTGAAAGGGTACAAAAAAAAAGAGGAACCTTCGCGAAAAAGTTCCTTGATTAACTTCTCGGCATGCAGCCGTTCAGATTTTGGAAGTCGATGATTCATTGCAAGGACTGGACTCGTATGTGAACATACGAAAAGCAGTGCAAAGAATTACTTCTTCAATGTCTTTTCGGAAGATACACTCAGCTTGTGTCTTCCTTTTGCTCTTCTGGCTCTCAAAACTCTTCTGCCATTGGCAGTCG
>CAZGYC010000223.1:0-3743 GCA_964530015.1 uncultured Limnohabitans sp. | reverse complement strand
TTGTCGTAGGAATAGACCAAGAAAAACAAGAAATAAACAAAGGTCATGTTTTTCATCCGTACCATAATCCCAAAATTGCTCAGGGAACCTGCAAACGCAAATGAAGCCATCAAAAAAGTAAGCAACATTATTTTGATGGCATTGGGAGCCTTTCTATATTCCGTAAAAGGATTCACCCTTGCAAGAATTGTGACTGTCAACACTAAACAAATGAGGTTTTCGACAGAATTCAGCAAGCTGGAAAAATTATGGGCATCAAAAAAAAGAGGGCGATACAAAAAAGTAAAGACTTTTAGCGGATAAGGATACCCTGCCATATCCACAAATGACTTCCCATAGCTGAGATTCCCACTTGCTGCATTGAATACTCCCTCAATACTTTCCAGATCCAATTCTTCAATTTTCAGGAATTTCAAAACCTCATCGTAGATGAAAACAAAAGCCACTGAAGCAAGTGAGAAAAAAACCAACTTGTAGGTAAAGTGAAGCTTACTGTCCAAGATAAGCATGACCGAAGACGCAAGAAGCGTGATAAAGGCCATATGAGGCCTGACATGGTACAACAAGACGGCACTGATCCCTACCAATACCACATACTTCCTCAAATCCCGAATTCCATAAAAGAACATGCTCATAAACAAAAAAATCAAGGAATCCTTTCCGATCCCGGAAGACCAAAAATGAAGGCTGGGAAGCAAAAGTAGATAAGGCCAAACCGGGATTCCTGCCAAGCGAAATCCTGTGGTTTTCAACAAATCCTGACCGGCTAAAAACAGCAACACAAAGGCCCAGGCAGAGACCGAGGAATACAAAAATGTGCCTGTCCAAAAATCAAGGCCTAAAATCCTGGAAAAGGGGTAGTTTATAAAAAAAACAAAATTATTATGCGTGCCATAGGTGGAAAGCCAACTCTCAAATTCAAATTGTCGAAACCTGTCCCCCAAATTCCAATAAAATGTGGTGTCTGTTCCCATGGCAAACCAGCCATAGTAAAATCCGATCAGAATATGGTAATGATAAATCAAGATCGAGAAATTTTGACCGCTAGAACCTGTTCTATTCCTAGTAAACTGAGAGATCAGAACCAAGTTCAGCACATAAGCAATCACTATAACAAATATGTCCAGCATTATGAATTTGGTTCGACCAGTGATCCCCTCGAATAAAACCCTCTTTTTACCATGATAAAAGTAGCCAACCTAAATAAAAAGAAATAGCCTAAAGACCAAATCCAAACCACATCCAAAAAACCTAAGAAATAAAAAAAAACTACTATCAAAAATAACAGTCCATAATAAATGGCTCTGAATTTATCTAATGGAACCACTAATCTTTGTAATTGAACAATTTGATATTTGCTCTTTACCGCATGTTCAATGGTTCTCAGAATGGGAAAGGATAGTAAAAGAATACAATAGGGTTCGATTCCATATTCAAATTCCAAGAAAACATAAGGGAGAACGAAATATTTGGAGACACATAAAAAAAAATAAGTTATAATATTTAAACGTGACCTAATAGTGTTGTGTAACCAAAACATTCCTCTCGCAAATCCTACAAAGAATACGAAAATTATAATTTTATGGATTGGCAATAACCCAAGGAAATAAACAAATCCCATCACCAAACTAAAAAACAACAACCTAAAGCCAAAGACACCAATAAAATGCTTTTGCATAAACACCATATCCTCTCTTGGGATTCTGATATTTGGTTTTACTTCTTTTTGTATGGTAATGGCGTCATTTTCCAGATATCCTATCTCGTAAATCAGCATCCATGCAATCAAAAGCACAAAATACAAAAAAATACCCGGAACCAAACTAACTCCATAGAACAAAAAAATAAATAAAAAAAGATACAGAGGATAAATCCATATCAAAGAATACATTTCCATTCTGGATTTCAACCGGGAATAATGAAGGTATTTGAATGGAACAAGGAATTTATACATGGATGATCTCGTAGTGTGGATGATGTATCAGTCGGTTTGTCCAATAGCTGATATTCTGTTTTTTTGAAACAACTACAGCATTTGAACACATCTTGATCAGATCAACATCATCCAAATTATCTGTAATGATGACTGTCTCTCTCCCAAAATCAAAACCAGAAGCTTTTAAAATTTTGAGTTTCTCTCCTTTCAGATCTTTTGTAATTTTACCTGAAAACCTCCCTTTTTGATCCTCTGCCAACTGGGTAGCAAAAAAATGTCTCACGCCTAGAGAATGACTGATGGAACTGACCACAGGATAGATAGAAGCACTTACAAGGATAACTTCTGATTTTTGGCTTTTTGCATGGTTCAGTAGGTCATGAACCCTTTCGTTCCTTTTATTTTCCAGAAATTCAGCCACAAATATCATGGTTTCCTGATATACAAGGTTTTTATCTTCCTTGCCCAATGTGCCTATAAGCCAACCCCTTACATCCCAAGATATCCCCAGTTTTGAAAATAAAACCAAAACAGCCTTTGATGGAAGCGACAAAATGCCCTTACAAAAGAGGTATTTTCGGGGATGATATTTTCTGTGATACCACAGCAGAAAATCATAGGTGGTGTTGGAATGATAAAGGGTGCCGCAGATATCAAACAAATAGGAAGCCTTAGTCGCCATATTGTATCGCACGGCGGTAAACCTCTACTGTCTTTTCCAAAGAAAACCATTTTAATGCCAATGAAAGGGCGCCCCCTCTGAAATCCCCTTGCATCTGCTGTTGGATCCATTGGTTCAATGAAAGGTCATTATTTTCGATAAAGCCCTTGAAACAATATGCAAATGGCTTATCGCCTAAGATATCGTCGAAATCCCCTATACCCGGAGAATATATAATCCCCAAACCAGCAGCCAGGTATTCTGATACTTTGATAGGCGCCACTCCCAACATGGAAAATACTTCCTGTCTTAAAGAAATTCCGATATCATGCTTGCGAAGCTCCTCTTGAACGGCCTCGGGCGAAACTGTTTTAATGACAACCTCATATTCCAATCCAGGAAATTCCCTTTGCAGGAGACTGATGGCTGCCTCCTTTTGGACAGTAAGGATAGTGAGTTTTGCAACCGAAAATTCAGATTTGACTTGTTGATAAATGCCGATCATTTCCTCAAACCTATATTGAGGACCTATGGAGCCCGCATAGACCAAATTACAGGTTCGCTTTTTTTCTTCCTTCCTTTCTGTCGTCGGTATAAAGGTGCCATTATGGACTACAAAAACCTTGGCAGGATCAAAACCCTTACCTGCTCTTTCAGCAATAATTCGTTTAGCTTTTTCTGAACGACAGATGATAGACCCTGCCTCCTGAAAACCATTTTGTTCGGTTTTCCTGTACAACTTGTACTGCATGCTGTTTTTGGACAATCCATTGAAATCCACCCGTTCATCCTGTGAAAATCCATCTGCATCAAACAACAACTTGATACCTGCTTTCTTCGCAATTCCTTTTACCAAACCCATCGAAGTTGTGGCCCTTGGCATCAGCACTGAAATCTGATTATCGCGTATATACTTTTTGATGAAAGCAGGCCCGGTAAGTTTTGCTTGGATAAGACCTAATTTGGGGAAACGCCTCTCAACCGGGATGGCTTGATATTTCATACCTGCTCTTTCAAAAAGCTTTGCTCTGGATTTGACCACTTCCTCGGCATCCCAGATAAACTGGATGACGTGAAACCGATAGTCGTAATCCTCTTGAAGTTTACGGAAAATCGGAAAAAACAGTGTCTCCAAATACTTCACAT
>CAZGYC010000222.1:0-3831 GCA_964530015.1 uncultured Limnohabitans sp. | reverse complement strand
CCAGCGAGTCGCGGACCAGGCCGCAAAGGCCGTCAAAGCCCTTGCGCATGTCCACGGCCCCGCCGAACAGGAAGAACCGGTGTGAGGATCCCAGCGTGAACATCCTACCAACTGACCAGTTGCCGGATCAATGAAAGGTCCTGGATGCCTCGGATGGTCACCCCGTTGGGGAACACCACTTCGAGGCCGTGGGCCGGTACCGGGACGGTTACTTCGGCAAATCCGGAAACCTGATCCTGTGGGCCACTGTTGGCCTTTCGGTACCAATAGGAAAATGTGGGGAGCTTGATGTCCTCCCGCAGGCAGAACTCACGCTGGGTAAGACCGCTGGATTTGAAGGAAGCTACCGCCGCTTCCATTTCTTTTTGGCTTGCTCTTTTCATGGGTTTGTTTTTGCCACAAACCTACCGATCCGGATTTTCAGCCAAAAGATGTACTTAGCGGGGCGGATACGATGTAGACCATGTTCCGGGTGTAGAGCACCTTGATTTTCGATCCAATCAACCGGTAAGGAACACTGTAATAATGCTTGTCTTCGCCCAGTAGAATATGGTTGTTTTTTGCCACCGTCAGTTCACTGTAACTCTTCAGCACGAAGGGTTGATCAGGCAGCGGAGTCATCTGCTTTTTCTCCTCTGCCAGGAACTGCTCTTCCCTGCAAAAGGACTTTTGTTGCATCCGAGTTTGGTTGTGGGCCTTTATTTTGTCTTTGATCGCCCCATTGAGCGAATGAAGATCGAAAAACTGCTGGTTACGCAGTTTGGCGTATACCCGGGAATAGATCAGTTTCACCTGATTCTCAACCAAAGCCTTGTCTTTCGGGCTCCTTATCCTTGTAGGGATCACCACAGCCCCGAAATGGGATGCAAACTCTTCCATGGCGGAGTTGATCTGGGGTTCGTACCGGCTGGCTTTAATGACCGCTGCTTTAAGGTTGTCGGGAACAAAAACCTTGGGAACTGCTCCCATAAATTCAAGGCAACAGGACAGGGCATGCAGAAAGTCAGAGGTTGACTGACTTGGAACGGCCATTGCAAAGACATAATCCGAGAAGGGCAGGCAGGCCACAAAAACGGGGCATTCGATCACCTCTCCGGTTTGCTGATCGATATACCCGAGCTTTTTGCCCGCAAAATCAATGAAGAGCTTTTCTCCGGGGATATGCACCAATACTGCCGAAGGCTTGGAGGCTGCCTGCTGCTGCTGGAGGTGGTAACAGAACTGGGAATACCGGTAACCATCCGGATTGGATTCCCGGTATTCTTCCCATAGCAGCTTTTTATTGACTCCGATACGCTTCAGTTCCTTGAGGTAATGACTGATGTCGTTTTTGAACTGATCATATCTTTCCTGCTTATAGGCAGGATTACCCGGATGGAACTTCGCTTCCAGTTCCACTGATTCAAGCTTTCGCAGACTGTCGGCAGTAGCACCTGGCTCCTGTTCAGTCAACGCATCAAGCTTTCCCAAATAAGCCCGTACGGTGTTTTTGCTTATTCCCAGACTCCGTGCAATAGTTTTGATCCCTTTGCCTTGCCGGTGTAAAATCAACAGTTGTTTTATCTGACTCATCGGTTTTGATTTTCCTGCCATAGCGCTCTACCTGGGTAAGTGTTGTGTTTACCGCAAGAAACCAAAATCACCTTATACTGGGGTCAATATGCTCCGGCACGAACCTTTGGTGGGGTCAACATGCTCCGGTATATTCACACTGACAGTAAAAAGAGGGGTCAATATCTGCCGGAATGACAGTCGTTTTTAGGCCGTGAAGGCACTTTTACTTCCCGGATTCCGCCTCCGGTAGAGGGGTCAATATGCTCCGGCCTATCCATTTTGGCAATGTCAATGGCTTTTTCGGCACTGATGCTTGCCCTTTTATCATATAACTGGCGCTCAAGTTCTTTATATACCTTATAGGCGGCAAAGGACAGGCAGATATGGGCTTCTATCCGTCTTTGTTTTCTGTGGTAGATAGGCCTGATCCTCAAGTCGTGTTTTGAAATCCTGAACGCCTTCTCGATTTTCCAAAGCTGGCGGTAATTATCGATGACATCTTCCTTTGACAGGGACAGATCATTGGTCTGGAACCCTTTCAGCCCGTCCCATTTGGCATCTTCCTCAAATTTCTCCCTGTCAATGGATATGTCCATCTTTCCCTCCATCTTCAAATATTTATTATAGCCCCTTTTGTTGATGTTTGATTTGGTGAGTTTGCCCGATTCAATCTGCTTTTCCAGTCTTTTGAGTCCCCTTTCCCTGTTGAAAAGATCCTTTTTGGCCCTTTTGTCGGAATAGTTGATGATCAGGACGGTGCCTTTGTCCTTCCAGATTGTCTTGCTCTCCCCGTTTTTCAATTTGAGGGCGCATATCTGTTCGGCAATCCTTGCCGGCTGGTTTTTGATTCTTGCCCCCAGGATATATTTGTAGCCCCGCTCTTCCAGATCCGCTGTGTTTTTGTTGCTGACCAGGCCCGAATCAGCCACGATGGTCAGACTCCCAAACTGATATCTTTCCCTGAACGCATCAATGACCGGCAGCATGGTGTCCCCTTCATATTTGTTGCCTTCAAATATGTCATATGCCAGCGGATAGCCGCCAACACTTACCAAAAGGCCTCCCGCACGTGCGGGATGGATGTTGGTGCTTCCCGTCCTTTGAAAAACCCGTTTTGCGCAGGGCATCCTCCTTTTCTATTTCAAAATACAGGGTTGTCACATCATAGAACACCATCCTGACACCGCCTCCCAAAATGCCCAGGGTATGGTCGTAGCTTATCTGTTGGACTTTTTCCTTCTGGGTGTTGTACAGTTTGTCCATGTAGCGGTAAACCGCCTCTACGTCAATGCTCAGCGAATAGTACTTGAAAAGATAATCCGTCGTCCTCAGCTTACTGGAGGGGCTTTCAAGCCGGGACAACACCAGTGGTCTGAACAGGCCCGAGTCAATCCGGCCAAACCCTATCTCATCGAATATCCTGCCCAACAGCAATTCCACGCCGGAAATGGTAATCCCGGAAATCCGGTCAAGGACGGCACGAGTAACCTGTTCATGGTTGGTGAAATCCAGGGCTTCCTGTCCGATATGGCCATCTATCCATTGATTGGCAAGGGAAACCAATTGCTCAACCTCAAAAACATCATTGCTTGACCCGACCGTCTTCCTGACAACATATTTGCCACTGCTCTTATCAATGATCTGGACACTGACCACCCCGCTCGGGTTCTTTTTTTTACGCACAAACATCCCACAAAATAGCAAAAACCAGTGGCTGGGACACCCAGATCCATTAAAAACATACCCTCAGAGCGCCCAAACGCACTTTCGGAAATTTGCCGAGGAAAACAGGAAAAAAATCAAAAACCGTTCAGGAAGTCCTGAAAGTTCAGGATGCTTCGATGTTGACTGAAATTGAAGAAGTTCTAAAAGAGCGCAAAAGAGTAGCCCATGAGAAGTCACTTGATCCGATGGCCGTTGGCGAACTGACGTCTAGGGTGGAGGAGTCCATTGCCGACTACAAGGCCGGAAGGGTAAAGGGTTCGAAAGAGCTTTTGAAAAAATATGGACAGAGGGATATGAAAATACTTTGGTCTGAGTTTGCAGAAAAGCAATTGGACTTGATATTCGGTTGTTTTCTTTTTCAAAAATCAGATCAACTGTGAGAAGGAATAGTTCAAAGCCTTGATCCTGGATTGGTATGATGCCAAGTACAGGTCCTTGGAGGATGGATCCAAAAAGCTCCTTTCTGTCAAAGCCCCAACTCCCGGGCGCGGCGTCCGGAATTGGTCCAAAAGTTTGGTGAGCCTGGATCGCAGCAAGCCGATTTTCAGCCCA
>CAZGYC010000221.1:0-3946 GCA_964530015.1 uncultured Limnohabitans sp. | reverse complement strand
TTTGCCACAGCTTTCACCAAACGCCGCCGATGCACCCGATCTGAGTCTTCCGCTTCAACACAGGAATCCTTTGACAAATGACAGATTCCCGCAACATCCTGGATTTTATGATCCCGGAATAGCCCAAACCCCTATCCGAACCAGTATTCATTCACATAAACTTTCCATCTATGAAATTTCGAATTCTTTTGGTCCTTGTGCTTTTCTCAAGTCTCGGATCTGCTGTTGCCCAGAAAAAAGCCAAGCATCCCAAAAACATCATCCTGATGGTCGGCGACGGCATGGGGGTAGCGCAGATCTACGCAGGTCTTACCGGCAACCACGGCCATCTCAATCTGGAGCAATTCCCGGTGGTTGGGTTTCACAAAAACCAGGCGAGCAACAGTTTTGTCACTGACTCGGCTGCCGGTGCCACGGCTTTTTCCTGTGGAGTCAAGACCTACAATGGTGCCATCGGCGTGGATGCCGATGGAAATCCAGTCCCTACCATCCTGGAGATCGCCGAAGAAAACGGCCTGGCCACCGGCATGGTTGCGACCTGCTCGATCACCCACGCCACTCCGGCAAGTTTTATCTCGCACCAAGCCTCCCGTTCCCTGGATGAGAACATCGCGATGGAGTTTCTCAATACGGACATCGACGTTTTCATCGGAGGGGGAAGAAAGTTTTTCGCAAACCGGACCGACGGCGCCAACCTGATTGATTCCCTGAAAAACCGGAACTATCAGATTGCCAACTCCATCGAGGAAGTACAGCAGGTCAAAGGCGGCAAGTTGGCCGCATTTCTTGCCGAAGAGCAGCAGGCGAGATTTTCCGCAGGCCGTGGCGATGAGTTGGTAAAATCCACCGAAGTGGCTTTGGATCTTCTGAAAACCAACAAGAAGGGCCTGTTTCTGATGGTCGAAGGCTCCCAGATCGACTGGGGCGGACACAGCAACAACACCCAGTACATCGTGGAAGAGATGATCGATTTTGACAACGCCATCGGCAAAGTCCTGGAATTTGCCAAAAAAGACGGCAACACACTGGTCATCGTCACCGCCGACCACGAGACGGGCGGATTCACGATCAACAAGGGCAGCACCGAAACCGGCATGGTGGAGGGCAAGTTTACCACAGGAAGCCATACCGGGGTGATGATCCCGGTCTTTGCCTACGGCCCGGGTTCCGAAGCCTTTGCGGGGATCTATGAAAACAACGAGATCTTCCACAAGATGCTCGATGCCTACCGGTTCAAAAAGTAATCCGTTCCGGGAATTCCCGGAAAAGCCGCCCGGATTCAACCGGGCAAACAAACCAAAGCCTTGCTTCTCCCGAAACAAGGCTTTGGTTTTTTAGATCCCGAGCAGAAGCGCCAAGTTCAACTGGTTCTCGATTTTGACCAATCCCCCGAGTTTGTTGGGAGGGCTCAGTTGCAGCGCGTCAAAATCCAGCACCAGTTTGCCGTTCAGTCCTTCCTTGCTTTTTTCCAGCGCAAGGTCCGGGAATTCCAGCCTTTTCCCCGCCAGATCCAAGCGCAGATGGCAATAGAACTTTCCTGATCTCTCCCGAAAATCGGTGACACTTACCAGGACAAGCGGAAACTCGTCGGCTTTGAGGGTAGATCTGAAGTCACTGTTCAGGAGGAAATTCCCGCAGGAAAAACTCTTCACGGGAATCTGAAACTCCATGACATCGAGATCAACCGGGGAATTGAACTTCAGGGTATCCACACTCCCCACCCTGGAAAAATCACAGTTGAATTTGCCCAGGGAGGTATGTCCGCTTACCCGGATTTTCTGCTGGGTGATCACCAGTTCTCTTCTCTCCTGTGGCCCGGGAGAGAAAAGAAGCAGAAAAAAAAGGACAAGGACATGCATGGCGACAAGATTTAGAACCCGATGACTCCCTCGATCATCACTCCGTTGAATTTGCCCCCATGCCGGATATCCTCGGCGGCAAACCCGCTGTAGTTCTGGGTTACGTATTCCAGCTTGGCAAGGATGTTTTTGGAGATAAACCAGCCGCCGCCCACTTGGCTCCGGTCAATGGTCACGTCCAATCCGCTGCCTGCCAGTTTGCCCTCCACTTTGTTGTATCGGCCTGCCAGGTAGAACTTTTCATTCCTCCCGAATCTGTAAACCAGGTCCCCACCAAGTTGATTCCAGGTGCGGTCCTCCGTCTCGTTGGAGGCTTTCCCTTTGGAGGTCTCGATATTTCCGAAAAACTCCAGGCCCCTGAACTTGACGAAGGGGTTGAATACCATTGCGGTGACGTTGTCGGTCTGTCCGGGGTTGATCCTGCCCGAGGTGAAATTTGCAGAGGTGGTGGCCAGGGTGTTTTCCATGACCAGGTAATACCTGGAGCCTGCCCGGTCTCCACCGTAGAGGGTATTCCTTGCCGACCCCGAAGTCGTGTAAACAGAGGTCGTCAGTCTGACCCGGAGTGCATCGGACAGTTGCTTGTCGTATCCCAGCTTGCCGAGAAAAGAAAGCTTTCTCTTGTCCGGTGCCGTCACTCCGCCCTGAAGCTCACCCCCGGTCAAGCCCCCCACGATCAGGAATCCCCTGCTCTGGAAGGTCAGGTCACCGCCCACTTCCGTGGTGAAGGCATCCATGATGTAGTTGCCCACAAAGGGGTTGTACATGGCGTTGCCGTTGTCGGTTCTCCTGAAATGCGCGTCTCCGTAGTTGATCTCCATGTGCCCCACTCTCAGTGTCAAATATTTGTCAAACCATTCCGGATTGCCCAGGAAAGGGAGCTTGTCAAACTGGAGGTAGCCACCCTTCACCCAGGATTCCGGGTGATGCCGTGAAGAAAGGTAGGTAATCAGGTTCAATCTCACCCCATCCATCACTTCCACGTCGATGTTGAGGTTGGCGGTTGCCAAGTTGCTTCCCGCGCCGATTTCGACCAGTTCGTTGACGTTTACCCCGCCGGGATTGAATACCGGAGCGGCACTGTTTTCATGGCTCAAACTCTGGAGCTGCTGGGTAAAATGCCCCCCTACCCGGACTTTGAGCCCCTCAAAAGCTACGGTGTCTTGCTTGCCTGTCTCGAAGACATTGACGCCCCTTTGGTCATAGGGCCTCCAATATTGGACGTCCCGTTGCAATCCCTGCGCCAAACCCGCAGCAGAGATGCCTGCGACCAACGCTGTGAACAATAGATACTTCTTCATAATACCTGGATTAAATGGTGGGTTGGAATGTTGATTTAAACGATAGTTTCACCGCATCTTCGGTTTTCACCGTCCCCAACATGGCTGTGGGTGGGGTCACCGAGAAATGGGTCAATTTGGTCTCCAAGCTTCCCTCAAAAGTCAGCTTCCCTCCCGTGGAGCTCAGTGTCACGGGAAAGCTGACCGGCTTGGTCACCCCGGCGATGGTCAGGTCGCCCTTGGCGACAAAGGCGTCCCCCCCTCCGGTAAGCTCACGGAGCTCAAAGCGGATTTCCTTGTTCTTGCCTGTGTTGAGAGCCTTGTACGCATTGGAGTCGAGGCCTTTGGTCCCACTTTTGAGCGTCTCGGCAAGAAAGCTGACACTCAGGCTTTTGGCGGTCACAAACTTTCCCCCTTCGAGGACAAAAAGTCCCTCTCCGGAGGCGGTCTGACTGGTCATGGACCAGTCGTGGAGGGTGGATCCGCCCTCCACCTTAAATGACGGAGAGTCAGACAGCACGTACTTGGTCTGGGAAATGCCGGTCAGCGATCCTGCCAAGAGCAGAAAAACCAGCAACAGGAAGGGTTTGGGCTTAGAAAATCTCATCATCTTTTTGGTGTGTTTTGATGATGCTAAACTCCCACCTAAATGTAGTTTTTTAGATGACGAAAGTCAGAGAACCTGCTGATTGATGACAGTTTAGGGGGATTAATTTTGAAATTTTATACTGTTTTTACGAGAAAAAAATATTTTAAACAGACTATAATTCGAAATTAATCGATTTTTAAAAAATATTATTTCGACAA
>CAZGYC010000220.1:0-3977 GCA_964530015.1 uncultured Limnohabitans sp. | reverse complement strand
TGAAACGACAGAACCGCCTGATCCCCGGCTCCCAAACGCAGAATCTGTGCATCTGTGGCCAATCCAAAAAACGCCGATTGATGAAGCTCTGGATTGGAGCTCTGCTGATGCTTGCTGTTCGGAAACCAAAGACTCTTTTTTCTATGGTTAATTTTTTTTTGCGATTGAATTTCCCTGCCCATACAGCCACCGTTGGGAGGCAAAACAGGAAAAGCCCCATGACCGAAATCATGGGGCTTTTTTTGGCCTGTTTTCCCCGACTACGGGACTTTTCCGCAGCCTGCGAAAAAGAGCCGCTATTTGATCAATTCCCGGGTCTTGATCATGTAGCCCACAGACACATACATCATCGTGCTCTTGGTGGGATGGTAGCTGACGCCGGGTTCGTTGACAGCCTGGGAATCCTCCTTGAGGAAATCGGTCAGGTAGTATTTGAAACGGACGTAGTTTCCCCTTTTTGATTTCACCTCGGCAAAAACAGAGGGAAGGTAGATGTTCGTACGGTCACTGAACCAGATGTTGGTCTTGGACTTCTCATCGTTGACATATTTCTTCTGCTTGTAGTTGACCGCAAATTCGTTGTCGATGCCTGCGGCAAGAAGATTGCCCTTCATGTCGCCGTATTTGAAGGCGATGGGAATACCGACGGTATAGACCCGCTGCTTCATCCGGATGGAATCGTTCAAGTCGGTGATAATCCCGACGTTTCGGGAGGCGATGCCGGTGTAGAATCCGGTTTTTTCGTTGAAATCCCGGTGCAGAAGCAGCCCGACGTTGATAAACGGGGTGAAACGCGCGACGTTCTTCGTTTCAAGCCCGGTAGCTTCCACATTTCCCCAGGAGAGAATCGTCTCTGAGGAGGACACCAAGTACCAGGGATTGGCAGGCGTCTCTTGGGCAATCGCGAAGTTTCCTGCCAAAAACAACAGGCATACTAAAACTGATTTTTTCATGCTGTAAAGAATTATTGATAAAAGTGAATTGGTTTAGACGGCCGAAAGATAACCATTTCCATACTTCCAATAAAAACGCGGATTCATTTAGCGGCCAATTTTGCTTGCTAGGCCAAATGTGAATCCCATTGGGACCGCCATTGGCCAAGGTGCAGCGGGGAATGGCCAATGCCTGCTCCTTTTTATGACCGTTCGGAATGTTACACGCAGAGGAGATTTTTTCAAATAATCTGAAGTTAAATCCCTCCCGACATTCGCCGGGACCGGCTCTAACCCTCCGCCGCGGCGGAGAGAGTTGGCCAAAGGCCAGCATCAAACATCGACTCCATTTGGTCTCGCGTAAGATTGTGGATACACCTATTCCTTTTTATGGAGAACCCGGATGGGCATTCGGTTCGGAACCTTTATTTTGGGAAGCTCAATCTTTCTTTTGCCGTCTTTATGAAAAAGCTCCTTTTGATCTTCTTTTGCCTGGTATTTTTCTCCGCAAACCACCCAAAGCAATTGACATGGGTGGCCATCGGGGACTCGATCACCTACCTCAACGACCATCCCGATGAAACAGGCAACCGGGTCAGCAAGGGATATCTCTCCTTGCTCGGGGAAAAATTCCCGGAACTCGAAGTCGTCAACAAAGGCTACAATGGGTGGACTGCGGTACGGATCGCGCAGGAGTTTGACAAGCTGGGGATTCCAAAGGCGGACATTTACAGCATCTTCCTGGGAACCAACGACTGGTGGGGCGGCAAGCCATTGGGCAGCCTATCGGATTTTGATAACTCAACAGGATATGGGACAGTGAATGGTGCATTTCGGGTAATCATCGACAAGATCCGCCTGCTCAATCCCCAGGCGAAGATCATCCTGATCACCCCCATGCGGCGGGTGGATTTCGTGTACATCAACAACCACAAGAACAACGCTTTCGGCTCCTACCGGGAGAAAGACGGCCAAAATCTGGAGCAGTTTGCCCAAGCGATATCCGCCATTGGCAGCCGGGAAGGTTTCCCGGTCGTGGACCTTTACCACCAAAAGGAAATGGGATTCGCGGATTTGGTAAGGTACAAATGGCTCAAAAACCCCGATACCGGGGCCTATCAGAAGTACAGATACCCGGATTTTATCGACGTTCCCTTCGACCCCGAAAAGGATGAATACCCCTATCCCGAAAAGTCGATGGACGTCACCTATGATGGCCTTCATCCCTCGGACAAAGGCTATCGGATCATCGCCAAAGAACTTTACCCGATCTTTGGGGAAATTTTGGGAGTCCAATAGGGTGGTTCATGCCTTTGCTTCCCGCGCATGGGGCTTTCTGATTGCCGGATCAAAAAGCAGGCGGAAAAGCCATGGGGGATATCATTCATCGATTGCAGGATTTTTAACAACTAAGTGAATCTGGCTATTGTTGCTGTTATTTTTTATTAATTTGGATTTAACAAAGAAGCGGGACAAACGACATCATCCCTTCTCCGGATCGGCAACCGATTGGGTTCCGAACCGCATCCAGTGTTTTTTTCCAAACCTATAATTTTTAAAAAACCATACCATGAAAACCCAAACCGCACAAATCCATCTCCTGGCCTTCGCCATCCTTTTTGGGGTCTTTTCTGCCTGTACGCCCTCTGCGGAAAATACTGGGGCAACCGTCCAGAAAACAGCCACCGATCCCCTCCCCTCGTGGAACGAGGGGCCGCACAAGCAAGCGATCATCGGCTATGTGGAAGACGTCACCGACACGCTGAGTACCAACTTTATCCCGATAGCCGACCGCATTGCCACCTTTGACAATGACGGCACACTCTGGTCGGAGCAGCCCATTTACTTCCAGTTCTTTTTTGCCCTGGACCGGGTCAAGGCCTTGGCCGCGGACCATCCGGAGTGGAAAACCAAACAGCCGTATAAGGCTGTCCTGGAAAACGACATGCCAGCGCTCATGCAGCAGGGTGAAAAAGGCCTGCTGGAGATCGTCATGGCCACCCATGTCGGGAACACCACGGACGAGTTTGACAGCATTGTGAAAAGCTGGATCAGCACGGCCCAGCATCCCGTCAAAAAGAAGCTGTATACCGAATTGGTGTTCCAGCCGATGCTGGAGCTCCTCGACTACCTGAGAGCCAATGGCTTCAAAACCTTTATCGTCTCCGGTGGAGGGATTGAATTTATGCGGCCTTGGGTGGAGGGCGTTTATGGCATCCCAAAAGACCAGGTGATCGGCAGCAGCATCCAAACCGAATACGACTACAACGACGGCAACCCGGTCATCAAACGGCTGGCCAAGATTGACCTCATTGACGACAAGGAAGGCAAGCCCGTGGGCATCAACCGCTACATCGGCCGCAGACCGGTCTTTGCGGCGGGCAACTCAGACGGTGACCTGCAAATGCTCCGCTGGACGGATTCCAACAAGCTGAAGACCTTCAAACTCTATGTCCACCACACCGACTCGGTCCGGGAGTGGGCTTATGACAGAAAGTCCCACATCGGGACTTTCGACAAGGGTTTGGACGAAGCGGGTGAAAAGGGCTGGACGGTTGTCAGCATGAAAGACGACTGGAAAATCATCTATCCGTTCGAGAAAAACCAATAGCATGGACGATTTTAAGCAAGGTGTCCGGCCAGCAGCACTGGTCGTTGGATTTGCCGTAACCTTTTTCATGACCGTCAATCCCCTGACTTCCTTGGCACAAGAAGAGCAAACGGAAGAAATGGATTTGAAAAGAAAACACAGCCTGGCAGTTGCCATGGGCCATATCCAAGTGGCCAAGGGATTTCAGGAAGGGCAAAAAAAATGGTTGTCCCTGCCAAGCTGGGCGCTGGACTATACCTACCGACTGAATCCGCGCTGGAGCCTTGGGCTGCAAAACGAGCTCATCCTAAGTGACTTTGAGGTGGAGTCCAGCGAGGGAGAAGGCCAGGTCATCTCCCGTTCCACGCCCTTGTCAAGCATCGCGGTCGTAGGCTATCGCCCGCTGGAGGCATTGACGGTCTTCGCGGGTGCGGGAGGGGAATTTGCCAAGGAGG
>CAZGYC010000219.1:0-3988 GCA_964530015.1 uncultured Limnohabitans sp. | reverse complement strand
CACCAGAGAAAAAACCTGACCCGCGGTTAATGAAAAAACAACCTGAGTAGTTACCCAGAATATACTTCAAGATCTTACGCGGCATACAACTCAACTTTTGTCGCATCCAATTCCCGCTTAAAAACAGGGTTGGTCACTACCCGATAGGAGATCAGGTCCACCTCTCTCAAAAACAAGGCTTCCAGGTCATCCTTAAGCGCAAAAAATGCCGCTCCATGCTCCAACGGCGAAAGTTCCTCAGAAAACAACACCGCAAAATCCATATCGCTTTTGACCGAAAAAGAATCGGAAACCGCCGAACCAAACAAAAACAAGTTTGCCACCAAATGTTTTTTGCAGATGGCGCTGAGCTGTTGCCGCTGATGTTGATCCAACTGTATCATAAACCAAATATAGTAGAAATTGGCAAAGCAATCCCGCTCCGCCGGGTGACCGTGTAGAAGCCGTCCATGATCCAGAAAAGCCGTCTTGCCGGAAAAAGACGCCGGAAGGAAGATCTGGCACCCATAGGGAAGCGATAAGCTTTTCCAAAGTTCCAAACTTTGGAAAAGCTATCCCGCCAAAAACCAAAACCGCCCATCCGGATGCAAGGCAAGAGGGTAGCCAAATAGGGCCTTTTTCATGCTCCATAATCCTCCTTGCCGGAAAAGGACTCCGGTACGTGACTCTTGATTCTTGATTCTTGCTTCTTGGCTCTTGTATCTCGCCTCTTGTATCTTGGTTCTTGGTTCTTGGCTCTTGCCTCCTGTATCTTGCTTCTTGGCTCTTGCCTCTTGATTCTAGCGTCTTGATACTTCAAAATCACTCACTCTTCAAGCTCTTCACCGGATTCATCAGCGCGGCTTTCACCGCCTGCAAACTCACCGTGAGTAAGGCAATGAGAATCGCAATCAGTCCGGAGAGCGCAAATACCCACCAGTCGATCTCGATCCGATAGGCGAAATCCTCAATCCAGCGATCCACTACATACCAGGAAACAGGAATAGCGATTACAATTGCCACCAGCACCAGCTTGACAAAATCCCTGGAAAGAATGGCCACCACGCCGCCCACGGATGCGCCCAACACCTTTCGGATGCCGATTTCCTTGATCCGCTGCTCGGTGGTGAAGGTCGCCAGACCAAAGAGTCCCAGGCAGGAGATCAGGATCGACAGCAGGGTCAGCATTCCGACGATGGCATTCACCGTGCGGTCCGCCCGATATAGTTCGGCAAAGTGGTCGTCCAAAAACTCATATTCAAAATCGCGCTCCGGGATCACCTCGTTCCAAACCGATTCGATATGTGCCAAGGCCTCGGTAGTCCGTGGGCCGCTTATTTTCACGGAGACTTCGTCATAGCCCCAGTCTTTTTGGTTGAAAAGCGTGAGCGTCTCGATCTTGTGGTGCAGGGAGTTGAAATTAAAATCCCGGACAATGCCGACGATCTGGGCGGCAGAATCCATCCCGCTAAACCCAAAGCGATGGCCGATCAGGGATTCCAGGGATTTGCCTTCCCCCTCATCCTGCAGGAGCTCATGGGCAAGCGCCTCGTTGATGATATAGGCCTTGCCATAGTCCGCTTCGGTATCGTTGAAGTTTCTCCCCGCGACCAGTTCGATCTGATAGACGTCCAGAAAATCGTCATCCACCACGACCTGTGAGGTGGCGAGGCTTCTGGCGGGCCCATCCCCGTGAAAAGTCACCGAAGTCTGGTGCAGGTTGTTGCCCAGACGCTGGCCCGAGGCCGTCACGTTTTCGACCAAGGTGCTTGCGAGCAGTTTTTCTTTCAGCACCCCATACCTCGGCGAGTAGCGCCCACCGATGGGAAGCGTGACGACCTGCTCATGAGAAAATCCCAGGTCTTTCTCCTGCATAAACCGCACTTGCCGGGTGGCGAAAAATGTCGAAACGATCAGGAAGATCGCACAGCTAAACTGCACGACGACCAAGGCATTGCGGAAATCGGACTTCCGCTTTCCCGACTCGGGCGAACCCTTCAGGACTTTGACCGGATGAAAGCTTGACAGATACACCGCCGGGTAAATGCCGGAAACGATTCCCACGCCGACGGCTCCCAAAACCAGCGATGCCAGGACGACTGGGTCGGCAAACAAAGGGAAGTCCAGTTTCCGTTGGCTGAACTCATTGAGATACGGCAAAGCCAAAAAGACCAGGACCGCCGCTAGGACCATCGCCAAGGTGCTGATCAGGATCGACTCGCCTATAAACTGGAGATAAAGCTGGCTTTTCGAGGCGCCAGAGGCCTTGCGCACGCCGATCTCCATCGCCCGGCTGATGGACTTGGCAGAGGAAAGATTGACAAAGTTGATCCCGGCGATAAACAGCACGATCAGCGCGATGTAGAAAAATATCCGGGTATAGGCCCCGTCAAATTTCTGATGATTGATGTAGTCGTGGGTGATATTCGTGGATCCGGCATGCACCTGGTCCAGGGACTGCAGGAACAGCTCGTATCCCTTGGCGCGATCCTCGCCCATGTGGGAAAGCAAATAAGCCGGAAATTTGGCTTCCAGTGCCGGAATGTCAGTTCCCTCGGCCAGTTCGAGGTAGGTCGTCAGCCAGTTTCCACCCCAGTTTTCCATGTTTCGAGGCCCGACGTAGGTGCTGAAGGAAGTCAGCCCATCAAACTTCAGGTGGGAATTTTCGGGGAAATTTTCCAAAACGCCCGTCACGGTGAAAAACACACTGTCCTGCTCGGCCACGGTGAGCACCTTTCCCACGGGAGATTCATTTCCGAAGATTTGCTCCGCACTGGAGCTGGTCAACACCAGGCTGTTGGGGCGGCTCAGCGCAGTCGCCGGGTTTCCTTCCAGCAGCTTAAAGTCGAAAATCCCAAAAAAAGTGGAATCAGCCCACAAAGTGCTACCCAACGCGACCTGGGTTTCGTCCCGGAGAAACCGCAGCTCCCCGCCGTTTCTGATCCGGACAAAATTGACAACCTCGGGAAATTCCTCCTGAAGTGTCGGTCCCATGGGAAACATCGACAGCGCCACGTTTTGCGGAGCGACCATGCCCTCCCACTTCTGTACCTCGTTGAGCCGGTAGATGTTCTTGGTATGGATCGCATCAAAATCCCGCTCGTAATTGACAAACAGCAGGATCAGGATGCAGACGGCCATTCCGATGGATAGCCCAGAGATGTTCAGCGCAGAGAAAAGCTTGTTTTTCCCCAGGTTGCGAAAGGCGGTTTTAAGGTAGTTTTTCCACATGGTCTTGAGATTGAAAGATTGGAAAATTGGGGAATTGGAAGATTAGCAACACAATCTCCACTTCATTATTCGGCATTCAGCATTCGGTGTTCGATATTGAAATATTTGGAGATCAGTAAGTTGGGGATTAGAAAAACCGTCTCCTCTTACAGTCCTGCTACTTGGCACTTTGCTTCTTGTCTCTCGGTTCTTGTCTCTTCGTCTTGATACTTTGATTCTTGTCTCTTGATTCTTGCCTCTTGCTTCTTGCTTCTTGGTTCTCGGTTCTTTGATCTTGATACTTACGTCTTGCTACTTGCTACTTCAAAATCATTCACTCTTCAAGCTCTCCATCCCGGACTCCCGGGATTTCGTCACGACGCTGCTACTCGCTGCGTAATGACTCAACCGGATTCATCAGCGCAGCTTTGATCGAATGGAAGCTCACGGTCAGCAGGGCGATCCCCATCGTCAACACACCGGCGCCGACGAAGAACCACCACTCCAGGCCTATCTTAAAGGCGAAGCCTGCCAGCCATTCCCGGGTGATGAAAAAACTCAGGGGCAGGGCAATCACAATGGCCAGCAAGACCATCTTCGCGAAATCACTTGATAAGATGCGGACGATCTTCAGCTCACTCGCTCCCAGCACTTTTCGGATGCCGATTTCCTTTGCCCGTCGTTCTACGGTAAACGTGGCCAGGCCAAACAGCCCAAGGCAGGAGATCAGGATGGCTATTCCGGCAAAATACTTCGACAGCACCGCCACACGCTGCTCCGACACATACAGCTCCTGATA
>CAZGYC010000218.1:0-4000 GCA_964530015.1 uncultured Limnohabitans sp. | reverse complement strand
CCCACTTTCCAGGCCAATAGCTGGGCTTTGGTGATTTCGGTGAGCATCTCCGCCAGTTTCTTTTGCGTTAGCTGAAAACCTCCGATAGGCTTTCCAAACTGGATGCGCTCGGCGGCATAGCGTCTTGCCGAGTCGTAGCAGTCCATCGCCGCGCCGATCGCTCCCCAGGCGATCCCAAACCGTGCAGAATCCAGGCACATCATCGGTGCGCCCAAGCCGGACTTGCTAGGAAGGAGGTTTTCTTTGGGAACTTTCACATTGTCAAAAACCAGTTCGCCCGTACAGGAAGCCCGAAGCGACCATTTGCCGTGGGTCTCCGGGGTGGAGAACCCTTCCATGCCCCGCTCGACGATCAGGCCGTGGATTCGGCCTTCCTCATTCTTGGCCCAGACGACCGCAAGGTCTGCCTTGGGTGAATTGGAGATCCACATCTTGGCACCATTGAGCAGGTAGTGGTCTCCCATGTCCTTGAAATTGGTGACCATCCCGCTTGGATTGGAGCCGTGGTCTGGCTCGGTCAGGCCAAAGCATCCCAGGTATTCGCCGGAGCCCAGTTTTGGCAGGTATTTCATGCGCTGCTCCTCCGTGCCAAACTTGTAGATAGGATACATCACGAGGGATCCCTGCACAGAGGCAGTGGAGCGCATTCCCGAGTCGCCCCGCTCGATCTCCTGCATGATCAGCCCGTAGGAAATGTAGTCCAAACCGCCCCCTCCATATTGCTCGGGAAGCTGTGGTCCAAAGGCACCCACTTCACCAAACTTTTTGACGATCCCGTAAGGGAAATGGGACTTTTGGGCCCAATCTTCGATGTAGGGGGAGATTTCTTTTTTCACAAAATCCCGCATTGCCGATCGGATCAATCGCTGCTCCCCGGTGAGCAGGTCGTCCAGGTCAAGAAAATCAACGCCCTCAAAAAGATCCTGCTTGAGGGATTTCTGGATTTCAACAGCCTCCATGATATATTTGGTTTATTTTTGGGAATCTCTCATTTTTGCCGCGAAGTAATGCCGCGGCTGTCCCGAAATTAAGGAGAAAGGCTCCGAAAACACTACCTTTTTGACCAAAAAATCCCCATGCGCGAATCCCAATTTGATCCGAAAATATTGGAAAAAATCCACCAGTTGGAAGAGAAGTTCAAGTCTTCGGGCCAGGATCTGCTTTCGTATCTGGAGGGCTTGCTCCATGCCGATTACCTGACCTATTGGGATTACATCAATCTGGATGTCCTGCTTTCCCTCCAGCAGCCCAAGACCAGTTTCAAGGACGAGAAGATCTTCATCATCTACCACCAGATTACCGAGCTGTACTTCAAGTTGATCATTTCCGAGATGGAGCAGATCGCGGATCAAAACAGACTCTCGGAGACGTTTTTCAGAACCCGGCTGGAGCGGATTTTGATGTATTTTGACCACCTGATCAGCTCCTTTGCCATGATGTGGAAGGGGATGGAGCGGGAGCAGTTTCTCCGGTTCAGGATGTCGCTTTTGCCATCCTCGGGTTTTCAAAGCGCACAGTTTCGGGAAATAGAGCTCATGGCGACTGACGCGTTCCACCTGATTTCGCTGAACAAAAGGGCGGAATACGACTACCACAGTCCGGGCGACGACCTGTTTGAAAATCTCTATTGGCAGCAGGGGGCCATCGAGCTGGCGACGGGGGAAAAGACCCTGACGCTGAAGAACTTCGAGGAAAAGTACGGGAAGAAGCTCATCGAACTCATCGAATCCTACCGCCGGAAAAACCTCTGGCAGAAATACATGGAACTGGAGTTTCCGACCGAAGCACTGAGAGAGCTGATGCGGCAGTTTGACCTGAAAGCCAATGTGTTCTGGCCATTGGCCCATTACAAATCTGCGGTGCGCTACCTACAGCGCGATCCGGTGGATATCGCCGCGACAGGCGGCACCAACTGGCAGAAATACCTTCCTCCCCGTTTTCAAAAGGTGGTTTTCTTTCCCGAGCTCTGGTCCGAAAAGGAGCTGGAAGAGTGGGGCAAAGGCTGGGTGATGAAGGAGGTCTTTGGGGAAGAAGTGCAAAAAGCCTGACGGGAGCATTTGCGCGCGAATACCCCGATGAATCTGCAATTCCGGCGATAGGGACTATCCCCCTATCCCGCCGGAAGCCAAAAAAAGCCCTTGCCGAACACTCCGCAAGGGCTTTTTTTGGGGGAAAATCAAGAACTAGAGGATCTTGATGTCAGCCTTGTACTTGCTGATCAAGGTCTCGTTGTGGGATTCGCCCTCGTCCGAATTGGAGCTGTTGAATACCTCCGGCACGGTGCCGCTTTCCAGTGCAAAGGCTGCCGCCTGGACCATCATGGCATTGAGCAAAGCCGCCCCGACTACCGTGGACGTGGCCCCTACATTGGTATGGAGGCCGTCCAGGTCGATGGAGGCGTCGCCGATTTCCCCGAAAGTATCCAGGAAAATATCGCAGACCTGAAACAGCTTCAGGCCGGATGAATGCCGCGAATCCACCGATTTGCTGTGGGCATAGTTTGTGATCACGATTACTTTTGCGCCCCGTTCCCGGGCGATCTGGGCCATCTCGACGCTGACCGAGTTTCTTCCCGAATTGGAAGAGATGATGAAGACATCCTTTGGGGTGATGGTATAGGGTTGAAAGAGCGTCGCGGCATAGCCTTCACGCCGCTCTACCTCTGTACTTCCGGAGGCGTCCTTGTGCAGCATCAGGTCCGGATCCAAGATCGGAATGACCCTGGCAAACCCGCCTGCACGGTAGAAAATCTCCTCGGCAAGCATGTGGGAATGTCCCGTACCGCTCGTATAGATCCATCCCTGGTTCATGATCGCATTGGCAATCCATTTTGACGCAATTGATATTTCTTTCTCCTGCCGGAAAGCCTTTTGAAGTTTTTCAAAGACAGTGTCCCGGTAGCGCTTGTACGGTTCTAAACTCATTTTTTGATTTTACTAAATTTGGATGAATGGCTAATCCAGCAAAATTTCATCGACAAACACCCAACCTTTTGACCCGGCTCCGGGATGCCAGGAAGGGAGTTTTGAAATTGGCTTCAGCCTGATTTTGATCCTGTCAAAATCTGTCTCTGGCAGCGGAAACGTCAAAACCCCAAATCTGACTTCTTCAATTTTGGTGGACTGGATGTTTTCCGTGTTTGGGACTTTTTGCCAGCCTTGCTGATCTCCTGTCCAAATTTCCACTTTTTCGGGAGGAAAGATGTAGGCGATCTCGTTTAGTAAAATACTTACACTGATGTCTTTTGGACTAGTGTTTTTTTCCAAAAATATTTCCAGTTCCAAAGGATTGTCGGTAAAGCCGAGCCAATTTCCCGAGCCGTGGGAGGTTTTGCCCTTCTCCCCGTCGAAAAGGGAGGTGGCCCCTTTGGCGGTATAGCGGGTATGCGGCTCTGACACCAGTCGGTAGGACTGGGGCTCGATGCCGGCTTTCAGGAATATGTTCGAAGCCGTCGTGCTTCCGATCCAATCCGGTGCGAAGGCCCTTGCGCGGATTTGGGCGGTTTTTTTGATCCAGACCGGTGCGGCATACACGGGACTGTCGATGCTGTCGGGCTCCGTGCCGTCCATCGAATACCGGATCTCTGCGGTGCGGATCGGATGGGAGACGACGAGCTCGATGGAGTCCTTGAAAAACTCCTTGTCGAAGGGGAGTTTTGGCGGATTGAGTGGGTAAATGACCCCCTTTCCGTCAAATCCGTAGTCTATGCGGGCAGTGGAGAGGGCATCGCTGAGACTCGCTTGGGAGGCTTCGTCCAATCCCGAGTTCCATAGGAACAGGTTTTTGACCTGGGTCAGTTTGCCCAAGACCGCGACGGCCTCCGGGCCGAGGTTGTTCCCCGAAAGCGCCAGGTTTCTGAGGTTTTTCAGTCCCACGAGATGCGAGAGCTGGCTTGCGGCAACACCGGTAAAGTTCAACTGGAGTTCTTCCAGATTGGGGAAATCGCCCAGGAAACCCAAATCGACCGACTCCAGGGGCATGCGGTTGAGATTGAGTTTCA
>CAZGYC010000217.1:0-4005 GCA_964530015.1 uncultured Limnohabitans sp. | reverse complement strand
CGCTGGACAAGCTGGATATATGAAAAATATCCGCATTGCGGATATTTCGGTGTTAGGTGCAAGCGTAACAGACGACACAACCGACATCAAAACAGACTGAAATTGAATGAAAGAAAAAGTAATTTATATTGACAATCCACAAGAAAGTTTAGACAATATCCAAAAACTAATAAGTGTTGTTCACGAAGGTTTTATGGCAATTGCTATGGACTATGGCTATCATATAAATAATGTTTTCGGACAGACAAAAGACGGCAAACACGAAATATACGAATTGCGAGACAGTATTAATTACAGAATAAGAAGTGCAAACCTTCATTTTTACTTGCTACTTGTTAGAAAACTTGAAATAGAACACAGATTTGAAAAGATGCTCAATGAAAATCCAACTGTTTTCAATGGTTTCATAATGGGAAATCCACATTTTGAAATGGCATCTGATGAAATTATGGCATTATATGACAGCATAGTTTTTCATCTATCTTCTTGTTTCGACTATCTCGCTATGCTTACACAATTTGTATTTGGTAAAAACCCTGAAAGTAAACTACAATGGATAACATTAGTAAAGCATTGCCATAATTCCGAAAGTGAATTTGCGAAAAGAAAGTTTATTAAAAATGTAAAAACTGTAGATGCAGACTTTGTAAGTAAGTTTAATGATTATCGTGCGGAGTTAATACATAGAAAGAAATCAACCTCATTCGCAAATGTATCTTGGCAATTAAACTCAGGAAAAGTCATTACGAAATTTCAGTGTTCGGAAAAAATAAAAACCAATCTCAAAAAGATAATTGACAAGGACTTAAACTATTGTGTCAGCTATGCTTCATCTGAAATGATAAAGCAAACACTTTTAAAAATTGCCTACGTTCTGAATGGAATGTATGATGAGTTTAGAGAGAATTATCATCAACACGCCCCAGTAATGAATAATGGGGGCTTTCAAATAATTTCAATGAACCCTGAAACCAAATTTGCAGAATCACCTGCATTGGGTTATTGGAATAAATTTATGGAATACAAGAATTTTAATAAGCAAAAAGAATGACTTTAAGTTGGAACGAAATAAAAGACCGAGCATTAAAATTCTCAAAAGAATGGGCTGACACTTCAAACGAAGAAGCAGACGCAAAACCATTTTTGGTGGAGTTTTTTAATGTGTTTGGCATTACGAGCAAACGGGTTTCGACTTTTGAGCATAGAGTAAAAAAATTGGACGACAAAGACGGTTACATTGACCTACTTTGGAAAGGAACAATTTTAATTGAAATGAAAAGTCGTGGCAAAAACCTTGACAAAGCCTACGGACAAGCCATTGAATACACTCACGGACTGAAAGAACACGAACTTCCGAAATACATTCTCATTTCGGACTTTGAAAACTTCCGACTTTACGACCTTGAAGAAAATAAAACGGTTGACTTTAAACTCAGCGACCTTGTAAACAACGTTCAGCATTTCGGTTATTTATTGGGCTACCAAAAGAAAGTTTACAAAGAGCAAGACCCGGCAAACATTAAAGCAGCCGAGTTAATGGGTAAACTTCACGACAGATTGGAAGAAATCGGCTACACCGGACACCCATTAGAAGTTTACTTGGTTCGTATTCTGTTTTGCTTGTTTGCCGAAGACACCACCATTTTCAATAAACAACAATTTCAAGAATACATTGAACAACGCACCAACATTGACGGTAGCGACCTTGCAGCCAAACTGCAAGAACTTTTTCAGGTGCTAAACACACCCAAAGAAAACCGCTTTAAAAATCTTGACGAACAACTTGCCGACTTTCCTTATGTAAACGGAAAACTGTTTGAAGAAATCTTGCCTACAGCAAGTTTCGACAGCAAAATGCGACAAGCACTTTTAGACTGTTCGTATATTGATTGGAGCAAAATTTCGCCTGCCATTTTTGGCTCAATGTTTCAAAGCGTAATGAACCCAAAGGAACGCAGAAACTTAGGAGCACATTACACCAGCGAAACCAACATTTTAAAACTCATTAAACCGCTTTTTCTTGACGAACTTTGGAAAGAGTTTGAAAGCGTAAAAGACAACAAAAACAAACTTCCCGAATTTCATAAAAAACTAAGCACACTCAAATTTCTTGACCCCGCTTGCGGTTGCGGAAACTTCTTGGTTATCACTTACCGAGAATTGCGTTTGTTAGAATTTGAAGTATTAAAAGCACTCAACAAATCAGGACAAACATTTTTGGACGTTAGCCAAATACTTTGGATAAACGTTGACCAATTTAGCGGAATTGAATACGAAGAATTTCCTGCAAGAATTGCCGAAGTAGCAATGTGGCTGATTGACCACCAAATGAATATGTTGGTGAGTAGTGAGTTTGGGCAATACTTTGTTCGTTTACCATTAAAAAAATCGGCAAACATTGTTCACGCAGACGCATTAGAAACCAATTGGGAAAATGTAGTTTCTAAAAATGAACTTTCTTTTATCATTGGCAATCCGCCTTTTATTGGTTCTAACATTATGAAGCAAAATCAACGTGACCAAATTGTAAAGGAGTTTGATAATGCAGCAGGTGGCGGAACTCTTGACTATGTAACAGGTTGGTATATCAAAGCAGCCAAATACATTCAAGACACAAAAATTAAAGTGGCTTTTGTTTCTACAAATTCGATTGTGCAAGGAGAACAAACAAATCTACTTTGGGGCTTATTACAGAATAAATATAAAATCAAAATACACTTTGCTCACAGAACCTTCAAATGGAATAATGAAGCCAAAGGAAATGCAGCAGTTTATTGTGTGATAGTTGGCTTCGCCAACTACGACACTACAAACAAAAGTATTTTTGAGTATGAAGACATCAAAGGCGAAGCCCACGAAATAAAAGCGAAAAATATTAATGCTTATTTGGTTGATGCAAAAGATATATTAGTTGAGAAAAAAACAAAACCGATTTGCAATGTTCCTAATATTATCAAAGGAAATTACTATGCCAAAAGCGAAGGACTTATAATAGAAGAAGAAGATTTAGATTTTTTAATTACAAATGAACCAAATGCAAAAAAGTGGATAAAGCTGTTAATTGGTGCAGACGAATTTATTAATAACAGAAAACGATATTGTCTTTGGCTAGTTGATTGTCCACCTGATGAATTAAGAAAAATGCCTTTGGTAATGGAGCGTGTAAATCGTGTAAGAGAAGATAGATTAAAAAGCACAGATAAGGGAATGCAAAATCTTGCTCCTACACGTTTTCGGGAAACAAACAACCCTGAAAAATGCCTTGTAATTCCCGTAGTTTCTTCTGAAAGGAGAAATTATATACCAATGGGGTTTATTGATAAAAATACGATTTCAACAAATGGCAATTTAATTATGCCAAATGCTGAATTGTTTCATTTCGGAATTTTAATGTCTGCTATGCATATGGCTTGGGTAAAAAACATTTGTGGTCGCTTAAAAAGTGATTATCGCTACTCAAAAGATATTGTTTACAACAACTATCCTTGGCCAGAAAATCCAAATGACAAGCAAGTAAAAGCAATTGAAACCGCAGCACAAAAAGTTTTAGATGCAAGACTTCAATTTCCTAATAGTTCACTTGCCGACCTTTACGACCCTTTGACAATGCCACCTGCTTTAATCAAAGCACATAACGAACTTGATAAAGCCGTTGACTTGGCATACAGACCACAAGCATTTACAAGTGAAGCCAACAGAATGGTATTTTTATTTGAGCTTTACGAAAAATATACGGCAGACTTATTTACAAAAGAGAAACCAAAAAAGACTAAAAAAACAACAGCTTGACAAGGACGAAAACATACGAAAGACAAGAACGCCAGCACCTAACAGCGGTTTGGCGTAATGGCGGGTTCAGTGCTTCGTATGACAGTTTTGTGGTAGGTTCAAGTGCAGTTCTTCGATTGAACTTTTGTGCTAAAAATCCGCCACTACGCCAAGCCGCAAAACGTTACCGGTCATGCTAAAAGACGATACGACAAACAAAAAAGAACAATAAAACGA
>CAZGYC010000216.1:0-4068 GCA_964530015.1 uncultured Limnohabitans sp. | reverse complement strand
CTTTTGCGATGAACAAGGAAATATGTTGCCCGAAGTTGCGGCTTCACTCAAAACCGTTCCGCAAGGTGCTTCTACAACAGTTTGGGTTGCCACAAGTCCGCAACTAAATAACATTGGCGGTGTGTATTGCGAAGATACCGACATTGCCGTATTGGCTTCCGACACAGAAGTGTCAAATGGCGTTAAACGCTATTCCTTAGACGAAGCCGATGCAAAACGCTTGTGGAATTTAAGCGAACAATTAACAGGAATAAAATTTCAATTCAATAACAAGTAAAATGGAAAACTTAAAAAATTTCAACCCTGAGGAACTGTTGTTCATTGACGGTAAACTCACAAAATCGGTAAGTGGAGAAACTTACGATGTAATCAACCCAACAACCGAAGAAGTTGCAGGAAAAGCTGCTGCCACAAACGCAAAAGATGCAGACCTTGCATTGGAAGCAGCAAGACGTTGCTTTGACGAAACAGATTGGGCAACAAACACGGAAAAACGTGCAAGAGCATTGGTTCAGTT
Source organism: uncultured Limnohabitans sp. (assembly GCA_964530015.1). Taxonomy (GTDB): domain Bacteria; phylum Bacteroidota; class Bacteroidia; order Cytophagales; family Cyclobacteriaceae; genus Algoriphagus. Next base: position 3,551 of record CAZGYC010000216.1, on the reverse strand, counting down.
GCGTGACGGCTTGTTGGCTGTTGCTGATGAATGGCGACACCAACTTGTAGCGGAAAGTGGTGTTCCTCTTGCTTTCACGTATGGTCCGATGCTTAACAGTTCAGTAAGCGACATCAACTATGTGTTGGACGTACTTAACAACTATGTGTTTGAGGAAGAAATTGAGGATTTAGGTTCGCCAATGGGCGGTCCTGCAAGACGCATTGTGCGTAAAGAAGCAGCAGGTGTTGTTGTGGCAATTACGCCTTGGAATGCACCTGTACAAACCAATTTACAAAAAGTCATTCCTGCACTTGCTTCGGGTTGTACGGTAGTTCTCAAAGCTGCCAACAACACACCTTGGGCAGCAACAATGATTGGTCGTGTGGCTTCACAATGTCCTGACTTGCCAGCAGGTGCATTAAACATTCTGACTTCAAGTCCAAATGCCAACATTGGTTCTTTGCTTACGTCCGACCCACGTGTAGATGTTGTTTCGTTCACAGGTTCAACAACTACGGGTAGCCGTGTAATGGAAAACGCTGCCAAAACCATTAAGAAAACGTTGTTAGAACTTGGTGGTAAATCAGCGATGATTGTTCTTGATGACGCAGACTTCACACAAGTTCTTCCTGCTGCCGGCTTTGTTTGTTCCAATGCAGGACAAGGCTGTATTTTGAACACACGTTTACTTGTGCCACGCTCTCGCTACGATGAAGCGATTGCCATTCTTGAAACGGTTTATCGCAACATTCCGTATGGTGACCCGAATGATATGAACAACATTATGGGACCGATGATTAGTGCTTCACAAAGAAAAACTGTGTTAAGCTATATTGAGAAGGGTAAAGCTGAAGGAGCACGTTTAGTTGTAGGTAGTGGAATACCCAAAGACCGCACAAAAGGTTATTACGTTGAACCAACTCTTTTTGCTGATGTTGACAACAAAATGACGATTGCACAGGAAGAAATTTTTGGTCCCGTTTTGGTTGTCATTCCGTATGACGATGATGAAGACGCAATTCGCATTGCTAACGATTCAATTTACGGTCTTTCTGGTTCCGTTGTATCAGCATCGTTTGAACGTGCTATGCACGTAGCACGTAGTGTGCGTACAGGTTCAATGAACGTAAACGGTGCGTTCTTCTTTTCTGCAAATGCACCTTTCGGTGGTTACAAGCAGTCAGGTATCGGACGTGAAAACGGTGTTGTAGGTTTTGAGGAATATCTTGAAATCAAAACGATTGCAATTCCTGTAGCGGCATAATAACCAATTCAAACAAGAAAATTGGTAGTGGCGCAAGCCACTACCAAAATTTCAAGTCATTTAACAACAATTAAAAGCAAATATGTTTATTCAAAATACCTTTTACTTTGTAAATTGAAAAAATGGAACACACATCAAAATATCTGATACCTGAAATAAAACTTTCTTGTTACGAGGACAAGTTTTCCAAAACAGAAATAGTGTTTGACCAACACATGCTCATTTGGTTCATTTCCGGTGAAACCAAAATTGTGCAATCAGAAGCAACGCATACTTTTAAGACAGGCGATATTTTTCTTATTCCAAGAAATAAACCTGCGACAATTATCAATTATCCAAAAGACGGTTTGCCTCATAAAACAGTGGTAATGCTTTTAACTGAAAAAATTCTGCGAGATTTTTACAGTAACATAGATGTAAAAACAAAGGTTACACCTGTTCCGAAAATTCACAGTTTCAGCAACCACCCTTTGCTTGAAAGTTGCCTTGCTTCTTTAATTCCATACTTTGATATGAAAGAACCTTTTCCTGAAAATTTGGCATTGCTGAAAATTACGGAAGCGATAAGTATTCTAAGAGCAATTGATACGGGGATTGACAGTGTGTTGGCAAACTTTGACGACCCGCATAAAGTTAATTTAATCAGCTTTATGGAGAAAAACTATATGTTCAATATGCCACTGGAAAAATTCAGTTATCTAACAGGAAGAAGTCTTACAACTTTCAAGCGGGACTTTATGAAAGCGTTTAACATTACACCGCAAAGGTGGCTAACTCAAAAGCGACTGGAATTAGCACATTATCAACTTACCGAACAAAAAAGCAAACCCATTGAGGTTTGCTACGAAGTTGGCTTTGAAAATTTATCGCATTTCTCGTTTGCGTTTAAAAAGCAGTTTGGTTATGCCCCGACAGAGTTGATTGGTCAAAGAGCAAGACACTAACATTTCTTGAACCAAAATAATTTGCAGCAAAAATGTTGACAGCATTACTATTTATAATTAAACGGTTTTTCTCAAAAAGAGAAATAAACCATACGTCAAATTCAGCATTACAAACCATTATGCCGGATTGGTTAGGTACACCCTTAGACCAAAACAACCTGTTCATTAACCACGAATACCCGACAATAATCAGTTATAGAGCGATCCTGAAATTCATGTTGCAAAGGAATCCGCAGCGGCAACTGAAAAAAAATGATGCTTGGCGAATTACGGTTTGTAAAAATGGGGATTGGCTTTCTGAACCATCCGATAAAATTGTTTGGTTAGGACACGCAAGTTTTTTTGTTCAATTATCAGGTATTCGCATTTTGATTGACCCGGTTTTCGGAAAGTTGCCTGTTGGCAAGCGATACTCAGAATTGCCTGTTGAGCCGGGCAAACTACAAAACATAGACTACATATTGATATCACATGCCCATTATGACCACTGCGACAAAAACAGCTTACAACTTTTGGCCGCGAATAATCCGCAGGCCCAACTACTTTGCGGCCTGAAACTCGACAATGTCATCAGCAAGTGGGTGGGCAATCCCATACAGGCTGCGGGTTGGTATCAGCAGTATCAACTCAATGATGAATTGAAGATCACGTTTTTGCCTTCAAGGCATTGGGCCAACAGAAGCCCTTTTGATGTAAACACCACGCTTTGGGGAGGCTTTATGATTCGACGGGGAGGGAAGAGCGTCTATTATGGTGGCGATTCGGGATATGGATCGCATTTCAAAGACATTGGAAGGCTCTTCTCCCCTATCGATGTTGCATTGGTCGGTGCAGGAGCTTATGCCCCCACGTGGTTTATGTCGCCCCATCACCAGGATCCATACCATGCGCTGAAAGCCTTTCATGATACCGGGGCCAAAGTCTTTGTCCCCTTTCATTACGGTACATTTGATTCGGCCGATGAACCGATGGGCGAACCGGAACAAATGTTAGCCAAACTTGCTGCGGAAGGTGGGATCAAAAAGCAATTGAAGATTTTGAAATTGGGAGAGGAATTCTTGCTACATTAATCGTAGATGCTATACCAACCAAAGTAGTCAGCCACCAGTGGCGCGAGTCGGGAAACAACTGCTTGCTTTCTAACACGAATGTCAAAACAATTTGAATATACAACCCTTGCGAACCGCTACACTGCAAAGTTCCCGATGCTGACCTATGTGGGCACCCAGATAAACTTTTGGATCCTCGCCAACCTGTTGCTCGTAACGGTTCTCCATTTTTTCACGCTGATAATCAGCCAGGTATTTAGGGCCTGCTGATAAAATATAAAAACCGGGTTTTTTTGGGATTGGAGCTGGAAA
>CAZGYC010000215.1:0-4087 GCA_964530015.1 uncultured Limnohabitans sp. | reverse complement strand
GGGTTGACCAGCGGAGAGGCATTGATTCGGATCAAGGCCGCCTCGCTCAATCACCGGGATGAGTGGTGTCGCCAGGGACTTTACCCCAATCTGTCTGATGGGGTGGTCCTTGGCTCGGACGGTGCTGGCGTGGTCGAAAAAGTCGCTGACGAACGGGATTCCTTTTGGGTTGGAAAGGAGGTCATCATCAACCCGGCGATGTTTTGGGGATCAGACCAACGGGCGCAATCCAAGGACTTCCAGATCCTGGGAACGCCCAGAAACGGCACGTTTGCGGAATACATCGCCATCCCGGTGGATCGCCTGCATGGGAAACCCGCGCATTTGAGCTGGGAGGAAGCTGCCGCATTGCCACTTGCTGGACTGACGGCCTTTCGGGCGCTGACCTATCAAGGTCAGGCCAAAGCCGGAGATCAGGTCTTGGTCACCGGAATCGGTGGGGGAGTGGCGCAGTTTGCCGCCCAGTATGCCAAAGCGATCGGGGCAAAGCTCTCCGTCAGCAGCAGCCGCAGCTCCAAACTGGAAAAAGCGAAAAGTGCAGGAGCTGATTTTGGCTTCAACTACCTCGAACCGGACTGGACGGACAAAGCCTTGCAGGCCACCGACGGCTTTGACGTGATCATCGACGGTGCCGCGGGAGATTCGATCAATCAACTGATCCAGGTTTGCAGGCCCGGTGGGAGGATCATCTTATATGGAGCCACCATGGGTCTGCCCGGAAAGCTGGAGGCGAGAAAGGTCTATTGGAACCAGTTGAAAATCATGGGCTCCACGATGGGTTCGGACCGGGATTTTCGGGACATGCTTGCTTTTGTAGAGGAAAAAAACATACGCCCCGTGATTGACCGCGTTTTTGTGTTTGACGATGGGGAGGACGCGTTTGACCGCATGAAGGAGGGAAACCAGTTTGGGAAGATCGTCCTCAAACCCTGACTTCCTCGTAGGTCTCGGCAAATTCCTTTTGCGCAACGCGATAGATCTCACTCTGGTCAGTCGGAACCACCAGAAAATCACCCGGCAGCAGGATGATGGACTCCCTCCAGGGTGCCTGAAATTCCATCGTGTCCGTGGCTCCCAAATCCTTCAAATCGTCACTGGAGACTTTATAGGCATAGATCTCCCCAATCGGGCGATAGCAGCCCCAGCCATTGCCCAGGGAGTCCAGCAAGATGTATTTTTTTTCAAAGGTCTCTGCCTTGATCAGGTAGCGTTCTTTTGCTGAAGTCTGGTTTTCCACCAGCCAGTCCCCGGCTTGGGCGGTGTTTTTGGTTTCGATCCCGTGGCTGGTTCGGGTGACGACCTCCAGGCCAGGCTTGGCTTTTTGGGCCCGGATAAGGCTTTTTTTTCTGAACCGTTTTCCCTGGGCTTCCATCAGGGGCAGAAAGTGGGCAAGCATTTCGGTCTGGGAGATCATAGGCCAGAATTTTTCGACGGGTTGTTGGACAGTTCAATTTATAAAAATGGCAGTCAATTCAATCAAGCCCTTTTCAAAATCAAGGGTTTTCGCCGGATTTCAATCCAGATCGTTTTCGAAAAGAAAGTTCTGATAGGCGTTTTTGAGCTCTTTGTGCGCTTTTTCTTCCTTTTGCATCATCGCCAATCCAATGCCTTTTTCGAATATCTCCCGCGCTTTTGGGACTTGGTCGTGCTCCGCAAAGAAATGTGCCGAGGGAAAGTGGACCGGAAGGTATTCGGGGTGGTTTTCCAGGAGATAGTCAAACAGCTTTTCGGCCTCCCTCGGATCCTTTTCCCGAAGTTCCAGTGCCAAAGCGTAATAGTTGAAGGGGTTTTCTGGCTCTTCGTCGATAAAATCCCGCAACAGCCGAAGTCTGTCCAAATTGGCCATGAATAGTTTTTTTAATTAGCGGTAGCCTGTTATTTTCACGCGAAATAAATCTAAAATAATCTAACTCTAAACCAATGAAGATTCTTGTTTGTATCACCCACGTGCCGGATACGACTTCCAAGATTCAGTTCACTGCCAACAATACAAAGTTTGATACCACAGGAGTTCAGTTTATCATCGGTCCTTATGACGATTATGCACTGGCTCGGGCAGTGGAGCTCCGGGATCAGACCGGAGGCACTTTGACGGCGCTCAATGTCGGGGAGGCCGAGACAGAGCCCACGTTGAGAAAGTCGCTTGCCATCGGCGCAGACGATGCGATCCGGGTAAACTCGTTTCCAAAGGACTCTTTTTTCGTGGCAAAACAGATTGCGCACTATGCCAGGGAAGGCGGGTATGACTTGATCCTGATGGGTCGGGAGTCGATAGATTTCAACGGAGGGATGGTTCACGGCATGGTCGGTGAACTGCTCGGCATGCCGTCCTTTTCCCCCGTCATGAAGTTGGAGGTAGCCGGAACGACGGTGAAAATGGCACGGGAAATCGAAGGCGGAAAAGAGTATCTGGAAACCCAGTTGCCTTTGATCGCGGGATGCCAGGAGCCGATCGCCGAGTGGAAAATCCCCAACATGCGGGGGATCATGTCTGCCCGTACCAAGCCGTTGAAGGTGGTGGAGCCGGTGACCCAGGAGACCCAGGCAGAAGCGACCGGCTTTCAGCTTCCCCCTGCCAAAGGCTCGGTGAAGCTGGTGGACAAAGACCAGGTGGGCGAGCTGGTGAGGTTGCTCAAAAATGAAGCAAAAGTACTTTAATCGATTTTTGATAAAATATTACAATTCAATAGATTATGCCAATTTTAGTATATATAGAACATGCCGAAGGCAAAGTAAAAAAGACCAGTCTTGAGGCGGTTTCTTTTGCGAATGCCCTGGCTGCCCAGACGGGCGAGGGTGAAGTGGTGGCGGTGGCTTTGGGCACCGTGGATTCGTCCGAATTGGCCGCTGTGGGCAAAGCAGGTGCTTCCAGGGTGGTTCATGTGGATGATGCCAGACTGACCGATGGAGTGATCCAGGCCCATGCGGCTGCGGTGGCGCAGGCCTTTGCTTCTGTAGGAGCGAAGACTTTGGTATTGGCCAAGTCGTCTCTGGGCGATGCGGTGGCGGCCAGGCTTGCGATCAAGTTGGACGCAGGGCTGGTATCCAATGTCCTGGAACTTCCCAGCACTTCCGGGGACTATCTGGTCAAGCGGAGTATCTATACGGGCAAGGCATTTGCGGACTCTGTGATCACCACGGAAAACAAGATCCTGGCAGTGAAGAAGAATGCCGTAGATCTGAAAACCGACGGAGCAGATGCTACCGTTGAGAAATTGGCCGTGAATCTGTCGGACGCGGATTTTGCCTCGAAAATCACGGCTACCGAACGGGCCACAGGCGAGGTACTTCTGCCTGAAGCCGATATCGTGGTGTCGGGCGGACGGGGGATGAAAGGCCCGGAAAACTGGGGCATGATCGAAGACCTTGCAAAGGTGCTGGGCGCCGCTACAGGCTGCTCCAAGCCGGTGTCGGATATCGGATGGAGGCCACATCATGAGCACGTGGGACAAACCGGGGTAAAAGTTGCCCCGAGTTTATACATTGCCATAGGAATTTCAGGAGCTATTCAACATCTTGCGGGAGTCAACTCTTCAAAGTGCATTGTGGTGATCAACAAGGACCCTGAAGCGCCATTTTTCAAATCGGCCGACTATGGGATCGTGGGAGATGCTTTTGAGGTGGTACCCAAGCTAACTGAGGCGCTAAAAGCTGAACTTTAATTTTGTGGAAAAACTCGTAGAACTGGAGATTTTGGGGCTTTCGTCCAACCATTCCCAATCGGGGTCCTTTACCTTGGTGATGGGAGAAGTGGAAGGGAGCAGGAGATTGCCTATCGTCATCGGAATGTTTGAAGCTCAGGCGATAGCCATCGAGATCGAAAAGATCATTCCCAACAGGCCGATGACCCATGATCTGTTCAGGTCATTTTCCGACAGTTTCAAGTTTGAGATCGAAAAGATCGTGATCTCCGATATGAAAGAGGGGGTCTTCTATGCCAAAATCCACTGCAAAAGCAGCGCAACACTGGTTGAGATCGACAGCAGGCCTTCCGATGCGATTGCGATTGCGGTACGGTTCTCGGCTCCGATATTCTGTGCCGAGAAGGTAATGTCGGAGGCAGCCATCGAATTTACAGAAGAGGACA
>CAZGYC010000214.1:0-4099 GCA_964530015.1 uncultured Limnohabitans sp. | reverse complement strand
ACATGTCTATTTGCTTTGAGGAGGGCTTTCTTGATCTTGTTTGCTTTCTAGTTAACAAAGAATAAGGATTAAGTATATTTATGGACGAGTGACCGAGCGGTTTAAGGTGCTGGTCTTGAAAACCGGTGTGAGGCTAAACCTCACCGGAGGTTCGAATCCTTTCTCGTCCGTTCTCATAATTTAGAATAAAAAAGTATAATAAAATGAAAATCATCAAGAGAGTAAATGTAAATAAAGAGATAATTAATTTGAATGTCTCTAAAGCACAAGCTCAATGTCTAAAAGTATTGGAGAATATTGGGCTATTGCGTATATTCTCATCTAAAAATAATAGTGCTAAGTTGAATGCCCTAGGTTTGGAATTCAATAAAAGTATTATTAATAAAATAAACATTGTATTTATTAAAGAACTGCCAATGTCATGTGATACAATTCGTACATTGAATAGTAAATCTAAGATTAACAATAATCAAGGTAATTCGGTAAGTAATAAAATTAATCTTATTCGGGTTCCAGGCATTGTTACGTTTATATTTACTACAGAAAAAGGGATTCTATCTCAAAGTGATTGTATTAAATATGGAATTGGAGGTAAGTTGTTTAGTTACGTGATTGTTCATCAAGATTAGTATAATAAAATCAATAAAATAGGTAAATAAATGAATAAAAATAGTATAATTGTAAGTATTAATGGAGTTGGATGGAATGTAAAACAGACAGATGTAAAAAATACTAAAGAACTTGTATTTAACGTAGGTTTTGCTCATCCTGTTAAAGTAATTGTACCTAATTATATTAATATCGAAGTACAATCAAATGTACAAAGTGATGTTAAATTGAATGTTAGTTACAAAAGTACAGATGAAATCGTTAATGATATGAAACAACGAGAAAAGGTTGGAGACTTTGTTGCATCGCTAATGCGAATACGACCATGGAATATATATACAGGACAAGGAATAGTACGTATGGATCGAACAGATAACCTAATACGACGACGAGGTAAACGGAAATAGCTACGTAATGAGGTTACGTACTATATAAATATAGTATATTCATATATAAATGGAAGGACTAATTGTGTTTCTACCTTTGATGGGGGCGCTAAGTGCTGGTTTTGGTGGACGATGGCTTGGGGGTGAAGGAGCTAGTCGTTTGACAACATCACTTGTAGGATTGTCTTTGGTTTTGTCATTGACCGCATTCTATAATATTGGACTAAATAGTACTACAGCTACCGTATATAGGATGCCATGGAGGATCTCAGAAATGTTTGCTATTGAATGGACATTCTTGTTTGATAGTTTGACTGTAGTTAGGTTGATCGTTGTAACCGCAATCTCTTCTTTGGTTCATTTGTATTCGACTTCGTACAGGGAGCATGATCCTCATCGAGCACGATTTAGGGCATATCTTTCACTATTTACATTCTTTAGGCTTATCCTGGTGACAGCTGGTAACTTTGTGCAAAGGTTTGTGGGATGGGAAGGAGTTGGTCTATGTTCTTATCTACTAATCAATTTCTGGTTTACTCGTATTCAAGCAAACAAAGCTGCTATTAAAGCAAGGCTGGTAAATCGAGTAGGTGATGTTGGACTTGTCCTTGGTATGCTTGTCCTATATGAAACTTACCAAAGTCTAGACTATGGTGTGGTATTTGCTAGGACACCTATGATAGCAGAAGTATACCCTAGTGTAATTCTTATTGCTTGTCTACTACTTTTTGTAGGTGCGGTTGGTAAATCAGCACAATTGGGGCTACATACATGGCTACCAGATGCAAGGGAAGGACCTACACCAGTTTCAGCTCTAATCCATGCAGCAACAAGGGTTACTGCTGGAGTATTTTTGTTGGCACGTTGTTCACCATTGTATGAATATGCACCTTTTGCATTGGAAGTTGTGTGTGTTGTTGGAGCTGCTACAGCATTCTTTGCTGCTACAACAGCATTGGTTCAAAGTGATCTTAAACGTGTAATTGCTTATTCAACTTGTTCTCAACTTGGATATAGGGTGTTTGCAGCAGGACTATCTACATATTCAGTAGCGGTATTCCATCTTTCAAATCATGCATTCTTTAAAGCATTGCTTTTCCTTGGAGCAGGTTCTGTGATTCATGCTATGGGTGATGAGCAAGATATGCGACGAATGGGTGGACTTGTTCGGGTATTGCCTTTGACATACGCAGGTATCTTTATTGGTTCAATCGCTTTGATGGGATTCCCTTTCCTGACAGGGTTCTATTCAAAGGACGTTATTCTAGAAGTAGCTTATGGTAGTTTTACAAATGCAGGACGAGTAGCTCATCTACTGGGTACTCTAGCAGCATGTTGTACTGCTTACTATTCAATGCGATTGTTGTATCTAACATTCTTGAGTCCAGCTAACTCATATCGACGGATTAGGGAAGGAGCTCATGATGCACCTATTCCTATGGCTTTGCCTTTGATTCTGTTGAGTATTGGTTCGATCTTCATTGGTTGGCTAACTAAAGATATGTTTATTGGTGTTGGAACTTCGTTTTGGAATAATGCATTGTTTACACATCCTGATCGATTGTTTAGGGTAGATGCAGAATTCTTGCCTAGTTGGATTAAACTATTGCCTGTAGTACTTTCTATTCTAAGTGGTTGTTTGGCTTTGTATAGGTTTATTTATGCTGATGTTAGTTATAATTGGTGGAATAGTAATACTAAACGAGGTTTGTTTACATTCTTGAATCGAAAATGGTTCTTCGATAAAGTATATAATGAGAATGTAAGTCAAACAACTCTAAATATTGGATATTATAATACTTATAAAGAGTTGGATCGAGGTGTATTTGAGATTCTTGGACCTCATGGTTTGAGTTCTAGGCTATGGCGACGAACATCAGTTATCACACGTAGGCAAACAGGTCATATTTATCATTATGGTCTTGTTAGGTTGACCGGAGTTTTGGTGTTGCTTGTATTGTCATTGTTTACAACATTGGATGTACGTGTTCTAGGACTAGTTATTGGTAGTTTGTTTATGTTGGTTATTTAGTAATAAAAAATAGAGTGAATTTCTAATATTTAAAAATAGATCGAAATAATAAGAAAAAACTCGCGTCTATGAAATTTAGGAGTAAGTGCAACTCTAATAAGGAGGGGAGAAAAAGATATCGTCGGTATTTTTTTTGAATATGTTTTTAATTACGTTTATCTATTTAAGGAAGAACAAAAAGTATCGTATATTAGTTGGATAGCATAATTAATGGTAGGGAATACACTAAAATATTAATTATGACGGGTATGATGTAGTGGTAACATATCAGCCTTCCAAGCTGAGTTCACGGGTTCAAATCCCGTTGCCCGTAACTATCCAACTACGATAGAAATATAAGATAAGGTCTTACGTGGATACCTAAGACACAGGCAAATACAAGGGCGTAGTACCATGCGATAAGCTATAGAAGGGATGTCCCTTAGAGCTATAGATACCCTTAAAGGGAAACCAACCAATAAATAAAGTAAGAGTGAAGTGAAACATCTCAGTAACTCGAGGAGGTTAATCAACCGAGAGTCCAATAGTAGTGGCGAGCGAACTTGGACAACCGCAGTAGTAAGATATATTACAATCAGAATGAGCACAACTGTAAAGGGTATAGCAGTCCCGTATGATTGGATATATATTATGAAGTTAGTAATGTCGAATACGTGAAGGTCGGCATGAAGATAGGACGATCCTGTTCTAAGCGGTCCTCCAATGTCTGTGATCGATAGTGAACAAGTACTGTGAAGGAAAGGTAAACCAATGACGAAACCAAATGGGTCTTGGTGAAACGTAACGACTAACAAACAGTCTCGGAGTAAGTTATATTTTCATATATAACATAGGCTTTGAGGCGTACCTTTTGTATAATGGGCCTGCGAGTTAATAGGAAGAGGCAAGCTTAAACTGTAAAGTGTAGGCGTAATGAAGATGATAATAGTCTCTCTGTTTAAACCCGAAACGTGTCGAGCTACGTATGAGCAGGATGAAGTATTTTCAACGAAGTATGGAGGTCCGAACCCGTTGCTGTTGCAAAAGTTTGGGATGACTTGTACGTAGGGGTGAAAGGCTTATCAAGGCACGT
>CAZGYC010000213.1:0-4099 GCA_964530015.1 uncultured Limnohabitans sp. | reverse complement strand
AGTATCAACTTGGCCTCCGCATTGGCGCTTAGTGGCAAGAAGACCTGTTTGATTGGTTTGGATCTAAGAAGGCCCAAGCTGTCGGAATACTTGGGGGTGTCTAACCAAACAGGGCTTTCCAATTATCTTGTTGATAAGGCCGGCATTGATGAGATTATCATTCAGACAGCGTATGAGAATCTGTACGTGGTTCCTTCAGGCCCAATCCCACCAAATCCTGCCGAATTGCTTTTGAAAGACAGGATGCGGGATTTCCTGAATTTGCTGGAAGGGGAATTTGACGTGGTCGTGATGGATACCCCACCCATTGGTTTGGTATCCGAAACGATGGATTTGATGCGTTTTTCGGATGTCAATCTATACATTGTCCGACAGGACTATACCCACAAAAGATACTTGCTGATGATCAACGATCTGTATGCCAATGATCAGGTGGACAATATCTATGCGGTATTCAATGGATTGAAAGCGGGTCTTGATGTATATGATTTTGGAGGGTACAATTATGGCTATGGCTACAACTATTCCTACATGAGAAAGAATGAATATACAGGCAACTATTACGATCAGGAGGACGGGAAGAAAAAATCCGAATGGCTGAACAAAATCATAGCAAAATTCCGGGTTTGATAGACTGGATATATCAGCCACTTACGTTTTAAAAAAAAACACATGAAAAAAGCTGCACTCATCCCTGCCAGATATGCTTCGACCCGCTTGCCGGAAAAGTTGGTGCAGGACCTTGGAGGAATATCGGTGATCCAAAGAACCTACGTAAGCACGTTTGCGGCCGGGGTTTTTGACGAAGTCTGGGTGGTAACCGACCACAGGGAAATCGAAAAACAGATCCTGGACCTGGGTGGAAATGTGTTTCTGAGCAAGAAAGTCCACCAGAGCGGTTCCGACCGGATTGCCGAGGCATTGGAGGCCGTGGATGCGGACCTGATCGTCAACGTGCAGGGAGATGAGCCCTTTCAGGATCCCAAGTCTCTGCAGGACCTGGTGGCTGTTTTTGACCGACCCAAAGTGAAAATGGCCTCGCTGATGTGCCGGATCTCCGAGGATGAAGCCTACAATCCCAATACGGTGAAAGTCGTGCTGGATGAGAAGAAGAATGCAATCTACTTTTCCAGGTCCCCGATTCCGTTCAACAGGGAGCGGACGGAAGACATCTTCTATTGGAAGCACGTGGGGGTGTATGCCTACATGCGGGAGCTTTTGCTGGAATTTACCTCCTGGCCCAAAGGGCGCCTGGAGCAAATCGAGATGCTGGAGCAGTTGCGGCTGATCGAGCGCGGTGTCCGGATCAAGATGGTGGAGACCGAGCATCAGGCCATTGCCATTGACACCAAAGAGGACCTGGACCGCGCCAGGAACTTTTTGAAGAGTATTCTTTAAACGACTTCTCCCATGAAAAAACGCGTGACAGGGATTGGAGGTATTTTTTTCAAGGTAAAAGATCCGGATGCCACCAAGTCTTGGTACCAAAAGCATCTGGGATTGGATACCGACCGATACGGAACGGCCTTCGAATGGAGAAGCAGCGAGAATCCCGACCGAAAGGGATTCTCCCAATGGTCACCGATGAAGGAGGATACCGACTACTTCAAACCCTCCGAAAAGGACTTTATGATCAACTACCGCGTTGAGAATTTGGTGGAATTGGTTGAGGAATTGAAAGCTGAAGGAGTGACCGTGTTGGATGAAATCGAAAGCTTTGAATACGGGAAGTTTGTCCATATTTTGGATTCGGATGGGCACAGCATCGAACTCTGGGAACCGGTGGATGGGGAATATGACAAGATGGTGGATGGGAGAACGAAGAGTTGATTTTGGGTATCAAGTATCAAGAGGCAAGATTTTAGACACAAGATTTAAGATACAAGAGGCAAGAACCAAGCTTATCCGAGCCCATCACCAAGAACCGTTTAACGCTTAACGATTTAACGCTTAACCCTTAACGATTTAACACTTAACGAATTAACGCTTAACGTTTAACCCTTAACCTTCTCCTATGGAAATCCAGCATCAATCCGATGGCCGCAGAGGCTCGTTTTTTCTTGCCGAAGGCGAAAACCGCCTGGCCGAAATGGTCTATGTGATGGCGGGGCCCCAGAAGATGATCATCGAGCACACCGAAGTGGATGAAAGCCTCAAGGGGAAAGGGGTGGGGGTGAAATTGCTGGAAACGCTGGTGGACTTTGTCCGAAAGGAAGAAATCAAGGTCATTCCCCTTTGTCCATTTGCGAATGCAACATTCAGGAAGCGACCTGATTTGCAGGATGTTTTAAATTGATATTGGATTTTTGAATAGTTTGGCACTTCTATGATCGCAATACAGGTTGAGTCAAGCTTTTCACTTGAAGAATTTATTTTCATCCTCAATGATTCTGGTCTTGGAAAACGGAGACCAATGGATGACCCTGACCACCTTCGGCGGATGATCGAAGGGTCAAATCTGATCGTGACGGCCCGTGAAAATGGAAACCTCGTTGGATTTTTAAGAGGATTGACAGACCACTGCTACCGGTGTTTTATCGCAGATCTAGCAGTTGCGAAAAACTATCAGGGAAAGGGCATAGGCAGAAAGATCCTTCAATTCACCCGTGATCTGGCTCCGGATGCACGACTTTTTCTCTTTGCGGCTGAGGATGCCGAGCCATTCTACCAGAAGTTGGGATTCACTTTGCACGAGCGATGTTATCAGTTGAAACCCGGAGAGACCTTGAATTAGGAATTGAGAGTGAAAAATCTCAAATCTCAAATCCCCGATTTTTTTCTTCGGTTTTTCAATCCTCGAATATTGGTTTATCTTACTTGGCACAACCGCCAACCAAACACCCATGAAGAAAATCTTGCTCTCGGGCTTTGCCTTGATGCTCTCCCTGTCTGTTTTTGCCCAAAAAACGTACCTCCATGCCGGGCGTCTAATCGATGTCAAAACAAAGAAAGTCCTGACCGAACAAACGATCGTCGTTGAAGCAGACAAGATTCTATCGGTGTCCTCCGGCTACCAAAATGGCGGCACAGAGGACAAGACCATAGACTTAAAAAATGCCACTGTCATGCCCGGACTGATGGACATGCACGTGCATATCGAAAGCCAGACCAGCCCAACCCGCTATGTGGACGGATTTCGGGACAACGAAGCCGATGTGGCATACAAAGCTTTGCCCTATGCGCACATCACCTTGATGTCAGGATTTACCACTGTCCGTGATCTCGGCGGATCGGGGGTAAATATCGCCCTCCGAAATGCAATCAACAGCGGCCTGGTAGTGGGCCCGAGAATCTACACTGCGGGCAAGTCCATCGCTCCCACGGGAGGCCATGCCGACCCAACCAACGGCGTAAGACGGGATTTGATGCGTGATCCGGGACCGGACGAGGGGGTGATCAATGGAGATGACGACGCGCGGAAGGCCGTGCGCCAGGCTGTGAAATACGGCTCGGATGTCATCAAAGTGACCGCCACAGGCGGGGTTTTGTCGGTCGCCCGCGACGGGTCGGCGCCCCAGTTTCAGCAGGATGAGTTGGATGCGGTCGTGCGGACAGCGAAGGATTTTGGGATCCATGTGGCGGCCCATGCCCACGGGGACGAGGGGATGAAAAGAGCGGTGAAGGCCGGGATCCATTCCATCGAGCATGGCACGATGATGACAGAGGAAACCATGGATATGATGATCAAGGCAGGAACTTGGTACGTGCCAACCGTGACTGCCGGGATGTCTGCCGCCGAATATGCCAAGATCCCGGGCTATTACCCGCCTGTGGTCAGAGACAAAGCCATGAACATTGGTGCCCAGATTCAGGAGACTTTTGGTAAAGCCTATAAAAGAGGCGTGAAGATCGCCTTTGGAACCGATGCGGGGGTATTTCCGCACGGCGAAAACTACCGCGAATTTCTGTACATGACCGAAGTCGGCATGCCCAATCTGGAAGCCATTCAGGCGGCTACTTTGAATGCCGCTCAGCTCTTGGGGATAGAGGAAAAATTGGGTACAATTGAGGCGGGAAAAATTGCGGACATCATCGCCGTATCCGGCAATCCCGACGAGGACATCCAGGTGATGAAAGAGGTGATCTTTGTGATGAAAGA
>CAZGYC010000212.1:0-4107 GCA_964530015.1 uncultured Limnohabitans sp. | reverse complement strand
GCATCAAAAATACCCAGTACAGGGTATAGGAATATTTCGTTGAACGGGTAATTTGCGTTTAACTATTCTGTTCTATCCGGTAAATGGGTTTCGGGGATTTGTGACAGCAATGATTGGCAGGTTTTCAAGGAAAAAACAAACCAATGGGGTTCTCCACCAAGGTCGAAAGGAATTTCTGAAGGCCGCGGGCTTGGGAGGCATTTCCCTGATTTTGCCTGGCCTGGCTCCAAAACAGGAGTTGGTAAACCCGCTTCTTTCCCAACCGATCAAGATTTATGACAATTACCTACGGGGTATCCAGTATTATGACCTGGGCAAATGCCTGGACGAAATCCGGGTAGGAGACGGGGTGAAGCTGAAGCGCGAGGCAGGCAATGTGCATGACCGGTTTGCAGTGGGGGTGGAGTGGGGAAGGAATTTCCTGGGTTACCTGCCTGCATACGAAAACATCGTGTTGGCCAATCTGCTGGATTCGGGCGTGAAGTTGAGCGCGATGGTCACGGCCAAGCATTCCTTTCGCGAAGTGGGGATAGGGGTGTGGGCAGACTTGATCGTCACTGATCCGGCTTCCCAAACGGGTCTTAGTGATCGCGCAGCGGATGAGGTGGAGGATCGGTATAGGGGGTGAAAAAGGAAAAGGCGAGTTGCCCCGCCTTGGATGTTTTCACAACGGAATAATCCTTATTGTGAATTGCTTTCAAGTGTGAATATAGATAAAGTAAACTGAACTCAAAATATCATGAAAAAAATTTTAGGATTGGATTTGGGGACCAACTCGATAGGGTGGGCTTTAATAGAGAAGGATTTTGAGAATAAATCTGGCAAAATTCTCGGAATGGGCAGCCGGATAATCCCGATGACTCAGGATATAAAAGATGAATTCGGAAAAGGGAACTCCATTTCTCAGACCGCCGACAGAACCAAGTTTAGAGGAACTCGCAGATTGCGTGAACGGCATTTATTGAGAAGGGAACGCCTGCACAGAGTTTTAAATGTTCTGGGTTTTCTTCCAGCACACTATGCTATCCAAATTGATTTTGAAAACCGCTTGGGGAAGTTCCTAAATGAAACCGAACCTAAATTGGTCTATGACAATAAGGAATTTCTCTTCAAAAAAACCTTCGATGAAATGCTGTGGGATTTCAAGGAAAGTCAACCCGACTTGCTGAACAGAAAAAACCGAAAAGGAGAAGACGCAAAAATCCCCTATGACTGGACGATTTATTATCTCCGCAAAAAAGCACTTTCCCAAAAAATTGAAAAGGAAGAACTGGCTTGGATTCTGTTGAATTTCAATCAGAAACGTGGGTATTATCAGTTGCGCGGCGAGGAGGAAGAAGAAAATCCAAATAAACTGGTGGAATTTCATTCTTTGAAAATAGTAGATGTAGTAGCTGATGCAGACACCAATAAGAAAGGTGAAACGTGGTACTCACTGTATTTGGAAAACGGTTGGGTTTACCGCAGGTCGAGTAAAACGGACTTGTCAGACTGGAAAGATAAAGTACGGGATTTTATTGTTACGACTGATCTGAACGATGATGGATCAATCAAAACAGACAAAGAAGGAAATGAGAAACGAAGCTTCCGTGCACCGGGTGAAGATGATTGGACTTTGATCAAAAAGAAAACCGAGCAGGAAATTGATAGATCAAATAAAACCGTAGGAACATATATTTATGATACCCTACTTCAAAACCCTAAACAAAAGATAAAAGGAAAATTAGTCCGTACGATTGAGCGAAAGTTTTATAGGGAGGAACTAAGAGCTATTCTAAAAGCTCAGATGCAGTTTCATTCGGAATTGCAAAATGGGGATTTGTATAGTGATTGCGTAAGAGAACTGTATCGAAATAACGAAGCCCATCAGACTACGTTAAGCAAAAAGGATTTTGTGCATTTGTTCGTCGATGATATCATTTTTTACCAGCGTCCGCTTAGGAGCCAAAAATCTTCCATCGCTAATTGTACATTAGAATATAGGAAATATAAAGATGCGGAAGGAAATGAAAAAACAGAATACCTGAAAGCAATCCCGAAATCGCACCCTTTGTATCAGGAATTTCGAATCTGGCAGTGGCTCTACAACTTAACAATTTACAAAAAAGATGAAGATACAAATGTCACTTCGGTATTTTTGACAAGTATAGAAGATTATGAAGATTTGTTCGATTTTCTGAATAATAGAAAAGAAGTTAAACAGGACATTATAATAAAATATTTCCTTGAAAAAACAGGTCTGAAAGGAAAAGTATTGAACAATGAGGCGGCTAAATACCGTTGGAATTTTGTGGAGGACAAAGTGTATCCTTGCAATGAAACCGGAACGCAAATCAAAACACGATTGGCAAAAGTCGAAAATGTTTCGGACGATTTTCTAACTACCGAAATTGAACACAAATTATGGCATATCATCTATTCGGTAACAGACAAAATTGAGTACGAAAAGGCATTAAAAACCTTCGCGAATAAACATAATTTAGATGAAATTTCCTTTGTCGATAATTTCAAAAAATTCCCGCCTTTTAAAAGTGAATATGGTTCGTTTTCAGAAAAGGCGATCAAGAAATTGTTACCATTGATCCGTTTGGGTAAGTATTGGAATTGGGATACAATCAATGCGGAGACAAGAGAACGTATTGACAAGATCCTTACAGGAGAGTTTGATGAAGAAATCAAAAACAGGGTTCGGGAGAAGGCAAAAAGACTAACTACTGAAGCTGACTTTCAGGGATTGCAATTGTGGTTGGCACAATACGTTGTTTATGGCCGTCATTCGGAGGCCAACATTGCCGGAAAATGGAATTCGGTAACAGACCTGGAAAGCTATTTGGAGGAATTTAGACAGCATTCTTTGCGCAACCCGATCGTGGAACAAGTGGTTACCGAAACGCTTCGGGTAGTAAAAGACATTTGGCGAAAGTACGGAAATGGGGCAGAAGGTTTCTTCAAGGAAATCCACGTCGAGTTAGGTCGTGAAATGAAAAATACCGCAGACGAACGCAAGCGTCTGACGAACATTGTTACGGATAACGAAAACACCAATCTCCGTATCAAGGCGTTGTTGGCAGAACTGTTAAATGACAGCAACGTAGCGAATGTTCGCCCTTTCTCTCCAATGCAACAGGAGGCGTTGAAGATTTATGAAGAAGGGGCATTGAGTTCTGATGAGGAAGTTCCAGATGATATTCTGAAAATCAGTAAAACTGGACAACCAACCTCATCCGAATTACAGCGATATAAATTGTGGTTGGAGCAGAAGTACTGTTCACCGTACACAGGCAATCCTATACCCCTTAGCAAGCTGTTTACTGCTGAATATGAAATAGAGCATATCATTCCGCAAAGCCGTTTTTTTGATGATAGTTTCGGTAATAAGATCATCTGCGAATCGGCGGTCAATAAATTGAAGGATAAACAACTCGGATTTGAGTTTATCAAAAATCATCATGGAGAGAAAGTGCCATTAGGCTTAGGCAGGGAAACTGAAATTTTGTCAGAAGAAGCCTATCAGAAATTTGTAAAAGAACACTATTCAAAGAACCGTTCTAAACGAAATAAGCTCTTGCTGGAGGAAATTCCCGATAAAATGATCGAGCGTCAAATGAATGATACAAGGTATATCAGCAAGTTTATCTCATCTATCCTGTCCAATATTGTTCGTTCGAAAACCGATGATGATGGCGTGAATTCCAAAAATCTGCTACCCGGGAACGGAAAAATCACTTCTACTCTGAAGCAGGATTGGGGATTGAACGATGTCTGGAACGATTTGATTTTGCCACGTTTTGAACGTATGAATCAAATTACAAATAGTACTGTCTTCACGGCTTGGAATGGAAACTATCAAAAGTTTCTGCCGACAGTTCCCATAGAGTTTTCCAAAGGATTTCAAAAGAAAAGAATAGACCATAGACACCACGCTTTGGATGCTTTGGTAATTGCCTGTGCTACAAGAGATCACATCAATTTGCTGAACAATATGCACGCCAAATCCAATAAGCGATTTGATTTGAACCGGAAGCTTAGAAAATTCGAAAAGGTCGCTTACAATGATCCGAAAACAGGCGATAGGGTTGAAAAAGAAGTCCCAAAAGACTTCATAAA
>CAZGYC010000211.1:0-4119 GCA_964530015.1 uncultured Limnohabitans sp. | reverse complement strand
TGAACTACCACTCCGTTTGTTACTTCCCGTTAGAAGTGGTGCAAAGGTAAGATTTTGATCCTTCCCTGCAATACATGCTTTTAATAATTTTGTTCCCATACCTTATCTGTTTCTGTTTCAGTCTGATAATTTTCAGGAATGGGAGATGGAGTTCCCCCAGATTCCGGGGTTTGCCACTAGCGTTTATTCCTTATCTTTGTTACTTCCAAAAATCACCGAAATGGTATTAGAATTCGAAAAACCCATTGCTGATTTAGAGCAAAAACTCCAAGAGATGAAAGACCTGGCCAAAGGCCGGAATATCGACCTCAGTAGCGATATTGGGTCTTTGGAAGAAAAGATCCTTGCGTTGAAAAAAGAGACTTTTGAAAACCTGACCCGCTGGCAGCGGGTGCAGCTTTCCCGGCACGCGGATCGTCCTTATGCGCTGGATTACATCTATGAAATCACCAACGACTTCATCGAGATCTTTGGCGACCGAAATGTCGCCGACGACAAGGCCATGGTCGGCGGACTCGGGGATGTGGATGGCCGCACGGTCATGTTTGTCGGCCAGCAAAAAGGCCGAAATACCAAGCAGCGTCAGATGCGCAACTTTGGGATGGCCAATCCCGAGGGCTACCGAAAAGCGTTGAGATTGATGAAAATGGCGGAAAAATTCGGGAAACCGATTGTGACTTTGATTGATACGCCGGGTGCATTCCCGGGACTGGAAGCAGAGGAAAGAGGGCAGGGCGAGGCCATTGCCAGAAATCTGAAGGAGATGTTCACGCTGAAAGTGCCCGTGATCTGCATCATCATCGGAGAGGGAGCCTCCGGCGGAGCCTTGGGCATCGGGATCGGGGATCGGGTTTTGATGCTCGAAAACTCCTGGTATTCGGTCATTTCCCCGGAAAACTGCTCTACCATCCTGTGGAGATCCTGGGATTACAAAGAGCAGGCAGCAGAATCCCTGAAGCTGACAGCCAGGGACATGAAAGGCAACGGGCTGGTGGATGACATCATACCCGAGCCACTGGGTGGTGCCCATCGGGATCTGAAATGGATGGCAAACAGGATAAAAGAAGCCATCCTGGGTTCCCTCAAAGAGCTGGACAAGATTAAACCCGAGAAGCGGATCGAGCAGCGCATTGAGAAATTTTGCTCAATGGGTGTAGTTGCCGAATAGTCTCTTTTCCGGTAAAAAAACAGCGAAGCAATCTCTTGTCGACTGGAGGTTGCTTCGGTCTTTTTTGGTCATTCATCAAGAAAACAGATGGAATTATACACGGTAAACACAGGCTTTTTCAAGCTGGACGGCGGTGCGATGTTTGGGGTTGTTCCCAAGGTGCTTTGGTCCCGCACCAATCCCGCGGACGAAAAGAACCTCTGCAACTGGGCGATGCGGAGCCTTTTGGCGGTGGACGGCAACCGGGTCGTCCTGATTGACAATGGAATCGGAGACAAACAGGATGCGAAGTTTTTGTCTTTGTATTGCCTCCACGGGGAAGATTCCCTGCAAAAAAGCCTCCATCGACTCGGAGTCAATTTTCATCAGGTCACGGACAATTTTCTGACGCATTTGCATTTTGACCATTGTGGCGGGGGAATCCGGTATGGTTCCCACGGGCAGTATGAGATGACTTTTCCGCGCGCTGCTTATTGGTCCAACAGCGAGCACTGGCAATGGGCGACCGTTCCCAATCCCCGTGAAAAAGCTTCCTTCCTGAGCGAAAACATCCTTCCGATGCAGGATTTGGGGCAGTTGAAGTTTTTGGATCTGGGTCAAAAAAGCCTGTTTCCGGGATTCGACTTCATCACGGTCGATGGCCACACGGACAAGCAGATGCTGCCAAAGATCCAATACAAGGGCAAGACAGTCGTATTCGTGGCCGATTTGCTTCCCTCTGTTGGACATATTCCCCTGCCTTATGTCATGGGCTATGACACCCGACCATTGGTCACCATGGCAGAAAAACAGGCCTTTCTGGAAGAGGCGGCTCGGGAAGGATATGTGCTTTTTCTGGAGCATGACCCGGTCAATGAATGCTGCACCGTCAAGATGACCGACCGGGGCGTGCGCTTGGACCAAACATTCCGCTTGGATGAAATCTAAACTGAAGATCGGGATCGCTTTATCCGGTGGCGGCGTCCGCGGGATCTCGCATTTGGGCGTGTTGAAGGCTCTGGGCGAGTCGGGCATTGTACCGACCAAAGTTTCGGGGACTTCCGCCGGGGCGATTGCCGGGGCCATGTATTGCCAGGGGTACAAGCCGGAGGAAATCCTGAAGATCATCGTCGAGACGAATTTTTTCAGGTTTATGCGTCCGGCTATTTCCCTAAAGGGAATCCTGAAGATGGAAAATGTCGGACATCTTTTTAAGCGCTACCTTGGCCACAATGACTTCGGCCAGTTGAAAATCCCCCTCGCCGTAGCTGCCACGGATATCAGAAAGGGAAAAGTCGTCTACTTTGACGAAGGCGAGCTGATTCCGCCCCTGTTGGCGTCCAGTTGTGTTCCTGGTATGTTTGAGCCTGTCATGATCGGGAAAAAATACCTGGTGGATGGGGGAGTGCTAAACAACCTTCCGGTGGAGCCGCTGGACGGAATCTGCGACTTTGTGATCGGTGTCAACTGCAACCACCTGCCCGAAGAAAGCAATATCAGAAACATGAAAAATCTGATCGAGCGGGCTGTGATCATGTCCATGAACTACAATGTGTACAGCAGGAAGTCAACATGCGATTACTTCATCGAAGCTCCGGGCTTGGGGAGATTCGGAGTTTTCGACATCAAAAAGGCCCCTGAACTCTTCCAGGCGGGATACGACCACACCATGAAAATAATTGAAGAAAACCCCTCTATCTTAGAACTGGCAAACCCCAGCGCAAACCATTTAAGTGTATGATGAAGCTCCTTTCCCGATTCGTTTTTTGGATTTCAGGTTGGACCCTCAATGACCAATGGCCGAAAGGCCTGAAAAAGGCGGTGTTGATCGCCATTCCCCACACGTCCAACTGGGATATCCTCTATGCGCGAGCGGCATTTTTCCTGATGGATATTCCGGTGAGATTTACCATCAAAAAAGAGGTGATGGTCGGCCCCTTGGGCTGGCTGCTCAGTGGCCTCGGCGCCATTGCCATCGACCGCAAGCGGATTCCAGGCGGAAGAAAACAGACCTATACGGAAGCGATGGTCAGGATGCTCAATGAGCGTGAGGAACTCGTGATCATGGTAACTCCCGAGGGCACTAGAAAAGCTGTAAAAAAATGGAAATCAGGGTTTTATCACATCGCTCTTGAAGCAAATGTACCGGTAGTAGTTGGCTACCTGGACTATAAAAAGAAGGAAGCCGGCATCGGTCCCTGCATCTACCCAAACGGCGATATGGATGGGCAGATTGAAGAGATGAAGGTCTTTGGAAGGACGGTCACCGGAAGGCATCCGGAGAAAGGAATTGTCTGAAGTGTGGGAGGTTAGGACTGAAGACCGGAGGCGGAAGAACCCAATGACCAAAAGTCTGAAATCAAAAATCGGAAGTTTGAAATTCCCTTATCTTGAACTCGCCCAAAGCTTTTAACATTTGACGTTTAACACTGGCAATGGGGCTACTTCGGTCTTCTGTCACCTGCGCTGAGCCTGTCGAAGCATCGGTCTTCCAACCCAGAGGCAAAAGAAAATTACGCTACTGGCAAGATCGCGGATAGTCCCATGGCCGATAATTATCCTTTTTTGAAATCCATGCTGAGCGAATTGATGCAATAGCGGATGCCGCCCTGGTCTTTGGGACCGTCCGGGAAGCGGTGCCCCAAGTGCCCACCGCATTTGCCGCAGAGGATTTCCTCACGGACCATGAAGTGACTGTAATCCATGTTCACATCAATAGCCTCAGGACGAATAGGTTCGGTGAAACTGGGCCAACCGCAGCCGCTGTCGTACTTTTTGGAGGAATGAAAGATCCCATTGCCGCAGGCTTTGCATTCGTAGATTCCGGTGTCTTTGTTGAGGTAGTATTGTCCTGTGAATGGCCGCTCGGTTCCTTTTTCGCGAAGGACGTGAAATGCCTCCGGATCCAGGATCTCCTTCCATTCAGCATCGGGCTTTTGGACTTCGTAGTTCTTTTGGTCTTGCTTTTTCAT
>CAZGYC010000210.1:0-4147 GCA_964530015.1 uncultured Limnohabitans sp. | reverse complement strand
AACTTGCAAGGAATTTGGATCTCAAACCTGACCGAAACCGGAATTGTGGAGAGGTCTGCCCCCACTCTGCCGAAATCCACGATGCAAATTTAAAAGCAATATCCGAGTAAGCGTAAGTCCCGCATCCATAAGACCCTGATTTTGATGTGATTCCTATGGCATTTGTTTCGGCAATCCATTTTTGGGACGACATCCAAAAGTGGGGCTTTGCCGACTCGTTTTTAAACCCCTCATAAATGTGGGGTTTAAAATCCGGATTGTTCAGCGTCCCGCATAGCGATCAGGATCATGTCTGGCTTTACAAGCTGGATGAAAACCTAGTTGCTGGCGGTTCGTACTTTATCTTCAATTTCTCAAAGTCAGAAATGCTTATTTTTTATTATCAGCGTTCGATTTTTATTGTTTAGTTCGTGCTCATATTCAGTCAAAATTTCTTTATATATTGAATTAAACTTTTCCCTTAAAGTTCCTTCAAATAAATCACTCCTATTTATTGGAGGCAGATTGGGCGGCCAAATCAGAGTTAATTTGTAAAGCGCAAAATTGTTTATTAGCCATTCTTTTTCATTAAAATGACTATTACTTATTTCTGCTAAAGCTCTCAAGTATTTGTCCTCATTATCCATTTTTAAAAATTCATTTAGGTCAATTTAGCTATCTATTACATTAAATAGACAGCAGTTCTTATCATAGTGATTGTATGTTTACTTTTAGATACTTAACGTCGATAGCCTCACCGTTTTTGAAAATTCTCGCAATTATATATTTGTCACTTGCTTGTTGTTTGGCTAAGAAAGTCCACTGTGCTATCCGCATAAAGAAAGGAACATTGTCGCTGTTTGCAATTCCCTTGCCTGTTGTCTTTGCGTCTATGAAGTATTTTGTTGTGGTCAAGTCCTTTTCAAGAACTCTAAAATCATATTCAGATTTGTCTTCCCAAAGCACTCTTTTCTCTCCAAATATTTGACAAAGCTGGTGATACAAAAATTCTTCTCCGATATTACCTAATTCTTCGTCAGGGTTATCTTCTTGTTTGCTGTTCAGCCACTCAATAAAATTGGAAACCAATTCTGGGTTGTCCGCAATTATTTCTAATTCGTTTTCCGATAACGAACTGTTAGCAAGTTTTGCTAATACTTCGCTTTTTCCGCTTATCTCTATATCAAAGGCATATTCTAATTCTTGTGGTGTTTTAGTGTTGAGATATAGTTGTGATTTGTTGATTGAGAAATATGGAAACAAGTTCATTAATGTTTCATCCGAAAGTCCACAAGTCGTATACCAATTAAACAGGTCTTTTAGAATTAGTAAGAAGTTCTCATCGTGAAAATTTCCTTCAAAATTTCTCAATTCTTCATCCGTGTCTTTTGCCAATTCTTTAAAATCATATTTGTCATCTTCATCTATGAGGTCATCTATGCTTTCAAACTCTTTATGAAGCAAGGTATCTCTACATTCGTTATTTGATAAAGAATAGTAAATGTCTTTCAACTTTTCATCATAGCCTTCCTTCAATCCTTTGTGTTCAACTCTGTCAAGTTTAAGTCCTCCAATTTTTGTAAATACGTTGCTTTGGTTTAATAGAATATTGTATTTCCCCAAAAGCCCTTCCTCTTCTTGCTCTATTATAAACTCAACTAAATCTATTAAATATTGAACACCCTCTAATTCTTTGAAATTATAGTCATTAATGAATTCATCTAAAGTTAAATAAAAAGAAATATATTCACAAATGGTTTCAAGTGTAATCTTTGAGTTTTCAAATATTTCAAAATCAAGACTTTCATACCAACTTAAAAATTGTTCCTTACAGGGAATAGATTCAGGCATTATTTTAAACGCAAAATCATAAATTGTCTTAATGATTTTTTCTTTTTCTTTTTTTCTTTTATCTACATAGGGTATTCTGACTGGATAAGATATAATGTTTCGTTTTAATTTGTCAGAATAACGTGAATATATTAGTGATTTCCGATAACCTTCCAGCTTTAGTGAATTATCAAGTTCAATTAATTTTGTAGTCATAATTCCTTCCTTAATTGGATTGAATATTTCTCTGACAAACCATTTATTAGTTTCTACATCGTTTATGTTAGTGTTCAATAAACGGCAAATGTTAAAGGCTTCTGTCCATTCATTTTCTTGAATAATTTCTAAAAGTCTTTTAAAAGTAATTTTTGCTTCAACAAGCCTTTCTCTATTCACTTCATCAAAGTTAGTTATTTCTATTCCGTCTCTTTCTCTGTTAGGAACAAATTTTTCACTATGTACTACAACTGGAAAATTAAAGTCACTTGTTCCTATCATAGGAAAAGCACAAAAAAGTCTTGGGCATTCTTCGGGGAATGGAAGAAGTTGAAATTTACTTTCTTCTATTTCTTCAATTGGAAATGCAATTTCAGTTTCGTCTTCAATAATATTTCCGATTAGTCTGTCTTCAATGTGTTTGCCATTTTTATGGCAAACAGTTTTAATGATTATTAGGTCTTCAATACCACTTTCAACTTCGTCACGTTTGAATGTCAATTTGGTTGTTGTAGTCCTACGGTCAATAACTTCGATTTCTGCTAATTGAGGTCTAAAAGTCAAAACGTATGGTATTAACTCTTTGAAACTTTCAATTCCATCATTAACAATTTCTTGCCCTTTCAAAGAAGAGTAGGTGTTGTCAATGTGATAAGTAAATGACGTTTGAAATTCATCTTCTGGAAGTTCGTCAATTTCTTCAAGGTTTTCCCGATACTCCGCTTCTGCGTCTTTAATTGATTGAATTAAAAAATCCTTGTCGGTTCTTTCGCTTCTGTCAAGGTGAAAGTTGAAACTGTAAAGTTGCTCGTCATCTTCTATTATACCTTCAATTTGAATTATCTTAGATAATATATGTGTTGAAATAAAACCTGTTCCAAACTGTCCGATAACACTTTTCTTGTGAGTTGTTTCGTCATCTTTGGTAGAGTCGGGCATAATTAAGTTATATGCTTCGTCCAATGAGAACGGCTTTCCGTTGTGGCTAAATTTAAGTCTATCAGCAGTTATTTCAAATCTTGCTTTTACATTGTCGCCTAAATCGCTTGCATTTTGAAGTAATTCCCACATCCATCTTTGCCGCAAGTCTTGTGATTTGCTAAGGATAGGTTTCAAATGTTCCATTACCCTTTTGGCAGGAATACTATAACTTTTTTGGTCTTTAAGGTCTCTAAGTTTATTCTGTATGTTCATTTGGTGTCGTGTCTTTTTACCATTGGCTATAACGGCCGGCGGCTTGGCGCAGTGGGGGCTTTTCAGCACAAAACTTCCTACGAAGCCGAAATTCAAATTTAGCACAAATTTTCATACGAAGAACGTCCGCCCCCATTACGCCAAACCGCTGTTATGGGCTGGTTTTCTGTCGGACTGTCTGCAAGATAGTCCAACGGAAAACCAACACAAAAGTTAAATAAAAGAGACGGATGTTGATTTAACCACATCCGTCTCCTTGTCAAACACTATTATTGAAGTTTTATGGTTTAATAAATTCAATGTAGCATTTTATTGTTAAAGACCCTCTGCATCTGCGAGGTTGTCCCCAACTTCCTCCACTACTAGATGTCCTTGCAGAACCACCTAAGTGTCCATATCGGATGTATCTTAGATGTCGGTATTGAAAAATTTTATTTTTTGCCCAAGCCTCAAGCGCTTGTGCTGCTTCGGATTTTATTCTGTCCGAGTGTCCGCAGCTAGAAACTCCTGACCAACCGTGGCTAACTTGTTCTTCAATTCTCAATACTTCGGCTTTGTCAAATGATTCCGATAATTTTAAGGCTACAGATATTTCATCTGCGTTTTCGTCTGAAGTTATTTCCAAATCTACTTGTTCAACTTCATCAAAGAATTCTTCTGGTGTCATATTATTTTGTTTAAGTTTCCTACTCGTTTGGCTTTTCGGTGTCGCCCCGTTTTTGAAATGGTCGCTGGTCTCCATTTTGAAAATAAAGGATTGTTGTCAGTCGTAAATGACTGTCAGGATGTGTCAAAATGAAAAGTCGGTGGCTCTCTTGTCTGCCGCTTTCCGTTACGCTGTCGTTTTATAAACTTGCCCATAACGTGTTATATCCGCAATTGCGGTTATTTTTCATATATCCAACTTGTCCAGCGGACTGATCATCCG
>CAZGYC010000209.1:0-4181 GCA_964530015.1 uncultured Limnohabitans sp. | reverse complement strand
CGGTGCATGGACACACCTGAATTGCTCCCCCATCGCGGCATTTTAATCGAAGGAAGCCAAAAGCGATTTCCCTGGGGATCCAACAGCGGCTTTGCCGGGAAAAAGATTTCTGCTTACATTTTGGCGAATCTAAACAACCCCAACCTGCTATGCATCAAATGAAAAATCTTCCCATACTGACATGGGGAGTCTTAGTTGTTAGTGTCTGTCTGCTCCTGTCCTGCCAAAAACCCGCGGAGTCACCCACCGTCCCGGCGGCAGGATCCACCACCCTCCTCAGGGATTATGTCCATGCCCCCGACTCCACCTACCGCTACGAAATCGTCCACACGGTACCGGGCAAACAGGCGGACTACCACGTGCTGAAGATGTATTCCCAGCACTGGCTGACCCCGGATATTGTGGACAAGACCGAGTGGTGGCACTGGGTCTCGGTGGTCATCCCAAAGGACACCCCCCACGAGACCGGCATGCTCTGGATCGGAGGCGGCAGTACCAACTCCAAGATGCCAGTGGAGCCAAACCCGCTCATCTTGGCGGCTTCCACACAGACCAACTCGATCGTCGCGCAGATCCACAATGTCCCCTTCCAGCCGATCGTTTTTGCCAATGACACCTTTGGGGAGCGCTACGAGGACGAGATTATCTCCTATGGCTGGAGAAAATTCCTCGAAGGCGGGGCAAAGGATGAAGACGCCATCTGGCTCGCCCGCCTTCCGATGACCAAAGCCGCCAAACTCGCGATGGATGCCGTGACCGAAGTAGCCAAAGAAAAGCACAACAAAACCCTGAACAGCTTCGTGGTGGGCGGTGCCTCCAAAAGAGGCTGGACCACCTGGACCACCGCGGCAGTGGACGACCGGGTCGTGGCCATGGTCCCGGTGGTGATCGACCTGCTCAATCTGGTCCCTTCCTTTGAGCATCACTGGCAAAACTACGGCTTCTGGGCTCCGGCCGTCGGAGACTATGTCCGGGAAGGCGTGATGGATTGGGTGGGAACGCCGGAGTTTGACCGGATGATGGAGATCACCGAGCCGTATTCTTTCCGAAAGGACTACGACATGCCCAAGCTCCTGATCAATGCGGCGGGCGACGAGTTTTTTCAGCCCGACAGTTGGAAATTCTATTGGGACAGCCTGCCGGGCGAAAAACACGTGATGTATGTCCCCAACTCCGGACACGACATCGGAGACTCGGATGCCCTGCCCAATATGATTGCCTTCTACAGCTCCATCCTGAATAAAACCTCCCGCCCCACCTACGACTGGAAGATCGAGGGTGACAGAATCCTGGTAAAGACCGATCCCAGCCGGAGGCCCGTCTCCGTCAAGCTGTGGTCGGCGCTCAATCCGCTTTCCCGGGATTTCCGGATCGACGTGTTTGGTCCGGGATGGGTGGCTGAGGAAATCACGCTGCCTGAAAGCGGGGAACTGGAAGTGCTCCTGAAAACCCCCAAGGAAGGATT
The DNA here is from genome assembly GCA_964530015.1 of uncultured Limnohabitans sp. GTDB lineage: Bacteria > Bacteroidota > Bacteroidia > Cytophagales > Cyclobacteriaceae > Algoriphagus. The sequence continues at coordinate 2,716 of CAZGYC010000209.1, read as the reverse complement.
CCGGGGCTATTTCGTCGAACTGACCTATGCCGGAGACAGCCCCCTGAAAGTCACCACCGGCGTAGAAGTGTTGCCCAGGACGTATCCATTTGAGCCTTTTGTGCCAAAAAGGAATTCTACTACCGCAGCCGGAAATTGAAATCCGATAAATTGAGTTTGAAACCATGGAATTAGCTGTCATCAAATCCGAAAAAGAATACGAAGATCTTCTGGAATGGCTTGACAGGCAATTTGACAAAAAAAGCAAAATCCCGCTCTTCGAGTTTCACCCAATAAGCACTGAAGCTTTTTAGAGTAGTTAAACCGCTGGATTTAACTGATTTGTAGCGGTTGATAAATAGCGAGCTGTATAGAATTTGCAATGTCGAACAACTTATCCCAGATCCTCGATGGCTATCGGGATGATTGCTGAAAAACAATTATAATCATATCGTCCGTCCCTACGGGTCCAGAGGTTAAAACCTCTGGCTAGGATATGGGCCGTCCCGATGGGACTAGGAAGAATTGTTCTGGTGACAATGACTCCGCTGTCCGACATCCTCCAGCCCCGGTCGGTGTCCCGCAGTCCGGAACTGCTGTCGCAAACCGATTGGCCTATGTCCCCGCAGGCCACGGTGACAGCGTTCGCCTTTTCATTCATGGGATGTCAAGCCCATTTCTTACAGGTCACAGCCGGACGGTTTCCTGAAACTGTCCGGCTTTTTTGTTAGGTTGGTTCCTTCCTTTCAATCTAACCCCTGAGCACATGACCCCATTTATCGGTATTTTGGGACTGTTTGGCCTACTTTCCCTTTTCCAGGAAACAGAAAAACCAGACCCTATCCTCCTCTCGTCCGGCTTCATCTACGAATCTGCCCCTTTTCCCCAGTGCCACGCCTCCACCTTGGCAGAAACCCCCTCGGGAATCATGGCTTCCTGGTTTGGAGGCACGCACGAGAGACACCCGGATGTGAGCATCTACACCTCCAAACTCAGCAGGGGCGTCTGGTCTGTCCCGCAAATGGCGGCTGATGGAGTGAAAAACGACACACTCCGGTATCCCACCTGGAATCCCGTCCTGTATCAGCTAGCCGATGGAGACTTGGCTCTTTTCTACAAAGTAGGCCCCCATCCAAGGGACTGGTGGGGAGTGTACAAGACCTCCAAAGACGAAGGCAAGTCCTGGTCCGAAGAGCTCACAATCCCCAAGCCGCTCCTGGGCCCGATCAAAAACAAAACCGTGGCACTGGCAGATGGCGGCCTGCTTCATCCGAGCAGCTTTGAAACCTCCGAAAGATGGACCACCCATATCGAAACCTCGGACGCGGATCTCAGCAACTGGAAAAAGACGGAAATCGACAATGCCGGCTTCAATGCCATCCAACCCACGGTACTTTTTCACCCCAACGGAAGACTCCAGCTCCTCTGCCGGACCAAAGAAGGGGTAGTGTCCACCACCTGGTCGTCTGATCAGGGAAAAACCTGGTCCAAGATGGAAGCCACCCACTTGGTCAACAACAACTCCGGGATCGACGGGGTGACTTTGGAGAGCGGCTATCACCTACTGGTGTGCAATCCCCTAAAAAAAGGAAGAAACAAGATTAGTCTTTTTGGATCGGCAGACGGTATTACCTGGGAAGAACTCCTGATTTTGGAGGATGAAAGCGAGAGTGAATTCAGTTATCCGGCCATTATTCAGGCAAAAGACGGTACTGTCCACATCAGCTATACATACAACAGGGTCCAGGTGAAATACATCCATCTCAAAGTCTAATCACATTACCAACATCAACCTATGAACCCTACCCACGCATTTCACGGGATTTTCCCTCCCATGATTACACCCCTGAATCCTGATTTTTCGCTGGATGTGGCCCGTACCGAAAAACTCATCGAACACCTCATCGAAGGAGGAGTTCATGGCATCTTTATCATCGGAACCACCGGTGAGTCGGCAAGCATCAGCCCGGATGTGAAGAGTGATCTTATCCGTCTGGCCTGCCGAAAAGTAAACGGGAAAGTCCCCGTGCTGGTAGGGATTACCGAATGTTCTTTTGTACAAAGCCTGGATCTGGCCGCCGTGGCGTACGAATCCGGGGCAAGTGCCCTGGTCGCTGCACCGCCATTCTACATCAACATCGACCAGGACGAGTTGGTCAACTACTATCAGAAACTGGCAGATGCGGTGAAACTGCCGCTTTTCCTCTACGATATGCCGTCCCACACCAAAGTCAATATCGCAGTGGAGTCGGCGGTGAGACTTTCGGCCCATCCCAATATCATCGGACTGAAAGACAGCTCCGGAAATCCGGCAAACTTCGGCGCACTCTGCGAGGCTTTCAAAGATCAGCCTGATTTCAAGCTTTTCATCGGACCGGAAGAAATCCTGGCAGACACACTCGAAATGGGCGGACATGGCGGTGTGTGCGGCGGAGGCAACCTGTTTCCAAAACTCTATGTCAGCCTCTACGAAGCATTTCAAAAGCAGGAAACTGACAAAATCCAGAGTTTGCAGGAAACCGTCCTCATGCTCAGCGAAAACATCTACCAAAACGGCACCTACAAATCCAGCTATCTGAAAGGGTTGAAAGCAGCCCTTGCTTTTGAAGATCTGTGTGACGGAACCTTGGCACTTCCGCTCTACGCCTATTCCGAAGAAGAGCTGGCCGAGCTCCATGGGCGATTTCTCCTAGTCAAAGACCGTGTCGAGCAAGCGCTGCTGGCGACTATCTGAAAA
>CAZGYC010000208.1:0-4226 GCA_964530015.1 uncultured Limnohabitans sp. | reverse complement strand
CCCTTCAACATTGCAGACCTTCCAGGTTTTGAAAACCTGGAAGGTCTCTGCTGCCTCCAAAAACAAAAAAGCCACCCGAAATCACTTCCGGGCGGCATCTGTTGGTTTAGCATTTCAAATCATTTCTTTTGGATGGCTCCGAAATTGACCTTAAACGAAGCTCCGAACATCCCCAGTTTTTCCCCGTATCCGGAAAATTCCTGAAGGGGATAGTTGTAAAACGGCATCACCTCGTAGCTGGTCTTTTCGGATTCATAGAGCCGGATGTTTACCCCAAGGTTGGCGGTGGCAAGGGGGTAAAACTTCTGGTTTGGCACAGACATGCCCTGGGACTGGCTGACCGATTCGGACTTTAGGGTAAAGGCACTATTGGCGAACTGGGCATCCATCACGGCCACCTGCCGGGTGTAGGAGGACTGCTGCTCGGCACCTTGATTGAAGGTGATCAGGTTCGAAAATCCCGCCTGCACCGATATGGCGCGGTTTCGGGTGATCGGATACTTGAAATACAGGGGAATATCCACCTGAACCTGGCTGATTTCGTTGGTTTCGGTCACTGCCAAAGAAAGCGCATTGACTCCACCATAGTTGTAGCTCTGGCTTTCGCTGCTCTGGCTCAGGTAGTTGACTGCAAGCCCCGATCCCATCACGAGTTTTCCCGTGATCTCCATATCGACCATGACTCCAAGTCCCAGGCTGGCTCCGCTGGTCGCCCGATCGGAACCTTGGGAGGACCCAAATCCCGGCGAAAGCCCCATCGCGATTCTTGCGGCAGACTTCGTTTCCAGGGCCTCCTTGATCTCTTCCTCGCTGAGCTGGGGGTCTTTTGGCAGCTCGGCCTGGGCGATTTCCTGCTGCGGCTTCTCCGGCTGCTTTGCTTCTTCCTCCCCGGCCTTTTCACTGCCTGCGATCAAAGTCTCCATTCCCGCAGTTTTCGGGGCGGTCTCTTCCTTGGGGGCGGGTGCAATGGCGACTGGTTTCTGATCTCTTTTAGGCTCCTGAATACCGAAATCGGGCTTTGGCGGAAAGGAGCCGGCTGATTTTGTCACGGCCTGGTCCACTGGCTTTGGCGCGGCAGCCGACAGGCTTTTGCTTTCCCGGATTTTCCCTGAATTCAACCCAAGCAACTCGTCCGAAGCGGCGGCCTCAGGCCCGGCAACCATGGGCTCGGCCTCTTTTTCGGAACTTTCCACGGGCCTTTCTTCCAAGGCAATCTGTCCGGAAAGTTGCGGAGGGGTTGATTCTCCGGTTTCACGGGAAAGCCACAAGCCTCCCGCAACCACCAGCAGGGTCAGGGCAGCGGCAATGCCCGACAGCCAATAGGCTGTTTTTTTTCTGGCCAGGGCGGCGCGCTTGGCTTCAAATGCCTCCCAAGCCCCCAGTTCGTAAGGAAGAGGGTTTTCTTCCTGCTGCTTTCGCAGCTCGGAGGCCAACCATTTGGATGTTTTATCTTCCTGCATATTCTTTCATGTGTTGTTGTATCAACTGACGCAGTTTGGATTTTGCCCGCGTCAGATAAACCCGGGAGGAGCTTTCGGTGATTTCGAGCCGGGCAGCGACCTCCCTGTGACTATATCCTTCGACCTCGTAGAGGTTGAATACCAGTTGTTGGTCCTCGGGCAGTTGATTGAGAAGCTTGAGAATGTCTTCAAATGCCAATTGGTCCGGGGCGTACACTTCATCGAATACCGGGGTCTCGCCATCCGCTTCCAGATGGTTTTGGAAGCGTTTGTCCTTCCGGTAGTAATCTATCGCGGTGTTGACGGTGATCCTTCGCAGCCAGGGTTTGAGGGAGGGGCTTTGGTCCATTTTTGCAAAGGAATCAAAGCACTTCATAAAAGAGTCATTGGTGATCTCCAGTGCCAAATCCCTGCTCTTGGAATAGGACAGACTGATCCCCATGACATAGCCATAGTATTTTTTGAAAAAAAACTCCTCATGTTTCTTTGACCGACGTTTGCAACCGTCAATCAACTCTTGGTCAGACCAGTTCAAATCAACTTGACGCTATATACTGTATTTTAAATTTTAAGTTCACAGTTTCCCACACAGTTGAAATCGCGAAAACTGCAATGCTCCCTGAGGTATATGGTAAACAGGTCGCCGGGAGCGTCGAGCAGTGCCTTGGCCAGGTCCACCTTGATGACATCCAGGCCGGTTTCAGCCCCTCCCGCACAGCCGGGAAACAAGCCGGTGAGGTAAAGCTGCATCCTGCGGGGCGAGGATTCCTGCCAAATCCCATCCCAAACCAGTTCGTATATCCCGGTGCAGCCTTTAGGACGTTCGATTTCGAGAGATAGTTCATTTCCGTTTCTGCTGATGCGCTTGATCTCGAAACTTGCCTGGCAAAGGGAGGGGTCGTTCCTGTTGAAATCCAGTTGTCGGTATTTGCCGGTGTCTGCGGTAAACTGATACCCAGGGCCCTGAACATTATAGTATTGTCCCAATCCCAGATCTCCCCCTCCGTCGCCAATGGAGCAACTAAACAGGAATACCAACAGAAGAAACCGGAAAACAGCGTTCATTTGGTGAATTTTCCCCCAAGACGCAACCGGACACCACATCCGCTACAGGGCAGGCAAAAAAAAATCCCACGGCCCCGATGAATCACCCGGTTTGGGGATTCGGCCAGCCTGCAAACCGAGACCTTCGCGGCGGCCAAAATGACAGCGGCTAGGCCCCGTGCCCCGGTTGGGATCCGTCCTTTTTCCGCTTTTTTTCCTTCCCCGCCGCCGGGTGTTTTTCGGATTCCAACTGCCCGATCTTCAGGTCCAGGTATTCCAGGTTGGTCTGCTTCACCGGCTCAAGGTACCGCTGGCCAAAGCCGGTATGATATCGGTGATTGCGGGTAAATCTCCCGGATTCAGCCAGCCAGTCTTTCAGGCCCACCGGATTTGTCGCCCCTTTTTCGATTTCGCGCCTCAGCAAAAGGGTCTGCTCGTAAAAAGATTCCGTCCCAAGGTGATACAGATCCGCATCGCAAACAATGGACTCAAACAGATCCGCCGGGGATTGGGGCATCCGGGTGGCCAAGATGGCCCTTTTGATCCGGTCGATCCGGTCTTGGGACAAGCCAAAGTCCCCCAAGACGGTCTGTGCGACTTCGGCTCCGCGAGCCTCATGCCCCTCGGCGCCGCCATCCCAATAGCCCACATCGTGAAGCCAGGCGGTATAAAACAAATCCTCCTGATCCCGATCGGAAAACCCGTAAAACTCCCCCATCTCCCGAACCTTCTGCACCACGAACGTGGTATGGTCTATGTTGTGGTAGCAGACCTCCCTTTTTTGCCGGCTGGCGAACATGTCCCGAATCCAGGCTTCAAATTTTTCTGATTGGATATTCACTTCGGTTGGGTTAACTTTTACATGCAGTTAGGAAGATACTTGGTTCTGATCAAAAAAACGATGCGATATCCCTTTCTCATTTTTCTGCTGATGCTTTTTGATTCCTGTGACCAGACGAGCGGAAAAACTCCCTCGGCTTTCACCCTTCCGAGCGGATATTCGCCCGACCGAATGGAGCGGATCACATTGTCCGATGACCTGGCGGAAATCTCCGGAATCGCCTGGCATGAAGATGAAATCCTCGCCATCGAGGATGAATCCGCCATCATCTATCGACTCAGTCCCCAAACCGGCAAGATCCTGGACAAAAGAAAGTTTGAAAAAAACCGGGACATCGAGGACATCCTGGTCAGAAACGACACCGCCTGGGTATTGAGAAGCAACGGCAACCTCTACCGGGTGGTCAATTTCAGGGAACAAAGCAGCCAAACGGCGATTTTTGAGTTTCCCGGCTTGGGAAAGCGCGATTTTGAGGCTGCGGTGTCCGACATTGACCAGGCATTCATTTGGCTTTTCTGCAAAGTCTGCGAATGGGACAAGAGCCCTGACCAGTCCTCCTTTTTCAGGTTTGACTTGGGATCGATGACACTTGATACTCTGCCCGCGGGAAAGATCGAAAAAAGCCAGCTTGCCGGACTGCTGCCCGACAAAGCACTGGACAAGCTGAAAATCCAGCCTTCGGCCGCCGCTGTCCATCCCCTGACCCAAGAGTACTTTCTGCTCTCCTCCACCGGAAAATGGCTGATGACCCTGGACAAAGCCTTCGCGCCAAAGTCCCTCCACCCGCTCGACCCCTCGCTTTTCAAGCAGCCCGAGGGTATTGCCTTTGCTCCGGACGGGACACTTTACATCTCCAATGAAGCGCGGGATGGAAAGGCGAA
>CAZGYC010000207.1:0-4234 GCA_964530015.1 uncultured Limnohabitans sp. | reverse complement strand
GAAGAAGAATGGGATTTAGAAGTGACCCCGGAACGTGGACTGTTTGAACTTCCATTAAAGGACATTTGGCATTTTAGGGACTTGTTGGTCCTGATGGTACGCCGAGATGTGGTATCCTTTTACAAACAAACTATCTTGGGCCCCCTCTGGTTTTTTATCCAACCAGTGTTTACGACTTTGGTTTTTATGTTTGTTTTTGGCAACCTGGCAGGACTGAGTACCGATGGATTACCTCAGTTTTTGTTTTACCTAGCAGGAATAACGGCCTGGAATTATTTTGCTGATTGTCTGATAAAGACCAGTACGGTATTCCGTGACAATGTACAGCTTTTCGGAAAGGTATATTTTCCCAGATTGGTGGTTCCCCTTAGTATAGTGATAGGGAATCTGATCCGCTTTGGGGTTCAATTCCTCCTGTTTATGTGCGTTTGGTTATACTTTTACATACAGGGAACCGATATATTTCTGACCTCGGCCGTATTGCTATTTCCCTTGTTGATCGTGCTGATGGCATTTTTGGGATTGGGATTGGGACTGATGATTACAGCCATGACCACCAAGTATAGGGATTTGGCTTTTTTGGTCAATTTCGGCGTACAATTGCTGATGTATGCGACCACGGTCATCTATCCGCTTTCTTCTGCTCCGGAGAAATATCGGCATCTTGTGGCCTTAAATCCCATGACCGGAATTATAGAAACATTCCGATATGGATTTTTGGGAGAAGGGATGTTTTCTTGGACATTATTGGGATACAGTACTTTGGTGGCATTTGGAAGCATGATATTGGGCATACTTATCTTTAATAAAACGGAACAAAATTTTATCGATACAGTCTGATATTTCAGATTCTTCCAGGAAAGTATATTAATTAAAATCAATCAATAGTCGAAAGTGTAAATGGGGGAAATCAAATTTTTGAATAAGGAAAAATTTCTACAACTTGCCAACATGTATGAAGGGAAGCATTGGCAAAAAGAATTACTTGAGGACAGATGGAATTACCACTCAAGAGTGGTTGAAATTCTTAATAGTATTGAGATCGCAAGTCCAAGTCACGTTTTGGAAATGGGGACAATGGGCGTGACCTGTGTGGATGACAGCCAAACCATTGATTATATGGACAACTGGAATTTTGAAGGGAAAAAACCCACTTATATTCACGATGCAAGAGTTTGTCCATGGCCTTTTGAAAACAAACAATTTGAAGTTTTTGTAGCCCTAAGGGTATTTCAGCATCTAACACCAAAACAAGAGGACGCGTTGGTGGAAGCATTTAGAATATCCAAGAAAGTAATTTTGGTTGTACCGAAAAGTTATAGTAACAAGGATTTTCCAGAATCCAAGGGATTGACTTATCAGGACTATTCAAAGGTATTGAAAGGACTACACCCCAATTTGTTTTTACCAACCAATTTTGGAGATCTATACTATTGGGATACAGAAAATCCAAATTACTTGAATGTCGAATCTTTAATGGATAATTATAGGAACTATTTGATAGCTAATTTTAGTAGGAAAGTCAGTTTTTCGAACAAAGTAAAAAATAGAATCAAAATGGTGTTGAAGAGATTAAGTAAATCATGATTTAATGGAAGAAGTTTGAGTTTGTTTTCTCGTTGAGATGGATTATTATTATTTAAAAGATATTAAAATAAATAAAGTCACGTGCCTTGATATTGGGGCTGTGTGGTATGATAAAAGAGCCGATGTATTTCAATCAAATAAGGTTGTGGGGGAAGAGTGTTCTTATCCTCTTTATAAATATAATAACTTCTATAGTTATTCCCCGCTTAATCTATTAAAAATAAAGGGTGTATTAGATTGGAACAGGAGAATTGAATATTATTTAGAAGATCATAAGATTGCTAGCTATTTGCCTCCAGAGGTATTTATTGATAAAAAAATAAAAAGAGTCGGTAGTGCTATTAACCAAGAAAAATTAACAATAAAGAGTCAAAAGCATTTTGTTTCCGAGTTTTCAAATGCTTTAATTAGAGACATTAGACGGTTAGAAAATTTGCACTCCAAGTCAGTTTTTGGAATTCTCACTGGAGGTAAGGATAGCCTTAATTTGTTATTGTTTCCTTGGAAGGTGAAAATCATTGCTTTGTCAGCGGAGCCAAACTTTCAATTGGTTAGGGATTTTTGTATTGCAAATAGTCTCGATATAGAAGTTGTTAAGTTGGAAGGAGAGGAATCTGACAGCGAAGAATGGATTGAAAATGAAGCTCTTATTGGATGTTGTAGAGTGGCTTTGCCGGATATTAGATGGACCAAGAACCTTTTTGAGATCAAAAACAAATTTGCAATTGAAGATAGTCAACTCGTAATTTTGACAGGATCATTAGGAGATACATTTTTGACCACCTCGTTCCTAAAATACAGAAGTAAATGGAGGAATAAGTGGTGGGATAAATTGCGAAATTGGTCAGGAAATAGGACTTCGGTTTTTTTTGAGCATTTGTGGAGAAGAGGTGCCCAGTGGCAAGCCATATATCATGGAATTTTGAAGGAAAGTACCAGCATTCCGAACTATTCTGTCTATCATGGTGGAAATGTAATGGAGGTATTGAAGAAAACAGATTTGGAAGCCGTTATTGATGGAGATATCAGGCCGAATATTGGAGACTATTTGTTGGGTAGGAAGGTAATCTATCCAAAATCCAATCCTTCGCCTACAATTTGGAAAAAACGAAAAAGATTCTCCTCAACTGAATTTTTTTTGGAAACCTTTAAGAATAAGTTTAAGAGTCAGAATGACAAATAATACTAATGGAGTTTCGTAAAACGTTTAAGGCCGTGTTAAATCCGATTGATGAAAGATTTCCTGTGAAACTAGTTGATTGTTTCCCTTCAAATATCGTTGTTGACAAGTATAATCAAGAGGTTAAAATTGATGTTTCCAAATATTTTGAAAACGTGGAGAATGTCGAAATTTATCAATGTTTAAAAACTAAATATCGGTTTTATTATCCGCTTTCCATTATCGGTGATGGGGACTTCTATGTCGGTTTAAGTAATGGAAAGGAAAATTATTACCACGAAAGATGGGAACATCAAATTGCTCTAAAATATGCAATTGAAGGGGAAAAGTGGCTTGAAGTAGGGTCAGGGAACTCTTATTTTTTGAGGGAACTTTCTAAGAGAGGTATTGATGCATTGGGTCTGGAATTGAACAGCGAAGAAGTTTCAAATTCAAAATCTGAAAAATTTGAGGTTAAGGATTCCGATTTTTTTTCATTTAAGAATGATAGTGTAGCATATGATGCCATTGCCTTGTTTCAGGTATTGGAACATATGAAAGATATTTCCAACTTTTTTATCCATGCCAAAAGCCTGCTAAAAAAGAATGGTAAGTTAGTAATTGGCGTGCCTAATAATAACCCATATTTATATGTTTTCGACAAATATCATACGCTCAACTTACCCCCCCATCATATGGGCCTATGGACTGATGAGTCGTTAAAGAATGTTGGAGAGAATTTTGGTTTTAAGGCAAAATCAGTTCAAATTGAACCTTTATCCCAAAGTGAATTGAATTATATCCTAACTTTGGTTTCCATTAAAAATTTGTCTGTGAATGGATTCAAATTTTTCCTTTTGAAAGCCTTTAAGAAATTGTTTCCAAAGCCAGTTTTTAAAATAATTTCCACGTTATATAGAAAATATTTGGTTGATGGAAGAAATGTTCTGGTAGTTTTTGAGAAAAATGATTGACTTTAGCCCAAAAAAACTCACTTTCACGAATGTTGATAGATTTTACATAAAGAAATCGATCTATCAATTTCTTGTTTCCAAATTCTCGTTATTTGGTGGACGATTGTTGGATATCGGTTGCGGGGAAATGCCCTATAAAGAGGTGATTTTGACCAACACTCATGTAGTTAACTACGTTGGATTGGATATTTATGAAGCAATTGAATATAAGGCAGGAGTCAAGCCCGATTATTTTTGGGATGGTGTAACGATGCCTTTTGAGAATGAATCTTTCGATTGTGCCTTTGCCACTGAGGTTCTGGAACATTGTCCTGATCCCAAAATCACGCTCAATGAAATTCACAGAGTATTGAAACCTAATGCACCGTTTATTTTTACCGTACCATTCCTTTGGCCAACCCATGAATCGCCAAATGATTATTACAGGTATACTCCTTTTGCTATGGAAAAGCTTTTAAAAGAAGCTGGCTTTTCCCGTATAGAAGTTGAAGTCTTAGGGGGGTGGGATGCATCT
>CAZGYC010000206.1:0-4243 GCA_964530015.1 uncultured Limnohabitans sp. | reverse complement strand
GATTATCGGCGCGAGCCGCTACCCGGTGCCACCATCCAGACAAAAGGCACTCCGACCACTTCGGTGTCCGACGGAGACGGCAAATTCAGAATGTATGCCAACGCCGGAGACACGCTGGAAGTGCGGTTTATGGGCTTCATTACCCAGTCGTTTGTGGCTCCTGCCAATGAAGCTGTGGTTGAAATCCTACTGAGGGAAGACTTCACCAACCTCACCGAAATCGAGGTAACCGGCGCTTTGGGGATTCCGCGATCAGCCAAGGAAATGGGCTCCTCGACCACCCTGGTCTCCTCGGAAAAACTGAACGAAGGCAAGACGGTCAATCCGATTTTTGGCCTGAGCAGCAAGGTCGCCGGATTGAGAGTCAACATGTACGACAGCAAGGTCGATCCTGCCACGCAGATCGTCCTCCGGGGCAACCGAAGCCTGCAACGCACCACGGGAATCGACGGAAGAAATCCCAATGAACCCATCTATGTGGTGGACGGCAACCCCATGCCCAACATCAACCGGCTCAATCCCAATGACATCGAAAGCATCACCGTGCTGAAAGGCGCAAATGCCGCCGCGCTCTACGGCTCGGAAGGCGTAAACGGTGCCATCATGATCACGACCAAAGCCGGAAAAGCCGGGAGAGGCGAGGTCAGCATCAGCAACACGACGACTTTCTCCAAACCCTACTTCCTCCCCGAAGCCCAAACCACCTACGGCCAGGGCAACAACGGCACCTACAGCCCTACCACCTACGAATCTTGGGGACCGGCTTTTGACGGAAGCATGCAGCCGTTTGGCCTGCCACTCCCGGACGGAACCCAGCCGATGGTCGAATACTCGGCCCCCGGCTCCGACAACCGGCTGAACCTCTTCCAAACCGGGGTAAACCTCCAAAATGACGTGTCCTTTTCCGCAGGGGACGATGTGTCCACCTATTTTCTCTCTGCCCAATACGTGGATCAGGAAGGGATCATCCCCGAGGATGTCAACAAGCGGTTTAACCTGAGATTCAACGGCTCCAGAAAATTCGGAAAACTGAGCACTTCCCATGCGCTGAACTACATCTCCAACAACAAGGACATCACCCCGGACGGCCCGTGGATCTCCGCCTACCGCTATCCGGCCAATTTCCCCTACGACTTGGTGAAAGACTGGGAAAACCCCAATTCTCCGGGCAATCCCAGAAATTATTTCATCCCGAACGGTTCCTGGTTGAGAAACCCCTACTTTCTGATAGACAACATGCGAAGCCAGAGTAAGGAGCAGATTTTCAACGGGAAAATCGAGCTGAACTACCAGGTCGCCCCATGGTTTGATGTGCTCTATCGTGCAGGCATCTACAACATCGCCGAGGAATACCGCGAATTCACCAACAAATACGAGGCCCCGGGCACCCGAAATACCCCGGGCACAGTCAATGACGGCTCTGTGTTCTACAGAAGAGTCAACAGCGACCTGATCTTGAATTTCAAAAAGGACATCGGGAAGTGGAACAACCGCCTCCTGCTGGGCCAGAATATCCGCATGGACGACAAAAAGCAAAGCAACGTATCGGCCAGCAACCTGCTCTATACCGACATCATCAACCCAAGCAGCCGGACCGGGGAACTGGGCGGCGGCACCACCATCACCGAGCAACGCTCTCTGGCCGTTTACGGGGAGCTGTCCACCGGATACCGGGATTTGCTGTTCCTGACTTTGACGGGAAGAAACGAGTGGACTTCTGTGTTGGCGAAGGAAAACAGGTCCTATTTCTATCCGGGGGTGAGCGCTTCCCTGATTTTGACTGAAGCGATTCCGGCCATCCGGCAGATGCGCCAGGTTTCTTTTGCAAAACTCTACTCCTCCTGGAACAAAACAGGGAACGTCACCCTCGCCCCTTACCAGCTCAACAACGCCTACAGCCAGTCCAACGGATTCCCCTTTGGAAACTCAATCGGGTTCCTTCCCAGTCTGACCAACCCAAACCAGGACATCCAGCCTGAGTTTGTCACTTCCTATGAAATCGGAACCCAAGTGGGGCTGTTCAACCACAAAATCTACGTGGAGGCCGCCTATGTCTATTCTGACTCTGACGGGCAAATCTCCAATGCCAACGTGTCCCGTGCGACCGGCTACAATGCCACCCTGGTAAATTCCGGACGGATGACTAACAACATCCTCGAATTCACCCTGACTGCGGATCTCATCAGAAAAGAGGACTTTTTGCTTCGCGTGACGGGAAACTACACCTACACCAACAACGAGGTCAAGGAACTCTACGGTGGGGCTGACTACCGCCAAAACTTCCGGCAATCCTATGCCTTTGTCGGAGAGCAGTTTCCCACGCTGTGGGTCAGTGACTACCAGCGGGATCCCAACGGCAATGTGGTCGTGGACCAGAACACCGGAGATCCGCTGATGGCCACGGACAATGTCAAGCTCGGCCCGATGGTCCCGCCCCACATGTTTGGACTGAACGTCGCCGCCGGGTACAAAGGATTCCTGCTCACGGCCCAGTTTGACGCAAGACAGGGCGCATGGTTCTATTCTGAGACGATTCCGCCGATGTATGAATTCGGAACCCACCCGATCACCGCGGCCTATGGACGGGAGCCTTTCGTATGGCCCAACTCCGTCATCGAAGTCGAATCGGGAGTCTATGCCCCCAATACGGGCCTGAAGACCTCCAGCGGGGGAAAGGAATTCTGGACAAGACAGGGTGCTGTGCAGAGCAATACCGCCGCGAAGGCCGATTTTCTGAAACTGAGGGAACTCAGTCTTACCTACACCGTTCCGCAGCATATCATCGACCGGCAAAACGTCATCAAAGCCCTGAATGTGGGCCTGGTGGGAACCAATCTGTTCATCGTCCACCATGAATCCAATAACATCGGCGATCCCGAATACCTCTACAACAATACCGACGGCTACTACAGCTTCCGGCAGGTACCGCCGATGCGGACCTACGGCTTCACTGTAAACATGAAATTCTAAGCCTGCCCCAATCCATCTGAACCATGAAAAATCTGAGATATACGTTCTTCTTTTTGGTCCTTTCGCTCCAGTTGAGCGGATGTGACGCCTTTCTGGATGTCAATTCCAATCCAAACAGTCCCAATTCCGACAACCTGCCCCTGAGTGCCAAACTGCCGGGCGCACTCGTCTCCACCGTAAACCAGGAAACCCAGCAGATCAACCAAATCGGCGCATTTTGGGGCGGGTATTGGGGGACGAGCAACGAGGGCGCCAACCAGTTCTTCGACCTCAAAACCTACAACGGGCCGGGGATCCGCAGCCAGCGCGACGGAATTCCGGTCTGGGAAAACGGCTATAACAACATCCTGTACTTCCGGCTCATCCAGGACGAGGCAGAGCTCCAGGGGGCTGATTTCTACGCCGGGGTTTCCAAGATCATGCAGGGCTGGCTGTTCCTCCGTCTGGTGGATTTCTACAACAACATCCCCTTTGACCAGGCCGCGCAGGGCAACACCTACCTCAATCCAGCCTACGAACCGGGAGACGTGGTTTATCAAAAATCGGTGGACCTCATCACCGAGGGAATGGCCGACCTGAAAGCATCCACCACCTCCACGGTTGAAAATTCCGGCGATTTGCTGTTTGCCGGAAATACCGGGATGTGGCTGAAATTGGCCAATACCATCAAGCTCCGTGCCCTGATCCGGCAAAGCGAAAAGGGAAATCAGTCCTATATTTCCGGTCAAATCCAAATAATCCAAGCAGAGGGAAGCGGATTCCTTGGCCTGGGTGAAAATGCCCTCATCAATCCCGGCTACCTCAACAGTGCGGGCAAGCTGAATCCCGTCTGGGAAAACTACTACCGCACCGTGGACGGAAAGACCACGGCAAACCACCTGAATATCCGCCCGACCCAATACCTGGTGGACAAGATGAACGAAAAGAACGACCCGAGACTTGCCTCGATCTACCTGGAAGTGGACGGGGAAACCCACGGCGTGATCTTCGGAAATCCCGATGCAGGCAATCCCGACTACGATGCGGCTGCGACTTCGGCCTTCAAGGGCCCGGTGGAAAACAACAACGAGGCAACCGGCATCTTCCACTCCATCAGCCAGTCCAGCGTGCTGATCAGCAGTGCCGAGAGTCTCTTCCTGCAGGCGGAAGCCGCCGCAAGGGGCTGGATTTCCGCCGATGCCGCCTCCCTCTACAACCAGGCCATCCGTGCCTCTTTCCAGTACTACAGGACTGACCTGGGCTCCCTGGACAGCTACCTGGCGCAGGATGGGGT
>CAZGYC010000205.1:0-4245 GCA_964530015.1 uncultured Limnohabitans sp. | reverse complement strand
GGCCATCCAAGAGCTATCCAGCCGCAAGCCCAAGCTCCACAAACTCTCCCAAAGCCAAATATTCCTGATACTTCTGTTGATAATAGGCGACATGCCCGGGAATCGGCTGATACTCCACGGCCTTCGGGCTGGCAATGGCATCGGCAGCCTGCTGCATGTCGGGATAGATCCCCGAAGCCACCGCGGCATAGATCGCCGCCCCCAACGCGGGAGTCTGCTCCGAAGCGGCCACACCGATCGGCATATCCAGGATATCGGCCATGGTCTGCACCAAAAACGGAGACTTTTGGGCGATTCCCCCGATTCCCATCACGGCATCGATGCGGACGCCGTTTTGCCTAAACCAGTCGATGATCCGCTTGGAACCGAAGCACAGCGACTCGACCAGAGCCTTGAAGACCTGCCCGCTTCCCGTACCCATATCCAGGCCTGTCAGGGCGCTTTTCAGGGACTCATTCAGCCCCGGAGACCTTCGGCCGTTGATCCAGTCCACTGCAACCAGGGCGGATTCCAGCGGCATTTCTGCAGCTTCCTTGTTCAGGTGGCCCAGAAGCTTGTCAGAAAGCTCGGAGATCAATTGTTCTTTCAGTTGGGGATCCAAGGCATCGCTGGATCGAATGAGCCCAAAAACCGGCTCAGAGACCAGTCGCTTGTACCAAGCCAGGAAATCCCCAAATCCCGCCTGCCCGGCCTCAAATCCGATCAGGCCCGGAAGGATGGATCCATCCACCTGACCGCTGATTCCCTGCACGGGTTCGGGATCCACTTCCCCGTACCTGGCCACCAGCATGTCGCAGGTGGAGGTTCCCATCACCTTCACGAGCGTACCGGGCTTCACTCCGGCACCGACCGCTCCCGAGTGGGCATCGATGGTGCCGACAGCTACCACGGTCTGGGTCGATAGCCCCAGTTTTTCGGCCCATTTTACAGAAAGTGTCCCTGCCGCCTGATCCGAAGTCAGGGTTTGGCAGTCCATCTTTTGGGCCAGGGTAGCCAACCCGGGATGGAGTTTTTCCAGAAAGTCAACGGAAGGAAACCCTCCCCAGGACTCGTGCCACATCGCCTTGTGGCCCGCCGCGCAGCGGCTCCGCTTGATCTGCTCCGGCTGCAGCAAGCCGCACAGCTCCCCGGCAATGTAGTCACAATGCTCCACCCAGTTGGGCTGGGCTTGGGCTACGGCCGGGTTGTTTTTATAGACAAAAAGGATCTTGGCCCAAAACCACTCCGAGCTGTACATTCCCCCCGAGTAGCGGGTGTAGTCCACTCCGCCCCAGCTTTTCGCCAAGCGGGTGATCTCCTCTGCTTCGGCAATCGCCGAATGGTCCTTCCACAGGATCATCATCGCATCGGGATCCCGGGAAAACTCTTCCGTCAAAGCCAATGCCACGCCCTGGTCGTTGATGGGCATCGGAGACGAGCCGGTGGCATCGATCCCGATCCCCTTGACCAGCTTTGGGTCGATCCCGGAGTCACGCAGGATGGACACGATGGTCTTTTCCAACCCCTCCAAATGATCCAGGGGATGTTGCCTGTATTGGTTTCGGGACGGGATGCAGTAGCTGCCCGCTTTCCATCTCGGATAGGCATAGACGGAGGTGGCTGTCACTTTTCCCGAACCGGCATCGACCAAGATTGATCTCACGGAGTCGGACCCAAAGTCCACCCCGATGATATAGTTGCTTTCCATAGTTTGCTGCTTAGCGATTGGTTTTGATCTTTTTTCCGAACGTCTTACTTCTTACTGCTGACCTCTTACTCCTCTTGTTTCTCGGCTCTTGCCTCTAGGCTCTTGGCCAAGCGATTTCAGTCCCGATGGGATTTGATTTTAGACTTCTGATTTCTTCCAACACCCGACATCCGGCATTTTCCACCAAATCCCCCCTGCCCCCTTTTTCCAAGATGTTTTTCCAAGTCCGTGATCCGAGGCCAAAGGGGGAGTCGCTCAATCCGAAGTCCAACGTCCGAACGTCTTACCTCTTACTCCTCTTGTTTCTCTTGTTTCTCGGCTCTAGGCTCTTGGCCGGGCGATTTCAGACTTTTGACTTCTTCCAACACCCATCCCCTTTTGGGAAGTATCAATTGATATTTTACTGAAAAGGATTCATGGTGAAAACCTGGAAGAAAGCCCTCCCTCCTTCGCTGACCTTCCTGTTATATACCAGGGTCTGCCCCGAATAGGACCAGTTGAAATTGCAGATTTCGCTGTGATGGGACTGGGGTTCCCCTCCGACCGGGAAGGTTTTTCCGCTGGCTACCTCCGTCAGGTACACCCGGTTTTGGTAGCCAAAAGCGATCCACTGATCATCCGGACTGAGGCTGAAGGCCGTGTCGGGGGAAAAGCCGTTGTGCGTGACCTGAACCGGCTCGCCTCCCGCAGGAGACACCGAAAACAGTTGGACGATTCCATCCCCGTCCTTCCCATAAAAGAAAATCCGGTCTCCGTTTTGGGAGCTTTTCAGCCAATGCCGCGGCCCCTGAACGCCGGGGAATTTCCCTTCGGAAGTATGTGTCAATCTCCTCTGGACAAAAGCCCTGGGCATCTGCGACATCCGGGTTTCCGAACCAACAAGATCCGTGTCAGGCAGACTTTTCTCCCAGTCTTTCGGAATGTCCGTCACAAAAACCTCCGTCACCACGTTCCCGTCCTTCCCCAGCACATCGCCCAGATACGCCAAGGCGCGAAAGACTCTCTCCCCATTGGCCTTGGTATAGCCATCTTTTCCAACCCAGGCTTCCTCGCAGGCTTTTTGGATCTCGTCGGTGCCGGGTTTTGGAAAGGGAACCACTTCTGCGGCGATCACCGAAAAATTGGCTCCGGAAAACTCCTGCCCTACGAGTTCAGGCTGAACCTCCACGCCTTTCCCCCTCACCATAAAAGCCACCGTGCGGATATCCTTTACGGCCGGGTTGGCTTTGGCGGTCATCTCCAGCACGGCATCGTTGTAGGTGTAGCTGAGCCAATCGCCGTCTGCCGTGTAGCTGTAGGCGTGGCTGCCACCCCGCAGCGCACCGGGGGTAAAGGGCGCAGTGATGTCTCTCGCATCCAGGTTGCTGAGGACCGGTGCCTCGGGATTTTCCAGGTTCAATCCCATGGCCGAACGCCGGGTAAAATGATAGGGCTGTGCTGCACTTGCAGAAAGCAAACCCCGGATAAAGGCCACTTCCTTTCGTTTCGGGTTAAAGCTCACCGCCCCCGAACCCGGTCCGTAGGCTTGCTGGTTGGGAACCCGGTACAGTTCTTTCACCTCTCCGGTTTGGATGTGGACCATGCCGATGAGGTCATTTTCACCCATCTTCGGATCGTCGGTTCTACCGTCAAAAGCCAGCCATTCGCCGTCGGGGGAAAAGGCCTGGCGATGGTTGAGAAAATGGCCCTGAAGTCCCTGGGTCAGTTGTTTTTCTTGGGCATTTGGGTTGGGGGTCGGGTTCACGGAGATTTGGTTTGCAGGTTGGGTACAGGAAGTTAGAAGGGCAAAAAGCGCCAGAGCCAGCCGGGTTTGCAGAAAATATTTGGAGGCAAAAGAGCTAAGAAATGTATTAAAGGGGGTAAAATCCATCTTAGAGAGCTTAAGCTTGGTTCGGCGCGACTCCCCCTTTCTTAAAGGGGGCTGGGGGATTTCTGAAACAGAATTTTCCATCTGAATTATTCGGCGCACAACAGACCGACGATTCCCGCATCGAAAACCAGAAAAAGAACTTCAAGGAAAGAGAAGCGGCATTTTGGGTTGTTCATGGATACAAGTTTTTTGGAGCCTAGCCTTCCGGCAAAATAAAGAACAGCTAAAATCGGAAAAAACCGGCAAGCCAGTCCTTTTTTGGTAGATAACTGCTTTCTGGTGGAAAAAAGACTATCCTGAAAAGGATTTACGATTTATGAAGTACGATTTGCTACGGGACAGTATGGGAGAAATTTCGAATACAATTATCCGCAATTCTGCCAGCAACCAAATTTTATTCACGCGTCTTTGCGAGTGGCTTTTAATCAAGACTAAAACTGGGGTGGAGTTTCATGCCCCGAAGCAATCTCATACTCGATTTACGATGCTTCGACTACGCTCAGCACAAGTTTTTGATTTACGATTTACGAGCCCTCCGGAGAGATTGGCGGTACGTCATTGGTAGGGGTATTTAGAGATGCTTAACACTAATGGTAAGGTTAATTGCCCCGAAGCAATCTCCCAGTTGATTAGGAGACTGCTTCGTCCTCGTGCCTCGTCCTACCAATGACGAGCTATATTATATTTT
>CAZGYC010000204.1:0-4251 GCA_964530015.1 uncultured Limnohabitans sp. | reverse complement strand
TGGACCGGATTCCCGGCCTGCTGAAAGCCTTCCGCCAGCAAGTGCTGACCCAGGCGGTGACGGGGGAACTGACGAGGGAATGGAGAGAAGGGAAGGGATTGGGGGAGTGGGAGGAAAAAGTTATTGGAGACCTATTTGAAGTCAAAACTGGTGGAACTCCTAGAAGGGGGATTGATGAATATTATGAAGGTGGATCAATCCCATGGGTTAAATCTGGGTTGGTAAAAAACGAACTAATCTTTGAAGCTGACGAATTCATTACAGACTTGGCAGTTAAAGAATCAAATGTTAAAATATTCCCAAAAGACACGCTTTTGGTCGCCATGTATGGGGAAGGCAAAACCAGGGGACAAGTTGGATGGCTGAAAATCGAAGCTACAACAAATCAAGCTATAGCTGCTTTGGTGAATGAATCCATGCCTGACTTTACTCGGTCTTATGTGTTTTATTATTGCTTAAGTCAATACAATGACATTAGAGCAAAGGCTGAAGGTGGAAACCAACCAAATTTAAACCTGAGTAAAATTAAGAATTGGGAAATTTCAGTTCCGCCTATTGAAGAACAGCAAGAAATCGTCAATAGAATTGATGCTTTGTTCGAACTGGCCGACAAAATTGAATCCCAGTACCAGAGTCTAAAAGCCAAGATTGAGCAACTACCGCAGGCGATATTGGCGAAGGCATTTCAGGGGGAGTTGGTGGAGCGGGAAGTGAAGGAGTATGTGAGGGAGGATGGAGAGGTGCTGATGGCGGCGGAGACTAGAGATTTTACTGTATAAACATTTTCTAAAAAATTTAAGGAATGAGCGAATTAAAAGAGAAATGGGACAAATTTCTATCTCCCGACCGTATTAAAAAATCTTCAAGAGTAGTTGGTAGCGATCCCAGAAATGAGTTTGAAAGTGATTCAGGAAGGATCGCATTTAGCCCTGCCATAAGAAGAATGCATGACAAGACTCAGGTTTTCCCCTTAATGACGGACGACAATATTCACTCCAGATTGACTCACTCGTTGGAAGTTTCTGAAATTGGGTTTTCACTTGGACTAAGGTTGTGTTCTAATCAAGAATTTCTTGAAAAAATTGGCAGAACTGAATATGAAGCTTTCCGGTCAATCCCGGTCATTCTAAGGAACTCCTGTCTTGTACACGATATTGGGAATCCGCCTTTTGGCCATTTTGGTGAAAGAGTAATAGCAACATACTTCAAAAATCTATTTAAAGACACGAAATGGGCCGCTGAGTTGACCAAAGAGCAAATGGAGGATTTTATGCTTTTCGATGGGAATTCGCAAGGACTAAGAGTTTTGACGAAATTACAAACCTTAAATGAGAAAGCTGGCTTAAACTTAACCTATGGAACTTTGGGGGCCTTTCTGAAATATCCTAATTTTTCAACTATTGATGATAGTAAGATATCTACAAGTAAACGAGGAGTGTTTCAGTCAGAAATAGACTATTTTAAGGAGATTGTTGATAATTGTGGTCTTGAAAAGGACGGGGTTTACTTTAGACATCCTTTATCTTTCTTAATGGAAGCTGCAGATACCATATGCTACAGAGTCATGGACGTAGAAGATGGCTTTAATAAAGATTGGTATACTTATTCTGGTATTAAAAATTATCTAAAAGGTGTGCCTGAATTAGATAAACTATTCGAATATCTTGATGCTATTGAAGGTGAAGGCGACGAGATAACTAGAATGGTTAAGCTGAGAATTGGGGTAATTGCAAATTTAGTCGAATCGGCTTTAAAAAAGTTTCTAGATAATTTAGATAAAATCAGCAATGGCGATTATCATACAGAATTGCTTGAGGATAACCTATTATCTAAAAAGCTAAAGGCAATTTGCGATGAAATGATTTTTCCTAAAAGAGAAATTTTGCAATTGGAAGTTACTGGTCATTCAGTGATTTCGGGCTTACTTGACCATTATATTGATTTTCTATTTAATAAAGATAAGCACTATAAGAAGAGAGCTAAAGGGATGATTTCTGGAGGCTTAGTAAGGTCAATGAAGATTGACACTTTAATCGATGATTTTGAGAATTTTACTCCATATACTAACTTGCAGATTATAGTAGATTTCATATCAGGAATGACAGATCAGTTTGCTTTAGATCAATATCAAAGAATCAGTGGTCAAAAGATATAGTAAAATATCCGAAGATGTAGACTCTAAGGCTTCTAAGTTTTACCGTTATCTTGAGAATGCTTTAGAGGGTGAGGCTTTTGATTTTATCAAAAGCCTCACCCTTGAAACTAATGTTTATTTGTTTAGTGGCATAATAAGGAACTATTTTCTTCATAATTATCTCATAAGAGATGTTGATTTAGTTGTGGGAACTTCGGTGGATATACCTAAGATATTGAAGGACAGTGCCTTCAGTGTCAATTCTTTTGGAGGGTATAAATTCAAGCTTGGTTCTAAAAAATTTGATTTATGGGTTGTTGAAAATACCTGGGCATTAAATGTTGAAAAGAAGATTGATTGGAAATTATTCTCTTATTTGCCTAAAAGTGTATTTTTTAATTTTTCATCGATTATCTATTCAATAAATGACAAGAAGTTTTTTTACACAGAAGATTTTCTTAAGTTCTTAAAAACTAGAGAGATAGATTACGTTTTTAGAGAAAATTTGAAAAAGGACTTATGTATTGTAAATTCAATTTACTATTCTGAAAAGTATAATTTAACGATATCTCCAAGGCTTTATAGACTAATCAACAGATGGCAAAAAAAATATAAATTTGATTTAGAAAAAGCCCAGCTTAAACACTTTGGCGAAGTTCTATATTCTCAGGAAGACCTTGAGAAAAAACTATTTCCCTCTATCTAATTTTTGTGATTCTTTGTTCTTGCCCATCCATATGCGTATTCCAGAACACAATTAGAAATTTCAATCATCACTGTTACAGCCTCAATTCGATTTAGGTCAGTAACTGTCTCAGAGTCATATTTTGTTAAATAACTGCTAACTGTGGCGTTTTCAGAATCAACTTTTACTATTGGATTATATATGTGCTTTGAACTAAAATGGATATATCCGGAGGTGTTATTATAAACCTCTTTGATCCAGGGATAAATTTCTGATGCTTTATTTCTAAGATACCAATCTTTCAAAAACTGACCATCTTGATCTTTTAGAGTGTCAATTTTGGCCCCTTTCATCACGTCTGTAATAAAGTCATGAGGATTCTTCACTAACCAAGCCGCAAATAATCGAAGAAAATTATCCAAATATGGTCTCACCAAATGAGATGCGGCCATGAAATTTCTTGATTCCAATAATACAATAAACCCTTCAAGTAAAGATAGTGCTCTGGAATACACACCATCAAAATAGTAATCTAGGTGAAAAAGATTGCTGCCAGGAACCTTACTTGTCTTTGCCATCAAAAGGTAGCGATGGTCATAACTTTTTAAAATAATTTTAAAGGCATTCAGGTACTTCGGAATTTCTTCCTCCTTATAATCTGAAGGAACTCCCAAGTCTGGAAGCAAAAATGGTGTCCAAAATTGAAAGGTTTCAGGTTTTACTATTTTACTTGGGGTAATAAAAATACCAAAACCAGTTTTTTCATCATTCTCCAAAAATTGTCCTAAGGTCCATTTTCTAAAATCGGTGATCTTTTCATTTGATAGAATTATGATTTGATCTGTCTCGGGAAATTCTGATTTTATTTCTCTCCAGTTTAGCATTTTTCAAACGTTTAACTTCCTACACTCATACTCCCCCCACTTCTTCACCGGTAGCCGACTACCTGCTTTCAGCACTCGCTGAATAAAGTCATCACAATCAGACTCGGTGAGTTGGCCATTCTTAACAGCTTGGCAGAGAAAATCCATCGTAGTCAGGTAGGTGATTTCGTGCATCTTGCAGTAGCTAGCGATATCTTTTAGGTTGCTACTGGCCAAGATATTTTGAGAATATCGAACGACAGCCAGACAGGCAGCCTCGCCATCTCCTTTGAACATGAACTTTTTAATATGGAGATATTCCTTTTTGATTTCCTGTTGGTCTTCGGGGAATGGGATTTGCTGTATCAGTTTGAATCGAAGCAGGTTATCCACTTCTGTTTTTCTTCCGGGCATCCGCGAGATTTCCGCATAGACCTTGTCCAGGATCTTGATTGGATAGGGGAAGATCGTCGGAAGCAGGGTGATCTGTCCCCCGGTGATAAAGTGGGAAAGAACATCCGCATCGATCAGGATGATTTTCTCATTCTGTTTCATTCCCATTGCTTCCC
>CAZGYC010000203.1:0-4268 GCA_964530015.1 uncultured Limnohabitans sp. | reverse complement strand
AGGCTGTTTCGGATCTCTTTCTGGTTTCCGGAGATCACCGGAACCAGGCTCTTTCCGTCCAGTTTCCCGGATTTGGGCAGGCCCGCCAGTTCAGCCAAGGTGGGATAGATATCATGGATGTAGGCAAAAGCGTCCAACTCCTGATCTTGGGGAACCCCGGGGCCTTTGATCATCAGGGGCACTTTCACGCTGTGCTCGTAGAGATTCTGCTTGCCCAGCAGGCCATGGCTCCCCACGGCCAGCCCGTTGTCGGCGACGTAGACGATGATCGTGTTGTCGTATTGTCCGGTCTCTTTCAAGGCCGAGATGATCTTGCCGATCTGTTGGTCCAAGTGGGTGACCAAAGCATAGTAATCGGAGAGGATCATCTGGATTGTTTCGGGCTTTCTGGGCCAGCCGGTCAGGTTTTCATCCCGAACGGTCAGGTGGTCAAACTCGAAGGGGTGGAAAGGCATGTAGTTTCCCGGCAGTGGAAGAGAACCGTCGGGATAGTATCCGATAAAACCCGTGGCAGGCGAATAGGGATCGTGGGGGACGGTGAAGGCGACGTAGCAAAAGAAAGGCTTCTCACCGTCTTGGTTTTTGTAGGTCTTGATAAAGTCAATCGCTGTCTGGGCAAAGATCTCCGTGGAATAGCCTTTCGTGACGGCTTCTCCCAGTTTGCCATCTGGCCCCAGATCGCGGAGGGGGATTTGAAAATGGTTTGCCATTCCTCCCAGATACACATTTTTAGCCTGTTGAAAACTTGCCTCGAAGGCCTCCTGTTCGTTGTGCCATTTGCCTGTGCCAAAGGTGGAGTAGCCCGCCTCGGCAAAAGCCATGGGCATGGTGTACACATCCCTGAGCCGGTCATAGACGCGGAAGAGATTTTGACCGCTCAGGAGCATGGCCCGGCTGGCCATGCAGACGGCGCCGTGGTTGCCTCCCATGACATAGGCATTGGTAAACCGACTGCCTTCGCGGGCGAGTTGGTCCAGGTTTGGGGTGCGGATATAGGGATTTCCGGCAATGCCCAGTGCATCCGCCCGCTGATCATCCGCAAAGAGAAACAGGACGTTTGGTCTCTGGGGCTTGTCTTGGGCAAGCGAAGGAAGACTGAGCTGGGAAAGGAGCAGTAGAAGAAACAAAAAGGACGTACGCGGCATGATTGAAGGCTTTTGGACGATGAAAGATAGCCTAAAATGCAGGCGGATAGAAAGCCAAAAATGGAAAATGAAGCAAAAGCCGAGCGCGGAAGGCAAGTGCTTTTGGCGAAGTTTGGCCTTCCCCTGCGTGGATTTTTATTGTATCCTTGCGTAGCTGTTATTTCAAAATACGATGATGTTTAAGATCCGACCCCTGCTTTTCTTGGTTTCACTCAGCTTGTTTTTTTCCTGTGCCCAAAAAGCAAGTGAGGAAACCAAGCGTCCGAATATCGTTTTTATCATGTCCGATGACCATGCGTATCAGGCCATTTCCGCCTACAGCAATCATCTGATCGAGACACCCAATATCGACCGCATCGCCAAGATGGGGATGCTTTTCACCAACGCATCCGTGACCAATTCGATCTGTGCCCCTTCCCGGGCGACGATCCTGACCGGAAAACACTCGCATCTCAACGGGAAGATCGACAATCACTTTCCTTTTGACACCACCAATGTCACCTTCCCCCAGATTCTCCAGGAGGCAGGATACCAAACCGCCATGTTTGGCAAGCTGCACTTTGGCAACAGCCCGAAGGGATTTGACCAATTCAAGATTTTGCCCGGCCAAGGGGCCTATTACAATCCCGACTTTATCACCAAAAACGAAGGCACGATCAAGGTGGAAGGCTACGTGACGGATATCATCACAGATATGACCTTGGATTGGCTGGAAAACGAGCGGAAAAAGGATGACCCATTTTTGCTGTTTTATCTGCACAAAGCCCCGCACCGCGAGTGGTTGCCGGCCGAGCGGCACATGGCCGATTTTACGCAAAGAACTTTCCCCGAGCCCGCGACACTGTTTGATGATTACTCAGGAAGAGGCCGGGCAGCCCGCGAAGCGGAAATGAACCTGCTCCGTGACATGCACTGGGCGGGGGACTCCAAGGTCTATCCGGAGGTGATGGATGAGCTGGGAATCAAAGAGACTTCCAATTGGGACAAGGGGGCGTTTGAAGGGGAAGTGGGTCGGCTCAACAAATCCCAACGCGCCAACTGGGATGCTGCCTATGGCAAGGTGAATGAGGACTTCAAAAAAGCCTATCCGACCATGACCGCGGAGGACAAGATGAAGTGGAGGTACCAACGCTACATGCAGGATTATCTGGGCACGATCAAAGCCGTGGATGAAAACGTAGGCCGTGTCCTGGACTATCTGGAAGCCAATGGTTTGATGGAAAACACCATCATCGTCTATACTTCGGATCAGGGGTTTTACCTGGGTGAGCACGGCTGGTTTGACAAGCGCTTTGTCTATGATGAGTCGTTTAAAACCCCCCTTTTGGTAGCCTGGCCGGACAAAGTGGCCGCTGGCTCGAGATCCGATGAAATGGTACAAAACCTGGATTTTGCGCAGACCTTTCTCCAGGCAGCCGGAATAGAAGCCCCTTCGGATATGCAGGGCGAGAGTCTCCTGCCTCTTTTGACCGGAAACACCAGGCAATGGACCCGAGACGCGGTGTACTATCACTACTACGAATATCCGTCCATCCACATGGTGAAGCGGCACTATGCGATCGTGACCAAGGAGTACAAGCTGGTGCACTATTATTTTGACACCGATGAGTGGGAACTGATCGACCGGATCAAGGATCCCCAGGAACTCAAAAATGTCCATGATGATCCGGCTTATGCGAAAGTCAGGGCTGAGCTGCATCAAAAACTGGATGGCTTGAGGGAAAAATACGGGGACAATTCGGAGATTTCCCAACAGTACCTCGATGAGTATCTGGACTACCTTCAGGGAAACAATTCAAAAGCCGGTGCCAAAGACACTGCCCTGTTCAACAAAATATTCAGAGATCGGGCGAAGGAGTAGATTGTCGGATGCTGCCCCTACTGGCTGGTAAGCTTGCCCAACCATGTCTGTCACCATTTACATCTTACCATTTGCCAATTACCCATTTTTTCTTGCCTATTGCCTCTTATTTCCCGCTTCCAAAGAATAGTTTAAAGCGGATTTGCAGGGAATCATCCACGCGTGTTTCTGAATTCAGACCAAGGCCGAAAGCTTTGTCTCCCCTTTGATCACCTCCAGGGCCAGGTGTTTCAGACTTTTTGAGGTAAGCATGTGGTCCAGCTCTTTTCGGACTTTGACTACTTCAAAGTGCAGGGGGCAGGGGTTTTTCTCCGAACATTTGGGAAGGCCGAGACTGCAGCCGGAAAACAGATAGTCCCCGTCCACCGCTCTGATGATGTCCTTGAGGGTAAACCGGGCATGGCTTTCATCCACGAAAAAACCGCCGTTTGGGCCCTTTGCCGAACCGATCAACTGCGCTTTTACCAGGGTTTGGAGGATTTTTGCCGTAAAGGCCTCCGGAGCTTCGATTTTGCTGCTGATTTCTTTTGCGCCCACTCTTTGGCCCTCCAGACTTTGTGTCCAGATGTAGATGACGGCTTTGGTGGCGTGCTTTGCTGCTTGGGAAAACATTGCGGATGATTTTGTCCGAAAATTAGGCTGATTTCTACCTAAACAGAAAAGCCGGATCGAAGTTCCATCCGGCTTTAACTAACAGAAAACCATAAACATTTTTTTTTTATTTGGGCAGCAGTACTTGATCCACCACATGGATGATTCCATTCGAAGCGGAGACTGTCCCGATGATTTTTGCCCCGTTGATCGTGACGGACCCGTCTTCGGCCCGGACTACGGCCACTGACCTGCCATCGGCGGTTCCCAGATTTCTCCCGTTCACAAAATCCTCGGCTTTGTACACGCCCAAAAGGACATGGTATTCCAAAATGTCACGGAGTTTTCGCTGGTTCTCCGGTTTTACCAGGTCGTCCAATGTGCCTGCCGGAAGCGCGTCAAAGGCGGTGTTTGTCGGGGCAAAGACGGTGAAGGGTCCCACATTCGTCAGGGCGTCCACATAGTCGGCAGCTTTCAGCGCAGCCACCAGGGTACTGTGGTCGGCCGATCCGACGGCTACCTGTACGATGTTTGGATTGGACACATCATCCACCACTCCCGACTGGCCGGATGTCTTGGCGGTGCCTTCGGTGGCGGAGCTTTGGTTTTCGCCGGAAGGGCCTCCGCAGGAGATAGCTGCGAAAGCCAAACCAAGCATCAGGGAATTGAGC
>CAZGYC010000202.1:0-4309 GCA_964530015.1 uncultured Limnohabitans sp. | reverse complement strand
GCTTCATTCTGAATACCGGACGGATGACCGAAAAAGTCGGTGTCCGGTGTCTGTCGTACCTCGTGTCCCTTACCTCGGGAAACTTTCAGAAAAAAACGGCCCTGATTGGTTCAGGGCCGTTTTCTATTGTTTTTTCAGCAAGTCTCTGATCTCCTCCAGAAGCTTTTCGGTAGGCGACGGGGCAGGCGGCTCCGCTGGTGCGGGAGCTTCGGCTTTTTTCCTGTTCATGGTGTTGATTCCCTTGATCGCCATGAAGATCACAAAAGCGATGATGACAAAATCAACGGTGTTTTGGATAAACATCCCGTAGTTGAGCGTAACCGCATCGACGGCCTCGCCGGCTGCATTGGTGGTTTCCTCCTTCAGCACAAGACGCAGGTCCTTGAAATCCACCCCTCCGATCAACAAGCCGATCGGCGGCATGACCAAGTCGTTGACAAACGAAGAAACAATCTTCCCAAAGGCTCCACCGATGATCACACCGACTGCCAGGTCTATCACGTTTCCTTTGACGGCAAACTCTTTAAATTCTTTCAGTAATCCCATAAAAGTGTCAGGTTGGTTGAAGTACGCATCAATATTCTGAAAATTACGCGCTTGTGCAACACACCCTTCAAATTTCATCCCGGCACGAAGGAAAAATCCGGGTTTGGCCCGGAAACTTTGAACCAAGCACCTCGATTTTTCATTAACCTTGCAACAAAATCTCCCGCATGAAAGCCCCCGTTGCCCCCCAGATACCCCAACTTTTGGAAATCCACGGCCACCAAAGAACCGACAACTACTACTGGATGAACGACCGGGAAAATCCGGAAGTCATCGCCTACCTCGAAGCGGAAAACGCCTACACCAAAACGGCCATGAAATCCACCGAGGATTTTCAAAAGGCCCTGTTCGAAGAGATGAAAGGGCGGATCAGGGAGGATGACCAGACGGTTCCCTACTTCAAGTCGGGATACTATTGGTACGTCCGGTATGAGAAAGGCGGCGAATACCCCATTTATTGTCGAAAAAAGGGAACGCTGGACGGAGCCGAAGAGGTTATCCTCGACGTCAATGGGCTTGCAAAAGGAAAAGCCTTTTACCAAGTCGGCGGCACGTCCACTACCCCGGATCAAAAGATCCTGGCATTTGCGGCGGACGAAGTGGGAAGGCGGATCTATACCCTCTGGTTCAAAAATCTCGAAACCGGTGAGATCTATCCGGAATCGATTCCGGAAATCACCGGGAATTTCGTCTGGGCTGCGGACAACCAAACCCTCTTCTACTCCAAGCAAGATCCGGAGACACTCCGCTCCCATTGCATCTACAAGCACAAACTTGGCACAGGCGTCTCGGACGACCAGTTGGTCTTTGAGGAAACTGACGGGGAGTTTTCCTGCATGGTCCACAAGTCCAAAACCGAAGAATATCTCTTCATCCATTCAGAGAGCACCATTTCCTCTGAAATGAGATTTCTGAAATCGGACCTGCCCGACGGGGAATTTCAGGTTTTGCAGGAAAGGATCCCTTTCTTGGAATATGCTGCCGACCACTTTGGGGACTTCTTCTGGATCAAGACCAATGAAAACGCCCAGAATTTCAAGCTGGTCAAAGCACCGATTACAGCTCCGAAAAAGGAAAACTGGGCAGACGTGATCGGCCATCGGCCGGAGGTCCTGCTGGAGGGTTTCGATCTTTTCTCCCGATACCTGGTCACCCAAGAGCGGTCAAACGGCCTCACCCATATCCAGATCCAGCCCTGGGATGGGGAAAGTTTTTCCCTCCAGTTTGACGACGAGACCTACACCGCCTGGATCGGAACCAATCCCGAATTTGATACGGATCTGCTCCGCTTTGGCTACAATTCACTGGTAAGGCCCAGCTCGGTTTTCGACTTTGATATGGTTTCGGGAGAAAAGACTCTGCTCAAGCAACAGGAGGTAGTCGGAGGATACGATCCGGCCCTTTATCATTCGGAGCGGATCTGGGCCAAAGCAATCGACGGAACGCCGGTTCCGATTTCACTGGTGTACAGGAAATCCCTTTTCTCCAAAACCGGGGAAAGCCCGCTGCTGCTCTATTCCTACGGCTCGTACGGGTACAGCATGGATGCCTATTTCTCCAGCAACCGGCTGAGCCTGCTCGACCGGGGATTCGTCTTTGCCATCGCGCATATACGAGGGGGAGAGGATTTGGGCAGACACTGGTACGAGCAGGGAAAGATGCTCCACAAGCGAAACACCTTTACCGACTTCATCGCCTGCGCCGCGCATCTGGTCGACCATCACTACACCTCCCCAACCCATCTCTATGCCATGGGCGGCAGTGCCGGAGGCTTGCTCGTCGGCGCGGTAATCAACATGAGGCCGGAGCTTTTCAACGGAGCGATTGCCAATGTGCCGTTTGTCGATGTGGTGACCACCATGCTGGATGAAAGCATCCCGCTGACCACCGGGGAGTTTCAGGAATGGGGCAATCCGAAAGAAAGGGAATACTACGACTACATGCTTTCTTATTCTCCTTACGACAATGTCGAGGCAAAAGCCTATCCAAACCTGCTGGTGACCTCCGGGCTTCACGATTCGCAGGTGCAGTATTGGGAACCGACCAAGTGGGTGGCCAAGTTGAGGGCGATGAAAACAGACCAAAACCTGCTTTTGCTGGAAACCAACATGGAAGCCGGGCACGGGGGAGCTTCGGGCAGGTTCAACGCGCTCAAGGAGCTGGCACTTGAATATGCCTTTTTGTTGCTGCTGGAAGAAAAAACGGGGAAGTAGTTCCCTTCGGGATCCAAACCGCGGAAATCCAGAAAGGAAACGGGCGTTTGGAAATCCTGAAATGAAACCAAAAATCGCCGGCTCTCATTTACATAAAGACGCTATTAAAATCATGTCAACGGACGGAAATGCGAATTTTTCCTAACTTTGGCACAAACCTATTATCACCCAATTCATGAAAATCGCCCTGATCGCCCATGATGGTAAAAAAGCCGACATGGTACATTTTTTAAGCGGGTTCCGGGAGGCGCTGCATCGGACTGACATCGAGCTGGTTGCTACGGGCACCACCGGTTCCCACATCGAAAAAGCCGGATTTCAGGTAGAGCGTCTGCTTTCCGGCCCCTTGGGAGGCGACGCGCAGATTGCGGCCATGGCCGCCGAAAAAAAGCTGGCCGCCGTGATCTTCTTTCGTGATCCCCTTGACAAACATCCCCATGAGCCGGATGTCCAGATGCTGATGCGGATATGTGATGTCCACAACATCCCCTTGGCGACCAACCCTGCCTCTGCGGCACTTATGTTTCTTGCTTTAACTCAATCCTAAAAAATGGAAGCCAAAACCATCAAAAAAATCGGTGTGCTTACCTCTGGTGGAGACGCCCCGGGAATGAATGCTGCAATCCGTGCAGCGGTCAGGGCCGGTTTTTACTACAACCTTGAGATGTACGGAATTTTCCGTGGATACGAGGGGATGATCCAAAACGACATCAAGAAGCTCGACTCCAAAAACATCACCCACGTCCTGGAGCGAGGAGGCACCTTTCTCAAGTCCGCCAGAAGCGAGGAATTCCGCACCCCAGAGGGCCGCAAAAAGGCATTCAACAACCTCAAAAACCACGGAATCGACGCCTTGGTGGTCATCGGTGGAGACGGTTCTTTGACCGGTGCGCATTTGTTTTATCAGGAATACGGCGTTCCTTCCATCGGGCTTCCGGGCACGATCGACAATGATCTTTCCGGCACGGATTCTACCATCGGCTTCGACACTGCCTGCAATACGGCCATCGAGGCCATTGACAAGATCAGGGATACGGCCACTTCCCACGACCGGTTGTTCTTTGTGGAAGTGATGGGTCGGGACGCCGGATTTATTGCGATCAATGCCGGTATCGGAAGTGCCGCTGCGGCGATCCTCATCCCGGAAAACAAGACTCCGATCGAAAATCTGGTAGAAAAGCTCAAGTCAAGAACCAAGGCGATGAAAACCTCCAACATCGTCATCGTGGCCGAAGGCGGCAAAAGCGGCTCTGCCCAGGAGATTGCCGACAAGGTGAAGAAATTCCTTCCCTACTATGACATCAAAGTCACCATCCTGGGGCACTTGCAGCGGGGTGGCGCGCCGTCATCCTTCGACAGGCTCTTGGCTTCCAAACTCGGTGTGGCGGCGGTCGAAGGACTGATGCAGGGAAAATACGACGTGATGGCCGGAATGATCAACAACAAGGTGGTCTTCACTCCGATCGTCAAGGCGATTGTGGATGACAAAGCAGTGGATGAAGAAGACCTCAGGGTCGCAAACATTCTTTCCACCTAAGTCCAAAAAACCG
>CAZGYC010000201.1:0-4345 GCA_964530015.1 uncultured Limnohabitans sp. | reverse complement strand
TTACTGGCAGAAAAGCATATAAACAGATTCTTATTTTATATTTTTTAGAAACTATCCGATACTTTCTATAATTTTTCTTTATAATCCTCCCAAAAATCGGTAATATCAAGCCGAAATCTACCCGTTATGAAAAAGTATGTTTGGCCGTTTTTGGCCCTTGGACTGAGTTATTGCCAGGAGAAAGCCGCACCTCCCGCACCTGTTTTGCCAGTACCGGATGAGCGGCAGATTGCCTGGCAGGATCTGCAGTTTTACGGCTTCGTCCACTTCAACATGAATACCTTCTCCGACCGGGAATGGGGCTTCGGCGACGAGAAACCGGAGCAGTTCAACCCCACCGAACTGGATGCCAAGCAATGGGCCCGTGTAGCCAAGGGGGCCGGGATGAAAGGGCTCATCATCACCGCCAAGCACCACGACGGTTTTGTGCTTTGGCCCTCTGAATACACCGAACATTCCGTGAAAAACAGCCCCTGGCGCGATGGAAAGGGAGATCTGATCAAGGAATTTGCGGATGCCTGCCGGGCCGAAGGGCTGAAAGTGGGGATCTACTATTCCCCCTGGGACCGGAATCACCCGGACTACGGCAGGCCGGAATACATCACCTACATGCGCAATCAGCTCACCGAGTTGCTGACGAATTACGGGGAGATCTATGAGGTCTGGTTTGACGGGGCCAATGGCGGCACTGGCTGGTACGGCGGGGCTAACGAGGATCGTAAAGTGGACAAGTTCAGCTATTACGACTGGCCGACCACGATTGATCTGGTGAGGAAGCTCCAGCCTGGAGCGATGCTTTTCAGCGAT
This sequence comes from uncultured Limnohabitans sp., assembly GCA_964530015.1. Taxonomy (GTDB): domain Bacteria; phylum Bacteroidota; class Bacteroidia; order Cytophagales; family Cyclobacteriaceae; genus Algoriphagus. The sequence goes on along the minus strand of CAZGYC010000201.1, from coordinate 3,538 downwards.
GCGGGACCTGACGTACGCTGGGTGGGCAATGAGCACGGCTTTGCCTACGAGACCACCTGGTCCAACCTGATGCGGGACTCCACCTATGCCGGAATGCCGGACTTCGACAAGTGGGCCACCGGCCAGGAAAACGGAACCCATTGGGTTCCTGCCGAGTCGGACGTCAGCATCCGTCCGGGATGGTATTACCATGCCTACGAGGACCACAAAGTGCGGACTTTGCCGGATCTCATGGAGATCTATTACAAAAGCATCGGCCAAAACAGCTCCCTGCTGATCAATTTCCCCGTGGATACCCGAGGCTTGATCCATGAAAAAGACGAGGAGGCTATCCTGAAGATGGCGGCGAAAGTAAAAGAAGATTTTGCCGTGAATCTCGCAAAAGCCGCTTCGGCAAAATCCAGCGCAGATCGCGGAAAGGGATACGAAGCCAAGAACCTTTTGGACGGGGACTTCAATACCTACTGGACGACTCCGGATGGGCAGATTCAGGCTTCGGTCGAATTGGATTTTGGAAAGGAAATTTCCTTCAACCGCCTTTTATTGCAGGAATTTGTCAATCTGGGTCAGCGGGTCAAGGCTTTTTCCCTGGAAAAAGAAGTCAACGGTGCTTGGGAAAAAGTAGCCGAAGGCACCACCATCGGCTACAAACGCATCCTGAGATTTCCTGATACGAAAGCCAAAAAAATCCGTGTCAACTTCACCGATGCCAAGGATATTCCGGTGATCTCTGAGATTGGCGTGTATTCCGCCCCGGCTTTGCTTTTCCCGCCCCAGATCAGGCGAACTCCCGAAGGAAAGGTGAGCATCAGCGCGACAGCGTCTGACTTGGAGATTTATTATACGGCTGACGGATCCGCTCCCGAAAAAGGCAAGAACCCCTACACCGGAGAATTTGACGTAGTACGTGCGCAGACGGTGCAGGCGGTTGCGGTGGATACCAAGACCGGCCATGCTTCGGAGATTTCCCGGGTGGATTTTGATCTGCCCAAAGCTGCTTGGCTGATCGCCTCCAAAGACGAAAAAGCCAAGAATGCCATCGACGAAAGGCCGCAATCCTATTTCACGACGGAAAACAATGTACTTCAGGTGGATCTGGGTGCCCTGACTGACCTGACGGGGATTTCCTATTATCCCATGCAGGCGAGATATCCCAGCGGGTTTATCGCAGACTACGCGGTGGAGGTGAGCGAAAACGGAAGCTCCTGGAAGGAAGTGGCCCGGGGGGAGTTTTCCAATATCGCTGCCAGCCCTGTCGAGCAATACGTAAAATTTGAATCAGTCCCTGCCCGATATGTACGGCTCAAAGCCCTGAGAACCACCGACGGCAACAAGGCAACGGTGGCGGAGTTTGGGGTGATTACACGCTAATTCAGAAAACATTTTGCGGAATCTAAGCAAATTGGCTACTTTCTCGGATCAATTTGCTTAGACCCCAAACAATCATCCCATGAACAGACGCATCGCCCTGCGGCATCTTGCTCTGATTTCCGGAGGACTTGTCCTGATTCCTTCCTGTGATTTCAGCAAAGAGGATATCCTGGCCGCCTACGAAAATCTCAAAGTCACCGCTTCCCAAAAAACACTTTTGGGCTTGATTTCAGATACCATCATTCCCGCAGGGGAGATCAAAGGAGCCCTGGACCTGGAGGTGCCGGACTTTATCCTGGTCATGGTAAACGATTGTTTTACCCGGGAAAACCAACAGAAGTTCACCGCAGGCCTCGCGGCTTTTCCGGACTATGCCAAAAACACCTCCGGAAAGAAATTTGAAGAACTCGCCACCAGGGAAAAGGAGGAAATCATTCTAGGAGGAACGAAGCTCGAAGGCGGCGATACCGAAGAAGGGAAAAAGAATGCTTCCATCTCCTATTTCCTCAACTCGACCAAACGCCTGACCATCCAGGGCTACATGGCCTCGGAATACATCCAAACCGATGTGATCCCCTATTCCCTGATTCCCGGCGAGTACAACGGGGCTGTATTGATCTCCGATATCCAAAAGACCCGCATCAATGGCTAATTTGAATATCAGAAGCAGGCAGGAACGAACGTATCAGGCCATTGTAATCGGTTCGGGGATCAGCGGTGGCTGGGCGGCCAAAGAGCTTTGCGACCTCGGCGTAAAAACCCTCATGCTGGAACGTGGACGAAACGTGGAGCACGGCAAAGACTATCCCACCACCACGATGCTGCCCTACGAGTTTGAGCATCGGGGCCAGATACCCCAGAAGATCCAGGAGGAAAACCCCGTGGTCAGCCGTTGCTATGCGTTCCGGGAGGATGCCATGCACTTCTTTGTCAAAGACACCGAGCATCCCTATGTGCAGGAAAAGCCTTTTGACTGGATCCGGGGCTATCAGGTGGGTGGAAAGTCTTTGCTTTGGGCCAGACAGGTGCAGCGTTGGTCTGATTTTGACTTTGAGGGACCGGCGAGAGACGGCTTTGCCGTGGACTGGCCGATCCGGTACAGGGACATCGACAAGTGGTACAGCCATGTCGAAAAATTTGCCGGAGTTTCCGGATTTAGAGACGGCATAGACACGCTCCCGGATGGAGAATTCCTACCCGGGTATGAGCTGAATGTGGTCGAAAAATATTTTGCGGAGCAACTCAAGAAGCAATACGGAGGGGATCGACACATGATCTCGGCTCGATGCGCACACATCCACGGCAATGCCGAGTACTATGCACCACAAGGGCGAACCCTCTGCCAAAACAGAAACCTTTGCCAGCGTGGCTGTCCTTTTGGAGGTTATTTCAGCTCCAACTCATCCACCATTCCCTGGGCATTGAAAACGGGAAACCTGACGCTGAGACCGGATGCCGTGGTCCATTCGATTATCTATGACGAGGAAAAGGGAAAAGCAACGGGTGTCCGCATCGTGGACAGGCTGACCAAAGAGGCAGAGGAGTTTTATGCCGATGTGATCTTCCTGAATGCGGCGGCCATCAACACCAATCTGGTGCTGCTCAACTCCACCTCCCCCCGCTTTCCCAATGGGCTGGGCAATGACAGTGGGCTGCTGGGCAAATATGTGGCATTCCATAACTATCGGGCGGGTGTATCCGCCCAATACGAAGGCCACTCCGAATACACCACTTCCGGAGGCCGTCCCACCAGTGGCTATTTCCCGAGGTTCCGAAATGTGTACAAACAGGAGACGGACTTTCTTCGGGGCTACGCGGCGGGATTTTCGGCCAACAGGGGTGCCCGAAGCAATTCGGAGGGCATTGGCCTGGAACTGAAAAACAACCTGCTCAATCCCGATCAATACGGCCTGTGGAGCGTGGGTTCGCACATGATGGGCGAGACTATCCCCAAGGAAAGCAATTACGTTGCGCTCGATCCCAATCTAAAGGACGAGTGGGGAATCCCCCAACTCAAGATCAGCGTGGACTACGATGACAATGATGAAAAGATGGTCAAGGACTACATCGAGCAGATGTCGGAGATGTTTACCAAGGCCGGTTTTGTCAATATCCAAACCCGGGATGACCACCGTGCTCCGGGACTTGACATCCACGAGATGGGCGG
>CAZGYC010000200.1:0-4345 GCA_964530015.1 uncultured Limnohabitans sp. | reverse complement strand
TTAAGTGGGACGCAAAAGCAAAATCAAAAAAAGGCCAGATTTGACACCCCACCTGTGAGGTCTAAACCCTAGCCAAGCGACATTGGAATGGATTAACCCCACATTCATTCATCAAACTCAAATCTCCGCCCCGGTCTGTGTCCGCACAGACCGGAACTTTTACTTCCCGCTTCGTCGCATTCCCGTCATCGCGAGGGAGCGGCCTTTACTTTGTCGTTGGGTTCGGATTCATTCGCGACCGAAGCGATCTTGGAATAGAGCGGCAGGCAGACCTTCCAGTCCCGTACATGCAGGACTGGAAGGTCTTTTTGTTTTACTCCGCCCCGGTCTGTGTCCGCACAGACCGAAACTTTCACTTTCCGCTCCGGAAAGCGTCCAATTATTGGCGCTTTTTTTGGATTGCTGCCATTTCACATTGGAATGGGCTAACCCCACATTCCAATTTGTGGGCCGGAAATAATTGATCAGTTCCGCACAATCAATTCCCTCCAGCTTCAGCTGGGGGTTGTCAAAAATCCCCAACATATTTCCTCCACCCCGGTCTGTGTCCGCACAGACCGGAACTTTCACTCCCCGCTCCGGAAATCGTCCAATTATTGGCACTTTTTTTGGTTTGCTGCCATTTCATAGTTTTTTGTATCTTTGCACAAAAGCCAGAAAATCATCGCAACAGACAAACTGCATATTGACAAGATAGCACTGCATTTCAAGGACAAGCCTGTTTTTGAAACACAGGACATTGTTGCATTTTATTCCCGATGGCTATCGGGACGAACGGAAAAGGAAATAACGCCAACGACCGCAAATTGGAGGATTTATTCATTGGTGCAGATGGGTGTTTTGCAAAGAATCGGCAGGGGAAAATTTACGCTTGGCGAAGGCAGAAACTACATTCCCGAAATTTCATCCCCGACAAAATCAATTTACCGGAAATTGAAGACGGAATTCCCCTATGCCAACCTGTGTGTTTGGAATACTTCTGCCCTAAATGAGTTTATGCTCCACCAACCGAATCAGTTTTATTGTTTGGTTGAAACGGACAGGGAGACAACAGACTCCGTTTTCTATTTTCTGAGAGATTCCGGCAGCTATCGGAGCAAAAAATCGGTTTTCGTGGAACCGACAAAAGACATTCTTGAAAAATATCTGTTCAGGGAAAAGGAGGTATTTATCGTAAAACCACTTGTTTCCGAAGCGCCGACACAAAACGTCAATGGTATTGAAACAGCCACCATTGAAAAAATGCTGGTGGATATATTTTGTGATGACGTGGTTTTTGCCGCGCAGCAAGGTGCTGAAATGCGGACTGTCTTCAAGGAAGCCTTTGCCAAATACACCATCAACCAAAGCAAAATGCTGCGCTATGCAGACAGGCGGAGAAGGAAAGAAAGCCTTGGTAAATATCTGAAATCCATCACGGACTTAGGGCATCATTGGTAAATTGTTGCCAAATAGGAAGTATTCACCAATGCCTTGAAAACAGGATGTCCTGGGTAATCCACAGCTTATGATAAACCAAAAGGAACTGTCAGGCGAGTGGCTTGATCACGTGTCGAAGCGACATCGGAATGCCGATAAAATTCTCGTGGAGAAAGTGGTCAGGGCGTTGTTGCTTCTGGAGGGTTTGGCAAAGCAGAATTTGTCTTTTGTGTTTAAAGGCGGTACGGCTTTGATGCTTCATTTTAATTCAGCCAAACGTCTATCCATAGACATTGACATCCTATTGCCGCAAGAACCGGCGGACTTGGGGGGACTGTTGGACAGTGTAGTCAAAGAACAGGGCTTTTTGAAATGGGAATTGCAATACAGGAGCAGGCAATCAAAAATCAAAAAAGAACATTACAAGTTTTTCTACACGCCTTTGCACAAGACCAAAAAAGATGAAGAATATGTTTTGCTGGATATTCTTTTTGAAGAGGTGAATTATTCAAAAATTGTTTCGCTACCCATTCAGTCCGATTTCATTCCAATTGCCGGCAAACCGTCAAACGTAAATGTTCCAAGCCTTGAAGATATTTTGGGGGATAAGCTGACTGCTTATGCTCCCAACACAACAGGGATACCCTACTTCAAAAAAGAAGACAGTATGGGTATGGAAATCATCAAGCAGCTCTATGACATTGGAAATTTGTTTGATGCGGTCACTGACATTGAAACAATCAAGGCAACTTTCTATCGTTTTGCCAAAGCGGAAATTGCCTATCGCAATTCAAATCCCGAAGTTTCGGCAGAAAACGATGTTTTGGAAGACATCTACCAGACATCCCTCTGCTTGGTAACAAGAGGTACAGACGGCAAAGGCAATTTTGAAGAACTGCAAAACGGCATTCAACGGATTGGCGGTTTTATTTTTTCGGAAAGCTATCATATTGAAAAGGCGATTACCCACGCTTCAAAAGCAGCCTACCTTTCGGTTCTGATAAAACACGATGCTCCAACGGTTGGAAAATACAAAGGCCCAACCCAAATCAAAGATTGGTTGATAGCCGAACCCCTGAACAATAAATTGAACAAGCTCAAAAAATCCAATCCCGAAGCATTTTTCTATTGGTATGGGATATATGAATTGGCAAACCCAACTAGTTGAATGGCAACTGAGCCACAAACCCCCGTACAACAAACGGCAGACAGGCCGATCCGCCTCCCGGAGGGGGATTTGCGTATGTTCAGGTTGTCCGGCTTTCCGCCCCGGTCTGTGCCTGCACAGACCGAAACTTTTACTTCCCGCTTCGTCGCATTCCCGTCATCGCGAGGGAGCGGCCTTTACTTTGTCGTTGGGTTCGGATTCATTCGCGACCGAAGCGATCTTGGAATAGAGCGGCAGGCAGACCTTCCAGTCCCGTACATGCAGGACTGGAAGGTCTTTTTGTTTTACTCCGCCCCGGTCTGTGTCCGCACAGACCGGAATGCCCAGCCTCTCCAAATGGAAGTGGCCTGTGGGGAACTGTTTGTTGACGACAGACCCGTCTCCCGCAGGATAGCCATCGGCCACGGATGGGATAAAATCAACATTCCATTTTCAATTGCCCCGAACTCGGGGTAATTGAAAATGAATCGGAAGCCAACACGTTTGGTATGTCAGTTGGTCAATGGATTTCCCGTACCCATGCAACAGGCTTGATGCAAAAGCAGGCAGAAACGGTGGAACTTATGCCCACGGACAGAGTTGTACTTTCCATAGAATGGAAATATTGAGCGGATAGATTCCGTTTTTAGGAAACTTTTTTTGTACAATTGCGTTATGGATATTGTCGAAGTTCTGACAGGGAAAATTTGCCCAATAGAAGTTTTGCCTGTTGCAAATACAGACTACCAATCCTTGTCCAAGACCAGGTATTTTTTTGATTGGAAAAAAGAAAGAAAGGAAGAGGTGTACAAATTGGTCGTCAAAGGACAGAACGACATATTGGGCTTGGTTTCGATAGAAAGGATTCCCGCAGAGTGGAGGATACACATAAGGCTGCTTACCGTATCCAAGGAGAATTCCGGAAAAGGGAAAGTCTTTGAAAAGGTGGCCGGAAACTTAATTGCCTACATTGCCAAACTTGCAGTCGCTGATTTCGGAGAGCTGGCTTGTCTTTCCCTTAGACCCAAAAGTTCGATAGCCCAGCACTACATTGACAAGTACAAGATGCATGTTACTGGTTTGACGTTGAGTTTGGAAATTCCCGAAATAGTAAACCTGATTAATGAATACGACCATGATTGACAAACAAAACAGCATTCCTGTCGATGCCGAGTATGGGGTTGATTCAAGATACATAACAACCAAGGAAAGGGAGCACGACTCTGTCGCACTGATGAAAGCCCGTTTGGAGAGAATGGAGAATCTACCGAGAGAACAAATCCTCCGTGCGAAACTCCTGCAACTGAAATTGAAAATGGAAGACTATCTGAAAGAGCCTGTCCATGCCAATCGAAATCATTTTGCCCATTTTTTGGAAACGTATGTGGATGCAATCTATTCGAGGCGAAGTGAGTTTGCAAAGGACATGAATATTACGCCTGTGTTCTTAAGCAAGGTGATCAACAGTCATCGGCCCCCTAAAGAAGAGTTTATTTTAAAACTCATGATACATTCCGAAAAAGTTTTCAAACATGTGGGGGAGTTTCATAACAAAACGTGGTATCAGGTTTATTTTCACGAAAAGTTATGCGATACCATGTCAAGCCAGGACAAATGGAGGCCTGAAATTGAATCTCAGGTAAAAGTTTCTGAATTGACTGTAAAACAGTCGAATAGGTAGAGAGGAATCGCACGCCCCCACCCCGGTCTGTGTCCGCACAGACCGGAACCAATTCAAAATCGGAGTGGCGGGTGGAGCTGCCTGTCCCGAACTCGCTT
>CAZGYC010000199.1:0-4346 GCA_964530015.1 uncultured Limnohabitans sp. | reverse complement strand
GACAGCAACGGGCTGTGGGAAAACCATGACATCATGGAAGTGGCTTCGCCGGATGGCTGGCGAAAAAACCGGGATTTGGTGCTGGATTTTTATAACCAGCGCAGGAAGCAGGCACGCGAATGCCAGCCGAATGCCGCCCATCTGACCCTGGCACGACTGGAAAATCACTTTGATGTCCAAATTATTACCCAGAACGTCGATGATCTTCACGAGCGTGCCGGATCCAGCCATGTCCTCCACCTGCACGGGGAGCTTTCCAAAGCCCAAAGCTCCCTGGATCCCAGACTCGTTTATCCCCTGGACCATTGGGAAATCAAGGCCGGGGACAAGTGCGAAAAGGGAAGTCAGCTTCGTCCCTTTATCGTGTGGTTTGGGGAGGCTGTCCCGATGATGGTTCCGGCGATGAAGATTGCGGAAAAGGCGGATATCTTCCTTGTACTGGGGACTTCCATGCAGGTTTATCCTGCTGCCAGTCTGATTGACTATGTCCCAAGAGGCGCAAAAAAATTCCTGATCGACCCCCAGGTACCCGATTTTCAACTGGGGAGAGAAGTGACGGTCATTCAGGAAAAAGCCACCCAAGGAATAAAAATCCTGGAGGAAATGCTTCTCCAGTCCTAAAGCGGCGTTTGGACAGCTTTGCCAAACCCGGACTCCTTTTTTCAGTGCTTTTGGTTTTTTTCTTTTTACATTAAGAAACTGATTGGCAGGGAATACAACTCTTTCACCGAATTTCCCAAAACCAGGATTCCGCTACCCAAAAAAAAGCATCACGGCCGTCCAAACACATGAAACAACCAGTTGCCGAAACCAACGATTCAGCGTCCAAAAATCTGTCAGCCCAGGCATGAAATGGAAAATCAAATATTCCATTTTGGGCGTTGCTTTTTGGCTCCTGCTTTTTCTGGGTTGGGAATGGTGGCGCAGCTATCCCAGGGTCAGGCTGGCGCCAGTTTCCCACCCCGATTCGAGAGGCGCAAAAATCGACTCCATCCTGATTCGGAGCCTGGGTGAATTCTTGATTCCCGGCATCGCCCTGGGAATCGTTGAGGACGAAAAGATCACCTATCTGAAGGCATTTGGCTATGAAAACCTGCAGACCAAGGACAGCCTCACGCTCCAAAGCCAACTCCCGGTGGCCTCGGTTTCAAAGATCTTCACCGCATTGAGCCTGGCAAATTTTTCCCTGAAAAAAGGGATCTCCATAGACACCGCATTCAATTCCATCCTGCCAACAAACAAAAGACTTCCGGGCGAATTCGATGACATTTCCCTTCGGGACCTGTTGCAGCACACTTCCGGACTGTCTGACACCCGCAGTTTTAAAAACCTGCTCATCCGCGAAGAGAAACGCCAACTCAGCTTGCTGCCCCGACATCTGAGATCACCGGATCGGGAAAATAAGGCCTACCACTATGCCGACGTCAATTTTGACCTGATCGGATACTTGTTGGAGGTTTGCTCCAAGGAACCGTTTGACGAGCTGATCGAAGCGAATACCCTGACGGCGGCAGGAATGGGGAAAAGTCACTTCGCCGCCGAAAAGCCTTCCGGTTCATTCCAGGGGTACAAGCAGACCTTTCTTTGGAAAAGAATCCAATCCACGGGTCTGAAATTTGAACGCTACCCCTCCCCTTCTTCGGGACTGATCCTCTCCCCCGAGGATCTTTCCAAAGCCTTGCTCCATCTCTGTCGAGGGAGTATGGGGGCTTTTGGCGATGAACTCAACTGGCTGCAGGACAAATCGGGGACACCGGCAGGATTTCAAAAAATCATCCTCAACAACACCGAATTTATCGGCCATTTTGGGGAGCAGGGAGGCTTCAGTTCCATCCTCCTTTATTCGCCAGACTTGGAAATCGGCCTTTTCCTGCTTTCCAACTCGCAGGACAAACAGGACTTCCGAAAGGCGATCCCCAGCAAAATTCTAACCATCATCACCCGGTAAACACCAATGAACTATTCATTTCCACATCCGATGGTCATTTTGCTGGGGATCCTGGCGCTGGCGGCCCTATCCACTTTTGTCATCCCTTCGGGAAGTTTTGATCGGATACTGGATGCGGAAACGGGCCGCGAAATCGTCGTCCCCGGAAGCTTCAAGCTGACCGAAGACCGGGACATCGCCCTGTACGATGTCCTCCTGGCCATACCCGAGGGGATCATCCTGGGTGCGGATATCATCGTTTTGGTGCTGCTGATCGGCGGGGCATTTTATGTCGTGGAAAAAACAGGCGCACTCCAGACCGGAATCCAAGCCTTGGTCTATCGCTTCAGAAACACCCAATCCATCCTGTTGGTGATTTTTAGCGGTTTTTTCTTTCTCGGAGGGGCAAGTTTTGGGATGCAGGAGGAGATCATCGCCATGGTACCCGTCCTGGTTTTATTGTCCGGAAAAATCAATTACGACCTTCGGGCGATCATCTCCCTTTCCCTGGGATCTGCATTGGTCGGTGCGTCTTTTTCCCCAATCAATCCCTTTGGATCCCTGCTCGCGCAGAAAATCGCCGAAGTGGATTTTTCCCAAGGCTTCGTCTATCGGGTGGTTTTCATGGTTTTGGCCTTTGGGATTTGGACCGGGTTTCATCTGCGGTGGGGGAAGTCCCGGCTTCCCGGCCTCGGGAAAGCCGAATTGAAACCGGTGACAATCCCGGGATCACATCGCCTGATCCTGCTCTTGACCGGTGCGGGGATCGTCATCATGCCCTGGGGAATCATCCAAAAAGACTGGGGATACAATGAGATGTCCGCGCTGTTTTTTGTCATTGGGATTTCCTGCGGCCTGATCGGGAAGCTGGGAGTAAACGGGACTGCCAAAGCCTATGCCCAGGGGTTTGCGGAATTGGTTTTCGCAGGCGTTCTCATCGGGCTTGCCAGAAGTGTCTATTTGGTTTTGGAAAAAGCCCAGGTCATAGACACCCTGATCCAGGCCATGTTTTCCCCCCTGGAATCCCTTCCCACGGCACTTGCCACAATCGGGATTTTTGTCACCCAGGGACTTGTCCACGGTGTGGTACCCAGTACCTCCGGGCACGCCGTATTGACAATTCCCCTTGCCGGTCCACTCTCGGATTTGTTGGGTGTGTCACGCCAGATCGCAGTCTTGACCTACCAGTATCCCGCCGGGCTGATGGATCTGATCATCCCCAACAACGGCGGGATGATGGCAGTAATAGCCGCTGCCGGAGTGGCTTACAACGCCTGGATCAGCTATGTTTGGAAAAGCTTTCTACTCCTTTTGGGAATTGGTTTGATATCATCGATCCTTGCTTTATTTTGGTTTGCCTAACCAAAATCAATCCCATTGACCTATGCAAATCAACGACCACAGTCCCCTGCCAACCTACCAAGCCGCCACGGATCGCTATACCCGGATGAACTACCGCTACTGTGGAAAGAGCGGACTCATGCTCCCCGAAATCAGTCTCGGCCTTTGGCACAACTTCGGCCACAATGCCGACCTGACGCTGGGGAGAAAGATCCTGAGACGGGCATTTGACCTCGGTATCTGCCATTTTGACCTGGCAAACAACTATGGTCCTCCTTACGGTTCGGCAGAGGAAAATTTCGGCCGGATCTTTCAAAAGGACTTTCTTCCCCACCGCGATGAATTGCTCATCTCCTCCAAAGCCGGATGGGACATGTGGCCGGGGCCGTATGGGAATTTCGGTTCCAGAAAATACCTGATCGCAAGCTGCGACCAAAGCCTGAAGCGGATGGGCTTGGACTATGTGGATGTTTTCTACCACCACCGCCCCGACCCCAACACACCCTTGGAAGAAACCATGGGAGCCCTGGATCAATTGGTTCGCCAGGGAAAAGCACTCTATGTGGGGATATCGCAATACAAAGCCGAAGACACCGCAAAGGCCTACCAGATCCTAAAATCAATGGGGACACCGCTTCTGATCCATCAGCCGCGCTACAGTATGCTCGACCGCTGGGTGGAAAAAGGCCTGATGGATGTCTTGGGAGAAAACGGCATCGGAAGCATCGCCTTCTCCCCGCTCGAACAGGGATTGCTCACAGACAAATACCTAAAGGGAATACCCGCCGACTCCCGCGCCGCCAAAGACGGACGCTATCTGAAGACTGCCCAAATCGCCCCGGAAAAACTGGAAATCATCGGGAAATTAAACAGTATAGCCCTGCAAAGAGGCCAGACCTTGGCTCAGATGGCAATTTCCTGGCTGTTGAAGGATCCGCGAATCACCTCGGTATTGGTCGGCGTTTCCAGGCCGGAACAGTTGGACGACAACGTCTCCGCCGTTCAAAACACCAAATTCAGCATCGAAGAGCTCACCCAGATCAAAACGATTCTGGGAGCGTGACCGATGGCGGGTGTT